>JAZRXW010000077.1:0-4574 GCA_045600425.1 Fibrobacter sp.
TCTACCGAAGACAAGCTCCCCAAGATCTTCTACGTCAACTGGTTCCGTAAGGACGAAAACAACGCAGAACTTCCGGGTGGCTTCATGTGGCCGGGTTACGGCGACAACAGCCGCGTCCTCGCTTGGATCTTCGACCGTTGCGACGGCAAGGACAATGCTAAGGAAACCCCGATTGGTCTGATGCCGGCAGACGGTGCCCTCAATGTTGAAGGCCTTGCCGAATGCTACAAGAAGACTCTCCCCGCAATCACCACCGTTGATGTTGAAGGCTGGAAGAAGGAACTCGTCGACGTTAAGGAAAATCACTATCCGAAGTTCGGCGCACACCTTCCGAAGGAACTCTCTGACATCATCGACATGATTCAGGATCGTCTCAATAAGGCATAATTAGCCGGAGTGTCGCGCCGATCAAGCTTGCTTGAATTGGCATGACCGAGGCGTTATGACTGCGCTCGTAGAGCGCCAGGCTTAATTGTCTTAGGAGTCATCCTGAGCCGTAAGGCGAAGGATCTAGCCAAATAAAACGGTTCGCTGCTTGACAGTTGCGAGCCGTTTTTTTTTATATTGTGTACATGCGGTTAGGTGTTATAGCTTTATTTTCTTGTATTGCCCTGTTGTCGGGCTGCAGCAGTCAATACGGAAATTTTTTCCGAATTGTTGTGAACGAAACTGTTCAGGACGAATCCCGAAATGACGAAATTGTATTTTCCGGTAGCAGATTTGATGTGGCTACACCGGAAGTTTCTGGGGATTCTCTGAAACAGTCTGTGCGCCGGATAGAAATCACCCGCCCATCGTACGCTCTTGAAGAATCTGAATACAACGATGACATGATTCTGTGGTATAGAGACGGCGTCCCGTATCAGGGGCTTTCTATCGTTTATAACAGGAGTGACAAAAAATATACGGCAATCCTTTATAGCGATGTTAGCGAATCAAAAATTTTATTCAAGAAGTCAATGGAAATCCCTGTTGTAAAGGATGTTGTTGATTCACATCTTGTCTTTCGGGTTGATCTGGAAAGCAGAAATCCATAAGAGGTTTGTTGGGTGATGAAAAAATGTGCTTTCCTTTTATTGGTTTCTTTTGCGCTTGTTTTTTTTATGGGGTGTGGCGGATCTTCCAGGAAGTTTGCTGATCCCGCTTGGTTTGCTCCTCCCAGCTCTATTACGATTCTTGCGACGGAACCTTTTGTGGATAACGAGAGCGATGTTCTGGATGATTTTGGCTCGTTTAAAAGCTTTAGGCTATGGTACGTGTCTTATCTGGAAAGGGCTTTTGATCAGTATTTTGCTGCGACTCCTTATGTTAGGTCTGTTTCTGATGAGGATGTGGAGCCGAAACTTGTAAATTGGGACGGCAAGGATATGAAAATCCCATATTTTAAGCGGGACAAGTTAGATAGTCTTTCTGGACTTGTTGTCACTATTGACTCCCTACGTTTTTGGAGGGATGTTGAGCCCAACGCCAGGCAAAACTACGCGGGTAAGCCAAGATTGAACGCAACTCTGTTCTATAGCATTTTCTCGATAGAGGATGATCGTTTGTTGGCTTATGGCAATGCTAGAGTTGACGATACGTTTGCCTTTGCGATGGATAGGGAGAACTGGGAAAATGTTTTAGATAGAGTTGTTCAGCGAGTTGTAGATTTTACGCCTCTAGATAACGGTCGAAAAACTGAGAAATTAGGGGTGAATTCTCGTGTTGTAGAAGGGCATTATAACTGAGTTTGTGATGAGCGCTGCGCAATCCCCTTGAACGAACTTCTGAAAATTTCTATCGTTGGCCCGCGAAATCAACGAGAAACCGCTGTTTGGTGTAAGGCTCCTGTTGTTTTTATAAGGATAAATTCGTGAGTTCCAAAACAAAATTCACGTTCTTGATGTTCCTTCTGGGAATGCTTTCTGCCTTCGGGCCCTTCGTTACTGACCTCTACCTGCCGGCTCTGCCTAACTTGGCCACTTACTTTAAGGCAACACCCTCGGCATCCCAGCTGAGTTTAACCATGAGCATGCTGGGCTTGAGTATTGGCCAGCTGTTTATCGGTCCGTTGAGCGACAAGTACGGCCGCAAGCGCCTGCTGGTGATTTGCCTCATCCTGTTTGTGGCGGGTACCTGCGCCTGCATTTATGCTCCAGATATTGCCTTGTTCAACGCGTTCCGTCTTGTTCAGGGGTTGGCTGCTTCTGGCGGAATTGTGATTGCACGCTCTGTTTCTGCGGACTCTTACCGCGGCCTTGTGCTCACCAAGTTTCTGGCTATGGTCAGCGCCGTGAATGGGGTTGCCCCCATTGTGGCTCCTGTGTTGGGCGGCTTCCTGCTGAACTTCATGAGCTGGAAGGGTACCTTTGCGGTCCTGTTGATCTACGGTTTTGTACTGCTGTTCATGGCGGGCAAGTTCCAGGAAAGTTTGCCATGCCGTCGTCGCAGCCAGAAGTCTATTCTGGCTAGCTTTACGCTGTACGGTGAAGTTTTCCGTAATGGGGAATTCGTCCGCTACTTCCTGGTTTGTTCCGCTTCCATGATTGTGCTGTTCGGCTATATCGCTGCATCGCCCTTCATTTTCCAGAAACTTTATGGACTGAGCCCCATCGGTTTTAGTCTTTGCTTTGCCTTGATCGCGCTCTGCACAGCTATTGGATGCGCCACTTCCGGCAAGATCCGCAGTGACCGTACGGCCATTAAAATCGCAGGCTTTGGTATTTTTGTGGCATCCCTTGCCGTGGCCGCCTGTTTGCTGACCCACGCACCGCTGCCCCTGCTGCAGGCATGCTTTATGGCGACCACATTCATGTTCGGTCTGATGCAGCCTCCCGCATCCGCCTTGGCATTGAACGCCGAACGTAAGAATGCCGGTACCGCTTCCGCCGCCATGGGTGCTGCAGGTTTTCTGATGGGTGGTATTGCAAGTCCCATTGTGGGCATGGGGGATATTGCGGTCAGCGCCTCCATCATGCTGGTGACTGGCGGTTTTCTGACCATGCTTTTCATGATCATCGCCAAGTCAAAGATGCCCAAGAAAGGCTAGACCCTAATTTTTTCATATTTTTTTCACAATATGTACCACTTTTGAAAATTTAAGGTATATTCCAATTTGGAATAGTTTTGCAAATTTTTTCAGGGCCGATTTTTCCCTGGAAAAATGGTTTAAATAGAAGAGGAATGGGCAAATGAATCGATATGACTTGGTACTGTTGGGTCTTATTCTCGAACACGAACGCAGCGGTTATGATATTATCACTGAAGTGCGTGAACGCGAACTAGACCGTTGGGCTAACTTGAGCACTTCTACCGTCTATAATCGACTGACCACCCTTGAAAAGAACGGCTGCATTGTAGGCCGCACCGAACGTGATGGTAATCGTCCGGAACGCGTGGTTTTCAATATTACTGACAAGGGTAGGGAAGTCCTGAAGAAGGAAGTCCTCAAGCACTTGACCGGCTTTAATGACGATCCCCGTACCCTGGGTTTTGCATTCCTCTTCGGCGCTGATAACAAGGAGCTGATTCGTACCCTAGAAGCTCACGAACGCCGGTTAGTTGCCGAAATCGAAAATTTGGAGAAGATGATCGCCGAGGAACCGAAGCCCACCCTTTATCCGGAAGGTCCGTTCCTGAACTGCATGTCTCGCGATCACATTCTGGTGGAATTGAAGTATGTCCGTGCCGCTATCGGTATCCTGCGTGACCCGATCCGTAACAAGAAACTGGATGGCTACTTCTACATCAACTTCGGTAATCGTCCCTTCGAAAACTTCAACCAGAAGCCCGAAGGTGCTGAATCTAACGAAAAGTAAAACAAATGTATACGCAATAGGGAAATTTTTTTCCCCATTGCCTTTTTTTATTTATAAATTTTAACAAAGAAAAGAGGTTTTGTCGCTAGAGAACTCTGGAAACGAAATGAACCGTGTTCCCTAGCCCCTAGAACCTAACCCCTTTTATATCACAACCCCTCTCTAACGGAGATACAATGGCTACAACAAAGACAAAGAAGCCCGCTGCAAAAAAGGTGTCCGCTAAGGCCGCTGCCAAGTACGGTTACTTCGATGACGCTGCTAAAGAATACGTTCTCACCAACCCGGCAACCCCGATCAAGTGGTGCAACTACGTTGGTACCCTGAACTTCGGTGGTATCGTTGATACTACTGGTGGTACCCTGGTTTGTAAGGGCGACCCCGCTCTGAACCGTATTACCAAGTACATCGCTCAGATGCCCTGCTCTGACTTCAAGGCAAGCACTGTTTACATCCGCGTTAAGGATGCTAAGGGCTACAGCGTGTTCTCTCCGTTCGTGGTTCCGACCCTCACCAAGATGGACAAGTGGGAATGCCACGTAGGTCTGTCCTATATGCGTTGGATTGCTGAATGCCAGGGCGTCCGCACTCAGGTCACCATCTTCGTTCCGACCGGATCCAACACCCTCCTCCAGGACATCCAGGTTACCAATATCTCTAAGGCCGCTAAGGAAATTGATATTGTTCCCGTTTACGAATTCAGTCACTTCGAAGCTGAAAAGCAGCTCACCAACGCTGACTGGGTTCCCCAGACCATGACCCTCAAGGCTCATCCGG
>JAZRXW010000078.1:0-8440 GCA_045600425.1 Fibrobacter sp.
CAATTCACGATAACATCCACCATGATTTCCTTTTCTTCGGGCCTGGATTCCGCAATCATAATGGTGAGGGCCACAAGTGTTGCGTCATCGATGGTCTTTTCGCCATCTTTATAGAGCGCACCGTTCCGATCCAAAAAGTAAAGGAACATGGTGGCGGCAATGCGCTTATTTCCGTCCCAAAAGCAGTGATTCTTTGTTACAAAATACAGAAGGTTGGCAGCCTTTACCTGTAACGAGGGGTAAAGTTCTATTCCGTCAAAAGTCTGATAGATATCGCCGATGCTCCCCTTGAAGGAATCGTCCTTTTCCTTGCCGAAGACTTCGGACTTTTCGGAAAAGCTCATCTGGTCGATGACCTGCCGGCATTCCTCATAGGTCAAAACATAGGTGGGTTCATCCCCTTTTGGCCTTGCAAGGGTCTGATGATCGTAAGAATCCAGCAATTCAAGGGCTTTCCCGTAATTTTCTACAACAGAAAGTACTTGCGACGCATCAAGGGAACTTTTTGTGCGCTTCAGAAGCTTTACCACCTGCCCTAAATCCTGCAAACGCTTTTGGTTTACGGCGTATCCCTTCAGCAGGTATTCCTTCAAGACGGTATTTGCCCAGCGCCGGAACATGACGCCCTGCTTGCTTTTGACGCGATAGCCCACGGAAATGATAACATCGAGGTTGTAATAATTAACTTCATGAACCTGCGTTTTACCTGAAATTGCGCCATGTTGAGTGGTTGTCGCAAATTTTGAGACAACCACTTCCCCATGTAATTCTTCATTTAAGGTGTTATTTATATGTTTTCGAATGGTTTTTGAATCTCTTCCGAACAAAAGTCCCATTTGTTCAGCAGACAGCCAAACAGTCTCGTTTTCCAGACGAACATCAAGCTGGGTTGTGCCGTCGGCCGTTTCGTAGATAAGAACATTTCCCTTATTTTCCATATTTGTCTCCTATGATTGTTTTTTGAACTCAAATTTCAAAAAAGGCATGGTTTCCCCCTTGATTTTTGAGACATTTTTGGCAAAACAAAAACACCTGATTTTTTATCAGGTGTTCAGGAGACTTTTCGTAACGCTCGGGAGGAATTATAGAAAGCTATCGAAAATTGGCAAGGGAGCTTAGGTAAAGGTTTTGTAAAAAGAACTCCGAAGCATTCGCCTCGGAGTTCCCCACACAACACATATGTTTTGGATCCTATCGCTGCGCTCCAGGATGACTACCGGGATCCTAGCGGTCGCGATGCTCCCTCCAGGATGACCATCGATGTCCTATCGGTCACGATGCTTCCTCCAGGATGACCATCGAGGTCCTAGCGGTCGCGATGCATCCTCCAGGATGACTATCGGGGTTATTCTTCCTCCCCCAATTCCACGCCCTGTTCCCAGGCGCGTTCGGCGTCGCACTTGGGGATTTCGAAGTCACCGATGGCCTTGCCCACGAATTCCTTCTTGGCTCGGTCGATTTCATCCCAGTCGGAACGGACGATGTAGACTACAAAGCGAATCGCATCATGCAGGTCTCCACCGCACTTTTTATCGTCGTAGAAGCCCGCATAACCCTCGCCGTTGTAAACGACGCAATTCGCATTCATGTTCCCGAAGAATTCGTCACCCAGTTCGTCCAGTTCCTTTCTGGAAAGCTTGTCTGCAGCCGCCTCGCTTTCGGCTCCGCTGTTCAGAAGCTTCTGGTAAACGCTTTCCTCGGTCCTGTAGATATTGGGAAAACTTTCGAATTCCACTGCGGAAATGAATACAGACTTGCCTGTTTCATCCTGGAATTCCACTTCTACGTTTACGGTGTCGGCGCAGAGGCCACAAGCGGAAAGACCGCACTGAATGTTCTTGACTATGTATTTGGACATACAATCTCCTTGTTACACTAGTCATATCGTAATCGGTGCGCCATTTGTCAAATATGTGCTAAAAAAAATTTCACAAATGCCGCCGCCGGGGTCCCCTATCAGACCTACATCCACGCTCTCCTAGAAAAAGAGGTGGCTGAGTCTGTATAATTTTCCTTTTTTTGATAGCTTTATAGTCCAAACCCGTGATTTTTGTATAAATTGTAGCTGTAATTTTTTGAATTTCTTGAAATATTGACGAAAAACATTCAAATTTTGCGTTTCAAAAGTTTTCAGAAGTTCAAAACCAGCGCTATTCTATAAAAAAGGATTAAAATAATATGCGTAATTGCTCCTCCCTGAAGATTGACGGACCTTGCAAGGTCTACCTGGAAGAATCTGAACTGCCAAAGGCTTGGTACAACGTTCGTGCCGACATGAAGAAGAAGCCTGCACCGCTCTTGAACCCGGGTACCGGCAAGCCCATGACCGCTGCCGAACTGGAAGGCGTGTTCTGCTCCGAACTGGTGAAGCAGGAACTGGACAACGATACCGCATATATCGACATTCCCCAGGACATCCAGACTTTCTACAAGATGTACCGCCCGTCTCCACTGGTTCGCGCCTACTTCCTGGAACAGGCTCTCGGCACTCCGGCTCACATTTACTACAAGTTTGAAGGCAACAACACCAGCGGTAGCCACAAGCTGAACTCCGCTATCGCCCAGGCCTACTACGCCAAGCAGCAGGGCCTCAAGGGTGTAACCACCGAAACTGGTGCTGGCCAGTGGGGTACCGCTCTTTCCATGGCTTCTGCCTTCTTCGGCATCGACTGCCAGGTTTACATGGTGAAGTGCTCCTACGAACAGAAGCCCTTCCGCCGCGAAGTGATGCGCACCTATGGTGCTTCCGTTACTCCGTCTCCTTCCATGAACACCAACGTTGGCCGCAAGATCAACGAAGAATTCCCGGGCACCACCGGTTCTCTGGGCTGCGCTATTTCCGAAGCTGTTGAAGCAGCTGTTACTCAGGAAGGCTACCGTTATGTTCTGGGTTCTGTTCTGAACCAGGTTCTTTTGCACCAGTCCGTTATCGGTCTGGAAGCCCAGGCTGCATTCAAGAAGCTTGGTGTTAAGCCCGACATGATCATTGGTTGCGCAGGTGGTGGCTCCAACTTGGGTGGTTTGATTTCTCCGTTCATGGGCGAAAAGCTCCGCGGCGAAGCTGACTACGATATTCTGGCTATCGAACCTGCAAGCTGCCCCAGCTTTACCCGCGGTAAGTACGCTTACGACTTCTGCGATACCGGTAAGGTTTGCCCGCTGGCCAAGATGTACACTCTGGGTTCTAGCTTTATTCCGTCTGCAAACCACGCTGGTGGCTTGCGTTACCACGGCATGAGCTCTGTCCTTTCTGAACTCTACGATCAGGGCCTGATGCGCGCTGACTCCGTGGAACAGACCAAGGTGTTCGAAGCAGCAAAGCTCTTCGCTCAGACCGAAGGTATCCTGCCCGCTCCGGAATCCAGCCACGCTATCCGCGCTACCATCGACGAAGCTCTGCGCTGTAAGGAAAAGGGCGAAGCCAAGACTATCCTCTTCGGCCTCACCGGTACCGGCTACTTCGACATGGTTGCCTACCAGAAGTTCAACGACGGCGACATGAATGACTACATCCCCACGGATGCTGACATCGCAGCAAGCCTCGCAAAGCTTCCCAATGTAGGCTGCTAGTGCTAAAGTAGAATTAGTACCTCTCGTAGGCACTAGCTCTCGCAACCGCCCCAGATTTATATCTGGGGCTTTGTTGCTCACAGGTTGAAGGCTAATAGGCTCGAGGTTCCAGGTTCGAGTCATCCTGAGCGAAGTGCATCGTACGTCATCCTGAAGGGCGAAGCCCTGAAGGATCCAGTGATGAAAAAATCCCGTAGGTCAAACGCCTGCGGGATTTTTTGTGGTGGAACATTACTCCTTTGGGGCTAGAGTCATGTGCGTCTCAACCCATGCTGACTAGAAGTCCATACCATACGGTCTTCTTGACTTAAAAGATTCTTGATAGTAGAAAGTTTTCAGGAACAAACAGGATTCATCAGTTTTTTCGCAATCGCAGTTCCATGAATGATAAGTCCTCCCATTTCTGATATGTAGCAATACTAAATAAGGTGTCCGAACCAACCTTGGTCAATATGTTAATATCGGCGTCCGAACTAACAGTAATAAAGACTAAATAGTACTCCTCTTTTAAAAGAATTCCATCCTTTTGCAAGGTCTTTATAGTATTCGGGAAAATCTTTTTAGCATCTTCAAGAGAAATTTTTTCAAGATTGGTCGATTCTAAATAATGAAATCCATTCTCGTTACGACTCATGTATCCAATCCCTAACACTTCAGGAGCCAACAAGAACGATGAATCACTAGAACGATTCTTCATGTGACCATTAAAGAAGTCTCTGGGGACATCGCCATGCCCTCCATCCCAAACAAAGGAACTCTCTATAGAAGACGAGGACTCTTGTTTTGCCTCGGAAGATTCTACAAACTCATTGGAGGAAGATACCTTGTACACATCAGAAAAATCTTCGTCTGTTATACTAGAAGAACTACTTGCAGGCTCTTCGAAAGAACCTATTATCCTTGAATCGTCATCCCCACAACCGCAAACATGTAGCAAAGCACCCATAAGGGTCAGATAAATAAATTTTCTCATATAATGATATTCCTTTAATCGAGAATCATTTGTACAAATAAAGTACGTTCTTGAACCAAATTTTGTGTTGACTTTCAACTAAATAAAAATATTTTTTTCATTTTCATCTCGGCCGACGCTCATTATACTACTAGCCTATATAATCAAAGTTTTCTATTTTACGTTATGTATTAAAAGGAGTTAATTCAATGAAATGTTTGAAGTTTAAGTTTTTTATGGGCGCAGTCGCCATGGTTGCTGCCATGGGTGCATTCACCAACGTAATCGCCGCTCCCGCTAAGACCTCTAAAGCCGCCGCCCAGGATGAAGTCATCAAGATCGTTCGTGTAGATGACAGCAACTTTGAAAAAGAAATCATGAACACCGACAGGCCCACCATTCTGGATGTGTTCTCTTCCAGCTGCCCGCCGTGCCTCATCATGATTCCCACCCTCATCGATATCGCAAAGAAGTATCCCGACGTGAAGGTGGCTTCCGTGGGCTTTGACGAACCCAACGTCCAGAAGATCAAGAATACCTTGCCCATCCAGGCCTTCCCCACTTTCTTCTTGATTAAGGACGGCCGTATCGTGAACCGCATTCAGGGCGCCGCCAGCGAAGAACAGCTGTTTGCCGCTTTGCAGTACACTCCCAAGGCCCAGCCCGCTGCAAAGCCCGCCAAAGCCGCTTCTAAGAAAAAAGCAGGTACTCAGAACCTGACTTGTTCCACCAACGGTCAGTTTGGCGGCATCCAGAATCACGTGACCATGTCTCTGGTAATTACCGATGATCATATTGATAACGTGGACTTGGTGACCGACGTGTTTGTGACCCCCGAATTGGAAAGCCGTCGCGCACAACTCAAGCAGATGTTCATTCAGAGTGGCAAGGGCACCGTGGAAGAAACCATGACTGGTTTTAGACTGCACACCGCCAACGAAAGCCCCTTCATCAAGGCTATGAACATGCAGCGCAAGTCCAGCTACGCCGAAATGAAAGCTGGTTTGGAACTGCAGGGATTCAAGTGCAAGTAAGGTATTGTCAAAGTTTCGTATAAAATACGGATTTTTGAACAAATTACATTAAAAAGTCTCGTCGGTTATTCCGGCGGGACTTTTTATTAAGTCATAGTGTTTTTGTAAAAAACAGGCTTTAGAAAGAATAAATTCTTATTCTGCTCTTGACACGCTCCAGACTACGGCCCTTGACGTCAAACTTACCACGGTTCATAATCGCCCCTGCTGCCGTCGGACGAACCTTTTTGATGACTTCAGGCGGATCCACTTCAACATCCGGCGTAACTATATCCTCGGGAATAGAGTACCATTTGACATCGCTAAAGTCTGCTGTAGCTTCCTTGGGAGCGTCCGTACGGTTGGCTCCGTAGTTTACATCTGCCAGCATGCCGTCATCTACCATGCCGTAGAAAACGCCCTTGGTCAGCTGCTGGGTAAAGTTGTTTTCCAGGTCGCCGCGGAGCTGTGCGGTACCGCTTAACTTTTTGTCCGCAACAGCCCACATCACACCCTGCACCTGGGCGTCATCTGTAATTGTGGAATTGACGATGATGGAAAGCGCACCGACTTTGGCATTACCGGAAATCGTTCCGCTGACAAGCCAGGCGTCATCTTCTAGCACGGCGTTGTCGCCCATGGTTCCTGCGGTAACGAGGGCGCGGCCTCGGACCACAGCCTTTCCGCCAATGGTTCCGCCGTTCACAACGGCAAAGTCTTCGATGCGGGCGTTACCGCTAATGGTTCCGCCATTCACCACAGCGTTAGGCCCCACATAGACAGTTGCAGCCACATTGGCCTTGGTGCTGACCCAGCCACCGCCATTTTCGTGTCGTTTGAATCCGGTTGCCGTTCCCTCGGAATCGCCACTGCCGGCCTTATAGCCCGCAGGTTTCCAAGCGCCTGGCTCATAGCCTTCGGGCTTGCCGTTTTCTACGCGAATCATGTAGGGATAGCGGTAAAGAGTATAGTAGAACTGGTCCCAAGTAATGGTGTACAAGTCCTTAGGGGTTGCCGTTACCGTAAGCCACAAGGCCTTGTCATTGGCCTTCGTTTCGATTTCAAGATTGAAGGCGGTTCCGGACTTCATTTCGCTATAGCGTGGTGTGCCGTCGGCACCTTCAGCAACCAGCCCCACAGTCCAGCTGGAGCCCGGATCAGGCATCTTTTCCGGAGAGAAGTTACAGAGGTTCTTTTGCACCCATTTGTTGGAGGCTGCGGACCATTCCCAGATGGATTCCGTTCCAAAGCAGCCATATTCCGCAGAAGGCTTCGACTGCTGAACAATACCGCGGAACTTCACGGTTACCTTTCCGGCGGAGTCCGGATAGAGGCGCACCAGATTGTACCCAAAGCGTTGCGGTGCCCAGTAGCTTGGAACCTGATAGAAGACAGCCGGCGCGGAACTTTCACCAGCATTAGCAACACCAACCTGCTGACTTGCGTCACCTTCCCCGGCAACCTGATTCAACATGGTCACGCGACTGTGTCTATGGTAAATATCGCCCCAGCTTGCGTCTCGGCGGGTTGCGAATTCATAATCACCCCAGGTCTTCTTATAAAGAGCTTTTTTAGCACCGGCATATTCCAGGGTAGCATTCTTCATGGCGAACTTGCCCAGTTGCTGAGTCAAATCAGAATACTGCCAATCGTATGCGCCAATCATGGCGTCAAAAGGAGTCTGGGTCTGGTAACCAGCGTCACCGTCATTAAGCTTGTTCATCCACATGCGATTCACGGCCTGAACGCCCTTCCAGCCGCCACCGAATTCTTCTTTCAGGTGTTCCATGAACTGCCAGTTGCAATAGCGGTCGCGAGTAGAACCATAATACAAATACGGGAAATTGATCAGCGCCTCGGAGCAGTAATGAGCGTCCGTAGGATTTACCTGATGGGCCATCCAGTTGGCGTGGGATTCGCAGATCCAGCCAGAGGTTGCATTAGAGCCCATCCAGCCCGCCACGCTCTGCAAGCCATGGGCGTATTCATGAGCCAAACCCCACAAGTCCTTAAATGCTCCCGATCCAAGCCAAAGGCCCGGAGAACATTCATCCTTCCCCGCCCCATTCTTGACACAGGCTTCTGTATTGGCACCGCCATAGAGCGCACCCATCTTGGAATCCTCGAATAGGTAGGCTACACTTTTCAGTTTTTCCTTGGAATTGCTGGGCTGCGGGTACATCCATTGTGCGGAATCGTGATAAGTCGTAAAAATCTTTTCCAGAGTATTCAGCGCATTCTGAGCGGTGCTTGCGTCCAAGGAGGCATTATTGGCGGTTCCGTCATCGTGCTTTGCCTTCTTGCAAATTTCAAAATGATCGGAACTAGCCAGCAGAGTATGACCCGCATTTACACAAACCGCCTTCCAGGTAAAATTTTCTACTGCGGCAAATGCAGATCCCGCTGCAAATCCCAAGGCGCCTACGGCCATCAAAACCATCTTCAAACTAGCCATTCAACACTCCTCTTGGCTAAAACTTATCCTTCCTTAATATATTCTCCAACACAGGCTTTTCAAAATTTGCATTGGAGTCAAAGAGACCTTTTCGTGTAAATTTGTGCAAATTTAAAAGGGATTACGTTCGCCTTTATAAAGTTCCATTTTTGTCAAAAACAGCATCATTTTCGTTCAAGTAACCTTTTTGTAAGTTTTCAAAAAGGTCGTTTACCCCTCAGAGAGTCCATTTTTCTGAGCGTCTTTACACGCCGTGTTAAAAAATTACCGGGTTTTTACTAAAAAATTGAAAAAATTTTCACTTTTTGACAAAAAAACTAAGTAAATTTACCTTGGATTTTTATAAATCGCAAGTTTTAATTGAACTATCACAATAATTGGAGACACACATGGCAAAAAAGATGATTGCGTGTGACGGTAACGAAGCTACCGCTAACGTTGCTTTTGCAG
>JAZRXW010000079.1:0-85070 GCA_045600425.1 Fibrobacter sp.
CGCTAGGTCCGAAGACCCCGCTCGACTTGCATGTATAAGACACGCCACCAGCGTTCGTTCTGAGCCAGGATCAAACTCTTCATAAATTGTTTTTTTAAAGTCTTGGTCCTGTAATCACGTTCATAAATTGACTTCCTTGAACTTTTCGTTCTAAGGTCCGTCACAAAGCATATCTCCGATTCCTTCAATCTGCCCGGCAGCCTCACGGGTTGCCGTCTCGTTCGTTCGGTCCTTTCGGGCGTCCCGTTCGAGGGTGAGGCCAATTATAGAATTTTCCCGTGCGATGTCAAGGGTTTTTCTAAAAAAAATTTCACTTTTTTTGCGTTTTTCCGCAGATAACGGGATTTATTCCACAAAGTCGCCAATTTGTAAACATTCTATTCACAACTTTCTTTTGACACCCAGCAAAACAAGCCCTATTTTCTTCGATTTTCTAACTCATTGATCATCAACGAAGTAGAAAAAAATCTCTTTTATTGTATTTTTATTCCCATGACAAGCCAGAAAAACATCGTCACAACCATTTTCTTAACGTTTGCCGCCCTCTTTTTCGTCGCATGCGCCGAAGATTCAAGTCCAACAGGTGGATCCAACGACGACTGGCATAACAGAATAGAAAACATCCCCGTCAAAAGAAGTTCCTCCAGTAGCGCACAATCCAGCTCCTCTGCATACAAACTAGACGACGTATTCAACCCCGACATTTCCTATGGTGAAATTACAGACAAACGCGACGGGAAAAAATACAGGACCGTACAAATTGAAGACCAGACCTGGATGGCTCAAAACCTCAACTACGCGGACTCCGTAAACACGCCCTCCCTTAAGGGAAAGATGTGGTGCGGAGGCGATTCTTCCATCCAAGACTATTGCGATATCTTCGGAAGGCTCTACACATTGGGTGCGGCCATTGATTCCATAGAGCTGGAAAAGGAAGGGTACAACATTTCCACTAACTATGGTGATTACTTGCACGACACGACACCCTCGCTCAAAATCATAACGGGAATTTGCCCAGAAGGGTGGCGCTTACCTAGCAGCGACGAGTTTGACGACCTGTTCCAAAAGTTCGGAGGATTCTCCACCGCAGGGAAGGCGCTAAAGGCAAAGACAACTTTGTGGAACACCGATTCTGGATCCGATCGTGCAGGTTTTTCAGCCATTCCCACGGGTTATTTGTTCCATGACGGATCTATAAAAGACATTGGGGAAAATGCAAACTTTCTTACAACCCAATACAATAACGTACATTCAGTCATCAAGGTTTTTGTGGCAAATCGTGCAAACGTATCAAGCGAAAATCGCCTTCGAAAAGAAGGCTACTCCATTCGATGCATCAAGATTATGGAAGATGATTTAATCGAAGGCGACATTTCAATCGACAAGGACTCCATAAACGCCGTAGACGAACAAGTCCAAGACTCAGAAATTGAAACCGATTAATAACCTCGTTATCAATCAGAAGTCAGTGGCAGCGTCCACCATAAAAATGCTTATCAATTTCTTCCCAACGAGCTTGCAGCTTAATTCTGTTACATTCCCCGTTAATAACATCAAATTTCTGGTACTGCCATTCACGATCTATGAAAGCCCGCGAGCGGTATTCTCCAATGTCTTCAACATAGTAGATTTCCGTCGTACGACACTCAAATTTCTTCCTGAGTTCATCGTAAGAAATCACCTTGTACCAGTTTCCATCTGGAGCACACTTGTACTTGACAGAATCCTTAAATGCATAAATTTCACGCACAAGGGCAGTGTCACTAATGCAGAGTCCAAGGTCTTTTTCTTTCTGCGTAAAGGGTCGCCACGCAAAGCTCGTATCACAGACATTCGACCCGTAACGCCCATTGGCACTGCGAATATCACAAATGAACTTCTCGTCCTGGGAAGCGCCACTTTCAAAAGGATTATCCAGAACTTCAAATAGGTTATCGCGATTGCATTTTCCAAAGCCTAAAAAATGGTTTAGCATTTTGTTTTGCCAGTCCCCGGCAAATTGCCCCATACTTTTACAGTAATCCCTATGATACCAACTATCTGAATGACCGCTACCATTCCTAGTATACTTTGTATCCCAGATTAGCTTCATTGAGGAAACTAGAGAATCCATATCGCGGGAAATGAGCGTCAAGTTCATAAGTCCATAATCCACAATCGGCACGACGACATGTTCTTCATTCAGGATTCCATCTTCTGCAAAGTCTGCTTTGACTCTATCAAGAAAATCCCTATACCCGGAAGCACTCTTATCCTGCCTTACGAAGGACCAGGCATAAACGACGAAATTGGAGCGGGTACAAATTGTCCGAACATCACAATTTACACAACGTGTGTCATAATTTCCATAGGGAACATCTACATCTTCGATATCAAAAAGTTCCTCACGAACATTGAGTTGTCTCTGTAGCTCCTGTAACGCCATATTTTTTGCAGTATAAACCGGGTAACCCTGCCGCATCAATTCCATGACTCGCGGGGTTAGCAAAGTACTTGCCGTGCTGAGTATAAATTCATTTTTACGCCCCACCTCCGTCAAGGATTGAAGCTTTACTGTCACGGAATCATCGGCCTGCAATTCGGCAACAAACATCACCGTCTCGGATTCAATGTTCCTTGCGGGAAATTCAAAACTTACTAGATCCTTAGCCGACTTTGCAAATACGGTGTCGCCAACAGCTTTCAGTTTTTCATTGACGGCGTAGTAGTAGAACCTGCGAACCGTAAAATCATTCTCGGCCAATACATATCCGACAGGCGCCCGATTATCTAGCCCCAGCTCATAAAGTTCCACAGGTTTTGTGTGGGCTTCCGGGCCAATTAAATCTCCGCAAGATACCAGAAGGAACAACAGGGCGATATGCAATAAAAATCTTAACATATACTACCCCCAGTTTCCACTCGGCACTTTTTCACGACATTCTATATACCCCTGCTGAATATTGGCATCCAGCTTGATACGGGGATGGTCAATTTTTAGGTTGAAGGAATATTCCCTGGTGTAGTCGGAACAGTCCCCATCATAAAACTGTTCAAAGGATCTTTTGGAAAACTTGAAATCATCGGGGCCAAGAACCAGTACATTGGAGTAATTGCCATTGTGCCATACAATTTTCTCTGCGGTTTCGCAGTTAATATCGTTGCAGCCGAAAATATCCAAATAGAACCGCGTAGTGGAAACACCACTCCAATAGGGTCTATGATCATCACCAGCATAATCCGTCGCCGCATACTCAATATCCATCTTGAATTCAAAGGACAAGGGATTTGCAGAAGAATTCGCCCTATTTACGGACAGCGAGACCATGGTCGCCGACGAAGAATCCGAATTCACAAGCAGTATAGAATCCACCGGCTGGTAATTTCTAAAGCGGTGGTCATGTTTAAAGACGCTGGAAACCACCGTGTCCGGATAGAACAGGTCTACATCCAAGGAATCCTGGCGAAGAATGATGGAATCCAGTTCCACAAAATTCGCCACCTTCAAATCGTAACGATTCAAGGTTTGGGTATAGTCTTCATAGTAGTATGCATTGCAAGCCTCTAAGGCCAGCACCGCGATACATAGAAGAATGTGAAGTAGCCTCGTCATCATTCCCCAATTCCTTAGCGTTACTTTCTGCCTTGGTCCCGCAAGCGGAACAGCACGCAAGCAATGTCGATGGGGCGGGGCAGACTCATCTCGCGGCTCATGCCCTGAGGCAGGTTGCGGAAGCCAACATTCTTGATCTTGTCGCAAAGTTTTTCGATGCTTTCTACGATTGTTTGACCTGCGTCAGAAGCGGAACCCGCCTGAGATGTACCCGCATCGCCATTGCTCATAACGTTCTGACAAAGATTCAAAAGCATAAATCCTGCGCCAAGACGTTGCTGTTTATCAGACAACGTAACAAGACGGCTGGTGTCGGAAACAAGGAATCCGATTTGCACTATATAATCGCCGGAAAGTTTTACTTTCACCTGGCGTTCCACTGCAGAAGTGGGGCGGATACTATTCTGGATGGGTTTGATGTAGTCAGCGAAGCTACGGCAGGCGGGCGCAACGAAAGAAGGTAAACCAATGGCTAGATCCTTCGCCTTCGGCTCAGGATGACACGCTGTTGGGGGTTCTGCCCTGTGCTCGGGATGACACGTTGTCGGAGTTTCTGCGCTGTGCTCAGGATGACACGTGAAGAAGCCCTTGGCGCATTCTGCCTTGTAGTTGGCCATAACAATGATGTTATCTGCGAGATCTAGGTAATCGCCACAGGCGCCAGCCACGAGGATGAAGCTACGGACAGCAAGGTCCTTCGCCTTCGGCTCAGGATGACACTCTGGAGAGGCGGCGCGCTTGCCATCTGATGCGGTTGCGGAGCACTTGCTTTCTGATGCTGTTGCGGCGCACGAGCCTTCCGTGGTGTTTGCCGAACCATAGCAGATGTCGCGAATCCTATCCGTCAGCGGAATCAGCGGTTCGCGGTCATCGCCCAGCAGCTTACGGACACGGGCATCGCGAATCAAGAAATTCACTGCGGAAGAGTCTTCGTCTATAAGGTAAGTGTTGGAGCCCGCTTCCATGGCTTCCAGCAGGTTGGCAGCTTCGCTGGTAGAGCCCGAAGCACTTGCTGTAGTAAATTCCTTAGTGCTTACACCGCCGGGCAGGTCACGCACGAACTGGCTCAAATCCGTCCCGCGGACACTGCGTCCATCTTCGACCCCGATGCGGACAGCTGTTTCATCAATCACAATGCCTTCACGACCATCTCCCGGAATATGGGGATACACGGCACGGGTCAAGGCCTGCAGCAAGGTAGACTTTCCATGGAAGGCACCTCCGGTAATCACGGTAATGCCCTTGGGAATTCCCATTCCTTGAATTTCCCGTCCGTTCACATTCATGGTGACTACCATTTCTTTAGGAGATTCAAAAGGAATGGCACCGTTCATAGGTTCCTCTGATATACCCGAGGCTCTCGGTAGGACGGCTCCATTAGGAACGAAGGCCACCAGATTTCGAGATTGGAGTTCCCCTAAGATTGCGGAACGATCCGCCAACACCTGATAATGGGCAAGCAACTCTGGAGAAACTCCCTCGGGATTCTTGGAACCGCTATTGTAGAGACTTGCCGAAACCAAATCGGGAAGAACCATGGTCAAAATCTCGGCGGCCGCCTCGGACTGAATCTTACGACCTTCTCCCGGAAGCTTTACCTGTAGGCACGCCCTAAGTTCCCCATTGTCCACCCAAAGGGAATTCCGCACCAGCATTTCAGGTCCAGCCACATCAAAAATTACATCGGAATCCTTATCGGGATAACGTTCCTTCACCACGGCACTCATTCGACGGAGGAGATAATCCGAAAGCGCTAGTCTACGATTAAAGGAACTTCCCCATACGGATGAATACCCCAGCATCTGAAGACTTGCCTTTATCAAGACACGGGACGCGGGGGCAAAAGGGTCCCCCTGCACGTGAAGAAATTCCAGCGAAAAATCACCAAAATCCCAAGGTTTTTCCCCAAGAGATTTGTATAGACCATAATTTTTCCCGTTTAAGGTACGGATTTTCTGATAAAGAGCCTTCATAACAACAAAGTTAACAATGAATGCAACGAAACAGCCCGCTAACGCGTCAAATAAACCATCAATGCCCCTTGGTTATCAAAGTTTTTCAAAACTTTTTATAAAAACTTTGTATTTTTAAACAGCAAATTAACTGAATAGGAGTTCTCTCATGAAGAAGCTTTATATTTTCGCCCTGATGGTGGCATTCCTCTACGCCAACGTCTTCGCAACCGATTGCGATGGTGACGAACCTCCTCCCCGCAACAAGGCTGCAGTGGTCAACATTATTACCGAACCTCCTAACAGCGATGTGTTCCTGGGTGGCGAACCTCTCGGCAAGAGCCCCATTGTGAACATGAACGTCAAGTCCGGCCGTCAGACTCTCGTGGTCATCGACCAGGGTTATGAACTGGTGAACAAGCGCGTTAACATTTGGCCGGGCAAGGACAATTGTAACGATTTCAACTTCGGCACCAAGATTCCTAAGGGCCACATCAAGATTACAACCGTTCCGGGCAAGTGCAACGTCTACATCGACGGCGACCTGGCAGACAAGACCGATGGCGCTCCGCTGACCGTCCACAACTTGGAAGCTGGTGACCACCTGGTTCGTGCAGAATGCAACAACCGCAAGGCAGCAGAAGAACTGGTGACCGTGAAGGGTGAAGAAACCGTGAACGTTACTATCGATACTTCCAAGAAGAAAAAGAAGTAATAGCCATCGCGAATCGCTTTCATTTGTAAAGTTCCCGACAAATAAGGTCGGGAATTTTTTTTATTATAAGGCGGATCTTCTAAAGAAACTCAACCAGTAAAATACAGAACAGATTACCTAAGATAGGTCAAAAGGGATTTTTCAGCTAATTTTTGGCGAATTTCGCCATTTTGGCAAAAATAGGGAGTCCGTTTTGTAAAAATTTAATGTAGTTTCAGTTCAAAACGTTTACAAAGGAGCAATCCATGAAATTTAAGACTCTCCTCGCAGCTTCAGCTCTGCTTGCAACACAGTCTTTTGCAATTATCGGTGTAGGTGGCCACTATGCCCCCAGCTTCGGAACCAAGATGAAGGCCATGGATGCACCGGCCAAGGTTACCGATAACGGTTCTGTATTGGTCAAGCATGAAGGTTTCAGCGGAACCATGCAAGGCTTTGGCTTTAAGGCATGGGTTGACATTCTTCCCATCATCGACATTGAAGCAACCTTGAATATCCAGTTCGGTTCCTATGACGCAAGCCTTTACGTTGTAAATGACAATCCCAGCCTCCAGAAGCTTTTGACCGAAGGCGGCACCATTGACGAAACCAACCTGGAACTGTACAAGGAAATTCCCCTGAAGGTGGAACTGGGCGGCGTTCCCTTTGCAGAAGCAAACCCCAAGTTCGTTCACATGAACGGCGACCTTTCCGTTACCTACCCCATTACCTTCTTGCCCATTATCCGCCCCTATATCGGCGGTGGCGTTACTTACAACCTGAACACCTTCATTCTGAACCAGAGCTTCACCTATGGCGTGGTCAACGGTCTTTATTCTGCAGTTCTCCAGAGCATGAAGGACGAAATGGCTGCAGCCGCTGAACAAGCTTTGGCTGACCCCATGAACGCAGCCAACCTGCTGGCAGCCCAGGATCCCAGCCAGATGGCAGAAAAGCTGGCAAGCCGCATCCAGGAACAGGCTGTGGATAACATTAAGGACAAGGCCCTCGAAGAAGGCCTGACCAAGAGTATCGGCGGTCACATTCTCGTGGGTGTCCGTGCAAAGCTTCCCATTATCCCCATTGCGGCTTACGCAAACTTCAAGTACTACATTGGTGGCGACTACCCCACCGAAGTAGATCCGGGTAACATGGCTATTGAAATTGGTGGCGGCTTCGCCCTCTAATCCAACAAGCTAGATACGAACCTTTGCAAAATAAAGACAACTAGGATTACAATGACTCAGAATACCAGCAGTACCAACATTCTTATCATCGAAGATGAAATCGCTATAGCCGAAGGTCTCGTGGACCTCTGCGAACTGAACGGCTATCGAGTAAAGCATGTCATCAATGGCGAAGAAGGTCTCGCCGAAGCCTTGACCGGCCAGTACGGCTTGGTCCTGCTGGATCTGATGCTTCCTGGTATGGACGGTTTCACTGTTTGCGACAAGATTCGCGAACAGGACAGAAGCCTTCCGATCATTATTCTTTCTGCAAAGAACGCTGACGAGGATATTATCAACGGCCTGAAGTTCGGTGCCGACGACTATATTCCCAAGCCCTTCTCCGTCCCCATGCTCTTGGCCCGAATCGAAGCTGTGCTTCGCCGTAGCCGCCAGACTATGGAAAACGAAGGAAAGTTGGTGGCAGGTAACCTGAAGGTGAACTTCCGCGAGTACACCGGTGTCCGCGGTACAGAAGAGCTGGCATTCACCCGTAAGGAAATTGAAATTCTCGAATACTTGTGGAACAACCGTGACCATGCGGTTCCCCGTGCAGAACTCCTCCGTAAGGTTTGGGGCTATGACAACGCCGAATCCGTAGACACCCGTACCGTGGACATTCACATTACCAAGCTCCGCAAGAAAATTGAGGACGACTCAGCACACCCCAAGCTCTTGGTGACCTTCCGTGGCGAAGGCTATCAAATGCGCTCCACTCCTGAATGCGAAAAGTAAGTATCAACGAACTTCTCTCTTATCTAAAAAAACACCAGGCGATTATAAAAGACCGCCTGGTGTTTGTTTCCATTTTCCTAGTCATCGCCATTCCCTTGACGATTCTCTTTGTGCATACTTACCAGCAGTCTGCTGCACTAGACTCAAAGAACCAGGAAGAAACGGCGGCGAATGCCTATCAGGTTCTATCCAACAATTTAACCCAGGATTTTAACGGAGAGAACAACCGTTCCTATAAGGTTTACGGCATTCTAAACTCCACTCCGGTCATTGGCGGTTTTCGCCCCCGTATTTCGGACTCTTTTTTCTTTCCCGACTCTGCAGGGCCGTTCTGTTACTTTGATGCAGAACAAAATCTGTGCCGGAAGGGTTTAATAGGACATTTCCAAATAGACCAGAATAACGAACTGCTGACTCCGTTCTACCCGGATACCAGTGGAACTGTGGGAAAACTGGTATGGGACAACTATTCCTTCAAGGACGAAAAACCCCGCCGCGCCACAAGAGACTTGATCAAACGTTTGGTTGACACCCTGGGAATCCGTAACGAGAACAGCATTCACGATGCCTTCCAGGTGATTGATTCCAATGCAGTAGCGGGCGCTCCCATCATTGACCAGTTCTGGGACAAGAATTCCAACATCAACATCCCCTCTAGAACAGAGATTACTTCTGAAGATGAAGCCCTGACCTACTTTGCCGAAACAGCAAAGATGGATAGTGCAAACGTAAGCCGCATGCAGATGCTGACAGGCCACGACATGAACGTGGTGACATCCTTGTTCCAGGCGGAATTCATCGATGGACATATCGTGTTTTATAGAGACATTGGATTTGGCTGGATTTCCATGGTCCAGGGATTTGTTGTGAAGCAGGATACCTACTTGAGATACCAAGTACAGGCCCTGCCCCAGGAAATTTCAAGCCCCGATTTTACCATCAGTTTTTCCGTAAACGGCAAGGAGATTTATTCCAAGGGGGCAAGAAGGTTCAACAGCAGGCAGGTATTTGAAAGGAATCTCCCTGTGCCCTTCCAGCAGTTGGTGTTCCGCGTTTACTCCAATCAAGGCCCGAGGCTCACAAGCTATTCTATCCTGTTTACAGGACTTTTGCTGATTGTGATTATCGCCATCTGCTTACTTACCATATACAGATTTACTCGTAGTAAAATTGACTTGGCCGCCAAGCGCCAGGATTTCGTTTCGGCTATTACCCATGAGCTGAAGACTCCGCTAGCAGCCATCAAAATGTATGCTGAATTGCTCCAGAATTCCTGGGTCGCCAACGAGGAAAAGAAGCAGAAATACTACAGCCAAATTGCCAACGAGTCCGATCGACTTTCTCGACTGATTCAAAATGTGCTAAACCTTTCCAAGCTAGATGGCAACCGCTGGAATGTGCAGCTGCGCATGGAACGCCCCAAAGCTGTCATCGACGACTTTATCGCCACCTACAGCAAGAACGTGGAAAAGCAGGGTTTTGAATTGACCGTCTCTACCGATATGGAAGCGGACAAGATCCACCAGCTTATTGACAGGGACGCCATCATGCAAATCCTGATGAACCTGGTGGACAACTCCTTGAAATTCTCCAAGAACGCAAGCTACAAGATGATCCACATTGAACTTGCCATTAAGGGGACGGATATGTATATGGCGGTCCGAGACTATGGTCCGGGCATTCCCCAGTCCGAAATGAAGAAGGTCTTCCAGGAATTCTACCGCGTGGAAAACGAAATGACCCGACAGACCAACGGAACGGGCATCGGCCTGTCCATGGTGAAGAAGCTTTGCAATTTATGTAATATGAAAATCGAAGTGGAAAACGCAAACCCAGGCTTGAGAACAAAAATCCACTTCAAGCCCCTGGATATCTAGCTGGGCGACATTAAAAAATCATATTTGCAACGTCCACTAGAATTGCAAAATATGTATCTTTAAGACGCAAGGGCAAGCAGTAAACCCGGCAACCACTAGAGGATGCTAGTATGACACAAGAAGATATTCTCCAAAATCCCGGTGCCTATGATTTGTCTATCGAGACCGTAGGTCAGGGAACTCTCAAATCCCCCATGAAGGGCGTCCAGTTCGTTTCTGATAGCGACCAGGTGAGCTTGACCACTGACGTGAATCGTCTAAAGAAGTTCTACGAAGCGAATACTCCGGTACCCAGCCTGGAAGCAGCCGGCCCACGCGAAACGATTTTCCATGACCCGGCCTGGACCCGAGCAGGCATTGTGACCTGCGGTGGACTTTGCCCCGGCTTGAACAGCGTGATCAAGGGACTTGTGCAGACCTTGTGGTTTGACTACGGCGTTCGCAATATTTTTGGTATTCCCTACGGCTATCGCGGGCTGAACCCCAAGTACGGATATTCCCCCAAGGTTTTGAATCCTGACGTGGTGGATGCCATTCAGGAAGATGGCGGCACCATCCTGGGAAGCTCCCGCGGTGCTCAGGACCCGGCAGTGATGGTAGACACCCTGATGCGTTTGAATATCAACGTGTTGTTCTGCATTGGCGGTGACGGCACTCTTCGCGGAGCTCACGCTATTGCAGAAGAAGTGAAGAAACGCCACCAGCCTATTTCCATCATCGGTATTCCCAAGACAATTGACAATGACTTGAACCTCATTGACAGAACCTTCGGTTTTGAGACCGCTGTGCTCAGCGCCACGGATGTAATTACCTGCGCACATAACGAAGCTAACGGTGCCTTTAATGGACTTGGTCTCGTGAAACTCATGGGTAGAGACTCCGGCTTTATTGCCGCTTATGCAGCTCTTGCCACCACGGTGGTAAACATCTGCTTGGTCCCCGAAGTCCCCTTCACCCTGGAAGGCCTTTGCAAGGCCTTGGAAAGCCGTTACGACAACGGCAAGACCCACGCCGTGATTGCTGTTGCCGAAGGTGCAGGCCAGGAGTTGTTCAATGACCAGCCGGAACGCAGGGATGCCAGCGGCAACGTTCTGAAGAACGACATTGGCGAATTCCTGACTCGAAAAATCAAGGAACACTTCGTTAATGTTGGAAAGGAAATCAACATCAAGTACTTTGACCCAAGCTACATGGTTCGTAGCACTCCGGCCAAGGGCACCGATGCTATTTTCTGTTTCCAGCTGGCTGAAGCCGCTGTACACGCAGGCATGGCCGGCAAGACCGATATGGTGGTGGGCAGCATGAACAACGCATTCTCCCATGTGCCTATCGAATACGCCGTCAACGAACGAAAGAAGATCAACCCCAACGGAACCTTGTGGCATGCAGTGCTGGGTATCACACGCCAGCAGGACTACTTCTCCGGAAAGGGTAAAGGTCACAAATAATTTTTTATATATGGATTGAGGGGCGGGTCATTTTGCCCCGCCCTTTTTTGTTTTCTTTAATGTCAATCTTGCTATGTTAAAAAAAGAAGAAAAAGTTTTGATTCGTACAGCGTTGATGGAGTACCGTTATCTTTTGTTTAAGACCTATCACGGTACCGACGAAGAAAAGGCCCGCATCGCCCAACTCAACAAGTTGCTACAGACTTGGAAAGTTTAAAAAATCCGGAGTGTTATGGGAAAATTTTTTGCAGTGCTTACGCTAGCGCTATGCTGCGGGCTGGTTTTTGCCAATGAGGATTTGCGTGTCGCAGATTCTTGTTATGCGGCCCGTGCAGAAAAGGCAAACGGAGACAAGGCCAACAAGAAAAATGCGGATTTGATGGTCCAGAAATACAAGGCCGCTATGGCAGATCCCGCAGTTGTCGAGAAGGCGACCGAAGGCTATGTGAAGAGCCTGTTCTTTACCATCCGCTTTGTAAACATCGACAAGAGCAAGCGAATGAAAACGCTGGACGCCATGAAAATCGCCAGCGAGGAAGCCTACAGAAAATATCCCAAGAATAAAGAAATCGCCCATGTGTACGCGTCCATCATTTCCATGTGGGGAAACGAACGCGGTGCCTTGACATCTGTGAAAGAAGGTGTGGCGACTACGGTCCGCGATGTGGCAACCTCCGCTGAAGACTGGCAGGTACTGGGACGCGCCCACTTTGTTCTCCCTTACATTCCCCTGGTCCTTTCCTGGCCGGACAAGAAACTGGCAGACAAATACCTGACACTTGCCTTGCAGAAAGATCCGAAAGACCTCTACAATTACTTTTTCCTGGCGGAGCTGCGATTTGACCAGAAACGATACGCAGATGCCTTGAATCTAATTGAGCGCGGCTTATCCCGAGGTATCCGCACCAGCTTCTTCCTAGAAGACAAACGCGCCCGCTGGCATCTGAAGGAATTGCAAAAAAAGATTAACGAAAAACTGGACAAAAAGTAGAGCCTTTCAAAACGGTCTAGAAATTTTGATCAAAATTCGTTCTGCAAATATTGATGACGCTGCCGCGTTACAGGCAATCTACAAGCCCTACGTAGAAGGCACTGCCATCACCTTTGAATACGAAACACCTTCTGTGGAGGTATTTGCAGAGCGTATCCGCGAGACGCTGGAAAAGTTCCCGTACCTGGTTCTGGAACGAACCGAAGGCGACGCCGAGAATGTCATGACCGTCGCAGGTTTGGAAAGTACCAAGGGTTCGGAATGCACTTCGGGTTTGGAATGCGCCGAGGGCGGGAACTGCACGGAAATTCTCGGGTATTGTTACGCCGGGGTTTTCAAGGGCCGCGCCGCCTACAGCCGCAGTGTAGAAACCTCCATCTACGTCAAGATGGGCGAACATGGCAAAGGCTACGGCCGCGCACTGTACAGCGAACTGGAAAAGGAACTGAAGGCTCGCGGGATTCTAAACGCCTACGCCTGCATCGCTTCGCCAAAGCAATACAGCACCCGCCTAGACAACAGCAGCCAGAAATTCCACGAACACATGGGCTACTCGCTGGTGGGCACCTTCAACGACTGCGCCTACAAATTCGGGCAATGGTACAACATGATCTGGATGGAAAAAATGCTGGGGGAACATTTGTAAGTTTTTAGAAATTCTGAATCACTTTTCCGATTTCAACAACGTCTCCTTGTAGAACGTCAAGGACGACATCCTATACTTGGGCTGAAGCGGGTCCTTTTTTAATCCCTCGATAAAGTCATCTATGTATGAATGAAATTTTTTTACAATAAAATCAAATCGTTTCAAAAGCTCCTTGCGCTCAGCAGGGATCAAATGCGCTGGTGGTCCTATTTCATCGTCACTCGCAACCAAGACACTCTTACTAAAGTCTAGGCCAGAAGCTTTTCTTTGAGAGTCCTCACCCTGAAACTTGTAGGCATGAGTATGTTGAATATGCGATCGAAAAGGTATCGCAAACTTCAGTCCACGATATTCAACCAACAATACTAAATAAGGACGATTCTGTTTAGATAAAATTTCTTTATTTTCCTTATTGCGTTCATAAAGCTGAGAAGACAACAAGGCCATCACCGGCTTAATTCTTTCTTTCATCAACTACCAAGGGTTTAAAAAACAAAAAAACCGTTCCTTATAGTTGATATAAGAAACGGTTCATCTAATGAGCTTTCTTTTTTATCTCAGGTGGTCGCTCTACCACCCTGTCATCAATTTGAGCTTTCTTTTTTTCTCAGGTGGCGGCTCTGTCACCCTGTCTGAAAAAAATATACTAAACATTTATCTTAAATGCAAGTATAATCAAAATAAAATCGGGCCATTCAAATTAGGGGGTATTTTTAGTTATTCCTGACACAACGAGCGAACATTTTCAAGTAAAAGTTCATCCATTTAACTGATCTTCCAGCTCCTTGATAGAGGGCAAGCAACTCTTGAAATCCTTCGGGTAAATTTTCGACAATTCAAATTCCGAAATGGCAATGGGATTGACAGAGCCTTCCAAGGAATACTGCACAAGAATTAGTAACGGCTCTTAAAAGAGCCTTTTTAGGGGAATTTTTACAAGAATCAATAACAAAGCGATGATGTCCCCAAGGGATTTTTTTAAATCGTCAACAAGTCGTTGGCGAAAAAACCTTGGCATTTGGAATTCTTTCTTCCGAATGTCACGCCCCAAGCTGTAGTAAAAACCAATCTGTTCTCCATTAACAGCAATAGAGGCCTTGATTTGCGACTGGGCATAGTATCTCCTTTTGCAATCAACCTACTGATTATCTTCAAATTCATCAATCCATTGCTTGACTTTTGCTTGCAACATTTTCTTATCTGGCAGATACAAATTATAGGCCGCTGCATAGATGTTGGAATCCTTAGGCAGGGTCAATTCAACCAGAGCATTCTTCTTTTCCTTGCAAAGCAGAATACCTACCGTGGGTTTTTCAAAATCCTGTTTCACAAAACGATCGTAGTAGTTGACATACATCTGCATCTGCCCCAAATCCTGATGTGTCAACTTATCCACCTTCAAATCCACCAACACATAACACTGAAGCAGCCGATTGTACAAGACAAGATCTACATAGAAGTTATCCTCATCGAAGGTAAATCGTTTTTGGCGAGCCTCAAAGAGGAACCCCTTGCCCATTTCCAGCAGAAAATCCTGTAGTTTTTCAATAATCGCAGATTCCAACTTTGTTTCAGAAATGGATGCATCAGGCTTTAATCCGATGAATTCCAACGTCACGGGATTCTTGATTACATCTTGAGGCTGACTGACAACAACACCCTCTCTCGCAAGACTAGCCGCCCCCTTTTTGTCACGACTAAGCGCAATTCTTTCGTAAAGGCTTGAACCATATTGACGCTGTAATTCCCGAATAGACCAGTTGCTTGCCGCTGCCTCAATTTCATAGAAACGGCGTTCATCTGCATTCTTGATACGCATCAATACAAGATAATGTGACCAGGAGAGAATGAATTTATGGGGTTCTTCAGATTGGGGCAACACTGTTGCCCCAATCTGCTGCGTGGAGTAAATCTTAAAAAAGAATCTACACCTTTTAAGTGTATCCACAGTCCAACCACCACCATAATGTTCCGTCAATTTTTCAGACAGATTCGCCAAAACCTGCTTTCCATATTCAGCACGAAGCTTCCCCTCCTGCTCTTCCTCTACAATGAACTGGCCAATTTGATATTTGGTACAGACTTCTGCAGTATTTATTGTGGTACTAATGAGTTTGCGGGATTCCGTAATTAAACTGGAAATCTTTTTGAAAAGAGTGTCCACCGTTTTTTGTGAACTGAGATTTTTTCTGGGCATAGTATCTCCTTTTTGAAAATGCATTTTTATTCTTTGTAAAACTTGAGACAGTTTCATCACCAAGAGAATTGCAGAAACTACAGCAGTTTCTTCAGTTCTTCTTCACTGGGCAAGACCTTCTGCAATTTCTCCTGCATCAGTTTGTAAGTAGCAACGCCCATAGGGTGGTTATAGTCCTGAATGACATATTCCACAAATGCCTTGTTCGCATTCTTGCAAAGAACAATTCCAATGGACGGCTCTTCGTGAGGTTTGCGAACTTCGTCATCGAGAATGCGAAGGTAGGAACTTAACTGCCCCAAATACGCAGGCTTAAAATCACCCTTCTTCAACTCAAAGGCTACGAGTGCATTCAACTCCCGATTGTAAAAAAGCAAGTCGATATACTGATCCTCTCCGAACTTTTCAAGATGGTACTGATTCCCGATAAATGCAAAATCCTTGCCAAAAGTCATGATGAAATTCTTGATGTTGTGGATAATTCCATTCTCAACAACGCGTTCATCTACAAGGGATTTATCCCGTTCGCCAAGCTCCTCCACATTCATAAAGTCCAGCAGATATTCATCCTTGAACATGGAAATAGCCTGCAACGCCGACTTAGGACTATTCAGCGTAGAAGAAAAATTGTTCGACATTTGCCCCTGATGACGGTAGGCACCAGACTTGATTTCGGACTTCAAGAATTCGACCGTCCAGGAATTCCTGGCGCAACGCTCGATGTAAAAAAGGCGTTCCTCCCGGGACTTTGCTCCCGTCAAAATATTGATGTGATGGGTGAAAGAAATGGCATCAAAACCGTAGAATTGGCTAAATTCGTTCAAATTCACCAATTCGGCAGTTACGACTGCCGAATTAGACGCATTTTCTGCAGAAGACCAGGCTTCATAAAATTGCCGCATGAGCTTCACATTGCGTTCCGAAAAGCCACGCAAACCAGGCAATTCCTTTTGTAACTGCTCGCTAATCTGCTTAATTGCATTGCCGCCCCAACGCCCGTAACGCGTATTCAGGGAAACAAATCGCCCCACCGAAAAGTACAACGCCAACTGAATCTTGTTGGTGGAACTTGCCGCCATGTACTGGCTTTGCAGAATGGCCGACTTGATTGTATCAACAGCTACCGGAATGGAAACTGCATTTTGTGAATTTGGAATATTTCTTGTCATAGCATCTCCTTTGAAAAAAGTTCATCCACCTAACTGATCTTCCAGTTCCTTGATAGAGGGCAGGCAACTCTTGAAATCCTTCGGGTAAATTTTCGACAATTCAAATTCCGAAATGGCAATGGGATTGACTGAACCTTCCAAGGAATATTGCGCAAGAACTTCGTCCTTGTCCTTGCACACCAAAATACCAAGCGTAGGCTTGTCTTCTGGGCTTTTCAACAAATGATTCACAGCCACCACGTAAGTGCTAAGTTGTCCAATATACGCAGGTTCAAACTTCCCTGTTTTCACTTCAACTACCACATAGCAATGCAACTTGGTGTTGTAAAAAAGCATATCCAGGAATTGTTCAGTTTCACCGACCTGCAAACGATATTCTCGTCCCATGTAGGCAAAACCGCGACCAAGTTCCATCAGGAACATTTCAATATTCTTGAGCAGAGCGTCTTTCAATTCCCGTTCCTCAAAATCGCTACGAACTTCCACAAAGTCAAAGCAATACGGGTCTCGAGTCAATTCACGAGCCAGGTCCCCCTGCTCCTTGGGCAAAGTCGTTGTGAAGTTAGTAACGGCTCTACCTTCACGCTCATACAGGTCTGTATCAAGAAACGTAAGCAACATGGAACGAGACCAGTTGTTTTCAATGGTCTTTTTTACGAAGAAAAGAGCCTTTTTAGGGGAATTTTTGCACTTATCAATAATACGTCTATGATGATCCCAAGGGATTTTTTTCAAATCGTCCGCAAGTTGCGGACGATTTCTATCGTTCAATTCGTCAACAACTTGTTGACGATTTCGGTCGTTCAATTCATCCACAAGTTGCGGACGATTTTGTCCTTCTACATAATCCTTGTACAAATCGTAGAAATACACGGCATATTTCAGAGTCGTCGGCGAAAACCCCTTGGCATTAGGAATTTCACGGCGCAGATCTTCGCTGAGTTTTTTATAGAACCCGCTGCCATAGGTATTCTGGAATTGTTTCTGCTGAATATCGCGACCCAAGCTATAATAAAAGCCAATCAACTCGCCGTTGATAGCAATGGAAGCCTTGATTTGCGACTGGGCATAACGCTTCTTGAGTTCAGAAATCCAAGTAGCGTAAGTCTGTGGCAGATTATTTGAATTTTTTCTGGGCATAGTATCTCCTTTTTTTGAAAAAAAAATTTTTTTCTTCAAAACAAAAACACCTGAATTTTTATCAGGTGTTCAGGAGACTATTCATAACGCTTAGGATAAACAATAGCTTTTATATGAAAATCGGCAAGGGTTACTTTGTTAAAGATTTGTAAATTCTAGAAAAGGTTTTCCAGAACTTTTGGCAGTTCGTTAAAGTTATGGAGAACTGCGGCAGGGTTGTTGGCAGTGCCGAAACCATAGGCCGCATGGATAAAGGGAATGCCCGCAAAATTTGCAGCGGTTTCGTCGCCGAGAGTGTCTCCTATATAAACCGCATTTGGCACGAGGTTCGCACCGACGACAGTAGCATTGCAATGATCGGCAGCGGCACCGTTACAATCAGCGGCAACCACGCACAAGCCGTTTCGTTCACAGATGGCCTTGATGTTTTCGCCCTTGGTTTTGCCGGTGCGACCGGACATTTCAAAATCCTTGAAGCACTCCTGCAACTGCTGGGATTCCAAGAATGCCTCAATGTATCCACAGGGGCAATTACTGACGATATACAGATCGTACTTGGCGGCAAGATCTTTCATCTGCGCCTTGTCAAAAAACAGGGGTGCACCGTGATCTTTCAGATAGGCACAATGGGATTCGGCACACTGCTTAAAAATTTGGGCACGGCATTCTTCCGCTATGTCCGGGAAATAAATCCTGCCGATTTCCTGGAGGTTCTTGCCCATGACATTTCGCAGGTCATCTTCAGAAATCACCTTGCCGGTGTTGTTCCTTTCAAACACCTGATTCCAGATAACGGTCAGGGGCGCGACAGTATCCCAGAGGGTTCCATCCAGGTCAAAAATTACGGCTTTCGGCATGGGGGAAATTTAATTATTGATGTTGCCCGATGGCGTTAAAATCCTTGTCGCTCTTGAAAAATTTGGGAGTTTCGCCGGGGCGCTTGGCACTCACAACAAGCAAAAACACCACAAAACAGTCTAATCAAGCAACATTCATCACGCTTACCTGCATATTTCTTTAAAAAACGCATATATCTTTGGCAAGACATCTTAATTATTATACATTATTGCAAAGAAGTGTATTTTGTGGGAATTACAAAATACACTCAAAAAAAGGCCAGAAGCCTGTTAGCGCAGACTTCCGGCCCAAGTCCACCGGTATTGCTAGCCAGCGAGACCTCAGAGACCTCTAAGGTAGCATTATCTGTGGATCATCATCAACAACCAATCCAAAAATTCCCTTTGGAATGGGCAAACTTGAGGTATATATGCCTCATAATAACAGTTGGACTAAAGATTACCTTAGTAATCCAGGTCAAAGCTACCGCTACAACGCATACGGCGCAACAGAATCGCAACGCGTGCAGAACTATTCTCTCGAAGAAGACCCTGACGAACATGAAAGTTTCTTCTATCAACGATGGAATTGGGCTCTAGAACAAGCCACCGAGATGTTTAGACCTATCGCAGAGAAATTGGGCGAACAAAATGTTCAATTTAATCCGCAAAACGACAGATTAATCATAAACGATTTGAACAAAGTAAGCGAGAAATGCAAAGGAATAGTCAGTTCCGACCGCAATAACGATTATTTCGCTTGTACAGAGCAAAACGCATGGCACGGTGACTTATCCGCACCATACATAAAGCCAAGTTCAACCACATATCTCGCCCAAGAGTGGGCCACAGATTTTGTCGAAAATGCGTTCAACCATGAATTGTCTCATCAAGCTTTAGTGTCCGTTCGGCAAATGCTAAAAAAAGACCACCAACGCCGCCGAAGAAACGGCGAAATTTCGTTGAGCGACGAAACTTACGATGCTTTTATGCGCAAATTTGCAGAATGCAACTCTTTGCTTGACGACATGGATAAAGCAAGGCTGGATTCCAAAACTCAAAAAATTGTGATTGACAAAAAATCAGATGTCTTTCCCATATTAAGAGCCATTGTTGATGCATATTGCCAGATCATTAGAGACGGCATGAACTAGCATATTGACATCTCGTTGCATTGGCGAAACGAAATTCTCCAATGCAACATATTTAAAAAGAGGCCTTTTGAGATGAAATTTATTTTTGCAACTATCGCATTGATGGTACTCAATCTTAACTCATACGCCCAAGACATTCCCAAAGAAAATTTTCCAGTTTTTACAAATACCATTTATTTAAAGTGTACCGATTATGTTCCTGGCTACTGCGACGTGATTCACGCCCCATTTGAAGTCGTTCTCGGAAAAACACAGCTCATTTCTGACGCAGCTCTTTCTGATATTGATGTTTTTTCAGGTATTGCAACAGGAGCCTCTTCTTCAAAAATCGGCATGATGTACGAAGCATTCATAAAGAAAATGCGAAAAAATTCACAAGACTCTTCTTACTTTGCTGGGGAGATCACGTTTTATTTTACCATTAACAGCAACGGCATTGTTGAACAGATTTACATAGAAAACTCTACAACAAACAACAAAGCTTTTGACGAGGAACTGAAAAAAAATTTTTCCAATTGGACATTTAAAAAATCGAGTGGAAAAACAAAATTTAAGTTGCCAATTCAATTCAAGAGAACTAAATATTCAGGTAAAAAAATAGACCGGGAAAACATAGAAATTGAAGGCGGTACATCACCTCATTATGGTGGAAATTTATAGCAGCAAACAACATTGGTATCCCATGCTTTCATTCCTTAAAGACCGATCAAATGATTTCAACGCCAATTTATTTGTAAACGAATTGGTGGAAGCGTCCATGCTCCTAGGCGAGCTTGAAGCAAAAATAAGCAATTACAAATTCAATAGCATTCTGATGCCTATGCTTCATAGCAAGGAAGCCATCGCTTCCATGTACATTGAAGGAACCCAGACTACAATTACCGACGTTCTTGAAGACAACATCGCTACTAAACCATCACAAGCTAAAGAATTTGTTGAATTTCGTAACCACATCCATACACTTCGCTATGGCGAAGACTATTTGAGAGCGGACATTTTTTCTCATTCATTTATTCAAAAAATTCACGAATTCATGCTGAAAGACATTTGCGATTCTAGCAAAATTGCTATAGGCCACTACAAAGAAAAAATAATCATATTGTCAATTCGTTTGGAAAAATCGTCTTTGAACCACCATCCCACTTAGAAACAAAAAAGTACATGGATGAGCTCGTTCAGTACCTGAACAACAAAAATGACGGCATAAACCCTCTTATCAAAACAGCGATAGTCCACGCACAATTTGAATCGATACACCCATTCGAAGACGGCAACGGACGAATCGGCCGAGTATTAATCAGTTTATGTCTTTTCAAGGCAGGATTAATTCGACATCCCTACTTCTATTTGAGCGAAGCCATCAGCCAAGACAAGATTGTCTATTACAACAAACTTGACAGTTCTAGAAAAGGCAATTATGACGAATGGATTAAATTCTTTTTAAGCAAAGTCATTGTCCAAGCCAAAAAACATATCAGCTACATAGATTTACTCAACAATTTATACGAAAAAACACGCATTGCAGTAAAGGATTCTGTCAACAGTCCAAAGTTTGACTCCATTATGGAAACGCTTTTCAAGCAACCTATTCTTACATCAAAAGTACTGGCAGATCGCCTTGGTGTAACAGTGGGACAGGCAAAACGCTACTTGGAAACCTTAGAAGAAAAGCAAATTCTAAGCAGCAGCGACAAGAAAAGAAACAAGATCTATTACTTTATGGAATTACTCGAAGCAATGAGAAGAACGTAATCTATCCAGCTTTCGGCATGGGCGCAAATTTAATTATTGCAGTTGCCCCTTGGCGTTAAAGTCTTTTTCGTTCTTGAAATATTTGGGGCTTTCACCGGGGCGCTTGGCACTATGTTTGCGGCCACTACAGTCGCTGCGATTTCCATCGCGATTACCAGGAAGCGCAGGCTTTATGGCCGACGATTCTTCTCCGCCAGATGCGCCCGGCTTCGCGTTCGCCACAGGAATAGAATCCGTAGAAACCAAAAAGTTGTCATAACGCACGAACACATCGTTTGAAGGAGCCCAGGTCTGATCGTTTCCGCCGTGGAAAGTGGAAAGATAGAACTCGTCAATTTTCTGATTAGAGGAATCGCGAAGGCGCAGCGTATCCAGGCTCAGGGAAAGTTCACCATCGAACCAGCTTTGCACAATGCCGTTCTTGTCGCCCGTGCCTTCAGTGGAAACAGAATTCATGACCACGCGGGTCACCACATGGTGCCATGTTCCCGGCACAAAATGTTTTTGTTCCGCAGTCTCGCCCAGATTCCATTTGGCGTCATCGCCGTAGGTACTGCCCTGATCCACAAAGTAGAGGTACTGCACCACGGCACCTTCCGCGCGCCACATGATGCGAGCGCTCCAGCCGTCACCTACAGAGGGGCGATTTCCGCCGGTGTAGCACTTGCCGCCACAAAGCCCAGGCAGCTTGCCGCCTTTCACAAATTCAAAACCAGGCTCAAACTGAATATCGTACGCCACCCACATTTCTTGTGCAGAAACATCGAGCGGCTGCTTCACCTGCCCGGCGCAGGCGGGGCGCTCTCCCTCGTCATTGGGCCCTACGCAACCCTTGGGGAACTTCAGCTGCAGAACCATTCCGTGCTCTTCATCGTCCTGCACAATCTTTGCATTCTGGCCGCCATTCTGCTCCATAGCATACCAGCTAGAAACGCCCGCCTTTTTGGGGAAGTCCTCCTGGGCCATCTTATTGGTGTACTGGCCCGCAGCACGATTTTCAAAATCCGCAGAAAACACCACGTCGGCAAAGGACGCCGAAGTGCAAGCCAAAGCGATTGCAAAAATTCCACGAGAAAAGTTCATAACGGACCTCAAAAAGAAATGCAGACTCTATTGAAAATACATTCTTTTTAGGGAGATGGGAAACCTATGTACATAAATCAATAAGTATCAATTTACTCAGCTTAATCAATATTGACACCTTTTATTCACTATCTTTTATTAGGACCTTGTATTTATAGAAAACATCAAAAAGCTTTGACTTATACTCTTCAAGAGTCATTCGGGTATTTTTGTATACATCTGCAACTAACTTGTATTCAGACAAGATACTCTTTTGTATTCTTTGGGGAGGAATAGGAATAACAAAAGACTTGAATTCATCCATATCAAGATTTTTTTGACCGCTTCCTCTACCAAGTAAAAAAAGTTCGGATTGCATCATAAACAAATATACATTGAGATATTCTGAAGATAATAGTGTTTCATTTTTCGTCTTTACGGTCAATCCCGAATCATTCAAAAAGAACTTTCCTTCAACAAATCGCACACACTCTCTAGACATGCCAAATCGTGCAATAACAAAACAATCAGACCTATTGTATTCATTATGCCTAAAAGTCTCACCTCCGCCCCCATAAACGGGGTAATCGTCTCCTGAGGATTCTTTCTTCGTAATGCGTGTCCCAAAATCGATTAACGCAACTTTGTTAAGTATTTGTTTGTCAAATGAACTTTTAATTTGAACTCGCTTATAATTTGAGAAATCAATAACTTTATTGAAATTAATTCGTGTAAAATTTATGGCATTGTGAAGGGGCTGAATAGTATAATATTTCTCTAAGTGTTTGGGAATATTCACTATGGAGTTGTCAAATTGAGATCGAATAAGAGACGCAAGGGTTGTATTGCAAAAACGATCACTTTTATTATACAACATTCCACCAGGAGATGTTTCCTGGAGTCCTTCTTGTCCAATTCGATCACTCCACTCATAACCTAAAAACTTCTTTTGTTCCTCAATATTTGTTGGCGCCGTAATCAATACGATATTTTGATTATAAATTAATGCAAAATAGAATAGCTTTTCGTACTCTTTTTTCTTTGTATAAGAGAAGAATTCTTTTTTTCGCTTTGAAAAATCATCGCTAGACAAGCTTTTTATATGGGTGAGATACTGAGAAAAGTAAAAACTGGACTGAATCTCTTCATATGTTAACATTTCTTTGATAAACTTTTGATAGTCCTCTTTTTTTACACGAATCTTCTCTGAGTAAGCGTTAAATATTTCATCATCGCCCCAATCTTCTGACATTTGGCTATTTAGAATTGACTTTACGCAATCTTGCGCTAAATCTTTCTTTTTGGGAGGTTCATTGTATTTTTCAAGAAATATGACGAAAGTACTTGCCGGTGTAGCCCCAAAAGTTTTCTTTCCTAATTGAACGACTGCATGTATTTGGAAGTTCTGTAATAAATTCTCTCTTGCGGCAACAAAGCTATCATTCGGATTACTAAGAATGGATTCTGGTAATATTACTGCAGCAATACCATTAGGTTTTAATAGCTGGTTAATTCTTTCAACAAAGAGCGTTTCAATTTCTTTTCCATCATTAGTAATGAACTGCAATGTTTCAAATGAGTTGTTTTTCAACTTCAAATGAGGTTTGAAGCCTCGTACAGAATAAGGAGGATTAGCAACTAAAATATCAAAGGATGAGTTCTTTATTTTTTCTTCTACATATTGTTCAAGCCCGTCTCCAAATTTAATATTACCACTTCCCGCCCCATTCATGTAAAGAGAAACCTTTGCAACTCGTGCCAAACGGTAATCTTTTTCAATACCGTAAATAGAATGCTCAACCCATTGATTATCTGCAACAAACTTTTCTTTATTACTGGCAACAAAGAACGCATTGACAGCTTCTATAGCTTCTGTTAAAAAATGTCCTGCACCACAGGCATAATCTATAATCCTTGGTCTTATATAACCACTTTTTTGTTGAATAATTTTACCTAACGGCAGGCAATCCCAAATAAAACGAGCTATTGGTGTCGGAGTAAAAAATTGTCCCTCATTTTGTTTAAAGCCTTTGTTCAACAACTGTTCAAATAAGGTACCAAGAAATTGATTTTTATTAGAATAGATAATGCGATAACGTTCAAAAAGCTGTACTACCTCCACTAAAATTTTTCCATTCTGATAAAAAAGTTGTTCATTGTGAACATCCTTAAAAGCGAAATCATTATTGCTATAAAACTTTAATATTCGTATTGTATTTCTTAAATCGTCAATAGCAGCTTTTCGATTTTTGCTATTTAACTTTGTGGCAAATAAATTCTCAGCATAATCGTCAGGCACATAAAAAATTTCTTCCCCCATAAATTTTTCCATACCTTCTTTATGGAGTCTTTGTAGCCGATCCTGAAGTGTTTCGTATGTATCAGAGCCAACTTTATATTGAAAATCAACTTCATCTTCATCTGTTTTTTGTATCTCATCAACTAGCTTGCAAATGAATAATGCAACCAACCTGTTAAATGCATTTTCTTTGTCACTCACATTGTTATGTCTTAGAATTTCCTCAAATCTATTTACAATTTTGTCTTCGCGATCAAAATCTACAAGATTCTTTTTTCTTAGAGGAGGAATCCCAATTTGATAAGCTTGAGAATTTTCACCAAATATAACTCCCTTGGAAAGAATCTGCTTGTCGTATGTTTCATCCCAAACTTCAAATAAATCCTGAACAGATTTTGCGTGTTCATATAACTTTATCGACGAATCTTTCTTTGCCAGTTTTTTTACTTCTTCGTCATCGGAGCAATTAATGATATAATTTTCAAAAAAAACTTCATCATCTTTATAATCAGAAGAATACAAAGAGAGCCATTTTACAGATCGTTCTTGCTGCCAATAAGAAAAAAGTTGTCCACCATCGACCTTCATATTGTTTAGTTCTTTTCTTTGTTCTTGACCAGCAGTTTTACATTCAATGATGAGCAACAAATTTTCACCATCTTTATTATGAACGCAAATATCCGCTTTACCACCCTTCGCATCTCTGCCAAGTTTCCACCTTGGCTCTAGTTCAATATGTTCAGGTCGATACCCTTTTTCCAACAATCTATTTACACATTCTAGAACAACAAAATTTTCAGGATGAGAGAAATTTGACGTCGTTTTATCATTGACAACAACTCGTTCAGGATATTCAATATTCTCGTTTTTGAAATCCACCTTTATTTCGCAATCAAAGGCTTCATATTCCTTAAAATAAATGTCAATATCCTTTTTGTGATTAAAATCTAATGCTAATAAAGTTTGACGGAGGTTGTCTTTTGTTATCATCGTGACCCTTTTGAAAAAAATTAATTCATCAGCTCAAATTCAAAGGAGACTCGGTACTATCAAACAAAAAAGGCGTGGAACCGAATGCACCTATTGACGCAGAGGGTCACCACAACCCATCAATCCATAGGCGCAAACGGCCCACGCCCCAATAGGGACGTGAGCACTCGCCTTATTCGTGGATTGACTTTTGAAGTGGTGAATTTCTGCGTCAGCGAATAAGAGTCGAAAACTCAATAAAACCTGCGTTCAGCCTTGCTTTCGCAAAGCTGAACTATGTCGTCAAGAATATAAATAAACCCAATGGGACGGTCAATAAAGAACTTCGTTCTCTCTTGAATAAACGCATAAAAATGTTTTCTGCATTTTTGTCGCCCTTGACGTTACCCCATTTTATTCCTAAATTTAGATAGTGAACAAAAGAGCATTACTCATAAAGACTGTGTCAAGTCAATTCGTACGCCGAGGTTTTGCTAAAACATGATTGTTTAAACGCGTTTTGTTAGCTGCGTTTTTCCTGGCCGGATTCGTGGCTCTGTCAAGTTTTTTTTGTACGGCTATAAAAATGCTGTTTATTGGTTGCATTTTAGGCTTTGGCGCCAAAGCTAATAAACTGGGCGATTTCTAATCGCTAACGCATAATGTTGAACTTTTTCAAAAGATACTCATTAGGCGTTAGGTAGTCAAGTCTTTTTCTCGGTCTATTGTTCAGATTGTCCTCAATCCATCGAATGTAGCGTTCATCGACATCTTCAATCTTTGCTCCTTTCGGAATGAACTGGCGAATCAGCCCGTTCATATTTTCGTTCGCACCACGCTCCCATGAATGATATGGATGCGCAAAATAGTACTTGATGCCAAGAGCTTTCGCCACGATCGCGTGGTCCGCGAACTCCCTTCCGTTATCCGAAGTTATCGTCTTAAGCAGTCCCTTGTATGGGAGAAGGGTTTCCACGATGGCGGCGGCAACCTCGTCGGAATTCTTGCTTGGGATTTTTCTAATCCAGCTTTGGTTTGTCGCCCGGTCATTTATGGTGAGCAGTTTTCCCTTGTGATCCTTGCCGATGACAAGGTCGACCTCAAGGTCTCCGAAACGTTCCTTTTTATCGACGATTGCAGGTCGCTTGTCGATAGACACAAGGCCGATAATTCGGCCTCTGTAGTCGTTCTTACGGCCCCTGGAAGCGTGCTTCTTGTTCTTGTGTCTTAGGCATTTGTAGAGGTCTCCGCCATGCCGCTTGTCCTCCCAGATGTGACGGTAGATGAGTTCCTCGCAAGGACATTTCAGGCCCATAAGCTTGCATCTCCAACGGACCTGCTGTGGGCTCATGAAACTACGGATACTTGCGTCAACAATTCTCCAGTCATATCCGTCGTATTTCTTGTGGCGGTGGCTAGCCTTCTTCCTTGCTACGGCTTTTCTATGTGCAGCCTCCGCTCCGTATTTTCCTTGTGAACTATTCCGTTTGAGTTCTCGTGATATGGTGCTCTGGGAACAGCCGATGATATCAGCAATTTGGGCTTGCGTGTAATGGCTACACAACATGCCAAGAATTTTATATCTTTGCTCTCGGTTAAGATGACTCAATGCAACCTCTTTGTGGTAAGAGAAGGCTGCAATTTAGTTATCCTAGCTGGCTCCCGTCCGGGAGCCTTTTTTGCATCCTTCAGATTCCGCTCAGATTATGCATTAGCAAATAGAATTCGGGCTGTACTATTTTGGCGATTTTACAGCAGAAATGCAGTTTCCAATGGGTTTACGAAATGAACCTTTTATGTTAGCCCTGACCAAAAGTACGTTTCGGATTGACACGGCACATGTTTTAGTGTACATTTGTATATATGAAAAAAGTCCGTCCTGAAGACAATTCCATATTGCTGTACAAAGATAAAAACGGAAAAACAAATGTATCTGTCCGTTTTGCTGATGAAGATGTCTGGGTGACTCAGGTCCAGCTTGCGGAGCTCTACGATACTACCCGTCAGAATATCGGGCAGCACATAGATAATATCTACAAAGACGGCGAGTTGCCGAAAGAGGCAACTATAAAGAAATTCTTTATAGTTCAAAAAGAAGGGTCAAGAGAGGTCCGCCGAGAACTGGACCATTACAATCTCGACATTATCATTGCCATCGGTTACCGCGTGCAATCTCCAGTGGCGACTCGATTCAGGACATGGGCCACAACGCGTCTGCACGAATTTATTCAAAAGGGTTTTGCGCTGGATGACGAACGATTGAAAAATGGTCGCAACCGCTATTTCAAGGAACTGCTACAGCGCATTCGCGACATCCGTTCCTCCGAACGAAATTTTTATCAACAGGTGACAGACATTTACGCCACCGCCGTAGATTACGATCCCCGTAAAAAGATAACGCTGGACTTTTTTGCAACCGTGCAGAACAAATTGCACTATGCCGTTCACGAGCACACAGCCGCAGAACTGATTTACGAACGTGTGGATAGTGAAAAACCGTTTGTCGGCATGACTAACTTCAAGGGAAATTACGTTACTGAAGAAGATGTAAAAATTGCCAAGAATTATTTGTCTGAAAAAGAATTACAGCGTTTGAACCTGATGGTTTCTCAGTTCCTGGATTTTGCAGAATTGCAGGCTCTAGACGAAAAGCAAATGCGCATGCAGGACTGGATAGACGCTCTCGACAACCAGATTGTCATGAGCCAGAGAAAGTTACTCGAAGGCAATGGCAAAATTTCTCACGAAGACGCCATGGAAAAAGCGGAACGCGAATACAAACTCTTCAAGCAAAAGGAACTTGCAAATTTGAAAAGCGACTTTGACAACTTCTTGGAACTTCGTGAAAAGATTGCCTCTTATAAAGCTTAAGAAACTTTAGCTGCGCACAACCCAAACTTCAACAACTAATCATGCCTAAGCGTACTGGTGTAGCGGACTTGCCTTTGCATACGGGGACTGTTCCCCGCTGGCTTGCTGACCGCATGCGGGATCTGGGCAGGCTCATTGCCGAATCCATCGTGGAGAATTACGGCAAGAAGGAATTCTTGGTGCGTTTGAGCGACCCGCTGTGGTTTCAGTCCTTCGGCGCGGTCATGGGCATGGACTGGCATTCCTCGGGAATTACCACCAGCGTGATGTACGCCCTGAAGCGTGGGCTGAACCCAATTGCCAGGGACCTTGGGATTTATGTGTGCGGCGGTCGCGGAAAATTCTCCCGGGAGACGCCAAACGAATTGCTGCAAATTGCAGACAAGACTGGCGTGGACGGGTATTACCTGAAGCGCACCAGTTGCCTTTGCGCCAAGGTAGATAACACGGCTGTTCAAGACGGATTCCAGCTTTACCAGCATAACTTTATTGTGACCGACGAAGGGGACTGGGCGGTAGTTCAGCAGGGCATGAATACAGGCGCCAAAGCCGCCCGACGTTACCACTGGTGTTCTTCGAACTTGCGGTCTTTCGTGGAAGAGCCCCACGCCGGCGTGGTAGGCGAAAACCGCGGGCAGATTCTGAATTTGACTCATCAGGAAGCAGGCGTGACCCGCAGTTCCATTCTGGAGTTGACTCACGAAAATCCCGACAGGATGATGCGTGAAATCCAGCAGATTGTAGCTCCCAATTCTTCGGTCATTGTTTCGCCCCAAATGGATTTGTTCGCCCCGCCGGAAACTACGCAGGATTTCTCAAGCAGTTCGCTGGTTGGTTCCGCTCGCGATTCCGGCAGCATGATTATCGGGCCCGACGGCACTCCCGTACGAATCGGCTCCCGCGACCCTATCGTCGCAAATTCATCCCGCGACTGCATTATGCCCAGCCGTCACGAAGTCCGCGCAGAAGATGTGGACCTGAAGCGCCTTGGGGGCGTTCTCGCAACCGCCTACGAATCAGACCCCAAGGATTTTGAAAGCCTCTTGCTTACGCCAGGACTTGGCCCCCGCACGTTGCAGTCATTGACACTTGTAAGCGAAGTGATTAACGGAACGCCTTCCCGCTTTAGAGATCCCGCCCGCTATTCCTTCGCCCACGGCGGAAAAGATGGCCATCCCTTCCCCGTAACAACCTATGTCTATGATGAATCCATCCGAGTCTTGCAAGGCGCCATTGAACATGCCAAAATCGGTGACCGCGAAAAAATGGATTGTCTCAACCGCCTTCACGCCACCCAGCTCGCCATTGAAAAAGACTGCGAACCTCTTGCCGATTTCGACAAGACTATAGAACATGAAAAAGCCCACTCGCAGGAGTGGGGCGGCAGAACGGTTTAAGATTTTCTACAACCTAAACTTCACACCGGCGCCAAGCATGCCGGCTTGTCCCACACCTAGTTCCCCGAAGAAGGAGATGTCGTCACCGAATTCAAATCCCAGCATAGACAGCTGGAACATGGGCCAGACGCCGTTATCGACGTGAGTAGACGAAGATTTCTTTTGATCCGTTCCCATCACAAACATGGCACCAAAGGCTAGCTGGGAGTAGAAGCGGAAAAATGACCTGTTGATCCAATTGAACTTTGTCTTGGGCATTACAGAAATAGTATGCATGTCATGGCCCTCTGCAATGTAGGAGTAGGTAAGAATTCCACCAACCTCAAGCAAAGAGAACAGGTCATATCCATAGGCAACGTTGAAGGAACTGGATGACAGCTTACCTGCTTTTTCGTGATCGTCTTCAGCTCCAAAGGATTTCGCAATGCCATTTGCAGCAGCAGAGTTCATCGCATAGAAATTAAAAATACCATAACCCACGCTAACGCTATGGGGCTGTTCGTCTGCTGCCCACAGGACAGTCGAGGCAAACAAAATGGCATATAAAATTTTTCTCATCTTACTCAGCGTCCTTCACACAGCGGACAGAAAGTCCGAAGTTTTTTGCGTAAGGGTAGACGGAAACATCCTTGCGGCCAGCCATCATGTGAATGCCTACCGCCTTTTTGCTAGGAGCCTGCACGGTTTTTGCAACACCACCCGGCGCGACGTTCTCGCCCTGCGCGACAGCACCGGCCTGCGAAGCGTCCGACGAACTTGCGCCATCTTCCGTAGCGCTCCAGAGGTACGCATACAAAGTCTGACGGTCAAAGCGACCGCGGTAATCGCGAAATCCTGAGGGAGTCCCGTTGAAGCCATACTCATCGGAACCGTTGCCGTAATGGCTCCAGCCTTCTGCGGATTTCAGCTTGACGGCTGCGGAGTCCCGACCGCCTACGTCCGCGAACAGCTGGTCAAATTCTGCGGCCGTAGGCAGATGCCAGCCAGCGGGGCAAACATCCTTGGCCACGTCCCAAGTATAAAACCTGCCGTACTTCCTGCAGTCATAACCAAAGCGGGTGTAGCAGAAACTTTCATCCGCGGCGAAACTCAAGTTCTCCGCCATCCAGACTGCGTTTCCAATCCTTACGGTTTTGTACTCCTGATTATCCCGAGAATCCTTCAAAACATCCTGGGCATGTATATGCAGGAACAAACCGCAAATAATTAAAAAAGATGTACGAAGTCGAACCATCGTACATCAATATAATAAAACTAAAGACTGGATCCTTCGACTTCGCTTACGCTACGCTCAGGATGACAACCGTTGCTACGCACCTCGCAATGACGCTAAAACGTATCAAGAACAACATTGCGAAGCGTCACTTTTTCAAGCGAACCACCTGAACGCCATGCTTTGCAGATCGCAGCAGGTAAACGCCCTTGTTGTATCCAGCAGTCTTCAGGCTCGTTTCAAAAGCGGAGCCATCCACGCGGACACTTCCCAGGACCTTGCCCATCAAATCAAAGACTTGGTAATTCCTGGGAGCGGCAACATTCATTGCATAGCTACGGATAATTCCGTCACTGGAATCGGGAGGAGTGATGGGGTCAATGGGGTCATCGGGTACGGTGAATGTAATGTGATCGATATCCATCCAACTTCCCATTACCGTGAATCGCAGGATATGTTCACCTTCGGTGAGGTTCACGCCACTGGCCGCAGTAACCCTGTTGAAGTCATCGTAGTTGTCTTCGCCCTCGTTCTTGGGAACCGCAATGGATTCCGTAATGTCCTTGCCGTCCATGGAAAGTTTGAAACTGGAAGTATTGTTGGCGGAAGCTACGGAAGCAAAAATATCGTAGGTTTCAGTTTTTTCAACCTTCACCGTATATTCCAACCATTCACCTTCCTGGTTGTAGCCCACCACAATATTGTCGCCCTTCTTGTAAAGGTCAACACCAGTGTCCTTGCGGTAATCACTGTCGCCGTGATTTTCAGAATCGTTATCCTTGTAGGAATCGTTACCGGAACCTACGCCTGGAATGTCAAAATCTTCAGCTTCAATCTTTCCGGGAATAGTCGCCGCCACACCGTTAAACGGCTGCTGAGGCACTGGCTCGACAGGAGCTCGGTTCATATGTTCCAGCATCACCTTAGCGTAGCGCTTGCCAAATTCAATGTAACCGGCGCGGTTAAAATGATAGCTATCGCCAGCGCTCCCAAGTCCAGTAGAAGAAACTGGCCAGGCGTTGTCCATCACCTTGGTAATACGCTGCACCTGGCTTGTGCTAAAGCCCCTACAGCAACCATCTTCACGCATTTCGCCAGCCAGCAGCGGCACGGTATCGGAACTGAGTCCAAGATCGGTCAGCATGTCGTCGCGAATTTTCTTGAGGTCTTCGGCCCAATGGTTATTGTTCCAGTCCGATTCACCCTGGTGAACAATGATACCCTTGATGACACCATCCTTCTGGGCAATCTTTGCAAGGTCGATAATTCGCTTGTACAGATTGCTATCGTAAGCCTTGGCCCAGTTAATAATCCAGTTTTCCTTTTGACGATCAGGATCTTCGAGATAAGCCTGCCAATTGTCCTTATCGAACAACTTAAGCGCAGTACCACCCACAGCAACAGAAATAATGCCAACGGTTACGTCGGGCAAGGAATCCACCAAGGTGCGGCCAAAATAATCTGCAACAGAAATACTGGGAGGATTATCGCAGTTTGCCAACTGGGAAGTTGCATCGGTCCAGACACCCATGGTGCGGCCCTTTGCAGGGCAATCCATAGAAGGCAAAAGTTTAAACCGCGGATAAGGCTTTGTTTCAGGCTCTGCAGCGCCTGCAGCACCCGCCATATTGGACTGGCCAAAGGCAATGTAGATATGGAAATTCGGATCGGGAGCTGCACTGGACAAAGTAGCGGCAGCTGCCAAGGAAATCAGCAGTTTTTTCATATAGGTACCCATAACAACGTACCCTAAATATATCTCACACCAACTTCTCGAAACCAATGCTTGCGGACAATTCTTTTGACATTTTGTCAATGAACCGCAAGGACAGGGTTTTGAATTCCAAAGAATCACTTAGACTTTTTAAAGATTCTGTTATCCTCATATATCTTATGTTTTTCAATAAAAAAATCGTGAGTCAAACCTGTTCGGTCCTTTTTTTCAGCGAAAATTTCATTTTCTTGCACGGTTGAAACAACATTAGTCTTGGAAGTAACACTTGCAACATCAGATGGTCTACGAACTCTGTATTTCGAACAATCCAAGTTAAGTTTAGCTAACGCCTTACACACACTTTCTTCATTTACAGAACAAGTCAAGCCTGCTAAATCTAAGGAATTCAAAATTTGTTCATCAGACACCGACACAAAGGCAACATCAACAGGTATTTCTATCATATTGAAATCCTTAAACGATTTCCAGAACATATTTGAATCAATAAGAATATCAAGAGCATCCCGCCATATTTCACCATTTTCATAAATTATCGAAGGCTGGTCCTGTACAAATTGAACAACGGCAAATTTATTGCTACCATCAAATTTATCGAATACAAATACATAAGAACTATTCATATTACCCATCCAAAGAAATAGTATATTTTTTCGTCTTTTCTAGTTGCTTCTTTGACGCGGCAATGGCGTATTCTATTGTATGCGGGTCATTAGCTTTTACATACAAAAAACCGTCTTCTGTAGCTTCATCATAACGACAACGACACTTTTGAGCCTTAGAAACAGACATCTTATTCGTTACAGCTTCAGGAATGTCAGAAAAATAAATTTCCGTCACACATTCGCCTTCTTCCACCTCCATAAATTCATACCAAGTCCCAATATCAATCCTACCAGCCAACTTCATCGGCTGTTCACCATCTTCAATAAGTTGGAAGCATCCTCTAGACTGATAACCCAAGTAGTACTTAAAGGGAATATCATCACCAACCACATTTTTATTTTCAACATCAATGCGCCCACCCTTACGAGACATAATCAAACCATAAGCGACACCTGTTTTTCCGGTAGGAATTTCTTCAGAAGAACGCTCCTGACTCAAATCAGTAATTGAGACTTCTGTTTTTAAAGAATCTCGAGCTTCCATAAACGCATCGGAACCAATGGGCGGCAAAAGTTTAAATAGATTCTTCTTTTGTGCAGACGTTTCATATTCTAAGATATGTTTTTCAAACAGCTCTTTTACTATTGGTGATTTACAAGAATTTCCCGCCAACAGAATATAAACGCGATGAATTTCCGTTTCCGCATCACCGTTGTTAAGAAAGGCTGAATCAAAAGCGTTAAAGAACTGAACGACGCCAGATTCAATGCATGAACGAATGGTATTCATAATATCTTCTCGATTTGCTTCAAGAGAAAATGAGGACACCATGCCACCATCTGTTTTCAATAAATTAACCTTTAGGCAACCAGACTCATCAAACTCCTGTTTTTCATCATCGCTTTCCGTATTTTCCCAAAAGCGACGAAGCACATTCATAAGATTTTTCATATTGTAATGAGCTTCGCTGGATGTCGAAATCAACATTTCTGAACCAGGAAAAACCTTACATCCTTGAGGTTGTACAAATGAAATGTCCTCCTTCAAAAGGGCATCTTTATTATTCTTGAATACATTATACGCTAATAATTCAAGAAGATTCTCACCACCTAAATATTTATCCCCTTGCGCACCAAAATGAGTAATCTTAAAATCATATTTGCGCTTTTCAGAGACACTCCATTCACCAAAATCAAAGTCAGTAGTGCCGCCACCAAAATCAAAAATTCCGTAGTTAATCTTTTTTCCTTTTTCCGGAGTAAAGCCATATTCATGCAATGCACACACAGCATACGCAGCAGGTTCATTTACATCACCATGGACACAAAATCTTTCCATAATACCGCTATTTTCAGCAACTTCTCGAGGAAGCGACTTCTTTAAACCTCGTTCAAAACTTTCTGTAATCTTTTTTTGAACAGATCGTTCATACGAAACAGGGAACGATAAGTAATATTCCAAATAAATTCCATTACGCATATTATTGATGTACAATCCTAAATAATAGGCGTAGACTTCAATAGGATCAAAATCATTTTCTTTCAATTCAGAATAAGGTTCCAAAGCGATTACATCTTTCTTCTTATCCCGAAGGTTGTAAACAGAATTTTTTACTGGAGCTCCAGCCCATTTTTTCAAATCGGAAAAATATGCCGAATAATTATCTTTAGACGTATCATTAAAAAAATCAAGATCAGCCTGATGAGATACCTTTACGTCATCCCATTTGGTCTTTGGCCGATATCCATCTTGATATTCATCCCAAAACTGTTTGAATGATGCTAGCTCTATAATTGTTGGATTTTCAAAATCTTTCTTGGAAATTTCCTTTTTCAACTCTCCCGTACCAACGCGCATCGGATGAATACAGTCGTCTTCATTCTGATAAACAACAACCGTACTCTTGGTACCAAAATCAATACCAACAACACCGTTTTCCTTTACGTCAAGTATAGGATTACGGCCAATATACTCACTATTTTTTTTCTTGGAAGAACTGAACAATTCCCAATGACCTCGATTGGGATCCGTCAATATTTTTGAATCATAAGGTTCTATATCAGCACGAATCTTATCACATTCTAAAAGATTTTTAGTAAAATCATCTTTATAAGTAGGAGCCATTTTTTCACCTCTTTCTGTTTTATCTTTAAGATTTTGTTGTAAAGATTCACCTAACAATTTTCGTTTTAAAAAATCATCGTTGATATCTCTAAGCTTCATCACTTCATCAAAAGCTTTCGATGCTTGTGTCATTTCCCATAGGGCAAGTCCCTTATGTTCAGCAAAATTTCTAGTAAGGAAATCATCACACAAGACTGATGGTCTTATCTGATACTTTTGAAAAACTCGTAACCAAGCCACAAAGGAGTTTAAATTTTCATCTAGCTGAAAGCAAGGCCATCCCAAAGCATATGAAGAAAATAAAAATGCACTTGTCTTGATACAGCTATTCGATTTTCCTTCTCTTTTAAACATCTCTCCGGAAGACCCCCAAAAACGGTTTGTCTGTCCAAAAACCTTTGTCTTAGCAGAAAGGCCATAATAATCTAAAAAATAAGTCATTTCCAAAAATGGAAATTTTGATTTTTCTAAAAGAGTAGAAGGTAGATAAATCCAGTTTACAGTTGCCAGAGCGGAATTACTTGGACAAGAATAATGACAATACTCATACACAGTTTGAGTTATATTTTCGGGGCTCAAAACGAATCGCCGAATAGACTTACAATAAATTAAATCAACTTTTCCGTCAATACTTTTTAGCAATAAAAAATTTTCTTTTAATAGCAATTCCAGAACTTTAAATAGACTTTGCATCGACCCAGCCATACAAACTACCTCACGATAGCTTGCAATTTAACATCGCCGTTCAGCATAAGTCCATCAACAAGTACTTCCTGAACCATGACTCTAGACTTTCCTTCACAATGAAGGTGCATTTTGTCATCGAACTGGTCTCCTACAGAAACTTCAACCTTTTGAGCGTTAGCGTTTGTCTTCGGAAAAATGCTAATCATGTAGGAAAAAATTTTACCAAGTTTTCTAGCAATTTCCAGTTCTCCGTTAACAGCATGCATGCGGGCTACCTCCCAGAAATTTTGTAAATTACTCAATCGAAGGCCGCAACCAACAATATCTTCTGGAGTAGCCTCACCCAGTAAATTTTTCAGTTCCATTTTTACTTTATCTGGCAATTCTTCAACGACTTTCATAGTCTTAACAATTTCACGGAACTGTTCTTCAAGGACTGATTGTTCAAGCAACCGTTCTTCCATTTCAGCGTTACGTTTTTTTAATTCTTGAAATTCTTCATTTCGGAGTTTATAGTCTGCATTTTTAATTTCAAGTTCTGCGACTTTCTTTCGTTCTTGTTCCAGATGAGATTTTAATTGTTCAATACTTTCTTCAGTCTTCTCTTCACCAAGGCTATCTGCAAATTCATACATCGCATGTGCAATAGCTCTTAGCATCTTCTGCAGTTTTTCTTCTGACACCTTCATAATTCTTTTCACCAAATTCATGTTAATTCCCTTAAAGTACAAGAAAATCTTGCGTAAAATCTTTACGCAAGATTTTTGGTACAATTCTAATTCAAGGTCGCAAGAATGCTATCAATAGCAGCCATAATTTGCACATCCTGCATACGCTGGCGTTCTTTTCGTTTATATTCTTGAGTTTCTTCATACTTTATGCTTGAGTAATTTGCACTTAAAAATCGACCAAACTCCTTACCTTCTACATAGGCAATAATATCATCAATAGATTTTGCCTCACGTGCAATAAAGGGCTTTTCCATTCTAATGGCTCTCACAAAAGCATTCAGCAACACATCTTGAAGAATTTCAACATCCTTATTGAATTCTTCACGAACATCTGCAAGACCATAAAGTTTATTGCCATAAATTTTCGCATGGAAATCCTTGTAATACCCCGTAAAGGAATTTTCATCGGCCACGCTGTAGGATTCATTGCGCTTAACAACACCATCCAAGGCCTTTTTTACGACTTCCATTCTATCGGAATCGCTAGAGAGGTAGTTTCCCACCTTTGAAATTGCATCGGCAACAGCACTCACTATTAGCGCCTTATTTCCACCAACAGCAAAGAACGCGCGTTCCAAAAGTTCTTTAACTCCTGCAACATTTTTCAAGCCCGAAGCTTGTTGAACCGCAGTCGTGACACCCTGTAGCATATTGTTTTTGCCATCGCAATTATGGAACAAAAGCATTCTGCATAAAGGCTGATCCTTTGGAGGAATATTCACATAGGCCTTGTCATTTTGCCCAGGCTTTCTATAAAATACCGATATGCTAAAGAAGTTATCTATAGCCTCATAAAAAGTACGCAGACGTTCTGAATTATACGGACACATAATCAGAACCTGATAAATATCTCTTGAAAATCTTTCAATCAAGCTCTGGTAATAGACACCTGAAGAATCTGCCGAAGCATCTCCCAACATTTCATGTCTAAAATTCATGAGAACCTTTTTCACATTTTCTTCAATAGGCTCCCTAAACGGAGAATCCGCATGAACATCCATATTATCTAAAAATAATGTTAATATTTTTGAAGCATATTCTTTGTGATGTCCATCCGCAATATGTATGATGTTCTTAGAAAAATCATTATACATACTTTCAAAGCGACGCTTGCGTGCGGCAAATTCAATATCTAATGTCTGAGAAACAGTGTTGTCAAACTTAGAATCACGCTTAATTTTAGCAAACTCCTCGTCGCTAATCTCATAATTTTCTACAGTAACATTTTCTTGAATGTATTCAGTAATTTTGGTCGACAAAGGTTTAGTTTCATTAATTTCGTCAATAATTTTTTCTCGTAATTCCTTTAGAGCATCAACAAGATCTTTGCGGGTTTCTGTAACATAGCCAACACCATCGGCAAGACGTTGATCATTAGCCTTTTCAAAACCTTCATCACTCAATTCGGTTTTGACATTTCCAAAAATATCCAGGATTTTGGTTTTAAGCCTATTGATGCGGCGCTTTAGAACCTCAAAGCGTTCATTTTCATTATAACGTTCAAGAGCTTTTCGAATATGATCAACACCATCCCCATGCGGGAGTTTGTCCTTCTTGTCGTTGAAATTTCTTAGAGCCTGGTCATCCTGTTCAATGTCAAGCCCCATGGACTGCAAGTGAGCCAAGGCGGAACCAAAAACAATTCGTTCCTCGCACTTTGCGTTTGAAACAAATCCCCTTGAAGTCCATTCCCTATACGTCGTCTTTATATTTTCAGCAATATCTCTTGCTCGATCAATTTTATTTGCATAAACAAACAACTTGTCACTTAACGGATTACCATCAGGGTCAGATTCTTTTAAAATAGACAATGTTTCGCCAGTAATGCTTGGCTCAGCACCACTAGCAACAACTATTATTGCATCAGCCTCACTCATACGATGTTTTGTTTGAGCTTTATGCAAATCTGTAGGAGAATTGAACCCCGGAACATCATAGATAATGGCATTCTGCATACTTTTTAGCTTGCTGGAATGAATTACCACCTCACTAACAGCGCGAGCCTTGTCTTCATCCGTAATGTAGTGTTCCAGAACTCCAGAATCAACTTCAGAAGCATCAAAAGTCTTGCTAGGCTGCCCAAGCATCCCCCTGATACTCGTTGCATTTTGTATTATAGCAAGAACATCTTGATGAATTGAATCTCCATAAGCCTTTTTAATTGTGGAGTCAACTTTTTCCTCATAAACTCTGAGATAAACGCTTTCGCTTAAATTATCAAAAGAATAGCGTGAGTAATCTGGGAACTTTAATTTGCCCAACTTATCCCGAAAATCATTATTGAAAGTGTTTACATCATAAAACGATACTGTTGCACTATCATTTTCGGTATAATCAATTTTAGTAGAAGTAAATGTGCAGCGAGCCTCCTTTGACGGAAGCAACTTGTTTTCCATAAAAGCATTGCCAAAGGTGGACTTGCCCGCTTTTTCAAGACCAACTATGGCAACTTCAAATTCATTCTTCACAAGCTTACGTCGAACCGTTTCCGCTTCCTTTTTTACATTTTGAAGTTCCGAAAAAATTTCAGGACTAATAACCGACCCGCCATCCATTTCCAAAATTTGGCCAATCGCCGAAATCTGGCTAGTCAATTTATTGATATACTCTTCTTTTTCAGCACTGTTTGCAGTCGTCATGGTTTGTCTCCCATTAATAAGCATTACATTCCTACGTCAAATTCTTCCAAATGAATTTGAGTTACAGTGCGCTAGCAAAAAGTTGTGGAATGCAAAAAGGCGTGGAGTCGCTTTTTTCACATACCATATTCCGAGGCTCGCCAAAGCCTTGTTTACTAGTATGCGCAAACGACCCACGCCCCAATCGGGACGTGAGCAGTTTACCCTATTCTCGTAAACAGTGAAATTTGGCGATTTCGGAACAGAGAGTAGAGCAAATAACTCAATCAAACGGACGCTCTAGAATTCACCCACCATCAAGCGTTGGGAGCCTTCAAAAGCTATGTGGCAAGAAATATAAGTAAATGTTCTACAAAAAGAGCATTAAAAATAAACGCTGCAGTCCGAAACATTAAACCCACAAAACATCCTTGACTTTATGTCAAAATTCGCTTAAATTTACATTGACTTTGTGCAAAAGGTAGTAGTAAATGACTAATTTCAAGCGATTTCTCTTGGACGATCTCAGGACCTGGAAATCTTCAGATAACAGGAAGCCCTTAATCTTGCGTGGTGCAAGACAAACAGGAAAAACGACCCTGGTAAAGCAGTTTGGTCAAGAATTCTCCAATTTCATCTACCTAAACCTTGAAAAAAAAGAGGATGCCGACATCTTCGAAAATTCATTGAAAGCCACAGATTTGATTCAATACATCTGCCTAGAAAAGAATACCCTATTTGATGACGACACACTTCTATTCATTGATGAAATCCAGAACTCGCCTAAAGCAGTCCAACAACTGCGCTATTTTTTTGAAGATGTTCCGAACTTGTATGTCATAGGCGCCGGATCTCTTCTCGACGTGATGATGGATCGCCATAAAATAAGCTTTCCTGTAGGGCGAATTGAATTCCGTTATCTCTTTCCTCTGAGTTTTGAAGAATTTTTGGATGCCACAGGAGAAAAAGTTGCACTAAATTTCTATCAAGCTAACGAGATTTCGCCTCTCGCCCATAACAAACTGAGAAATCTATTCAAGCTCTACATGTTTGTAGGAGGCATGCCCGAAGCCGTGGCTCGTTACGTTCAAACCAATGACCTTTCATCTCTTGTTCCTGTTTTTGAATCCTTGTTGACTTCTTACAAAGATGACGCCACTAAGTACGCTAAAAACGAAAATGAGGCAAACGTCATCAGACGGATCATAGAAACCGCCCCTGCCGAAGTCGGCAACAGAATCAAATTTGAAAAGTTCGGAAACACAAACTACAAGTCTAGAGAGGCTGGCGAGGCTCTGCACAAACTAGAACGGGCTATGCTATGTTATTTAAGGTACCCTGTCAGCAATACCGAAGTGCCTCTTGTAGAAAACTTCAAACTCCACCCGCGATTACAGTTTCTTGACACGGGATTGCTAAACTACGCCCTAGGAATGACATCGGCTTTTTTTACAGCAGACAAAATAAGCAATTCGTATAGAGGAATGATTGCAGAGCATATTGTCGGTCAGGAGATTCTTGCCGCTCAGTATCTTACTTTGCAAAAGCCCAAATTTTGGGTTAAAGAAAAAAAACAATCAAACGCGGAAGTAGATTTTTTGCTTCATCGGGGAACAAACGTTATTCCTATAGAGGTTAAAAGCGGAGCATCTGGATCTCTGCGTTCTCTACATTCTTTTTTGGACAATAGCTCCTGCAATTTTGCCATACGGCTTTACGACGGAGAAAGAAAACTAGAGAAAACAAAAACGTCTCTTGGGCAAAAAGATTTTGAACTACTAAATTTGCCCCTATACTACGCTGGCAAACTAACCAAGATTTTCTAATACATATACCAAAGCATTTATTGATATAAAAAAGATTACGTCCCATGCAAAACGAAAGTATTTCCCTCGACCATCTTGAAAACATCAAGGGCAACCCCAAAGCCCTTTTGCCTATCGCCATCTTCCTGGTGCTTTATCTTGGACTTGGCATCACCTTCGAATACGTCTTGAAGGTGCCCATGGGATTCTACAACATTCCCATCGTGGCGGCGTTCCTCATTGCCATTTTCGCGGCCTGCATGCAGAACCGCAAGCTGAATTTTGACAAGAAGATGAACGTGATGGCAGGCGCCCTTGGCGACAAGAACATATTCCTCATGATTCTGGTATTTTTATGCGCGGGCATTTTTGCGGGCATTCTGGGGCGCTCAAGCGCATCGGCTGCGGCCTACTTGCTGTTGGATTTCATTCCGGAGCAGTTTGCTGTAGTGGTGCTGTTTGCGGTTTCCGCATTTGTCTCTACTGCCATGGGAACTTCCGTAGGAACCATCGCGGTGGTCTCTCCCATCGCTATTGAAGTTGCAGGCGCCACAGGCTTTGGCATTCCCTTCTGTGTTGCCTCCGTCATTGGCGGCGCCATGTTTGGCGACAACCTGAGTTTCATTTCAGATACCACCATTGCGGCAACTTCCACACAGGGCTGCAAGATGAAGGACAAATTCAAAGTCAACTTCTGGATTGCATTGCCTGCAGCAATCGCAGCTCTTGCTATTATCGCCGCAATCTCCTTCGGGACCGAAGCGAAGGCGGTAACCATTCCGGAGTACAGCCTGATACAGCTGGTGCCTTACGTTCTTGTTCTGGCACTGGCTCTGGTAGGCATCAATGTATTTGCCGTTTTGCTGGTGGGTATCGTAGCGGCAGCCGTCATTATGGTGGGGAGCGGCAATCTGGATTTTGTCGGGCTCCTCTCCCACATCGGCAATGGAATTTCGGGCATGTACGAAACTATCATGGTAGCAGTTCTTGTGAGCGCCCTTTGCGGCCTCATCCGCATTCATGGCGGTTTCGCAGCGCTTCTTGATTTCATCCACAAGGTATTTAAGGGTCACAAGAGCGGCCAGCTGGGCGTAGGCCTTCTGGTCAGCGCCATGGATGTAGCTACCGCAAACAACACTGTGGCCATCGTCATGGCAGCTCCCATCGCCAAGCAGATGAGCGACGAATACAGAATCTCCCCGCAAAAAACCGCCTCCCTCCTTGACATTTTCGGATGTATCGTTCAGGGCCTGCTTCCCTATGGTGCCCAGATGCTGGTGGCCCTCTCCGCCATCGCCACGGTAACCGCGCAGTCCGCCACAGCCCAAGCCGCAGCCGGCACAGTCGCCCAGCAGGTCAATGTCAGCGCCTTCGACATCATTCCCTACATGTTCTATCCATTCCTGCTTTTAATCAGCGTGCTGGCATTCATCGCCATCTCCCCCAAGAGAAAGAAGTAGGAGCGGCATCAATGTCAAAGTTGAACGATTTACAAATCGAAATCTTGACATTGAAAAAAAATATATATTGAGCAATATCAAATAACTAAGGTTAGGACGTTCTCATGAACAGATGGCTTATTTTCCTTGCATCGACTCTATTTCTCGTAGCCTGCGGAGACGACAACTCAAGTTCCGCACCGGTTTCGGACAACGGCAACTCCGACACAGCGGTCTCCAGTTCCGATATACATGACGATGAATTGTCCAGCGCTGCAGATTCCCTTAAGAGTTCCAGCTCCAGCACTGTTAATTCTCTGGATGAAAGCGTTTCCTCCAGTTCCAAGGCCAAGGAACCGGTAGATCCCGACCACTTTGTGGATTCCCGCGACGGTCGCACTTACAAAGTAGCCCATATATTCACCCAGTCGTGGATGGCAGAAAACCTGAACTACGACGACGGCGAAAGCACCTGCATTTACTGGAATCCCGAAAACTGCGAAGACTACGGCCGATTCTACACCTGGGAAAGCGCGATGAAATCTTGCCCCGAAGGCTGGCGCTTGCCGACCCGCAAGGACTGGAAGTTAATCGACAAGGAAACTTGGCGCGCCGGGTATTACGAATACACAGGTTTCCTCACTTCGTCTAAAGGCCTGGACGGTGCTGGACTTTACGGCTTCGGCGCTCATTTTACCGGCATTGACACCGTAGGCACAGACACCCTCGGTGAAGAGGGTTGGAGTGGATTGAATTACTCCGTTTATTTCTGGGTCGGCGAAGAACTGGATGAAAATCACGCCGCCGCTGTAGAGATGAACAAGACCAACAGTTCACCAACCTTCCTGTTCAGCGATATGTACGCTCTTCCCTCCAAGAGTTACCGTTTGCCGGTTCGTTGCATCAAGGAAACCGAGGGGACCATGAAGGACTCCCGCGATGGTCAAACATACAGAACCATCGTCATCGGGAACCAGGTATGGATGGGCGAAAACCTGAATTATAAAACAGATTCCAGTAGAACTCTCACCGGCGAGGAAAAGAATCCCCACAGGTACGGCCAGCTCTACACCTATAGCGATGCGGAAAAAGTTTGCCCCAGCGGCTGGCACCTGCCATCAGCCGAAGAGTGGCAACCGCTGCTGGATCTTGTAGATGACTTCGCTCTTAGAGCAAGACTTACTCTCAAGTCCGCAGAAGGATGGGACGAGTACACCCATGAAGATGACTATGGATTCACCGCCTATCCGTCTGGTTCTATCCACGACTTCGGCGGCATGGAAATCGATGGCTCCACCTTCCTGGAATATAACGATCGCGCCGTCATGTGGGTGATGACTCCAGAGTACAGCGAAAAAAAGACAACTCTCATCATTTCAGACCATCTCTTCGGGGACGCCGAACTTGGCGAAGGCGGTAAATTCGACTTCAACTCAGTCCGCTGTATCCAGGACTAGTATCAAAACGCAATTTTTGACGAAAAAGGTTACTAAACAAACACTTTGACAGGATTTAGTAACCCAAATTTTAGTTTATCCAAAATGTAATCCATACTCATGTGCCATTTTACAAGGGGCACAGGTTACTACAGTTTACTTTTTAATCATTTTAGTAACCCCAAAAACGTTTTTTTCCTCGTCAAAGCAGATAAAACGACTAATTTATACAAAATAAAGGTTACTAAATAGATTTTTCACGTCCGTTTAGTAACCTCAAAACAACATTTTCGTTCGACCCTAAACAGTCTTAAGGTAATTGGGTCGTCGAAGCGCGTAGCAATCGACGCCACACATTCTTGTTTGCGACAGTCGATTGGGTCGTCTCCGTGAGCTGTCGGGAACTCGTATCAACGAGTTCTCGAAGGCGAGAGGCGGCGAACATCGTAGGTTTTACTCTCGATGTACTGAGCCGCCGGTCTCCTACGCCTGGGCCTGAACAGCGGTAAGAGCGATGGTATAGACGATGTCTTCTACCAAGGCGCCACGGGAAAGATCGTTCACCGGCTTGGCGAGGCCCTGGAGCATGGGGCCAATAGCGATGGTGCCCTGGGCGGAACGCTGGACAGCCTTGTAGCCGATGTTACCGGCAGAAAGATCCGGGAACACGAACACGGTTGCCTTGCCAGCCACTGCGCTGTTGGGAGCCTTCAGAGAGCCAACGCTGGGAGTGGTAGCGGCGTCGTACTGCAGCGGGCCATCCAGAGCCATATCGGGGCGAGCAGCCTTGGCGATTGCAGTAGCTTCCTTCACGAGATCTGCATCGGGGCCCTTGCCGGAATTGATGGTGCTGTAGGACAGCATTGCAACGCGGCTGGGCAGACCGAATGCCTTGGCAGTGTCATCACACTGGAGGGCGATACCTGCAAGTTCTTCGGCAGTGGGGTTCAGATTGATAGCGCAGTCACCGTAGACATAGGTCTGGCCAGGCAAGCACATAAAGAACACGGAGCTGACAGACTTAACGCCAGGAGCGCACTTGATAATCTGGAGAGCCGGACGGAGAGTGTCTGCGGTAGAATGAATGGCGCCAGAAACGAGACCGTCCACTTCACCCATCTTAAGCATCATGGTGCCGAGGGTTACATTGTCGGCGAGGGCTGCACGAGCCTGTTCCTCGGTCATGCCCTTGGACTTACGAAGTTCCACCAGAGTGGGAACGTACTTTTCTGCCAGCTCTGCGCTGGGTTCGATAATTTCGATGTTAGCGGGGAGCTTTACGCCCTTTTCCTTAGCGACGGCTTCGATTTCAGCCTTCTTGCCGATGAGCACGGGAACTGCAATGCCGCGTTCTACAGCGAGGGCAGCAGCCTGAACGGTGCGAGGCTCAGAACCTTCGGGGAGCACAATGCGCTTTACAGCCTTGGATGCCTTCTGGAGGAGGCCTGCGCGGAACATGGCCTGGGAGGTCTTGCGTTCGGCAGGTTCTTCGGCCAAATTGCGGGCGATGCACTTGGGGCAATGCATAATGCGGGTGGAGCAGTACAAATCAGCATCTTCGTCACTGCAGAAAATCTTTGCATCGAGAGCAGTAGCCAGCTTGTCGTTGTACTTGTAGGCGGCGGCATCGCTCATGTCCTGGGCACCTTCCACCACAACCACGTCCACAGCGTCAAAATCCTGCTTCAGGAAGTCGGCGGCGATCTTTTCCATAAGCACGGCGCTATCGCCGGACTTGAGCATTTCCACAGCGGCAGCCCCATTCACGGAGGGCTTGTAGGTGGCGGTCTTGAGACCTGCGGCGGCTACGGCGTCAACAGCAACTTTCACTTGAGCGGCCATATCCTTGGCAGCGACGAGATAGACACGATTCATTTGAATAACTCCTTAGTTTAAAAAATCTGTACCAGCGGTGTTTTTTTTGACATATCATAAAAAGAATATCAAGTACAAAACAGGGCTTTTTGGCCAAAAATCGTCTATTTGTAAAAATAGGATAATCCCTGGATATTGGTTTGGAAGGGCGTTCTATTTAAACAAAAATTTACACTTGTCCATTTTGGACTATTTAACAATGCCATTTTAATCTAACTTATTATCACTCAAAGAAATATTCCTATCTTATAGGTCGGTGTTTTGGGAGTGTTAATGGTTTAACAGGAGAGAACGGATGAGGTGCTTTACCCCGCTCCGGAGCTTGGTCGCGTTCCTAGCTCTGTTTACAATCGGCGCTAATGCCCAGGACCTTGTAGCCAAGGCCCACGTTATTTACGACAATAACAGCCTTTACTACGCCGACAACGAATCCAACCTAAAGTACAAATCTCTGTCCTTGGGAAGCGATGGCATGTTCACCATCAACTTTACCAAGGAACGTCTGGCTAGCGGCAAGGCGGAAATCCGCCGTCTACGTTTTGGCCTTCAGTGTACAGAGAACAAGAGCGACTGCGAAACCTTCCTGAATCCGGAAGAGGCGAACCAGCCCCTGCTCAGCGAACTGTTCCCCGGATACTCCGACGAGGACACCACCAAGACGGTTCACGAGGTATGGATCAAGATTAACGACGACGGCACCTTGAACACCTACAGCGAAATGCCTACGGACGTTTATATCCCCACGCCCAGTCAGAAGGTCATTCGCATACTGCCCTCTTGGCGGAATACTTCTGCCATTATGTACCTGAACGGCAGCGAAATTTACATGGTCCCCATGCAATCTCCCTATTGCGGTTGGTACGAAGCCGACGTGAACCTGATCCCCAAGAACGCCTACGCCTACTTTAAGCAGACCATCGGTGAAACCTACATTGGCGCGGAAGGACTCTCCAAGGAAGAAATTTCCATCGAGCACGAAATCAAGCTGGACTCTATTCTGCAAGAGACCGATACCGTATGGATCATGGCCAAATACGGCTACCCGGAATTCTACAACGTTTTCCCTGACGAACTGGGTGACTGCCCCATCAAGAAACTGCCCGTGATGGTATTCGACTGGCTCCACGGCGAAAATGGCGATGGAGACGGCGCCGGCAAGAACGGCGATCCGGCAAACGGGGTTAGCGCAGACTTCGGTTCCGGTGGTTGCAAGGGTGCCGATAATGCTTATAAGGCTCGCAAGGGCATGGTGGAAGTGGACCTGGGACCCAACGGCGTTCCTGTAAGGGCAGCAAACTTCCCCACCGAGTGTAAAATTACCGACCACCTGGACAGCTGGTTCCTGCCCGAAGTCGTAAAGACTGTCAACGGGAAAAAGTATACCAACGCCACCTGCCGAGACCTGGAACTGGTCATGGACGACAAGGGCTTCTGGCTTGGACAGCGTAACGTGGAAAGCCCGGAAAAGGGTCTGTTCTTGTTGGATGATTTCTTGTATCTGGATGACGCAGGGACCATTCCCAACCCCTACTACGACAACATCAAGACGGACCTGGGCACACACAACTATGGCTTTACCATGAAAATCCAGGCTCAGTTCGAATACGTGAAGGGGCAGTACTTTGAATTCTACGGCGATGACGATGTGTGGGTGTTCATCAACAACAGGCTGGTGGTAGATATCGGCGGACAGCATCATCAGGTCAGCGGTTCCGTCAAGCTGGACACTCTCGGCCTTACCGTCGGCGAAACCTACCCCTTCCATATTTTCTATGCGGAACGCCACGAGAAGGAATCCAACTTCAAGATGCGTACATCCATCGACCTGCAGACCGACGCAAGCATGTTCTTCAAGGACTTGGTGAAGGATAATCCGAACTTGATCATGAAGGACGTCTACCAGATCGTTGCCGAACGCGAGCTGGCCTGCGACTTCTCCGCAAGCCCCGAAACCATCGATACGACACTGGGACCATCCAACTTTGTGCTGTTCGGCAAGGGCGTTGCAAAGAGCGGCGTCGCCCTGAAGACTCTGGACTCCGCCTACTACGCAGGCATCACCATTAGCGAAGGCTACACCCGCGTGACTATCGACAGGGAAATCCTGAGCAACGCCATGCTGCTTCCGCCGGGCACCTACTACATCCGCGTCACCCTCCAGAGCAATCCCGACGAGTACAAGGACATTCCCTTTACCGTGGACCCCCACGCTCTCCCGAACCTCGCCTTCGGCCAGTACGTGAAGGACTCCAACTACATTAACATCGGCTACAACATCGAGGACACCTTGTACTTTGACCAGTACTGGGCTCCCCTCGGTAACGAAATAACCCGAGATATTTCCAGCAACGACATTCCCATCAACATGGACAAGTCCGAAAAGATGTGGGCCGGTCGTTCCTATCCCATATACGTCATGTACGCCGAAGACTGGGCCACCATGTATAACGGCATCCCGGTTACCATCACCACTTCCACCCCCATGCTGATTGCCTGCGACTCCGTCGGAAATCCTGTTACGGAAGTTGTTCTGATGCAAGGCCGTGCAAGTTTCTACGTCAAGGGCCTAGACGAGGTGGTCAACGGTACTCTCACGATTTCTAGCCCCGGTGCAGAAAACAAGACCGTAAACTGGACCAATATCAATATGGCCGTACCTCCCGTACCCCAGATTGAGACCGCCTACATTTACGACCGCACCGGAGACGGTCGTGCCGACAGCATCTGGATTTCCTTTACCAAGCCCCTGGGCGGCCAGAGCGTTCTGGACTCCGCAAAGTTTATCTTTGGCAGCAACTTCAACAGACCTTACAAGGCAACTTACGCGGAAGGCGAAATGACCGCCACCATCGTGACTGACGAAGACGGCTTTGGTTCATCCATCTTTACCGGCGGCGACCTGAAACCTTACCACGGCAAACTCACGGTGTACTACACCTATACTGATGACGAAGGCAAGGTGACCTACTTCCCCGTGGAAGGCGAGTTGATCGACCGCGTCGGTCCTGTGATTATCGCCGCCGAGGTGGAATACATGAAGGACGGCAACACCCAGCTGAAAATGACCTTCAGCGAAGGCGTGGACGGAACGCAGGCCAATACCGAAATGTTCCGCTTCCATTGCTGGAAGAACGGCATTCAGGATTCCATCGTGAAGCAGGCCAGCGACATCGGCGTGACACCTCCCAATGAATGGAAGCTGATTTTCCCCAAGGGTGCTGACACCGACATTGTTCCTGCCGTAGGCGACTCCGTCCGCTTTACCCCGCCCTCTCAGAACGGCGAGGCCAAGGACCTGCTGGAAGCATTCGCCCACGAGAACAACCCCTGGATTCGTATCACCGGCGAACAGCGCGTAACCGTCACAAGCCCCGGCGTAGTGACCCTCTCCCCTGATTCTCCGGCATTCGAAAACGCCAAGGAAATCATCAAGAGCGAGACTCCTACCGTGCCCAAGCTCTTGACCGGCGACAACATTTCCGCAGAAGCTGCAGCCGAGGAATTCGGCACCCAGGGACATTTCCTTGGCGACTTGGACATGGCCCAGCTGGTAGAAAACGAAATTGCTGAAATCGTAAAGGCGGTTCAGGCAACCTCCGTTTACAAGGACAAGGAAGCTATCAAGAAGGACAGCACCAGCGCCGAAGCCCAAAAGACTTACACCATCGACCAGATTATCAGCCAGGTAAGCTCTGGCCAGATTTCCATCGACCAAGCCAAGAAGAAATACGGCCTGGACGAAAAGATTGTGGACGCCTACAAGAACGGACTTCTGACGAAGGAAAACCTGAACAACTATACCCGCGGTACCGAAGCCGATATCGAAAAGATTGTCTCTGCCGTAGCAGACAAGACCGAACTGCGTTACAAGACCATTTATTACACCAGCCTTGGACAGTTCGTTAACGAGGAATCCAACGTCATTACCTGTAACGACGATATTTACAAGCAGAACGGTGCCAAGAACTGCCTAGGCAACGATGGTAAGCTGTTCCTCGCCTGGAACATGAGAGCAAGCAACGGCCGCCTGGCATCTACCGGCGTGTACATCGCCCGCATCCAGATTACCGTCAAGGTCAACAGCAAGGTCATTACCGACCGCACCCAGGACTTCCTGTGGGGCGTTCGCCGTGGCCGAGTAAACGCCGTTGACCTGGGACTCTAACTCAGAAGACGTGGTTTGTTTTCCAGCTTTTTAAGGCATTCCCTCCAAGGGAATGCCTTTTTTGCAGCCCATATTTCGGGACGATTCAACCCAGCTTTCAGGCAAGTCCCATTTTTCGTGTTATATTCGTGTAAGATTTGCATAAACATATTGATTAATTGGATAAAAAAAGGTATTTCTACATTGGATATATCTAGCAGATCCAGGTGAAACTTTTTTGGGAATGGGATTTCATATACAAGTTTTTCTGGAAGGAGTCTTTGGATGTGGTGTAGAAAATTTTTTAAGGGCGCGAAAAACGCCCTCGCCTTTGGTGTCTTATTTAGTGCAACTGCGGTTTTTGCAGCAACTTATACCGGAACTGTAGACTATTCCGGCAATCTCTACTATAAGGTGGTCACCTCGACGGGAGGCCAAAGCCAATCCTGCAAGTCCGCTGCCGCTGGAATCAGCTTCACCAATACCAGTCTGAACAACCGTAATTTCCAGTTCTATACCGACAACAAGTGCAACAAGAAGATGTTGGTCTCTATCCCCGGAGTAGAACTGTTTCCCGAAGGGACAACCACATCTGTGGCTATAGCAGCTGACGGTACCTGGAGCCTTGCCCCTGCCGCAAAACCCGTGGACCCGACAAAGCCCGGTGAATCATCCAGTTCCAGCAAACAGCCCACCAGCAGTTCCTCCACCCCCGCAAAAGACCCCGTCAAGAACAACAAGAAGACCATCGCCTTCTTTGCTCCCTGGACAAATACAAACGCAATTCTTTTCATGGGCGGCGATTCGGTAGCCACCATGACCGCCATGGACAAATACTGCGGGTGGTTCAAGGCTAGCGTGACTCCGCCCTCCGGCGGCATGAACGTTTATTTCAAGCAGACCATCGGAACCCACTTTGTCGGAGCCGAGGGGATGACGACCACGGAACCCACCATCGCAACAGAAATCGCGCTGGACTCTGTGGCCGCCCTCAGCGACACCATCTGGGTACAGGGATTCAAGAACGACGTTCCCGCAGTCTATTCCAAGTACCCCGGCGTTCTGGGTGACTGCCCCCTCAAGAAATTCCCCGTAACGGTCTTCGACTGGCTGCACGGCAAGAATGGCGACGGCGGCAACGCAGGCCAAAACGGCGACCCCGCCAACGGCGTCAGTTCCAACTTTGGTTCCGGCGGTTGCAATAGCGTAAAGGGCATGGTCAAGTACGAACTGGGCAGGAACGGCGTTCCCGTTCCTTCCGACCCGTTCCCCGCCAAGTGCCTGCGAAGCGACCATCTAGCCGAATGGTTCCTGCCCGAAGTCGTAGGTAAAGACGCCAAGGGTGTCGAGTATACCAACATGACTTGTCGTGACCTGTACATTTCCATGGACGACGAAGGATTCTGGCTGGCAGAAGTTTCCAAGGATAGAATTTCCAAAGGTAACGAGAAGAACAAGGGCGGCATGTTCCTGCTGGATGACTTCGAGTACCTGGATGAGGCAAAGACCGTAAAGAACCCCTACTTCGACTGGCTTAACGGCAGCGGCGGAAGTCACAACTTCGGCTTTACCGTAAAGATCCAGGCACAGTTCGAATACGTTCCCGGACAGTATTTTGACTTCTACGGCGACGATGACGTTTGGGTATTCATCGACAACCGCCTGGCAGTAGATATTGGCGGTCAGCACGGTCAGGAAGCCGGAGCAGTTCTTCTGGATACCATCGGTCAGAACAACGGCAAGAAGCTAGTGCCCGGCGAAAAGTACGACTTCCATATTTTCTACGTGGAACGCCACACCAGCGAATCCAACTTCCGTATGCGAACCTCCATCGACTTGCAGGTGGACGCATCCATCTTCGTGGACTCCGACAGGATGGGCGACGTCACCAACTACAATGTCTGGCAGATCAACAAGAAGAACAAACTTTCCTGCGGCTACGACCCCAACAATACCGAGGTTGACACCACCGCAGGCCCCTCCACCTTCAAGCTGACCGGCGGCAACCTGGAAGAACCTGTTTCCCTGGACATCGGTACCTACTATGAAGGCTTGACTATCATTGACGATCATACCTTCAGCATCGACTCCGTAAAGATTGTGGAAAACGCCGCCTTGTCCCCGGGTCACTACTTCCTGGAAATCACCCTGAAGGCAGACCCCAGCCAGATGACTAAAGTTGAAATCATCATTCCTTCTTATGCGGTTCCCAGTGTGGCATTTGCTACCGACGAATGGAAAATCCTGGGCAAGGAAGTCTCCGGCGATACCCTGCAGATTGGTGAATGGGCTTATGCCACCTACCGCGTGAACATCACCTTCTTTGAAGATTGGGCTCAGGTAACCAACTATAACAAGAAGATCAACTTAAGCTTTTCCAATCCCCAGATCGACATTCAGGACTCCACCGGAAAGAAAATTTCCTCTGTTATCCTGGATGAAAAGGGCAGGGCCACTTTCTATGTACATGCCAACGCGGCTGTAGATGGAGTCACCCTCATCGCCAAGGGATCTGCATCGGCAGCCTCCACCTGGAAGGACCTGAACTTCAAGGATCCTCCCATTCCCCATGTGAAGAAAGCCATTATCGTCGATAGAAACGGTGACGGTCGTGCAGACAGCATGTTTGTCAGCTACGACAAGACGCTCAAGGGACAGACCAACCTGGACTCCATCCAGTTTACCTTCGGCGAATCCTTTGCTACCACCACCAATTTCAAGATTGTGGACAACACCAACCTGGTCGTTACCGCAGAAATCATGGGCAAGAGCTGTTCTGAAGACAACTGCGGCTTTGGCAGCAGGCAGTTCACTGGCGACGCCGCCGCGGTCTATACAGGAAAGTTGAACTCCTGGTTTACCTATGTGGAAAACAACAAGTCCACACAGTTCAATACCGAGGGTGAAGAAATCGACGACGGCGTTGGTCCCATCCTGATAAAGGCGGTCAAGACAAAGCTGAAAGACGGTAACCGCGAATTGTCCATTACCATGAGCGAAGCCATTACGGACGAATCCCGCGAAAATTACATGAGACTTCTCGACATAATCTGCATGCGAGCCGGCGTTCGGGAAACTCCCGAAAATCCAGTCCAGGTCAGCGGAAGCGGGAATTCCCTAATCCTGATTTACAGTCCCTCCCCCGACGCCATCCTTCCGGATAACGGCGACCAGATCAGGTTCCTCTTCGAAGATGTCGTTACCGAAGACCTTTCCGGAAACAAGCCCCACAAGAACAACCCCTGGGTGACCATTACCGGTGACCAGGAAGTTAACAACGAGGCTCCCGGCGTTGTGGCTGTTGGCGAAGACCCCTTCGGAATTATTTCCAAGAAGGAAACCACACAGCCCACCTTGATTACCGACATCAACCAGGATGTCCAAAGCATTGGCGACTCCTTGGGCGTACAAGGCCACCTTATTGACTTTGACATTTCCAAGATCATGTTTGAGGAAACACAGAAGGACATTAACTCCCTTGACGCCTTTGTGGAATCACTCATGGGAAGCACCACCAGCTATGACACGACGATAACCTCCACGATAACAGAGGCTGATGCTCTGGAACAGATTTTCAAGGATATCCAAAACGGCATGGTTGGCGAAGCCTACGGTATTAGCGAAGAAACGGTTGCCGCCGTTACCAATGGCGAAATTACTGCAGCAAACTTCAGCAGCAAGATGAGCAAAGATGAAGTGAACGCCATCAACAAGATGGTAGCGGAAAGTCTTGAAGCCGACCGCGATACTATCATCAACAGCAGCGTTTCCACCATCACCCAGGAAGACTTGTTTGACGCAATCCGAAGGGGCGAAATGGATGAAGAGCTGAAAAAGGCTGGCGTAAGCCCCACCTTGATTGAAGCTATCAAGAACGGCACTGTCGATGAATACACCATTGACGAGTACCGTAACGGTTCCAAGACATTGGTGTCCGATACTGCGGTAGTTCTGCATTACCAGACCCGCTACTACAGCCAATTTGGCGAATATGTGGGCGGTGCATCCAAGACCATCAAATGTTCCGACGAATCTATTTACGGTAAGGGCGGTTGCCTCGAAAACAAGGGCAAGCTGTTCCTGGCCTGGAACATGCGTTCCACTAACGGACGCGTAGTGGGAACAGGCGTTTACATCGCACGCCTCCAGATGAAGATTGTAGTCAACGGAAAGACTACCCTGGACCAGACCCGCGACAAACTGATGGGCGTGCGTCGAGGACGATTGAACGGTCTAGAACTGGAATTCTAGAACAAAGAGCTTCCTCTCTCGTAGGCGCCCGAAAGGGCGCCTTTTTTTTTCAGAAAAAAACTTCGGCTCGGAAATGCCAGCAAGCAAGCTTTCTGTTGCTTTGCTCGCCTTGTACCTTTATTTGTATGCAACAAAAAAATGCTCCGGGAATTTCCGGAGCATTTTTGATTTTTGCGATTTTTAAAAGTCTCGTCCTTCGAAAAGATTCAAAGACTTTTAGACGAAGTTGTACAGTTCCGTGATGTCTTCGTTGTTCTTGTCGAGCATCCAGTACTGATTTGCGTGAGCATGGCTATCTTCCACCAGGTTGATCGTCATGAAATGCTTGGATTCCAGATAGCGGTAGATGTTGCAATCGTTCTTGCAAAGTTCATCCACAACGGCAGGATTCACAACCAGGGTCACTTCACGCATACGGCCCTTGTTGTGGGCGCGGCTCATCCAGCGGTCGATCATGCCCAGAGTGCCATTGACGGAACCGATACGACCACCGCCGCAGCACACAGAACAGACTTCCGTCTTTTCGGTCATGAGGTTCACGCGGACACGCTTGCGGGTCACTTCCATGAGGCCGAAGGGGCTAACGGGAGACGGGCTGATGGGAGCCTTGTCCCGGCGTATTGCCTTGCGGAATTCCTGGTAGACAAAGTCGCGATAGGACTCGCAGAATGCCTTGTCATCGCTCTGCTTTTCAAGTTCAGGGAACTTGATGATGATGAGACCGCCAACGTCACGGAGACGCAACTGCTTTGCAATTTCATGGCAGGCTACAGCACAGCTAGCAAGTGTGGGTGCACATTCCACCTTGATGGAAACAAGGGCTTCGGTCTGTTCGATTGTCAGCCAACCGCTGTTCTGACTCAGGGGGACCTTGCGCTGCAGGGAGCGGGCATAGTCGTTTTCAATTTTGAAGTTTTCAAACAAACTCACATCTTCGTTCCACAGCTTCACCTTGTTCAGCTTGTCCGGAGACAGACGCTGCAGGTAGTCGCGGAGTGCGTAGTATTCATCACGGTTATCGATGTAGACCACGTCGGTATTGTCGCTGAAGTATTCACGAACAGTCTGTTCGATGGAATCAGATTCCTCGTAGATGCAGGTTTCTGCCGGCTGGTTTTCGAAGTTGAACTTCGTCTCTTCCCACTTGGCTTCAAGTTCACGCATCTGCTTGTTGATTTCAAACTCAGATTCGTTAAGACCGTTGGTACGGACGATGTAACCTACGTCGCGTCCCTTCAGGCGGCGGACCACCTTCTTGAATTCGCGGCGCTTGGCGGGATCACGTTCACGCTTGGACACTCCGATAAAGTTGGTGCCAGGCATACAGACCAGGAATCGTCCGGCAAAGCTCAAGTGCGTGGTCAGACGAGCACCCTTGGTGCTGATAGGTTCCTTCACCACCTGCACCATGATCTCCTGGCCTTCCTTGAGAATTTCGTCAATAGGAATTTCCTTGGCGGAACCGCTTTCATCATCGTCGTCACCGTATTCACGACGGAGCAGTTCAGAACGGTCCATGGCATCTTCCTGATGGAGGAAGCCAGCCTTTTCCATACCGATGTCAATGAAGGCAGCCTTCAGTGCAGGCAACACCTTCTGGACAACGCCCTTGTAAATATTTCCCAGCACGCGGGTAGAGGAAACGCCTTCCACCACCAGTTCCACCAGCTCCCCATCTTCCATGATAGCAATACGCTTCTCGTAGGGAGTCTTGCTGATGAGAATTTCACGCTTGGCCTTGTTGCGGCTGTCACGGCGGTTGTATTTCTGGCCGGACTGCTTGGGAGCCCTAGGCTGCTTTGCCGGCTTAGAAGCCTTTTCAAGCTTTTCCACATCGGCAAAGTTGTATAGGTCTGTAATGTCTTCCTTGTTCTCGTTGTACATCCAGAACTGGTTCACATGGGCGTTCTCGTCCTGAATCAAGTCGATGGTCATGCCATGCTTGTATTCCAGGTAGTTGAACATACGGCTACGGTCCTTGGCCAGGACATCCACCACATAAGGATTGGTCACCAAGGTCACTGCATTCATATTGCCCTTGGCGTTGGCACGGGCCATCCAGCGGTCGACCATGCCCAAGGTGCTTTCCAGGGTAGCGGTACGGCCACCGGAACAAACCGGGCACACATGGGTGGGACCATTGACAGGTTCCACATGGACACGCTTACGTCTAATTTCCATCAAGCCGAACTGGCTAATGGTAGCCGGCTCCACCAGAGCCTTGTCACGACGGATTGCCTTGCAGAACTCGTTATACACCGTGGTGTTGTCCGCCTCGGTTTCCATGTCGATGAAGTCTACGATGGTCAAGCCATCTACATCGCGCAGACGCAACTGCTTGGCGATTTCACGGCAAGCGTCAATGTTGGTTTCCAGGATGATCTTGCCCTGGTCCTTGCCATGGACCTTGGGTCCCGTATTCACGTCGATGGACACCAGAGCGGCCGTCTGTTCGATGACCAGGTTTCCACCGCGGGGCAGGGGAACGGTACGCTGCAGGGAGCGGGCGTAGTCGTTTTCCACCTTGAAATATTCAAACAGGCTTTCGGCGGAACTCCAAAGTTTCACCTTGTCCAGCTTATCCGGGGCAAAGGACTTCAGGTCGTCGCGAACGGCAAAATACTCGTCACGGTTGTCAATGTAGACATAGTCCGTATTTTCGTTGATGTACTCGCCAATGGTGCGCTGGGTGGAATTAGATTGAGAGTAAATACATCCGGCGCCCATCAGGTTGGCGTAGTTTTCCTTGATGTTTTCCCACTTGGCTTCCAGACCGCGCATTTCCTGGGTCAATTCCACTTCGGAAGCGTTAACGCCTTCGGTACGGACAATGTAGCCCACATCTTTAGCCTTCAGGCGGTTGATCATGCGCTTGATGTCGGTGCGGCGGGCCGGGTCACGTTCACGTTTGGAAACTCGAATTAGGTCAGAACCAGGCATGCAAACCAGAAGGGAACCGGCCAGATTCAGATGCATCGTCACGCGCAGGCGGTGTTCTTGACCCGATACATTCTTGGAAGGCTCTTCGGTAGCCTGAACCATGACCTCGTCACCCACATGGAGCACCTGTTCAATGTCAGCCACAGGAGCTTCATCTTCGTGGTTTCTTCCCCTGAAAGCACTGCGATCCACCACATCTTCCTTCAGAAGAGTGCCCTTGACATCCAAACCGATATCAACAAACGCCTGCCCGAGGGTCGGAACAATCTTTGTGACAATTCCCTTATAGATATTTCCGGTAATCTGGGCAGCAGCACCATTATCTACAATCAATTCCGCCAGTTCGCCATCTTCCATGATGGCATAGCGTTTGTCGTAGGGCGTCTTGCTAATCAGAATTCCGCACTTGCACTTATTCGTCATTCAAAACCTAAACTAGTTCAAAAAACTGGATAGTCGATAAAAATTTTCCCTAGAAAACAGGGACCATAAATATAATTATGAATTACGAATCATGAATTACAGGACATGGGCAATAGGGGTAAAATTCACCACTTTTTAGGGGGGATTTTTTCTATATTTTCAAAACAAACTAAAAGAAAATCATGTCTCTAATCCTGTCCATCATCTTTTTCGCCTGGTTCATAGGCAACATTGTCCGTGGAACTATTTCCCACCAGGGCAGCGATTATCACTTTAGGGAACATCCTGTGCAGTTCATTATCATCCAGATTTTCATTCTGGGCTTTGGACTGTTCTGCCTGAATCGTTTCTTGAACGAAATGGGGATTTACCTGATATAGGTACTTTTTTTTACATTTTCTTCCAGGTTTTTTACATATTTTTAATACGATGCCCGAGCAAATCGACCTGAAAGACGAAAAATACCTGAAGGATTACGAAAACCAGATTCGTAGTCTGCCACTTGGCGAACTCTACGAAATTCTAGGCATCATCAAGAAGGATTCTTCCCCGGAGCGGCTAAACATCGTCAACGCCCGCATTCACGAGCTGGAAAACACCCCCAAGGCAGCAAAGCCCGAAAAAGAGCAACGTCCTAAAAAAGAAAAGAAGGTCGAGAAAAAAAAGCTTCCCGAGGAATCCGTTCACAGGCGCCATCATAGGCACCACCATCATAAAAATTCCCCGAAAGCCTCTATCCTCACTTGGATTGTCATCGGGCTTTCCCTGGTAACCTTATGCGGATCCAGGGCCATGGAATATTTTTACAGCGAAAAGCTCTTTCCCAATGATTTGTCAGACCAGGTCCTGACTTACGCGATGGAACTTATCCCTCTCAGCGTCTTCGGGGCGGGCTATATGGTGGCTCGCGGTTTTCACCGGACAAAGAAGCGGGCCGTACTTCTTGGCATTACCGCATTCCTCATGGCGAAATCCTCCCTCGGGTATTTTTTCGAGACCTATCTGGGATTCCTGTCCAAATTCTATGATGAAAAGGCCATCATGATTTCCGCCGTCGTATTCCCGGTGGCACTTATCTTTACCGTCGTCATGTGCCTGCGAAAAACCACAAAGCCCAAGGACGCTGAAGGTTTGACTCCGCTGGCCGTTGCCTTGCTTGCAGAAGCCGCAGTTTACATGCAGTTGGTATAAGATTTCGTCACCAAACAAGGATTTCGGCCGCTTTGGTGACGAGAAAACGCAAAAAACAACTTTCTGGGTCCCGAATTCAGCTGTTTTTATTTTATAAATTCCCTTTTATGGGTTTTGCTCGTTTATTCTTTGCCATTCTTTTGTTTTCGGCGGGGTTCGTCTGCGCTGAAACCCCTTTTGGAATGGTCTATGGCAAGGTGGTGAAGCAGTACAGCGTTCCGTCAGATGATTCCGACAGTTTGGATTTTGAGGCAATGCTCAAGCTGTACGACCAGGTGAACGCCGGGCGGGAACTGACGCTGAAACAGCCCGACTTGCCAGAAAACGTGCGGTACATTCTCTCCGAGCCTCCCATCGACTCCCGAAAAACAGCATGGAACGATCTTTTGATTACCCCTGATATTAAGGGAGGTAGGGACTCAACCATCGTCACCCAGATTCAGGTCTTGAAGATTCTTGATTCCACAGGGAACTGGGTACCCGTCCAGGATTCCACCCTGAAACTCTATGCCCTCGAAGATACGGCCAGCCTGACCTACAATATCAAGGACCATCATTTCTATAAGTTCGGGCCCGTGGCAAGAATCGATTCGCTGCCCCGGGTATTTCGGCCCCATCATTTTTCAAGGCCGGTCTACGAAACGGAATTGTACCGATTCCCCTACAGGGAACTGTCGGAATACACCCGCTTTAGGCAGTTCATTCAGCTAGATACCTTGAATGCACCGCCTCTGCGTTCCACCGCATTGCGCCTGGTGCAGGAACACCAATTCGACTTAATTCCGGAACTGCTGAAAATTGATAGACAGTTGCGGAAAATCTACGGAGTTTCACCTCTAGAATCTGCTGAAACCCCGCTTGCCCTGTTGGGAAACGATGCTGAATACTTTCAGGCTATAGGGCCCTACGGAATGGACTGCATTCAATGCATCTTTACCGTGGACAGCACCGATACAGACCTTAGAAAAAAACTGTCAGAAGCTTTAATCGCACCCGAAAACGACGACCGTTTTGAAAAGAATATAAAAGTTTTCCCTAAGGATATTCGCGCTCAATTACGCGTCGCACGGGCTTACGCCAGGGGAACATATACCTACGACAAGCCACTCTTTGAATCCATCGTCCAGACAAATGCAGATAGCGTCCAGGATGAAAATTCCAGAAAGAGGATTCTCAACTATCTAACGCTGACCGAGAATAGACTGCGAGAGAAGAAGGCCAAGCCCTACCTCGGCCAGATTTACCTCTACTTCGGTGGCGAAGCCCAGCTGTTGAGAAACGGCGCCCAGAAAGTTTTCAAGAGCGATCACCAGATGGGCGTTAACTGGATGGGCATTGGAGGCTGCGCCAATTTCCTCTGCCTGGACTACGAAATCACATACTTCTTCAGCAAGAAAACGGGCGAAGACCATGTGGTAAACGACACGCTGTACAACCGTGAAAACGGCGATGTCCGTATGTCCCTATTGCTGGAGTGGCGCCCCATTTACAACCCTCGCTTTGATGTGAGAGCCTATATAGGTTATAACTGTAATTTATACAGTTTCAAGATAGATAGCGATTTTGAAGTAGATAAAAAAAAACAGTACAACAACATCGGGGACTTTGCGGACTTTAGCCTTGGCGGCATGTTGAATTTTAGCCCCTTCGAATTTGAGCTGGGCCAGGATCAGAGGGAATGGAAAATCTACACGGGTTTTCGCCTGAAGGCGGGGTACATCTTCCTGAACACGCCCGAATTTAACCACCTCAACGGCGGTGGAGTGACTGCAGGATTCTACGTGTACGTGGGAGTGTAACGTCGTTTAAAGGCAAGACAGCCGAAGCGGACATTTCAAGGCACTTAAGAGGAAATCTCCCCTAAAAATGTTATAAAATGTGCGGCAAAGTTCTTTTTTATAACACTATCAGAGTCAGCGCGGGCCACCACAAGGCGTTTTTATCAGGAATAATGTTATAAAACAAACCACCGTAGGCTTTTTTATAACATAATCTGGAGGGACGCGGACAACCACATGGCTTAAACCGCAAAAAAATGTTATAAATCAGAGAATAGCCCTTCCGTTTATAACACTTCTAAGGCAAAACGCCCGAAGAACCTATCTACAGAAGAGCGGGAAAGCGCTAACCCTACGACTTCACAGGCAGGGTATGCCACAAGTGTCGCGTTAGTTCAAATGAGTGGGAGGAGCGCCGGCGCTGTTCTTGATGGCGGCCTGCTTCACTTCTACGATTTTATCGGCGATGGCGCGGGCCTTTTCCGTAAGCCACATCCAGGACTGGGTGGCGGGACTGTAGTCCGCTTCACCAAACATCTGGACGCGTCCATCCCGACGAAGAGCATCTACTTGCTTAAAGCCCTTGACGTCTCCCTTGGGATACACTGCGAAGGTGCTGCCACCGTTGGTATTCAGGATGCTAAAGGCGGGAACATCGCTGGGACCGTCGGCGATATATACCATATTCTGGAAAGGCACCCGACGGACTTCTCTTGCGATGGTGGAATTTACGTCGATGGTTTCGGGATACTTATTGCTGCCCTTGTTGATTTCAAAGATATAGCGGGTCTTGGAAGTGTTATCCAGGGCGCAGGCGATCTGGGAGATTTCGTTGCTAGATCCTTCGTCGCTTCGCTCCTCAGGATGACACAGGGGGGCCTCAGGATGACACGGGGGTTCGCCAGGATGACGCAATGGTGTCTCAGGATGACGTGGGGCGGCGCTGTTCTCACCGGCACCTGCGTCCAGAAAGCCGGGCTGTAAAACGTCTTCGATGAACTCGCAGCCAAACACGCCGTCAACGTAGGGGGCGATGGCGCTTCCCCGGATGGTTTCTGCAAATCCGGTGCTGACCACATAATGTTCTACGCGGATGTCGAAGGCCTTATACTTAGGGTCATCCTCAATGAGTTTCTTGATTTCGCCGAAGAAATCCGGAAGGCCGGGGTAGAATTTCAGTTCCTTTCCGAATTCCCGAAGGAGCTTATTGTTTAACCCCTTAAAGAGACCTGCCTTAACGTAGGTAAGAACATGATTCAAATAGCAAGTGTCAGAATTTACGGAAATACCCTGAGCGCCATAACGAGACTTCATGGCGTTGACTTCCGCCCAGAATTTACCGCCATCTACGTTGAAGTGACGGAACAGCGGTTCCTGCATGTAGGAACTGATGAGAGTCTTGTCGCAGTCCCACACCAGGGCAATCACGTTCTGTTCAAAAGCCTGAGTCATTTTCTACTCCATTTTTATTTGTACCTGCGGTGTGATCCTGCGGGGTATTACCACTTGCATAAGCCAAGAAACCAAAGGGGTTCGCCAAGGCTACGCAATCATTACTTTGTTATAAAAAACCTTTCCGGGTTTACAGAGTTTCCGTCCAGGCGAATTTCGTAATGCAAGCCAATGCTGGATTCACGACCTGTTTCTCCCACGATTCCGATGGGCTGACCACGCTGCACCTTGTTTCCCTGAGCCACGAGAGATTGGTCCAGATGAGCGTAGAAGGATCTTACGCCCTTCATGTGTTCAATCTTTACCGAAAGTCCAAAGCCGCGGTGCTTCTGGGATTCGATGACCATACCATCGCCGGTGGCATAGACCGTATCGCCCTCGGCGGCCACATAGTCAATACCGCGATGAGGAAGCACACGGTCGGTAAAGGGATCGTAAGTCATTTCGAAACGCTTTCTAATAGCGTGTCCATTCTTCATGGGGTGAAGTACGGGAATCTTTGCCGCCAGGGAGGAATCCTTCTCCAGGGCTTCGAGCAAGTTCCTAAAGGAATGTTCCAGGCTCGCAAGGCTCTTGCGGTGAGTGGTTCCCGTCTGTTCGTCGGAGGAAGTTTCAAGAGTAAATCCAAGACCGCCGTGTTTCATGGTGCTATCGCGAAGCAACCGGGTTTCTTCGGCTTTCATAATGGATTCGTCTACGGTCGCACGAATCGTCTTTAGTTCCTTCTTGATGGCGGAGTTCTGACGATGCATTTCGGTCACGTCGCCGCTGTTTATGTTGTCCAAAATCTGGCTCGGCGAAAACAGAATAAAGCCTGCGATGGCTGCAAAAATGCACAAGACAAAAATCACCGCCCGAATGGGAGAGAACTTGTAGTTCTTGGCCCGGCTTGTCTTGTTGGGAAAAACATGTATTTCAAGTTTTTTCACGTTTTAAAATTTCCAGTTCTCTATTTGATCTTTCAAGGCGTTGATGGAACGGCGGCGTTCCTCGATTTCGCCCAGGAGTTCTACTACGGCAGGTGTTTCCTTGAACTCTTCCAAATTTTCCGTACAAACTGCTCCGTGGAACATTTTACCCAGCCGCGTAAAGCATTTTCGGAGATTGGACTCTTCCATAGCCAGCTTCACACGCAGAAGAACCACCGAGGCGTATTCGCGGCTTTTAGATTGTAGCTGTTTTAGAGGTATTTTATTCTTCATTTTCTTTCTCTTGCCGCTAAAAAAATTAGTTTTTTATTCGTATAAAAAATGGAGTAAACCATGAGTCGTCGCGATCGTAGACACGCTAAACAAGAAGTTAAGAAATTTACACCCAACAAGAAGAACGCCCTGAACAAATGGGTGATTGTGGCAATGGCAGTAGTCGTTGTGGTCTTCTTCGTTGGTACCATGCTAATTCAGAGAGGATAAAATGAAGTTCGAGATTAAGAAGTCCGTACTGCAGGATGCCTTGCAGACCGCAATTAACGCAATTCCTAACAAGTCCACCATCCAGATTTTGAACAACTATTCCCTCCGTCTGGAAGGCAATATCCTCGAAATCAGCGCTACCGACTTGAACCTGGGAATCAGGACCAAGGTGGAAGTAAACGGCGAACGTGACGGCGAAATCGTTATCAACGCCCGCAAGTTCTCCGACCTCATCAAGGCACAGTCCGATCCTTCTATCGAAACCATCAGCATCGATGTGCAGGACTACCTCACCCGCATCAAGTGGAGCGAACGCGGTCAGGCCAGCATCATGGGTTTTGACGCAAGCGACTTCCCTCCGCTGCCCGAAGTCGAAGGCAACAGCCTTTCCTTTGCCGCAAGCGAACTGGCATTCCTTGTTGAAAAGACCGCATTTGCAGTCTCTAACGATTCTTCCCGCAAGAACTTGAACGGCATCTTCCTGGAAGCCGCAGACGGCAAGGTCTCCATGGTCGCAACCGACGGTCACCGCGTGGGCCGTGCAACCATCGACCAGGAAAACACCAGTCTTCCCAACGGCATCATCGTCCAGCCCAAGGTCTTCCAACAGATTCTGCGTATGGCCAAGAACGACGAGCAGGTGGACATTCGCGCAACGGACACCCACATTTTGCTGAGCACCGGCAACACCCAGGTGATTTCCAAGCTGTATGAAGGCCCCTATCCTAACTACCGCGCAGTAATTCCCCAGAGTTTTGAACGTACCGTGCAGGCCAACACCAACGAACTGCTGAACAAGATCCGCAGCATCTTGCCCATGGCCAACCCCCGCACTCACCAGATCCGCTTCCTCATCGATGGCAACATGGCAGAAATCAGCGCTACCGACCCGGATGTTGGCGGCGAATCCCGCGAAGCTCTGGCCGTGACCCACTCCGGCGAAGGCAGCTTCAGCATTGGTTTTGACGGTCGCTACATTTCTGAAATCATTGGCATGTGCAACAGCGAAGAAGTGATTCTCAAGATGAACACCCCGCTGGGTGCCTGCATTATCGAACCGGTTGGCGAAGGTCTGGACTTCAGCTTCCTGCTGATGCCCCTGCGTCTCGCCGACTAATCAAAGTGCGGCAAGCACTGCCCTATTAAAGTCCCGCCCCGTTGGGCGGGCTTTTTTTTATTTTCAGGTCTTGTCTGAATATCAAGAACAAAGATACACAGAAATTATAAACAAAGTAATAAAAATGTTTTTAAAGAAAATCTTCGGGATTAGACCTTGAACAGCACCCGAAACTTTTGATTTCCTGTCATCTCGGACATGAGCTCGATATATTTTTTTTGTTCCAGAAGTTCAAACAAGCTGCCCTGGGATTTGACGCTCCCCTTGGGGAACTTAAAACCGGGAATCCGCTTGGAAAGACGCTGGCCAAAGGAACTGGAGACAACCCAGCTCCCCTTCTCGTAGGACAGCAGGATATCCACGACGGCAAGGATTTCTTCTTCGTTGAATCCAAGACCCGAAAGGAATGCCGCCACCTCGCGATTGCTGTTGAACTGCACCACACGCTCTTCAAGAATCGCCATGAACTCGGAAGGGTTCAAGACCTGAGTCAAGGTCTTGCGGGACTGCTGGAGATTTTCGCGGTCCGCCTTCAAATCGTTTTCCGCCTTTTCCACCAGCTTCTGAATTTTCTGCAAGCGCTTCATGGCCCTCTTGCAGGAATCATCGGTTGCCAAGTCGAATTCAAAGGCGAAAAAATAGGACATGTAATTGCGCTTGCTGATGAGAGCGTCCAGGGACTTGCTACGGCTCTTGCGAAGCCTTTCCCGCTGTTCGGCGGAACCGCCCATGTGTTCCCCGTAGAGGGCATCCAGAAAAGACTTCTTGATGGAAGCAATGGAACTGCTTTTTACGGAAGCGTCAATGACATCTGAACCTTCGTCACTTTCTACGCCACCCTTGTCCACAAAACGCTTCATCTGCCATTCGATTCGCTGGCAGCGGTAAAGCAATTCGCCGAGGGTGCTGTAGACTTGGGACTTCATATTTCTAAAGATAGAACTTTTTTGGAAGGCCCGCCACAACACCCTTGAAATTTACTGGGGGCGGTACAGCGTTACATCACATCCGTTGGCCACAGCCCGCTTATAGACCACGTCCGTATAACGCAAGGGATCCAAGGTCCAGAACACCAGGGAACCCGAGCACATGGCAACCAGCTGGCAGCAGTAACGGTACGACGCAAAATTCCACTCCCGAATCCAAAAGCAAGAAACCACAAGAAGTCGCCCCTCGCAAATGGCACGGCTGCAATCCTTGTTGAAATTCTTGTAAAACGCACAGCCCATCAACCATATGGCCTTGCCGCCGTTCCTTAGGTGGAGACGTAAAATTTCGCGTTCAGCCCAGGAGTTAAAGATTCCCACCAGGCATTTCCTGAGCCGCCCCGTCTGAACAGCCCAATGGCCTCGACCCGCATCAATCCGGTCGTTGCTAAATCCATCGGCAAAAACACCGATGCGAAGTTTTCGCCCCATGTACCAGAGGTTCCGATTTCCAATCCAGCTCATGCCATCCATTGTGACGTAGCGGGTACAACCGACGCGTTCAAAATCCTTCGTATACATCTTGGGAACTGGCAAGCCTGAATAATCTTTTTCGACAGGAGCGGTCGCGGAGTTCATCACGAGTTCATCGGTGGAATTCGTCGCGAGGGATGTTGCGGGAGTTGCCGTGAACCCCGTCATTCCGCATGACTTTTCGGAATCGATAATTTCGGGTAAGCCTTTTGACTTTAAAATATTAAACATTAGAACACCTCCACCATCTTGCCTTTTGCAATCGCCCGATCGTATATGGGCTGGATCATACCACCCGCTTTCATGGACCAGACGGCGAGACGTCCTGCGTACATATCCGTAAGGTGGGCGCAATATCGTGCGGTGGCGTAAGCGTGGTGTTCCCGATGGAAGCAGGAAACCATCAGAAGGCGGCCTTTGCGGATGGCACCCTTGCAGAAATTCGGAAGTTTTTCCGGGAGGGAGCAGCCCATAAACCACACGGCAAACCCGCCGAACTTCAATACGAGATAAAGAATTTCGCATTCCGCCGGGGAGTGAAACGTCCCTACGATACATTGGCGGGTGCGGCCCATCTTCATGGCCCACTGTTCCCGTAAAACGTCAACCGCCGGATCCGAACTGCGAGAAGCGAACACCCCGATACGTCTCCACGGGTGAGTCAGCAGGCGGGTATTTCCCACATAGCAGCCGCCCACCAGATCCAGGTTTCTAGACTTTTCGAACAGTTCCATCTTTGAAACGTCAACTGTTTCGTTTTTGCTTTCTGGCGTGTTTGCCCGCAAGGCGTAAACCTTCAAGGCTTCAACTTTTTTCTTTCGATTCATTTTTTCTCCATAAAAAATGATCACAGCGAGAGTCGCGACCATGACGAATTTTATTGCCAATGGACATGACCCCGCTGATTTTTTATATAAAAAAAAGACCGCCTCTGCGGTCAGCCGGATTTCCGGGTCTTGCAGGAAGCGATCTATGAACTATTTGAGTTTGCAGAAAATGAACCTTACTTCACTTTCTTGACTATGAATATAGCAAATCCTGCCCGCTAGAATTTTACACAACGTACAGAACGAGCGTCTAATTTGCTAAAGGAACTGATGCGGGCGGCTGCGCTACTAAAGTCCAGATAGAGATAGTAGGCAAAGGCCGGTTCCTGTTCGTCTGTCGAAGAGCTCCAAATGTGGGCATAACCGCCAATGCCGTCGAACTTGCCAACGGAAGGTTTTTCGCTATCTGTTTCTGCGGCAATCATATAACCTGCGGGGAGCGCCTTGAAGTGAACCGCGTCGCTACCGTTTCCCTTCTTGAACCATCCGCCGGATGATTTCAGGACAGCTCCCGCCTTATTCGCAGCGACTACGGATTGACCGCCAAAAATTTCGGGCTGGAGACTGCTTGTCGCGGGTTGGACGCTACCGGATTCCAGCTGAACACCCGCAGGATCTGCCGCCGCAATCAGTTTCATAAAGTCATTGCCTGTAGGCAAGCTCCATCCCGCAGGACATGCCACCTGGGCGGCTTCCCATGTGTAGAGGCGGCCATATTTTTTGCAGTTACGTTCGTCTCCCTCGGGGCAGAAACTCCCTGCAGCAACGACATTGCTTTTTTCGTCGCCGGCTACGCCGCCAACGCCAGCAAAGTTCAGGTTTTCCGCCATCCAGAGCTGATCGCCAATTTGTATCGTGTTATAGCTCTGTCCATCCCGATCGTCCGTAAAAGATTCCGAGCAGGCAACGGCAACCGCCGCCGTCGCCACCAAGGACATCGCGTAAGCAAGGCTCTTAAATTTTTCCATCACGCTCGCCATAAAAAACAGACCATCAAAAATTTACGATAAGATTCGGGGAAACGAAAATCATGTGACTGATATATTCTACATTCTATATAGAAATTTTTGCCCCCGTGATTTTGAATAAGGAGAGATAAAGCATGAGCAGCGGAACCATTGTCCTCTTCATCATTTTCGCGGGAATCGTCTTTGGGCTCCAATTCGCTTTCAAGCAATTTCTCTCCGAAAAAAAAAGACAGATTCATGAAGGTCTCGCGAAAAAATCGCTGGAACAACAGCTAAAGGATTTGATGGTCTCTCAGGTGGATACCGTCAAGAACGCCAACGGGACCCAGTCTTCTGTGGCAACCCAAGTGTCGCCCGAAACAGTCATTGACCCGCAGCTCGCCAGGTATATGCAAAAGCTTGAACCTGTCACATCTGCTATGGTAAAATTTTTTCAGGACTTCATGCTTTTCAACGGAGTTAGCGACAAGCTGCGTTTGCACGTTGCAAGCCACAATGGCAGCAGTCCCTCCGATGAACTTTCCACCATTTTTCTTACGGACCTGGCCTACATTTCAAAAAAGTCAGGACACCCGGTGAGCAGCAAGAACATAGAATCTTGCGGATTCATCGGTTTGCTCTTGCAGCTCCGTTCCAGCACGCCTTGCGAAGTGGATTGGAAACGGCTTACGGCCCACACCATCATCAATGACGACTTGGATTTGGATACTATGGTGGCGGACTTGGAAAACAACCGCGCCGCCCTGGAACGCTCCGGTGACCACTTTCTGTTTCCTTCGGTCTTTGCAGATTTTTCCCCTGATGCAACTAAAAAGTACATGCGCTTGATGTATGACTTTTCTGCAGCCCTTGCAAACATTGATGGCAAACTGACCATTGCAGAAATTCAATGGCTGCAGTTTATGGAGAAGTACATCGGAGCGGCTCGCTTTGTAAATCGAGCCCGGGATGTCAAGTTTACGCCTCGGGAAATCAAGTACAAGGACACAGGTGATTCCAGCGACGAAATGGATGGCGCAGCAAGTACCGCAAAAATTTCTGGACTCGGTGGAGGGAGCGCCAAGCTTTCTGCAGAACAGTGCGGCGAAGAGGCGGAAAAACAACTGAACGCATTAATCGGACTTACCTCCGTAAAGCAGGAAGTGATTACATTCCGAAATTTCTTGAAAATTCAGAATGAACGCCGCAAGAAGGGATTGTCCGTTCCGCCCACGTCCTACCATCTGGTTTTCTCCGGAAATCCAGGCACCGGCAAAACTACCATCGCCCGCATCATGGCACAGATTCTCAAGTCCCTGGGAGTGATTTCCAGCGGCCACCTGGTGGAAGCCTCCCGCAGCGACCTGGTGGCAGGATATATGGGGCAAACCGCCATCAAGACCAACAAAGTTATCGACAGCGCACTAAACGGCGTGCTGTTCATTGACGAAGCCTACACGCTATCCCGCAGTTCCGAAAACGACTTTGGACAGGAAGCTATCGACACCTTGCTAAAGCGCATGGAAGATGACCGCGATCGCCTGGTGGTGATTATTGCAGGCTACACCGACGAAATCAAGAACTTCGTGAATTCCAACCCGGGGCTTGCTTCACGATTCAATCGCTACATCAACTTCCCGGACTACTCCGAAAGCGAGCTGGAAGAAATCTTCAAGATGCTGGTGGATAAGTACGATTACGTTTTGAACGAATCTGCGCAGGTCGCGCTGCAGCAGACCATCGCCAAGGCAGTCTGCGAAAAGGACGCAGATGTCGCTGCCGGGAAAAGCTCCCACTTCGGCAACGGACGATTCGTACGCAACCTGTTCGAAAAGACCATCGAGCGGCAAGCCAACCGCCTGGCCCGCGTAGAGCACCTGAGCGCCGTAAACATCAGCGAAATCGACGGAAGGGATTTCGCAGGCTAAAGCCGCGCAAGTTTTCGCAGACAAGAACAGCGAGCGATTTTTGCGAAATAAAACAGCGTAATTTTTTGCAGGATAAGCGAAATTTCGAGGCCGCCATCATCAAGCATGATACGAAGCTTTGTTGTCCGATGCAATTCTTGAATTTCGAACCATCTCGTCCATATACTCGTTTGCAATATAATCAGGACCGTAGCCAAACAGCCCCGTTTCGCGGTCAAAAAGCATCTGCGCAGTTCTTGACTGCATAAATGCAGCAGCCATTTCATCATCGGAACAATTCAGCTGTCTCGCCAACTTGCGAATTGCCATTTGCGCCAGCAAACACATGGAAAATTCTATTTGACGTTCCAAACTCATAAGCGGTCCGCACTTACGAATTTCAAGGAACGCAGCGCCTCTGCACTTCTGAAGCACCATTGATCCACCAAGTTTTCCGGCTCTAGAAAGCCAATGGCAATTTCACCTGCCCTATCTGATTCCACAGGACCATACAAGCCATCAATGTATGCAGAAATCACAGTGTTCGTCTTGTCATTGGCAATTTTACCGCAAATCAAATCATAGCCTTGCCACTTCTCCACTTCACCAGGAAAAACGCCTTCGCTACGATGGGCAGCAACGCAATGAAGCCAAGTCAAATCGGCATCTTCAAATACAAACGTTCGCAAGGAATCATCTAGTTCACACTCATAGACGTTTACGAATCCATGATTACAATTCGTATCAACAAGGCCGCGATTCATCGCCTTCTTGATAGAGGTTTTTACAAAATTCTTTGCCTGATCAAGACTGGTAGTCAAATAAAAGCCACACCCAAAATCCTTGCCCTTGCTACAAAAGGCTAGATTCGGCTGTTCAACGACACCATAGCTTCCGTGATAGAGGATGACCTTTTCTTTCATACAGCAATCCCCTTTGTCTTTAGAAATTCGCCAATCTCCAAAAGATTCGCCGCATCCCCTTGAACATGGAATTCTTCGTACATTTCACGGATAAAGCCATATACGCCGTTAGCAGAAAATAGCCCTGCAATTTCTTGCAAGCTCTTATTCCAGGTCTTTACGGCAAGCTGCACAAGCCGCACCTGCATCAGGACTATTTCATCTGCACGATCCATACATTGGCAATATAAAAAATTGCTAGAAAAAACTCAGCAAGAATATTGCGGGGATAGGATTAAGTGAGGCTGGAGGCTCTTGAGCTAATCTTTGATGCAACGGACGGAGAAGCTTCACTTTTTCTTTTGATAAAAAATACCTCGTATCAATCCAAGGTCCGATTCACAAAAAATACCATCGTTATTACCGAGCTTTGAAAAATCAAAGGGGATTTTCTGTTCGCCCGTTTTTATTTCAAAAGACGATGTCGACTGGTAGTTCGTTAAATCCATTGCCCTACACTTGACCGTTTCATCAATTTTTGATTGAGCTTCAACAAAGATAGCCATTTTCAATACTTGCTCCTATACAACGATCCTCTTTTTTGTAATCCAAAAACTTCACATTCGCGTCAAAAGCCACATAACTTTCTACCATGGTCGTTTCTGGAGCAAAAGTTTCCATGGAATTCATTATGGTCAAAAATTTGGTAGTATCGGCAATGGTATCTATCCTTGTTCGCAACCATTTCTCACTAGGCGGGCCTTTTTCGGGCGCATAATCAGAATAATCCTTTTGATAGCTGATGGTACGTTTAATAAACCATGACGAATCGCCCTGACTTTTCTCCAGTTTTACTCCGTATTCTGACTTGCCAAAACCTCCAAACTCTGCACCAAAAGAGATGAAATCGCCGCCAGAGCAAAGAGAATCTATTCGAGCTTTATAAAGAGGATACTTTTCTATTACAGGCGCCACATCTTTAAATGAAGCAATTACTTGTACGGAATCTGCTTTTAACTTTTTAGGCGCAGCCTGGGCAGCATCCTTTTTTACCACAGAATCATTGAAAGCACAACACTGCAGCAAAATAGCTAAAGCAAGAAATAGAATTACTTTCACAGCGAGCCTCCAATTTACCAGCATATATACTACATTCAATATATAAAAATGAAAGTGCAAAACGCGATACTGCGCCGAGGGTTACATGTCCGAGATTTTTACCAAGTACATCGCCAACGAAGAACATTACAGCGAAGTCATCGAGCGCATCGCAAAAGTTCGCGACACCCTGTGGATCGGTACCGCCGACATCAAGGACCTGTATGTAAAGCAGAACGGCGAGGCCATTCCCCTGCTAGGGCAAATTGCAGGCCTGCTGAAAAAGGGCGTGGGCGTACGACTGGTTCATGCCAAGGAACCGGGCCCAAATTTCCGCGAAGACTTTGACCGATTCCCGATTTTGGCCACAGACCTGGAACGAGTGCTTTGCCCCCGGGTACACTTCAAGATGGTAATTTTCGATCTGGAAGTTGCCTACATCGGATCCGCCAACTTGACAGGCGCCGGCATCGGCATGAAAAGCGCATTAAAGCGGAATTTCGAAGCAGGCATTTTGACCAATGACCCGCAAATCGTCGAAGCCGCCATCAACCAGTTTGACACCCTATGGATGGGCGCCCACTGCAAGAACTGCGGAAGGCAGGAATATTGCGGGGATAGGATTAAGTAGGGCTAGGGATTTTTGACACAGCGAACAGAGAAGCCGCTGCCCTTACTGAAGTTGTACACGTAGGCGCCCACGTTGAAGTAGTCCAAATACAGGAAGTACGCGTTGTTACTATTGCCCTCCGTAGAAGACCAGAAGAGTGCGTAGCCGCCCTCGTCGTGGAAGTCGTCGTCGTCGCTGTAGTAGCTGCCAGCGGGCAACGCCCCAAAGCCGAGGCCGTCGGTGCCGTTACCACTTTCATTCCAGCCAGAGCGGGACTTCAGTGCCTTGCCAGCAGCTTCTTCACCACCAGCAGTGTTCACTAATTTTTCAAATTCCTGTTTGCTTGGCAGGTGCCAGCCATCCGGGCAAGCGGTAACAGCGTCTCTCCATACATAAAGACGGCCATATTTTTCGCAGTTTTCGGGTTTGTTATCGTAACACTTGCTTTCATCGGTCTGATAATTCAGATTCTCCGCCATCCATTCCTGGTTGCCAATCTTTACAGTCTTGTAGGTCTTGCCATCACGGCGATCCTTCATTGTCCCAGCATAACTTGCCGAAACAGCCATAAGCACAATCAGAGCAGCACCCATCTTTGCAATAAAGTTCTTCATAGGATTTCCTTTCGTTCGTATAAGGTTATAATAGAAAAATCAAGTGAGTTTTTTTTCACTTTCCCAAAAGCAACTTTATTTTCTGAATGCATCTTCTATTTTGTTCTCGATCAATAAAGAACGATGCGCCAAAAACAACAAAATCGCTCTGAAGTAGCCACGGAACAAAACTTGATTTTCCGTCAATGCCGCGTGCGAATAAATCTGCAATCTCAATAACACCACTTATAAGGTAGTTGAGCACAAACATGACAGCAAACAATTCCAGGGCTATCGCATTTTTCCTTATTAGGGAGAAAACTGAAACCATCACCGGGACAATTCCCCACAGCACAAATTCATATAGCGTCGAAGAACTAAAGAAAAACGAGGCTTCTACGCTCAAGCCATACACCAACGCAAACACAGAGCACAGACGAAGCAGATTCATATTTATGGATGTATCTGCTTCTTGACTTTTGCACTTAGCTGCAACAAATGAAAACACACATAACACAAGTCCTGTATTCAATAGACAATGAACGATAAAGGGAACATATTGAAAATCAATTGCTTGAAATCCAATGCCGCGAAAGTTTAAAACATACACGACCTTTGCAATAACATAACCTGCAAAGACTATAGCCGCCCAGATTTTCAACAACAAGGCATTCTTTTTAGTAAGCATCAAGGAGCTCACGATTACAGGAATTATCCCTATTGCAACATAGATGCCAGAGTATATCGCGTCCTCGCCGCTTCCTCTAAAATGGGCAATCAGGATTTCCGTGAAGTTGCTTAAACCCGCGATCAGAAAATAGAGTGCGCAAGTTCTGAACAAGGCTACATTTCCCATGTTTTTCTCGCTTACTTCAAGTATTCATCAGGAACACTGTAGCCGTAGGAAGCCAGCTTCTTGGCGTAGGATTTGTCCTTCAGGCGTTCCTTAGACTCTTCCAGATGCTTGGCGTTGCTCTTGTCTTCGAAGCCGCACTTGATGCGAATGAACTGCACGAGGCAAAGGATGGCGGCAGCGGCGCAGGCCACCGCGATAACGGAAAGCTTGTTGAAAGTCAGCTCACCAACGCGGGACAATTGCAAGGCGAAGCAAACTGCAGAAATCACCAGAAACAGCGGGATCGCCTTAAAATAGATTTTCGGATTTGTAGTTCGCGGATCAAACCCTTCTATGGCGGGTTCACGGAATTTCTTTTCCACAAATTCTTTGCGGCAGTCCTTGCAATTAACAATGGGGGTGCCGTATGCGTAAGTGTTGTAACTAAAACGATTCACCTTGTCGCAGTGCGGGCACTTGCTCTCGATATAACCCATTTGATTCTCCTTTTTAACCTGCGGAAGAATATAAGAAAAATGTGCCTGTGATTAAGGAGACATTTTTTTAGATAATCGTTTTTGGATTTTCTATTAAAAAGGAAAGATTGGGGGAGATAAGTTGAATGTCGTGTTCAACATCTGCAGAAACGTCCTATTTTCTTGAAGCGAGAGCGGACTTTAACGACGCGACCTCTGCCTGCAACTTGGCTATCGTCTCGCTGGATTTTTGACGTTCAAGCTCACGTCCACGTTTTTCTGCGTCTTCGCGGATCTTGCGTTCGCGGGCACGGCGCACATCACCGGCGCTGACAAAGCCAAGCCTTTCGCCTAAACTTTTGAATGCCATGTTCAACCTCTCCAGAGCTTCTTCGGTGATATACTCTCCTAAATATAACTTTATTTTTTCAACCAAGGTAGCCCCCTTTGCGTTATCCATTTTTCGGAACAAGGGGTCCATTGCCGTCAATGCCTTTGAATAGGCATCAGCATCAAAGGCGTATTTCATAGTCATAAGGCCAATTGCCGCTTCCGGCGTTTCACTCTGCATCAAAAGTTCGTCGGGAATCTGCTTCAAATCTACGAATGCGCATTCAAAGGGCAGTTCCCGCCCGGCGAAATCTCCGTGAGGCTGCTTACGGTATTCCGCAAGGGGATCCCAATCATCGGCACCATTATAGATGATAATTGCCTTAGTAGGCAACCACTTGAAAGTCGTATTCGACTTATCCACCATCACATTGAAGGCATAGCGGAAAGTCTGTTCCAGAACATTCGCCTTATGTTCGGACTTATGTTCTAGCAAAATTCCGAAATAGAAGTTCTCGCCATCCAAAGTCCTTGCCCTGAAGGCGATGTCTGCCTCGCCCCGTTCATCCACATTATCGTAACGCTCCGAAATTTCCTCCAATGTTTCGAGATCAACATTATTTAGAATTCCTTTTACAGCCTCGTCGCCGCTGGACAACGTGCGCAACATGGCTCGGGCATTGGCAGGATCGCTATAGACATACTTAAAGAATCCGTCATGGTTACGTTTTATCTTCTTTTTATTCATCCTTTCTCCATAAAAAAAAGACCGCCTCTGCAGTCCGCTGGAAAATTCCAGTTTCTGGCAGGAAAGCGATCTAATGAACTATCTGCAGGAGAAATTATAAAATAAGCCCTAAAAAATCAAGAGATTGAACAACGGCCCCTTCATTTTGCAAACAACTGTTGACACGAGAGTCGACAACCGATTGCAAAATGGAAAGGAAGAGAAACCAACAATGTTATGGGGCTTTTTTTACTATTGAATTTCTAAACAAATTAATTTATGTTCCCGTCAAGCGGCGATTTCCCGTATACCAAAGCTCCGTCTGTGCATGATTATTACTTGGGCTGCCAATTAGATTGACATCAAACTTCAAAGAAGCTTCCAGTTCTTCCTTAGCACTATGTATTCTCATCGAAAATGCCCAGCCCTCATCTAGATGAACTTCTATCGTTGTCTGAGAATTTCTTTTAAAACATATATCATTAAATTTTGTTGGTATTTTTAATTTGGGAATATTTATTCTTGCTTTGACCGTCCCAGATTTCTTGTTTAATGTTCCTGATATATTCATTGCTTCAATTCTTGTGGACTCATTCTTTTCATCCATGATTACTTTGTAAAAGTCCCTTGTTCCAATCAAATAAGAAGTGAATCTTTCGGCAGCATTCTCTTCATTGTCCGCAATGCGCTTCAATTCTTCCATGAAAGCTTTTAAAACAGGAACATACACGGATTCTTCCTTATCCGCTAGGTCACTCCATTTGGCAATTGTATTACGTTCTCTTGCCAGCAAGCGAGATTCTTCCAGCTCATTAAAAATCGGACGAACTTTTGAGAAATATTTTTCAGAACAAGGAACTCCCATCCAATCCTTTCCAAAGTCAATTGTTGAGGACAATCTAGAATGCTTCACCGCATGATGATTATGTTTGCAAGAAATTCCAATTTCCCATTGTTCAAGACCATTCCTAATGCAAAGTACATCTCGAACATCCCCGCGTATACCATTTGAATCTGTTTGAATTTTAAGTATCAATGGACCATTTTGATTTTCAAGCATAGGTTCAAGAGCACGCAATTTGTTTACGGCAGCAAGGGCTCCAGTGTACATATTGTCTTGATCCGCTTGTTTTAATTTGTCATATGATGATTTTGCCGTAAGAAATGCAGCATCTTCTTGCACAGAGATTAACTGATTCAATGAGAGTACATCCTGCAAGGCTTTTAAACAAGCATATTCAAATGCTTTTCCGTTCTTCACTTGAATGCCACTCATTTTGCCCCCTTATTTTCCAGATAGGGCCGAATGTAGGAGGCGACAAACTTTGCAAGTTTTACAGGAACCGCATTGCCTATCTGTTTATACTTCGCCGTTAAATCCCCACAAAATTCCATATCCTGTGGAAACGTTTGAATAACTGCGGCTTCTTTATAACTTAGTCGACGAGTCTTCCTTTCGTTTCCAAATTTCCATAAATCCTTATCTAGTTTATCCATATCAGGAGAACTAGGATGTAATGCAACCTGCTTTGCCATAGCGGGAATCGTAAAAGAAACAGCATCCCATCCCCTCTTGCGATTTCTTGACATAAAGCGGGATGAATATGGGGCCATACATATTTCATCTTTCTTTGCTGCAGGAAGATTTCCTATAGCTTCTCTAAGAGTCATCTTTTCACCATTAGTTTCTGGCAGTGAAAAGTTCTTTATCTTTAAATCTTTTCTAAAACCCGTGATAATAACTCTTTCACGATCCTGTGGAACGCCAAAATTTTTCGCATTCACTAATTTGTAGTAGACATCATATCCGCATTTTCCAAAGTCCGCGATAATGGCCTTAATGATTTCTCCATCCCCCATCGTCAGCAAACCTTTGACATTTTCACCAATGAAAGCCATAGGCTGATTCTGCTTCACAAGTTTCACATAATGCTTATAAAGAACGTTACGAGAATCATCAATCTTACGAGGACCGCTTAGACTAAATCCCTGGCAAGGAAATCCCCCTAACATAATATCCGTCTGTGGAATTTTTGAAAAATCAACCTTCGAAATATCACCACAAACAACTACTGCATCCTTATTCCACTTTTGAAAAGTTTCACATGCACTTGGTTCAAAATCATTGGCCCATACGGTTTTAAACCCTGCTTGTTCAAAACCCATATCCAAACCGCCTGCACCACAGAACAAACTGGTTGCAGTGAAAACCTTTTTAGATACCATGTTTCTCGTTCCTTGAGTTGAAGATGAACGAGTTCACCCTCAGTCGGGAGCAAGAAACCGCGATGTCAAAACAAGTAAAGAAAACGCCCGCAAGCGTACGTGTGGATACACGCACGAATTCCCCGGGCACTGAGTGGATACAGTACGCCCAGGGTACAGCATGGCCTATGCAATCATAGGTCAACGAACGTTTGTCTTATTTCGTGTTCAGAAAGTGTCGAAGTTTCAGGTGCGAATAAGAGCAAACCCAGCAAGAGTCACTCTTGTTGCGAAACTTCCACACGATATCAATGAAAAAAGGCGTGAGGTTGAATGCGCTTACTCACCTGCGGCCTTCGACTGCCTTGAACAAATAAACGCAAACAACCCACGCCCCAAAAGCGTGCCGTAAAAACGGCAGCTAGTGCATAAAGCACCAAAAGGGTCGCATTGCGCACAGGCAGATCTATTAAATATGCATGTAGCAAAACGATGCCATCAGGCATAGCCCGGTAGCAAGCGTGAGCGTCGCCTTATTCCCTGTTCAGAAATTGTCGAAGTTTCGGGTGAGGAACAAGAGCAAAACTCTTTATGTACACAGGGAATATAGTTAATCCTACATGTCAGTAGGTGTCACTCAAATTTTTTCAGCGCGCCTATTGCCCATTTTTATAAAATTGGTTATATTTTGTTCACTAGAACATTTGTGCATTAAATTTGTGTTTTTATATCGCTTGTAACACAAAGGAGTAAATATGGAAGAGAAAAACGAAATCATCGTGTATCAGCCCGAGGGCGGCGAATTTCACATTGAAGTGCGCCTTGAAAACGAAACCGTGTGGCTAACTCAGGCGCAGATGGCTGAGTTATTTGGAACAGTGCCTCAAAACATCACCTTGCATATAAAAAACATCTATTTGGAAGGGGAACTGTACCAGGATCGAACTTGTAAGGATTTCTTACAAGTTGCCCAAGAAGGCAAAAGAGCCGTTCATAGAAAGCTAAAACTTTATAACCTTGATGTCATTATTTCTGTCGGTTATCGAGTTAAATCCATTCACGGGACCCGTTTTCGCCAATGGGCCAACCAGGTTCTCAAGGAACATCTTCTGCGCGGAGCAAGTGTAAACCAACGCTTTATGCTGACTGAAGAACGAGTTGACAGGCAACTGATTAATCACGAAAAACGCTTGGACGAGCTCGACTCAAAAGGCGTGGAAACGAGTACTCGCCTAGCCACTCTCGAAAAGCAGGTGGACTTTTTCGTCAAGGCGAACCTGCCTCCCAGTGAGGGCATCCTGAATGCAAAATCCTGGTGGAGTGGGTACGAATTCGCCTGCCAGCTGGTACGTTCCGCAAAGGAAGAAATCATCGTCATCGATCCTTTTGCAGACGATATCGCACTCTCACTTGTCGCCAAGAAATCCGCGGGTGTAAATGCGTTTGTCTATTCCGGGCATGTAAACCGACATCTGCGAGAGGAAGAAGAACGACTGAATCGCCAATTCCCAACCGTAAAACTCGAAGGCATGCAGAATGTTCATGACAGGTTCATCGTCGTGGACGAGACCGTTTATCACATCGGTTCATCCCTCAACGAACTCGGGAAAAAACTGACGGCATTCTCCGTGCTGAATTTCGTTTCAAAGCAGCAGCTGCTGGAAATGGTGTCGCAGGCGTCTGGGAAAAAGAACGGCTAATTTTTTTTGGGGGGGCGAATTCGACCCCTATTAATGGAAACTATAGAGATATTGCGTTTGTAATAAATGTGGCGAATTCGCCATATTTTAAAGAGGTCGAATTCGACCCCTTTATGAAGATTTATCGCAATGTTACTGATTTCCGTTATATTAACAAATTCTTGACGCGTTCTCAAATCATTTTAAACCCATTGAATTCGAGGGGTTTAGATGCAAAGTTTGAACGAACGTAACACAAAGGAGTAAATATGGAAGAGAAGAACGAAATCATCGTGTATCAGCCCGAGGGTAGCGAATTTCACATTGAAGTGCGTCTTTAAAACGAGTGGCTGACACAAGCGCAGATGACAGAGTTATTTGGAACAGAGCCTCAAAACATCACCTTGCATATAAAAAACATCTACTCGGAAGGGGAGCTGTACCAGGATCAAACTTGTAGGTTTTTCTTACAAGAACCCGTTTTCGCCAATGGGCAAACCAAGTTCTCAAGGAACATCTTCCGCGCGGAGCAAGTATAAATCAGCGTTTTATGCTAACTGAAGAACGATTTGACAGGCAACTGATCAATCACGAAAAACGTTTGGACGAACTTGACTCAAAAGGCGTGGAAACGAATACTCGCCTAACCACTCTAGAAAAAATAACCGAAGAAACAGATGCCTGCTAAATGTCCCTGCTGTGGAGCAATCTTGACGGATGCCCAGGTGCGATCCATTCATTCACAGATGATAGGGAACCGCCCAAAGCCATCCTCCGCAGAAAACGGAAAGAAGGGAGGCAGACCCAAGGGATCGAAGAATAAGGTTAAGGAAGGAAAGTAAATGAAAAAGCCTCGCTCACATCTGGAACGAGATTTAATTTTTTACTTGGTTCTGCCCCTCAAAAAAAGGAGTCCTTTTCAAGGATTGTTTTCCTGATTAAATAAACAAAAAAAGGATCATCAAGGACATTTTCAATTTCATCAAAATTGTCGATGCCGTTAGAGCTGATGCGGTCCTGGATTATCAATTTACCGTCCATAAAAATTGCAGTTTGTCCGGCATTGATTGTGGAAGAAGAATCACCAACTTGAATTTCCAATCGGCCAGATCGAAGGGCGGCGACGAGTTGTCCGCTGCCGAAACGCCCGATGATGCCTTCAGCACCGCGGGTGGTCGCCACGACCGTTCCTGTTTTGAATTTGAAGGAACTTTCATTGTAGGCCTGTTTCTTAACATCGAATCGGATTTTTCCGGCATAGATATCTATAGTTGATGCGGCTTTTCCATCTTCATAGATGAGTTCGGTGACGGCGATGATGGATTTTTCTTCAACAGAAATTGAACTTCCATCGCGAAGTGAAAAAACGATTTCGGATTCCTTATTGGTTCGGAACAGGTCTCCCTCGTGGACCTTGGCCCCCACTCTAACCGCATTCCATCCACCGATTCCGTTTTTTCGGATTTCGATATCGCCGAGGCGGGAGCGAACTATGCCGGGATATTTTTTTGCAGCGAAAGAAAAGGCTACAAAAGTGGCAAGAATAATGCTTGTCAGTTTAAATAAACGAGAAAAAGGCATGTAGCACCGTTTGTGTAATCTTGTTGTTGCGCTGTAATGTACCTTTTTTCTCAGTGAAAAGCTAAATGACTCTACAGAGTTCGAAGACATGATGATATAAATCACCTTGGACCATAAAGACATTTTTTAACTTGGATAAAATTCAAGGGATAAAAATGGCCTCGCTCCGTTTGGAACGAGGCTTTAAGTTTTTACTTGGTTTTGTGATTACGAATATTTTCCAAGGATGCATAAAGATGCTTTGCTCTAGCGTAATGTTCGCCACCTTCACCTTGCTTGGCCTTGGCCCATTCACGATCCGCTTGTTTTTGCCTAAGAGCTAGCAAATGTTCTTTTCCTTCTGGAGTCATTTGAACCATATATTCTTCCTTTGTTTAAGGTACTTTTTCCCAGTATAAACATGCATCTCGACGAGCTTTTATTCTTTGGTAAGCCTTAGAAATTGTGTCATAATCGTCTCGTAAAGATTCTCGTGATACTTCTAAAAATCTCGGATAGCTAGGTTTGTTTACGAAATCCGAATCATTGTCTTCAACGATATACTTTATGTAGGCTTTTTCTAAAGAGGATTCGTCAACTAAATCGGGATTATAAATGGGCAATAATTTTTCAAGGACAATAATCGTCCACTCATCCAGTTCTGCTAAAAGTTTGTTGTCTCCTTTGACTTCCTTGAAAAGATTGTTCACGACGTTGACGCTTTTTTCTAAGAGAGTTGCTAGATGGCTTCGACAGTCAATGAAAAGCTCATCTTTAGGATCATCAAAGGTCATTTGTCTGATTTCATTCATGCGGCTTTCTTATTTTAATCTTCGAAATCCTCTGCATTCATGTCATCAAGTTCGTCTCTTTTCATTCTAGCTTTTGCCGCATTACTGCTAAATTCAGAAGCTTTTTTTGCCAAAGCGTCGCCTCTCTTGTTGAGTTCCTTTACGCCTTTTTCGGAAAGCGTTCTTCCGTTATATGTTCCAGATGCCGCATCCTTGTAGGCTTTCCTTGAAGCGCTTGCTGCTTGTCCTGCAGCTCTATCAAGTGTTCCTGATACAACATCTAATGCGAAGTCAAAAACACTACTCAAGATACCCATAAATTACCGCCTTCTTAACTGTCAAAACATTTTGACAAAACCTAATGTAAACAAAAAAAAACATTGTCAAGTGTTTTTTGAATTTTTCTCAAAAAAGTTGTTGATAGATGAAGAAATCCACCGTATCTGGTGGATTTCTGCGTTACTTGAACAGCTTCTGTCCCCTGGGTGTTCCGTTAGTCCAGCCGACATGAATGAACCTAATGGTCGAGGATTTGTCCCCGGCCTTTTTGTTATACATAATCAACTGGTCAATCTGCATTTCCTTCATCTTGCTTTCCAGAAGGAAATAAAGATCGCGATTGTCGCCCTCGTTTCCGGAATAGGCGCAAATGTCCGTTGCAAGCGCCTGCAAGTGCATTAAAGTCTCTTGGCTGTTTCCAGAACATTTTCCAGTTGCTCAAGGGTTGAGGGAAAGTTTGGGAGACCTGTGTTCGTCACCAGCATTTCAGCCAGCGTGAAGTTCTTTATTTCCTTGGCAATCATACTTTCTCCATCGTGACAAGTTTTGAACATTTGAGGTTATCGTCACCCCAGTGCTGACAGGCGAACCATTCCAGCGCCTTATCGGCACAGCCAGCCTTGAAACGGCTTATTCCGGAAATACGGAGGATGCCTCGGAAGATGCTGTCGCATAGCTCCCGCGTGAAAACGCCAAAGCCTTTGTTTCCGTAAAGTGCATCGTGAATGATGCCTGCCCAGTTGTAGATTCTGTTGTTATCGTCCCAGCTAGGCAAGAACCATTGGAAAATCTTGGGAACACTTAAACCGTCGCATTTTATTTTAAAGTGGTCGAATTTGACCACTTTATGAAGATTCATCACAATGTTACTGATATCCGTTATATTAACAAATTTTGCATATTACTCTCTCAAAATGTTTGCTGTAATTTTGGGAAAAATTTCAAATTTTAATTATACCGAATTCGGTACAATTAAAAATGCCGCAGGTTCCAATAATTTCGTTCTTTCCATTAAGCAACGGATTCTTCAAACCAATGCGGTTGGAATTATTGCAAAATCTAAATGCGTTTGTCTATTCCGGTCATGTAAACCGACGCATTTGTCAACTGTTGTTTGCAAAATATGGTTTGATGTTTTTTGATAACTTGACATCTCACAATTCTCATCTTAAATTTAATTAAGAGTTGACATCAACGAACCAATTTTACTTTTTACATTAGGAATAAATAAAGGAGTCTCGTCATGGATACTGAAGTCTAAAATGCTAAAAATCTTTAAAAACGCTTTCGGAATCATCGCAGGAATGTCTTCGATCATTGCCCTAGCAATTCTTCCGTTCAAATCAATACCTGCGCTAATTGTAGTACTGTTTTTTTATTGTTTATCCATAACATTTCTTGTTTTTGCCATATATAAGGCAGTGTGCAAATCCTTAGCGACAACACACAAGAACAAGTTCATTAGAATCGCGTCATTCTGTACATTTACTAGTGATGATGAGAAAACCGCTCGATTTGAAACAATGCGGCTCATTCAATCAAAAGTTCCGTTCCTTGACAACATAGATCATAAATTCAAATGGAACGGTTCCGGTACACCTCAAATATATGTAAACGGAAAAGACGTTTCCTCATCTTTCATACCAAACGGAAATCCAGGAGAATTCGATTCTATTAACATAAAATTCGACAAGGTCATTTCATCAATGTAAAATAGATGAACCAACAAAAATTCTTCAATTTAGAGTTCTTTTAGGTTTTAAGAAAGGGAAACAAAAACCGGCCCGAATCTATCGCCGATTAATCAATTCCGAGGTAGAGACTGATATCGAGGAATGTGGCGTTGTGGATTTCGATTACAATCACAAAGCCTATTTTCATATGATAGAAAATCCTAAAATAGGATATTTCTATACAATGGAATGGGAAAAGTGAAGGCAGAACACTTTGGGTTCATGCCAGTCTCTAATATGATGCAGGCACCACCTACCGATTCTCGTAGCGATTCCCGAATACCAGGGTGTTATCCTTGGCGCCGTTCAGATTCACCAGGCGGTTGGGTTCATAGCGCAGGCTCTTGGCGATGCCGCCCTTCAGCATTTCCTTGCGCTCGAAAAATTCCTGGGGAGTCTGGGCGGTGAGCAATGTCTGGCGGACTTCCATGGCTGCGGACAAACTATCCCCTGTCCCCTGTACCCTGTCCCCTAAATCATCCACAAATCCCTTGCAAAGTCGTGCGGCCAGCTGCTTTAGGCGGCCCATGGCCCCCATTTCCGTGCGGCCTTCTTCATCCAGGAACTTGTAGTAGATGGGGAACACGTCCAGGGCCTCTTCGGCGGTAATGATGTGGGCGGGCTTTCCTTCCCAGGCGTCGGCGATCTGCCCGAAGATCCAGGGATTGTGCATGGCACCGCGGCCGATGCTCACGCCAGCGACGCCGTAGGTATTGATGCGTTCCAGGGCGCATTCCACGCTGTTCACGTCGCCGTTACCCACCACCGGAATCTTGGCGGCGGCGGCCACCTTCCCGATCCAGTCCCAATTTGCCAGGCCGTTGTAGCCCTGCAGGCGGGTGCGTCCGTGAACCACCAGAAGTTCCACGCCTTCGCCCTCGGCAATTTTCAGCGTTTCCATCACATTGATGGATTCGTCATCCCAGCCGATGCGGCACTTCAAGGTCAACGGAATGTTCACTTCGCAGGTGTCCAGCGCAGCGCGCACATCGTGCAAAATCTCCTGCAGGCGGGGCAAATCCCGAAGCAATCCGGAACCGCTACCCTTGCCCGCCACCTTGGGGGCAGGACAGCCCGCATTCACTTCTATATAGTCAGGATGGAGGCCGTCAGCGATTTTTTTTGCCGCC
>JAZRXW010000080.1:0-8039 GCA_045600425.1 Fibrobacter sp.
TGGAGGAAACGGTCGATGAGGAGCGGGCGATCCGGGGTAACGCCAACAGCCTTGGCAACGTATTCGCGGAGCATGTTTTCGTCGTAGATGACTTCCATGCCGCGGCCGCCAAGCACGAAGCTGGGGCGGATCATCACAGGGTAGCCACCGATCTGCTTGACGCAAGCGAGGGCTTCGTCGATGTTCGTTGCCATGCCGCTTTCGGGCATGGGGATTTCCAGTTGGTCCATCATCTTGCGGAACAGGTCGCGGTCTTCAGCGATATCGATGGAATCGATGCTGGTACCGAGAATCTTCACACCTTCGTCGCTCAAAGCGCGGGCGATGTTCAGCGGAGTCTGGCCACCGAACTGCACGATAACGCCAGCGGGCTGTTCCTTCTTGTAAATCTGGAGAACGTCTTCGAGGGTAACCGGTTCGAAGTACAGCTTGTCGGAAGTATCGTAGTCGGTAGAAACGGTTTCCGGGTTGCAGTTCACCATGATGGTTTCGTAACCCATTTCGCGGAGGGCCATTGCAGCGTGGCAGCAGCAATAGTCGAATTCGATACCCTGGCCGATTCTGTTCGGGCCACCGCCGAGGATCATGATCTTCTTCGGGTTGTTGGTAGCGGTAGATTCGTCCTTGCAGTTGTAGGTAGAATAGTAGTAGTACTGGTCCTTCACGCCGCTAACAGGCACTGCGCACCAGCCTTCAACCATGCCAAGTTCGATACGCTTTGCACGAACGTCCTTTTCACGGATGCCGAGGATCTTTGCGATGTACTTATCGCCGAAGCCATCCTTCTTGGCCTGGATCAAGAGTTCGTCAGAAGGCATGCGACCCGGAGTCTTGAGCATCTTTTCTTCAAGTTCAACCAGTTCGCGCATCTGCTGCACGAAGTAAGCCTTTTCGTAAGTAGCTGCGAAAACTTCTTCGTCGGTTGCTCCCTTACGGATGGCTTCGTACATCTGGAAGTGACGTTCAGAAGAAGCGGTCTTCATCATGTCGAGAAGTTCTTCCTTGGTCTTCTTGTTAAAGTCCTTAGCAAAGCCAAGACCTGCACGGCCGTTTTCCAGACCGCGGATTGCCTTCTGGAGGGTTTCCTTGTAGGTCTTACCGATAGCCATGACTTCGCCCACAGCCTTCATCTGGGTGCCCAGGCAGTCATCAACGCCGCGGAACTTTTCGAATGCCCAGCGAGCAAACTTCAGCACAACATAGTCACCGCTCGGAGTATACTTTTCGAGGGTGCCGTCGCGCCAGTAGTCCATCTGGTCCAGAGTCATGCCAGCAGCGAGCTTTGCAGAAACGAGAGCGATGGGGAAACCGGTTGCCTTGGAAGCAAGAGCAGAGGAGCGAGAGGTACGGGGGTTGATTTCGATGATTACCACGCGGCCAGTCTTCGGGTCGTGTGCGAACTGAACGTTGGTACCGCCGATCACGCCGATAGCTTCAACAATCTTGAAAGCGTCGGTCTTCAGCTTTTCTTCGAGCTTCTTGTCGATGGTGAGGAACGGGGCTGCGCAGAAGGAGTCGCCAGTATGAACGCCCACCGGGTCAATATTTTCGATGAAGCAGATAGCGATCATCTGGTTCTTGGAGTCGCGAACCACTTCAACTTCCAGTTCTTCCCAACCGAGAATGGATTCTTCGATCAGGCACTGGTGAGTCATGGAAAGTTCAAGGCCGTTGGAGCAGATAGTGCGGAGTTCTTCCACGTTGTAGCAGAAGCCGCCACCTGCACCACCCATGGTGTATGCCGGGCGAACTACCACAGGGTAGCCGATTTCGGCAACAATCTTTTCTGCTTCTTCAACAGAGTGGCAAATGCCAGAGCGCGGGGTGTCGATGCCCAGCTGCTGCATGGTAGCCTTGAAGATTTCACGGTCTTCGCCGCGTTCGATAGCATCCAGGTTCACACCGATCACCTTCACGCCGTACTTGTCCAGAATGCCAGCCTTGTTCAGGGCAGAAGACAGGTTCAAGCCAGTCTGACCGCCGAGGTTCGGGAGCAATGCCTGGGGACGTTCCTTGGCAATGATCTGTTCCAAGCGTTCGAGATTCAGCGGTTCGATGTAAGTGGCGTCGGCCATAACCGGGTCGGTCATGATGGTTGCCGGGTTAGAGTTCACCAGCACGATCTTGTAACCCTGTTCGCGCAGAGCCTTACAGGCCTGGGTGCCAGAATAGTCGAATTCGCAAGCCTGGCCAATGACAATAGGACCAGAGCCGATGATGAGAACCTTATCGATACCTTCGATCTTCATTTTTTATCTCCGTTTGATTTAACTAATAAATGCTAGATCCTTCGCTACGCTCAGGATGACACGACGATGTGCGCTCGTGATGACGCGCGACGAGGGTAAAAAAAAGAGCTGAACCAACAGGTCCAGCGTTCATAAAATCAACAATCTTGGAAATAGAAACGAAATGACAAACAGAAGAAACAACCATTGCGGCCGGAGCACCGAGGGCGCCAGTTCGCTTAGCCATTTTCTTGTTCAATACGTTCATCACTTCCAACTAAATTTCACAAGGTTTAAACTTGTGCAAATATAGTTAGAAATGTAAAAACATTCAATATTCGTAAAACAGAAATCAAACTTTTTTCATTTTCTGTTAAACTATTCTTCAACTACCGGTTCGTTTTCAATCTCGCAACCCGGAGCCTTGGGATCATCCGTGCACTCGTCACTTGAAGTACTGCTGTTGCCACAAGCAACCAGGGTAAAGAAAGCTAACAAAAGGGAAACGCCCAATAGTTTACGGACCATATCAACTCCTAGAATGTTATTGATGTTCAACAACTTACATTATATAAAAAAAAGACCGTCCAAATCAAAGGACGGTCATAAAAAGTATTCAAAAAGAGACTAATTCGCCTTCAGATTACTTCTTCTTAGCAGGAGCCTTCTTGGCAGGAGCCTTCTTAGCAGGAGCAGCCTTCTTGGCGGGAGCCTTTGCAGCCTTCGGAGCAGCCTTAGCAGCCTTCTTCGGAGCAGCAACGGAAGCCTTCAGAGCAGCACCGGCCTTGAAACCAACAGTCTTGGATTCAGCAATCTTGATGGTAGCGCCAGTCTGCGGATTGCGACCAGTGCGAGCACCGCGAGTCTTAACTGCGAAAGTACCGAAACCGATAAGCTGAACGTTGCCGTCCTTCTTAACACCAGCAGCGATTGCATCGAGCACAGCGTCGAGTGCGCGGCCAGCAGCAGCCTTAGAGTCAATACCAGCTTCCTTGTTGGCGAGGATTGCGTCGATGAGTTCTTGCTTGTTCATTTGTTAACTCCTTGAGTTAGGTTGATTAAAATTTCAATGGCAATATTATACCTTTTTTTTTGCAAATAAGTTTATTCATTAGCAAAAAAAATTAAAAAACCTTGTAAAATCAAGCCTTTTAGAGCGTTCACCCGCCAAAAGAGCCCCTAGATTCAGCCTTCTGCTGTATTTTCTTGAGATAAACCAAGCAAATACAGGTGAAAGGAATGGCAACTATCAGACCTAAAAAACCAAGCAACTTGCCCCATACAGATAACGAAAGCAATATCCCTACGGGAGGCAAATTCATTGAAGAACCCACAATCTTTGGTACCAGAAAAAAGTCTTGAATGATCTGAACAACAAGGTATACCAGAAGAACAATGACCGCAACTTCCCAAAACGGCATACCTGTTTCCAGGGCATACACCACCGCCAACAACAACGCCACAGGAATAGTCGCCAACTGCAGATACGGAACCATGTTCAAGGCTCCAGAAACCAACCCAAAGGCAACCCCCATGGGAAGCCCGATTATGGCAAATCCAATAGCATAAAGAATACCAACACTAAGCGCAACCAAAGACTGTGCACGGAAGTAATTTCCCATGAACTTGTCCACTTCCTTGCCAAAACCAGAAACATTGTTTTTAAAACGCTTGGGGAAAAGGTCTCGTAAACCATGACGCAGCTTGGGCATATCCAGCATGATAAACACAAGATACATGAATATGAGGGAGGCTCCCGAAAACCACACGAATATTTGTCCTGTCTTAGAAAGAACTCCCAAGGCGCCCGGAAGAACAGATCCTGCAGCCGCTTGAGCAGACTGCCAAACATCAAGTTCTTTCAGAGTATTGGAAATATTTTTCCAGGACACATCATTTTTTAAAGTTTCCCACAGGTCCTGAGGAATAAAAGCGGTTAAACGTTCCGCCCAATTGGAATCATTGAAAATTCTCGATAAGAGTACACCCAGATGCTGAACCTCACTGACCACCATCGGGACAATCAACCAAAGCATCCCCCCGATGACACAGACCGTACCGAGGAGTACAATAATTACGGCGATAATGCGATGTTTTACCTTGACCTGCAAACGACAGACCAACGGGTCTAGAATATAAGCCATCAAAAAAGCCGCAAAAAACGGGAACAACACACCCTTCAAGTAATTGACAAGCCACAAGATTGCGATTGAGCCAAGAGCAACACCTATGAGACGCATGACTCGATCAAGAGTCCAAATTTTCGTTACTTGCATTTTTAGCTCCTATGGCTAGCCTTGTTTCGTCTATAGAACAGGACCAGTAATCCAGACCAAACCAGCAGAAACAGAACATATCCGCCATAAATACAACTTAATACAAAACGATCCCTCCCCCACAGACGAATACTTTTCAATTGCATTTCACCAGGAATGCCTCTCAGTACATTTTCCCCATTAACAACAGCCACCAAGGCTCCCCGATCAAAGTGGTTCATGTAATCATCATGTTCCAGCCCTTGTTCAGCAAGCCACCATTCCGGAGTTCTAAAATCTTGAAATCCCAATTTGGTTACACCTTCTGACGCTATGGAAACAACTTTAGGGCGATAGCTAAACAAGTTACCTGCAACGCTGTATACAGGATCGTTATTCAATATACGAAGTTCCAGCTTATTAACGCGGTAAGTTCCCACATCTACTGAAATGGAATCGTATTTTGAAAAATCAAAAAAATCTGCAGCAGGCCTATGATTGACTGACAGCAGATTTATCCCAATACCAGCATAAGGGTAGGCCTTTCCAGAACGAATATTAACGTCAGCCGCATAAGAGCCATCATCCTCATGTCGAAGATTGCAAGTGGAATAGCCCCCCGCACTTGAATCCGTATACGCAAAAACTTGATACGCATCCGTAGGAATAATGTTCTGCTCTAGGGTACCATAGGAAGATTGCAACAGATAGCACCCCAAGGAAGCACCTATTAAAAATGCAATAAAGATCGTGTAGAACAGAACATTACGCGTCATATTTATTCCCTAGCACGCCCTAAGTTTTATCATCAGAACATTTACGAGGATGGCGAAGTCCAATGGCTGCAATAACCACAAGAATTATCAACCCCATGGTAATTCCAAAATACAAGTTGCTTACGCCCGTCACAGAAATATTTCGAATTCTTAAAGAATACTTCTGTCCTCGCGGTTGCTTCCATCCGGACGTAATCTCTAGACGAGCTGCGGATTCAAGAGAACGACGGTTCCTCGCCGACTCCTGCCCGTATTCTTCAAACCAGAATTCCGGTGTATAGAAATCGTCCATAGGAATCGCCACCCGCTGTGAGCCTTCCTTCAGGGAGACTTCCTTCAACAGCAACCTAAATGTATTAGGCTTTTCCAGATCAGTCACATCAGGATCAAAAGTCCATATTTTCAAAAGGATTTCGTTTGTTCCATGAGCGTCAAGATCAAGATACACGGTGTCGACGAAATTCCACTTGCGGAAATCTTTTTTTTCAACATCACCCAGCTGAAAAAGAACGCCACACCAGCCACCCTTAGCATCCTCCGAACCAAGTGTGCAACTGAAATCAAGGCTTTCCTTGTTTTTTTGAAATTCTATTTGTGAACGTCCACCATCGTATTGGTCATCATATCCGTCCACCCTCATTTCCTCTCCTAGAGGAAATACTGTTTCAAAAAAACGTTGATCCGGCAGTGAAAAATACACCCCCAGAATAATTGCCACCACAATTGCCAATACGGCGTATGTCTTAGTCATGGTTTTCTTCAGTCTCGATATGACTCTTCAAGTGAATGTTGTACTGTACCAAATCCAAAGGATCTTCATCGGGCATTTTTTCACCCATAATCTTGTTCACAAGAGCATCAAACCACTTAATGAAGAAGAAATGATGTTTGCTTTCTTTACTTGGCTGCTGAAAGGGATTGTCCAAGGTTCTTTGAAGAAGTTCCATAAAAAGAGACGGCTTCATGTGGAAAGTCTTACAGCAGGAGGTCACCTTGCCATCAAAACCGTAGTCCGGAAGTTTTCCATCCACGAGGGGTTCCCCATGGTCTATACAACAAGGATTATCGCAAACAGGATCCTGCACGTTCATACGTTTCAGGGCAGCAAGCCACAACTCGCGGGACTTGTCCGTCAAGTCTCCACGGAAAGCCATGGTCTGGTCACAAGGGAAAAATACAGAATGGCACTTGGGGCAGATTCGCAACTGCAAGTGGTGCAAATTTACTTCGGCCACTTCGGCCTTACAAAAAGAACAATTACTCATGTGAGGCAATATAGAATAATCTGTCTAGAAATTAGGGGTTAGGGGTTAGAGGTTAGGGGTTAGGGGTTAGGATCTAGGGGTTAGGGCATGAGGTACGCTTCGCTTGAGGTATGAGGTCGGAGCTTCGCTCCTAGAGGTTTAAAAATGGCGCCGAATGACTATCCAATACAAGCGCGAGTTCTGTTCTCTACACTCTACACCCTATACCCTATACCCTGTACCCTGCACTCTATACCATCAATCACTAATTACTATATTTCCCATCATGGCAAAAGTTGTACAAATTACCTCCGAAAATTTTGAAACCGAAATTGCGCAACCCTCTGAAACAAGAGCCGTCGCAGTCCTCTTCTCCTCCGCTGAATATCCTGACTGCGCAAGCTATAGTCAGCTCTTAGGGCAGTTCAGCACCAGCATGGATTTTACCCTTGGCGTCGTCAGCTGCGATGACCGTGCCAACATGCAGCTCATCCAGGCATTCCGCGTACGCTCCGTACCCGAAGTCCATATTGTGGATAAGGGCCAGATTGCAGATGTCATCGCAGGCGTGCTTCCCGAAGACGAATTGAAGAAGCGCCTGGAAAAGTTCTACGTCTCTGATGAGTCCCGCTTTATGACCGCACTGGAAGAAGCCATCGCCCAGAAGAATTACGACGAGGCACTTCCCATGCTGAACGAAGCACTCCAGCAGAAGCCGGAAGACAAGCAGCTGATGCTCCTGTGGGCAAAGGCTAGCCTTGGGATTGGCGATTCCGAAAAGGCAAAAGAAATCCTCAAGAAGTTTAACGAAGCCGACGACCAGTACAAAGAAGCAAAATCCCTTCTGGAACTGATGGACTTCCACGCCGAAGCCGCAAAGAAAGACGTTCAGGGCAAGGAGGCAATCGTCTATCAGCAAGCCTGCATTCTAGCTGCAAACGAACAGTTCGAGGACGCTCTCCAGGCCTTCCTTAATTTGTACGTAGAAGCTCCCGAGTGGAACGACAGCGCCGCCAAGAAGGCCATGCTCACCCTGTTTGGAGTCTTAGGTCCCAAGCACGAACTGACTTGGAAATACCGTGCCAAGCTGAACACCATGATGTTTATTTGAGGTACGAGGTTCCGGGTTCCAGGCTCGAGGTTCCGGGTGCCAGGTTAGAAGTCATGAGTCACGAGAACTTTGGTTTCTGACCGGTCTTTTTCATAATTCGTAACATCACTTGACTACTTTTTCAAAAGGAGCATTCCAGTTGGAACGTTCCTTTTCTTTTTCCATCACTTTTTCCAGAATTCGGCCGTTTTTCCGCATTTTTTTCTAACCACGAACCACTAACCACCAACCACTTTTTTATATTCATCAGCGTATTTTATTGAATTAATATACCCGGGGTTTTACCCCATAGGATGACACATGAAAAAGATCAAATTCCAGGACACCTCCTTCCGTGATGGTTTCCAGTCTATTTTCGGTGCCCGCGTGTTCGCTAAGGACTTTATGCCGGCTGTTGAAGCAGCTTGCCACGCAGGTATCACCCA
>JAZRXW010000081.1:0-39826 GCA_045600425.1 Fibrobacter sp.
CGGTTTTCGCAACGGCGGTGCTATTGGCGAGCTCCGGGAGAACCTTGTCTTTTTCGGTGTTTTCGGTGTTTGTATTTTCCATACTTGCCTTTTGTACATGTAAGGCGGAAATGCCCTACATATACTAACACGTTCCGAGCATCCGATTTGAACGAAAAATCTTTGTAAAATTTTGGAAAGGGTTGCGAGAGCAGAACTGCCGATGCTGACATTCGTCAGCATGACGTGGGGAGAGGTACGCAGCAAAATCTTAGGTCGATAAGTCAGCCGATGCGATTTTCAACAAAAAAGCCCAACCTCAAGCGAGGCTGGACTCATTAAACTAGCAAAGAAGGGTCCCGCAAGGGACCTTATGGTTATTTCCGGGCTTCAGCCAGCTGTGCTTTAAGTTCCGCGATTTCACGATCCTTCTCGGTCAGCGCCTTGTCCTTCTCTGCAATGATTTTCTGACTACGCTCACGCTCTTTTTCTCGCTCATCCGCCCTTGCGAGCAAAATTTCCTGTTCCCATGTCATATAGCGCCTCTGTGTGTCTTCATCTGCCTGGTACCACCGAACCTTGGTGTGGATGTCCTGTGTTTCCGTGGAATCAGCTGTGCTGGTTGCAAAATACTTCAGATACGGCTTGAGAGGATGTGTATCAGGAAGTTTTTCGTGTTCATTGAAAATATAATAATTCTTGAATGTTCGGTCATCCAAAGCAACATTTTTGTTTTCAACGGCAAAATTCTGAAAACTGTAAATGGGCAACTCCGCACCGAAAATATCGTCCGGGCAGATGAAAAGTACGTACCGATCCTTGAGGCTTTCGTACATAGCCCCTTTGTGCAGTTCGCGGGTATCGTGGATGGACTGGTAGTAACGAGCACGCTTGGGAAGATCCTTGGTGTCAACGACCTGCATTTGACGCCTTCGGCGTCTGCGGCGTCACTCGGTCATAAAAATAAACAAGTTTATTTTTGCGACTCTCGTTTAGCACGCTACTCAAAATCAAAGGAGCTGATGATTTCACCTTTTTCGTCGATTTGCTGTGTGAACACATCGTAGCGCACGCTCTTGACGCCTACGGCGTCCGCGGCTGCACTCGGTTATAAAATTATGCGAGCATAATTTTGCAACACTCGTTTTGCACGCTCTTGCTAAAAATGCTCACCTGCTCCGTCTTTTCCTGTTCGGGATCCTTGAGATCGTAAATTTTAATGCCCAGAGCAGCCTCGATGAATGGTTTCGCGATTTCCTTATGGCTCATGACCAGCGGGAACATGAATCTGTCGGTAATAGTGATTTTAGAGAAGTCGATAATTTTGATTTCGTTATCGGAGTCTGCGGATCCAACGCCAAAATTCTCCGTCGTCTTGCTTTCGTTCATGGAAAGTACCTGTATATCCGGCGGTGCGGCCGGTTCGCAGGCAGGGAGAGTCCCTACTTATCTATATACACGTTCTGAACATCCGATTTGAACGAAAAATTTGTGTAAAATTTTGGAAAGGGTTGCGAGAGCGGAACTGCCGATGCTGACATGCGTCAGCATGACGTGGGGAGAGGTACTCGACAGGCGGTTCGGTAGGGCTCACCAACCTTATCGGGGAACTTATCGGGAACGTTTAATGGTTTGCTGCGGGTTCATTTAACTCTTATTTATATAGATTTGCTTTCGGTGTATTGAGTAAGGAGTATTATATGTCTAAAAAATTCGTTTCTGCGGCTGTTTTGGTGGCAGCGTCTTTGGCCGCAGCTGTAGGCGTAACGGTGAATCCTGCCGCAACCCAGCAGTCTATTGTTGGTTTCGGTGGTGGCAGTGTTTATTACCAGGGCTGGATCCTAGGCATGGCCGAAAAGAACCAGCAGGCTCTTTTCGACACCGCATTTACTGGTTTGAACTTGTCTTTTTTGCGTATGGGCAACTGGCTGCAAAGCGACGACGCCCTGGCAAATTCCGCAGATAGTCTCGCCGCAGATATCAAGATTGTAAAAGCGGCAAAGCAGCGTCTGGGCGATCACCTAAAGATTGAGATGTCCAGCTGGTCCGCACCCGCAAAGCTTAAGCCTAGCGGAAGCGTCAACGGCATGGACGGCACCTCCAAATCCGACAAGTCCCTGAAGAAGGCTTCTGGCGACGCATACGGGGCCTACGCCTATACCGAATTCGCCAACTGGTGGAAGCAGAGCCTGCAGGCTTACAATGCAGCGGGCATCGTCCCGGACTATATTTCCCTGCAGAACGAACCGGACATGGAAGCAGACTATGCAGAAACCCTGTTCGAACCTAAGGAAACTACCGAAATTGCAGGTTACAAGGAAGCCTTAAACGCAGTTTACGATGCCGTAAAGACTATGCCCAACAAGCCCAAGATTTTGGGTCCGGAACCGCTGGGCATCGGCTACAACAACTTCCAGAAATACATGGCCGAACTGGACGAAACCAAGCTGGACGGTTACGCCTACCATATTTATCATGCCGGTGATGGCAACGACAACTCCGGCAACAACTACCTGAAACCGGAAAACTTCCGCAAGTCCATGTCCGCCATTGGCACCGCCTACGGCGCCAAGAACAAGCCCATCATCATGACCGAATTCTGCAATATGTTGGACAAGACCCGCGAAGAGGACATGGTGGGGCTGGCTCATATTATGCAGGTGGGCTTTACCGATGGTAAGTTGGGTGGCTACATCGCCTGGGAACTGTTCTGGGGCGAAGGACGTGGCCAGCTGATTGGCGTTTGCGCCGCTGGCTGGGGCAGTTGCAAGAAGGATTCCATCGTTATTGGTCCAGAATACCACGCCATGCGCCACTACTCCAAGTTTGTGAACCCGGGCTGGAAGGTGGTGACCAGCGCAGCCGATGACGCCGCCCTGAAGACCGTGGCATTCGCAAGCCCCGCCGGCGATTCCGTTTCCGTCATCGTGATCAACACGGGCGCAACCGCACAGAAGCTTGACAACCCGGTCATTAGCGGCATGGGCATCGTTACTGCGGTTCAGTCCAAGGAAAACGGCCTGAAGAGCAAGAAAATTACGATTTCTGACTGCACCATGCTTCCGGCAAAGTCCATCACCACCCTGGTTTATGCAAAGGGCGCTGTCGTCGCAACCATTACTGGCTGCGCCGACGAAACCACCGACGCAAGCTACGTTGAACCGGTTATCACACCCGCAGCAGACGTGGTCATCGTGGACTACTCCACCACTACCGACGTTACTACCTGGCAGGCCATGAGCGATGATTTGGGAAGCGTAACTTACAACGCAGGTACACTTGATGGCGTCACCGGCTACGCCGAGGTTCCCCTGGCAGGTTGTGAACAGGCAGAATGTGGTTACAAGTCTCAGTTGTTCAACATTAGCGATGCCGCAGCATCCGCTCTTGGTTCCTGTGCAGAACTGAAGATTACCATGCGCAGTGCAGGTTCCGCCAACGCCTACGTGAATGTGGGTGGCGCCGCAGGCTCCAGCTGGCTGGACTACCAGTACGGCCGCCCTGCAAACGCAAGCAAGTGGAGCGAAACCACCGTTGATCTGGAAAACGAAGGTCAGAATGGCTCTACCGCACTTACCTTCAACAGCGACGCCGAAGGCATCTACATTGCAAAAATTGTAGCCACCGGCTGTACCTCCTCCCCCATCCATCCAGTTCGTAACTTCAAGGTCGACGACAGCCACCTGATGGCCCAGATCTTCGACCTGAACGGCAACCTGGTATGGACTGGCCTGAAGGGAGCCGCAATGGCAAAGAACGGCGTGCTTCGCATTAAGGTCCGTCAGGGTTCTTACATCGTGAAGACCAGCGCTGGCATCGAAAAGGCTATCAAGAAGTAATACGTCTCTAGATTCTTCACTACGTTCAGAATGACGGTAGCGTCATTCTGAGGGGCGAAGTCTCGAAGAATCCAGTCCTTACGAAAACAAAGCCCTCGGATTTCTCCGAGGGCTTTGCCTTTAAAGCTGTACAGAATTATTCCATCATCACCTCAGTTCGGCGTTAGAATATAAACTCCTTGCCCAAATAGAGGGTTACATCGGATAGATTGCCCTTTTGCAAACCGCCAAAAAATCCCGAGGGATGAGCGTAGGTCAATTTCACGCCGTAGGTATTGGCATCATTCAACGGACCACCCTCATAGAGCATGTCGAGTTCCGCAGAAATATGTCCGAATTCACCGCGACGTCCTAAGTGGGAACCCACCCAGACAGAAGAGGTAAACTTCACACCATTCTTGCCATCCACATCTTCCATGATTTTTTCATCATCTAGCTTTTCACGCATATCGTCGTAATCGCTAGATCCCTGAAAGAATTGGGCTCCGGCGGCCGCACCTAATATCAGGTAAGGTCCAAGGTTTAAATCCGCTCCCAGCAGGATTCTTTCCTGAAGGTTCCAGAAGGTGTAGCTATCTTTTCCCTGGCGAGTTTCCAGCCATTCCCTGTACTTTTTCGTTGAGCTTGAAGAATTTTTGCAATCATCATCAGAGCAACCAAATTTGAGGGATCCCGCAAAGCCGCCTACCGCAGCGTTGACCAACAGTGGAGATAAGTTTCCCCCAAGTCGATACGTCACGTTTGCAGCACCGCCTCCCCCATCCATACTTTTCAGGTTATCTGAATCGCTGAATTCATGACTGTAAAATCCAGACGCGGCAACAGACCACTGCTGGTTTGTAGCACCGGCATCCATGCGATGTTGCATTGGGGTTGGCATTAAAGAGGCCCCCATAGAATGGCTCTTTGGCAAAAAACAGCCCGTAAAAAGTAGGGACGGTCCCATAATCAAGCCGAACAAGGTTAAAATTTTTTTCATCGAATTACCTACTCATTTATATAGGGTGATCCATACTTTGTACAAATCACCCTAAGTAAATTACAATTTTATTTCAGTTCAATATCACGAATATAGCAAGATTCGCCAGATCTAGCGCTCTGGAACACAAGTCTAGACGCACTAAGCGCTCCATCAATCGCCAATCGGGAATCTACGATGGACGCAAGGGGAATAGTGACCCGACTAAACGGCGCTGCCGACTGCAAATCACCAAGTTTGACACCACCTCGTCTGTAGGAGTCGAAGTAAACCTTGGTATCCTGGCATGTTCCCGGTATAAAGGTCACCTGAAGTTGACTATAGCCCTCCAGACTCTTAAGGGAGCCAAGATCCAGATAGGCACCGCTTTCCAGGAAACTGAAATGAATTCGCTGTTCATATCCACTCAGAGCACGCAATTCAACCTTCACATCCGGAGTCCAAGGCTTAAACACGTAGTTTTTGTTAAAGAACAGCTTTCCGTCACTCAAAGGTTCCGCAGATTCCTGAGTCACAGCCGCCGGAATAACAAGTCTGGGGGCGGAAACTTCCACATCTGCACCATCTGAATTTAAGACCAACCGCATCCAGCGATATTTGGAAAGCGCACCCTTAGTCGACGGCAACTGCCAATAAATCCGATGAGACTTTCCATCTGTAGGAATAGAGACTTCCTGTAGCTGGATTTGACCCGTTCCAGACTTATTTTGAGTCAAGAGAAGTTCCGCTTTCATCCAAGAACCCTTGGTGTTATTGACGGTCACGTCAGTCTCAAAGACAGATCCCTCCGGAAGACTTTCACCATTATCAAAAACAGCCACCTTATGCCATCCTGCTGGCACAGTAAAAGTTACACTTGCATCAGATTCCGTCGCATTGGCATTATAATCATAACGTCCATAGCCAAAAGATTTCCGTCTGTTTACGCCCATATTCTTGATTACGTCAGGCATCTTTGACAAATCCATGCAGCTAGCCTTAGGTTCAAAGATTCCAGACAGATTTGAATTTCTGAATCCAACCTTTTCGTCATAATCATATCGGGCCACCTCACAAAGAAGACGCCAAATATCCACCTGCATTCCTCGAAGAACGTTCGTATCCTGTGCACCGCCACTTCCCGGAAGTTCAATATGGCGACCGCTTATGGGTTCATCATAGCGGGGATGTGTCGGGTCTACAGCATAAATTGCATTGGCAGAACTTCTGTCGCCGGGATTTTCAAAAGGAACGGTCTTGTAGGTTTCATTGAAGGCACAATCTTTTCGAATTCCCAAATCGTCACCACACTTTAAATCCATTGCACTCACAGTGGGGATAAAAGTGCTGCTAGCCTTGTACAACGTATCCTTGTCCCATGAACTCTGGAATTCAACCGAAACTGGTCCAAGAATATCTATAGACATTTTGTCGGGCATAGCCTCAATGAACCCATCTCTCAAGCTTTCATACAAAGTCTTGGCAAAGGGATAGGTACTGCCTTGAACGTCGTCCATCTCCGTAAGCCCCTCATGAGACCTGCGAAAATCATCATCAATCCACTGGTACATACGATTGTAGGCGACCACATCAGATGCTTTTTCTGTTGTAGCAAAATAGCTTTCGGCTCGTCCAAACACCTTGCCCAGCTTTTTGGCCTTTCTATTCAGTTCGTAATACTTATGAGCCTTAGTATTAGAAGCGCCCTTCATTTGCCCCTGAGCTACAAGAATTGCAGGGAAACCCTTATACTCTGCGGCCTTACGATATTCTCCAAAAAGGAATCGATCATTTGAGGTGGACACCTCATACATGTCTTCGTTACTTTTGATGGAATACTTCTGTTGCTTCTGGTAAAGCAAAAGACCGTCTGCCCCGGGACCTTCAATCAAATCCTTAAAATTTTCCGCTGCGGGAGCCCCACCTGAAGCAGCCCAAAAATCAATGGTGTATTTAAGTCCCTTAGGCATCACCGCACCTTGGTGAGGAGAATCCAAGGAAGCATACAGACGAATCGGGGCATCTGACGAAGAACGATTCTTGTCATACTGGTAAGAGCCGTAACGTCCTAAAATTCCGCCTTGGCTAATACCCATCACAATAAAACCGTCCTCCAGCTTATTTTCAAATTTTACAGAAGTATTTTGGTTTAAGAACCTCAGTAATTCCGTAAAATGATCGGCATTTGTTTCAAGAGACTGCCCCACGGTTTCTGCAAACTGGACAAGAACAGGTGTATAGCCTAACTCGGTCAGCAAATCGGGCAAACCAAATTGATTCGCTTCCTCTTGGAAAGCAGACAGAGTCCTTCGACCCTCTGTACCCAAGTAAATACCGTCAAGCACCAAGAACGGTCGGACAAGCTTAAATCCGAACAAGCTAGAAGCTTTCGGAGGGTCAATGACTCGGACTCGAATTTGGTCCGTAGCAAACTTGAATGACGACTTGCCATCCTTATCAATCCAGGTATTTGTACCGTGCTTAAGGGCCACCACCATCTTTCCATCGTCTGCTTTACGAAAAAACAAATCGTGGACATTTGCAAAGGCAGAAGAGGCCATTGCCACAAGGCAAAGCATCACGTTCATAATTTTCTTCATTATTTCACCTCCACGAAAAGATTCTGGTTCACCGTGAGACCACCTTCGGTTAAACGGACCTGCAATTTTTGGAGCCCAGCAGATTCAAAGGAAATTTCCATACTTGATTTTGGATTCAATCTCTTCCAAGAACCTTCGGCATAGATTTCCACTATAGGAAGATCTTTGCGATTGCTAGACACGAAATAAGGATCGTAATGAAGAAGCAGTTTAGAGCCTCTCACCACAGCCATGGGCAATCCTGCCATCAACAGCCTAGATGGAAGAATTTTTGTAGAACTACAAGCAGTATCTACGCAAGATTCATAACCGTAATCCACGTTCCCAAGCAACAAGGGCGTTTCCCTGTTCTCGCGGCTTGCGGCAAACGCTTCCGCCTCATAGAACAACGCCTTTGGATTAGCAATAACCTTATCCCGCAAACGATTTCGTTCGATGAAATAAAGATTATTGAACCACCCCTCACGAGATTTCTTGGGTGTCAAACTAGTCGTTCCCATGTGGGCAAGAATCTGGTTTTGTTCCATGAGACTAACTACAAAATCCAGATTTGTCAATGCGGACAATTCTTTTCGCTTTTCCTCGGAATAGGCCGCACTGGTTTCGCGAACCTCAGATTCCAGGAATTTTCCGTCACGAACAGAAGACGAAGCTTCATTGTCGCCATACACGTAGGAAACAGAATCCGCCCCAGAACCTGCGGATAGTCCATCATGATTTATTGCAGCAGGGACTCCACAACTCAACGCGATGTCATCCACAAACAATGTGGTGTACTGGTAAGCAGGAACATCCATAAGGCCAACGCCAATGCGAGAAACCTTCGTTGTGCCATTGCCAACAAGACTTGCTACCGGCACCTCAATGGAACGAGTCTTGCCGGCCTCCACATCCACCGTATGCGTCAGGCTTTTTCCAAAGTCTCCCGCAAGCCAAATTCCAACGCGAGCCTTCTGGGTACTGCGCAATTTCAACTTCAAGGATCCGCCCTTCACATTAACTGGCATCTGTTCAAAAGACAGTTCACCAGTCCAATCGCTTCGTTTATCCTTCTGACCGGACAAGCGAATATAGGGAGGAATCATCCCGTCTAGATTCCCCCAGTTCGTAGCCCACTCGGGAGCCTCCGGAAAAGTTCTAGACTTTTCTTCCATTTTTCCAATTTCACTGCCATCTTTATACAGCGAAATTTCTTGACATTCCTGTGCAAAAGCCGAAAGAGACAATACGGTCCCAATCAAGGCTGCACACCTTGACATCCTATTTTTCATAGGACCTCCAAAATAGAGATGTATGTATCAAAAATCCGTTAACACTCGTTAACGTGTCGCATATATAAAACACGAGGTTTAAACAATTCGTTACTCGCAGAAATAAAAAAAGCACGCCCGCGGTTAACGGTCATGCTTAACAAACTATTTAAAACTCAAGTACAAATTTATACAAAGTATTTTAACTTGTAAAGGGTCTTTCTCAAAAAAAAATTATTTTCTTTGTTCTTGCACTTTTTCTGAATTTACTTTTGTTTCATCTAACAAAATTCGCAACTCCGCCCTGTAAATTTCACCTTCGACTTGAACCTTATAATCATAACGGTCCTTGTATAGAAGCTGCAAACGTTTTTGCAAAGTTGAAAGCCCTAGGCCTCCCGCATTGTTCTTCGCCTTTCTTGGGAAATTACTGTTTTCCACCTTCACATAAACTTCGTTATCCTGCTGTTTAATAAATATATGGGCAAAACTATTTCCCTTGGGATTGACACAGTGCTTCATCGCGTTTTCAACAAGAGGCATCAACATCAAGGGTTCCACTAGGACCTTTGAATTATTGAGTTCCGTTGTAAAGGTTAAATCAAAATTTTCCTCTAGCCTCAGTTTTTCAAGTTCCGCATATTTTTGCAAAATGTCCACATCTTCCTTAAGCGTTATATACTTGTCCCCAGTCTGGTACAACATCACCCGCAAAAGCTGAGAAAGCTTGGTCATGGACTGTTCAGCAAGCTTAGGTTCTATAGAAATCAGAGATGTAATGTTGTTCAAAGTATTGAACAAAAAATGCGGACTCAGCTGGCTCTTCAAAAAGTCAAGTTCGTACTGCAAAGCCATCCGTTTCTTTTCGCGCAAAATAAAGGCACGTACAATCTGCCGAGAAAAGACACTGATTAAAATGCAAGAGGCACATACAAAAATAACCACAATGATAAATGAAAGTACCACCTTGAAATTAAAATGATCTCTAGCCTGGGAAAATGCAAATGAGCTAAAGAACGTGCTCCATGAATCACCCGGTTCACGAACCACAAAAAAGATGTAGGATTCACGAAGCCATAGGATAAATATGAGCATCAGGACATTTGCCGCAAGAAAAGACAAATACTTCTTTCTAAAGAAAAGTTTCGGGACAACCAGGCGCTGGTTCACAAGGAACACAGCCAAGGTACCAAACAGGGGTACATAAAAATTCAAGATAGAAGTCCAATCAATAGGAGTCTGCCCTGGTTGTGGGCTCATAACCAAAACTAGGGGAAACAAAAGAATGAACATCCAGACCAGTACACCCACAAGAAGGCCCGGTATTGGAAACGATCTTTGCATTTCAGCATCTTTGCCCAAAATTTCCTTCAGTTCCCTTTCCCCACGCTCAAAGCGGGCTTCTTGCAGGGCAGAAAGCTTTTCTCGCTGGGTTTGGAAGAATCTCCGGATGATTTTTTTCTTAGAACAAGGGGTTTCTTGTGACATTTCGACCTCGAATTGTCATAAAGATAGGATAAAAACCTTAAAAAACACCTAAAAAAAGCACTTTATGACACAAATCTGACAAAACTTAGGAAAAACTGTGACAAAACTCTGACAGAACTTTTGCAAAAACAAGTGTTTTTAATGACACAAGAAAAAAGCCAAAGAGGTACATTTACTTACGTAAACGACAATAAGGAGGTTGTTATGACTAAGAACACTAAGACACGCGAAGAGATGGATACTTACTTCCAGTATTTAAACGATATCTCCAAATACCCTCTGCTTACCAAGGCTCAGGAGACCGTTTTGCTGAAAAAGATCCAGGAAGGTAATCGTGCAGCTCTTGATACTTTGGTCAATTCCAACCTCCGCTTCGTAGTGAACATCGCAAACCTCTATAAGGGCCAGGGCCTTGAAGTTGGCGAACTCATTAGCGAAGGAAACATGGGTCTCATCGAAGCTGCCCGCCGTTTTGATCCCAACCAGAAAATCAAGTTCATCAGTTACGCTGTTTGGTGGGTCCGTCAGAACATCACCCGCGCTATCGCAGAAAAGGGTCGTATGGTCCGCATCAGCGCTGAAAAGGAACTGATTCTTCGTCGCTTCGCCAAGAATGGCGGCACAATGCGTCAAGTGGTTGGCGGCGGTCTTGCCGTAGATCCCAAGAGCTTAGAAGGCCTTTCCAAGTACAAGGCCGACGAAATCGAAAAAATCTTGATGATGGGCAACCGCTCCACTTCTCTGGACACCCCCATGGGTGAAGACGGCGACACCACCTTAGGCGACACCATCGCTTCTGAATCTTCTACAGCAAGCCTTGCTGAAAGAAAGAACTGCAGAAAAGTTTTCAACAAAGTAATGAACAACAATCTTTCTCAGCAGGAAAAGGAAGTAATCAGCCTGTATTTTGGCTTCAAGGTGGACTCCGACTTGAACCTAAAGGAAATCGCCCCTATGGTAGGTCTTTCCAAGGAACGTGTTCGTCAGCTGAAGGAAACCGCCCTCGGCAAGCTTCGCAACGACCAGGTGGAACGCCTTCTACGTGACGCGGCTTAACGCCCCATTGTTGTTCTAAAGTTTTTTCTCTCTCTCATAGAATTAAAAACCGGTCCTAATCGACCGGTTTTTTCCGTTTCACGTTCCTTTATTTTTTTTGAAATTGTATTTTTTAGCTATGAATTTCTATAAGCCGAACTTTCGCAATCTAATTTTCGCATCTGTTTCTGCCCTCTGCCTTGCAGGCGGCACATTTGCAGCCGACAAGCAGACTCCTCCCGGAGACTTCTACGAAGAAGTGTCCCGCTTGAACAAGGTTTTCTCCGAAGTAAATCGCAAGTACGTGGAAGAAGTCAACCCCACAGAACTTACGGATGCGGCCCTTAACGGCATTCGCGACATTCTTGACCCTCATACCACAGTGTTCTCTCCCAAGGATTACGAGAGCCTGAAGGTATCCATGGAGGGTAAATTCGGCGGCGTGGGCATTACCATCAGCCTACGAGACAATATCCTTACGGTCATCTCCCCTCTCTCTGGAACACCCGCCTTTAGACTGGGCATCAGAGCCGGTGACCGAATCATGAAAATTGACGGCAAGGACACCAAGGGACTCTCCCTGGATGACGCCGTCAGCAAGCTCCGCGGTAAAATCGGCACCGATGTTACCGTCTCTATCGCTCGTGAAGGCGTTGCGGACTTGATGGATTTTACCATCACCCGAGCAGAAATCGTAGTCCACGCCGTTCCCTACTACGGCATGGTCACCAAGGATATCGGCTATATCAAGCTGGCCACCTTTAGCGACAAGACGACTAGCGATGTGGTAAACGCAATCAACGCCCTGAACAAGCAGGGGATGAAGAAGATTATCCTTGACATGCGCTACAACCCTGGTGGACTTTTGAACCAGGCTATCGACATTAGCGAGTTGTTCCTCAAGAAGGGAAACGTCATCGTAAGCACCAAGGGACGTACCCAGCAGACTGAAAGTCATGCCCGCAGGGACGGTGTCATTAACACCAATGTTCCTATGGTAGTTCTGGTGAACCAGGGTTCTGCAAGTGCAGCAGAAATTGTTTCAGGCGCTCTGCAGGACTGGGACCGTGCCTTAATTATAGGTAAGACATCCTTTGGTAAGGGTTCCGTCCAGACGATCTTCCCCCTGGACAATCAAGGCAACGCCCTGAAGCTCACCACAGCCTTCTACTACTTGCCCTTCGGCCGCTGCATCAATAAACCCGAGAACGGCATCAAGGGTCTGAAGCTTCAAGAAGAAGAAATGGAAGCCGAAGAAAATGATGACAAGGACTTAAGCGATTCCGCTCTTGCCAAGAAGGATTCCGTCCCCCAGGACACCTTCTATACCAACAACGGGCGTATGATGTTTGGCGGCGGCGGTATCAAGCCTGACGTTGAAGTCGAATTGGATCCTATGCCTTGGGTAGTTCAAGTCCAGGAACGTATGTCCATGTACTTCAAGTTTGCAGTCAAGGCTCGTCCCGCCCTGGAAAAGAGCGGTGTAAAGGTCACCTCCGAATGGGAAGTCCCCGACAGCCTGTTCAACCAGTTCAAGGACTTCTGCATTAAGGATACAAACTTTATGAAGATCAAGTCCAACGCTCTGGTGGGCGTGGACCAGCTGGAAAAGAGCATCATCAAAGAACAGAACTACATGGGCGATTCATCCAAGACCGTGACAGATTCTGTTTTGGCAAAGCGTATTTCCGAAATGCGTGAAGCATTGGAAAGCAACCGCAGTGCCCAGTTTGACGGCAACAAGGATTACATCAAGGATGGAATCAAACGCGAACTGCTGACCGCATTCGTAAACGATTCCGTAAGTACCGCGTTCTCCCTGAAGCGGGACAAGCAGCTGAACGAAGCCATTCGTTACCTGAGCGACATGGATCTTTTCAAGAAGGCCATGGCACCGCAGCAGAAAGCTGACGCAAAGAAGAACGACAAAGCGGTAAAAGCAGACAAGAAATCCAAGAAGAAGTAATCTCCACCGGACAGTCCATGAATAGTATTGCCGAAGCTCTCGGAAGATTTATTAGGAAATTCCTACACACGGTAGTCAACTACCTGCTGTTCGTGTGGGAAATGTTCAAGAATATTCCCGGAGCATTCAGTAACTTGCACACTACCGTCGAACAGATGCAACACGTTGGCGTGACCAGCATTCCCGTAGTGTTGGCGGCCTCCCTTGCCACCGGAGCCATTATGTCCTGGCAGCTGGCCTACCAGTTTGCGGACATGATTCCCTTGATGTTCGTCGGTATGGCTGTGGGTAAATCCGTAATGGTGGAGCTTTGCCCCATCTTGACAGCAATGGTGCTGGCAGGGCGAATCGGTGCCTCCATGTGTTCCGAACTTGGTACCATGGCGGTGACAGAGCAGCTTGATGCATACAAAGTATTAGGTTTGAGCCCCTACAAGTTTCTACTTGCCCCCCGCATGATTGCAACCGTCATTATGCTTCCCATCTTGACCGTGATTAGTATTTTTGTGGGCATTGTGGGCGGTTACGAAGTCGCAGCAATTTACAAAGATGTGTCCTTCTCCGTATTTTTCTACGGTGTCCGCATGTTCTATGAAAACTGGGACTTGGCCGTCGGTTTGATCAAGGCTACGGTCTACGGATTCTTTATATCCAGTTACGCTTGCTTCTTTGGCTTTACCACTCACAGCGGTGCCGAAGGCGTAGGCAAATCCACCAAGGCAACCGTGGTTTGCGGCATGACAAGCATCCTCATTGGCGGCTTTGTACTTTCTAAAATTTTGCTTCTCTAAAAGCAGGAGAAAGCGTGCCTAGCTTTGACTTGAAAAGGCGCCAAAAGCACTTTAGCGGAAATGGTCCAGCCGATATTAGCGTATTGCTAAAAATGGTTTTGGACAAGAACAAAATTACCGACGATATAACCTTCGCCACCCTCTCCGAACGCTTTGACCAGGTGGTAGGGAACATGATTTTGCCCCATGTAAAATTGGTCCGTCTAGACAAGAATATTTTGGAGCTAAAGGTGGCCAGTTCTACGTGGAAACAGGAATTGTTTCTGCAAAAAAAAGCTATTATTGACAAGTGTAATTTAATATTGGGCAAACCCGCTGTGCGGGATGTCCGCTTTGTTTGAACAGGTTAAAAAAGCATGTCTGAAGAAAACGTAGAGTCCATCGAACACGTCAATGCAAACGTGTCCACCGAAGAACTGAAAAAAGCCGAAGAAGATTATAGCGGCTCTAACATTACGGTGCTGGAAGGCCTAGAAGCAGTCCGCGTCCGTCCCGCCATGTACATCGGTTCTACCGACATTCGCGGTTTGCATCACCTCGTTTGGGAAGTGGTGGACAACTCTGTGGACGAATCCTTGGCAGGCTTCTGTAACCACATTGAAATTTCCATCCTTCCGGGCAACGGCATTCGTGTTACCGACAACGGTCGCGGCATTCCCACGGATATCCACCCCAAGGAAAAGGTGGGCACCCTGGAAGTGGTGATGACCAAGCTTCACGCCGGCGGTAAGTTCGACAGCAATTCCTATAAGGTTTCTGCAGGTCTTCACGGCGTGGGCGTGAGCTGCGTGAACGCACTTTCCAATAAGCTGGTGGCGACTGTTCGCCGTAAGGGCAAGGTCGTGACCCAGACGTTCAGCAAGGGTATTCCCTGCGGTCCTCAACAGGAAATTGGCACCTGCGAAGAAAACGACACCGGAACTTCCATTGAGTTCTATCCGGACGATACCATCTTCAGCGAAACCGTTTACGTCTACGACACATTGGCCACCCGTTTCCGCGAATTGGCATTCTTGATGAGCGGTTTGCGTTTGACCCTCACGGACGAACGGGACGAAGAAAAGAAGAGCGAAACCTTCTGCTACCCCGGTGGCGTTTCTGAATTCGTACGCTATGTGGACGAACACCGTACTCCCCTGTTTAACGCCCCCATTCATTTGGTACTTCCTGATGGACAGTACCCTCTGGAAGTGGCAATGTGGTATAACGACGGCTACCAGGAAAATTTCTTTAGCTTCGTGAACAACGTGAACACCTATGACGGTGGTACTCATGTGACCGGTTTCAAGACCGCCTTGACCCGCGTGATCAACAAGTTTGCCGCAGAAATGCCCAAGGGCAAGAAGGATATTCAAATTACCTCCGACGACATTCGAGAAGGTCTCACGGCTGTTATCGCCATCAAGGTCTCTCAACCTCAGTTCGAAGGACAGACCAAGCGCAAGCTGGGTAACTCCGAAATTTCCAGCTATGTGGCATCGGCCTTTGGCGCAAAGCTTGAAGAATATTTCCAAGAAAATCCTGCGGCCATCCGAGTCATTCTTGATAAGGTCTACAATGCAGCCCAGGCTCGTGAAGCGGCCCATAAGGCTCGCTCTCTGGTTCGTCGCAGAAACGTCTTGGAAAGCGGTGGTCTGCCGGGCAAGCTCGCTGACTGCAGTAGCCGCGACCCTAAGGAATGCGAAATGTTCATCGTGGAAGGTGACTCTGCAGGCGGTTCTGCAAAGCAGGGACGTAAGCGTGAATTCCAGGCAATCCTTCCCCTTCGCGGTAAGATTTTGAATGTGGAAAAGGCAAGCCTTCACCGCGTTTTGGACACCGAAGAAATTCAGAACCTGGTGAACGCCATCGGCTGCGGTCTAGGAACCGAATGCAAGATGGAAAAGCTCCGCTACAACAAGATCGTGATTATGACCGATGCTGATGTGGACGGTTCCCATATTCAGACTCTGCTCCTCACCTTCTTCTTCCGCTATATGCGTCCCCTTATTGACGAAGGCCATGTGTTCTTGGCGATGCCTCCTCTGTACAAGCTGAAGGTGGGCCTGAAGGAACGCTACCTGTTTGACGAAAAAGAAAAAGAAAGGGCTATGGCAGAGCTGGAAGACAAGAAGAACGTGACTATCACACGATTCAAAGGTCTTGGCGAAATGTCTGCAGAACAGCTTTTCGAAACCACCATGGACCCCGAAAAGCGTTTGCTCAAGCAGTGCTATGTGGAGGACGCTGTTCTCGCCGACCAGATTTTCAGTATGCTTATGGGTGAAGATGTCGAGCCCCGTCGCAAGTTCATCGAAACCAATGCCTACAAGGTTCTCAACGACCTGGATGTTTAACTATGACTTCTAACAACGCCAAGGCAGATTTTCAGACGGTCCTAACCCAAGCCCGTGACCTGGTCAAAGACCAGCTGAAACTTACCGAAGATGTCATTATGGACGTTGCCCGAAATGCACCCTCGGGAATTTCGGAACGTTTGGAAACCTTGTTCTCCAGAAAGGGCAAGCGAATCCGTTCGACGCTACTTTGCTTGATTGCCCAGTGTGGCGAAACTAAACCCGATCCTCGTCGCGTAGCCAATGCTTGTGCCGGCGTAGAACTGCTGCACCTGGCAAGCCTGGTTCACGATGACATCATTGACGGAACAGATATCCGTCGCGGACAGAAGACCGCCCACAAGGAATGGGGAACCCAGGTTGCCGTCCTTATTGGCGACTACGTCCTTTCCCAGGCAATGCGTTGCGTCATTGACGAAGAATGCAGGATTATTCCCAAGGAGCTGTCTAACGCAGCCCACAAGCTGATTGCCGGCGAGATTCTCGAACTGGATCACTCCGGCGACATGTCCCTTTCTTTTGAAATGTACGACAAGATTATTGACGGAAAGACGGCGGCCCTCATCGAAAAGGCTGCTCGTATCGGCGGTATTCTTGCAGGGTTTGACGAAGCCACCGCAGACCGTTGCGCCCAGATGGGAGCACACTTCGGCATTGCCTTCCAGATTGTTGACGACCTTTTGGACTACGGCTTTGGCAGCAAGAACCTAGACAAAGCTAAGTTCACAGACCTTTCCAACGGGTTGATAACGCTGCCGCTGTTGTATTACTTCGAAAGCAGCACCCCCGAAGAAAGACTTGAGATGGAACAGTTCATCGCCAAAGCTTCGGAAAGCGATGTGGCCGATAAGATTATCGACCGCCTCAACTCCAAGGACGCTTTCAAAAAGGCCAAGGCAAACGCACAGGACCATCTGGAGAAAGCCCTGGAAATTGCAGAAACCCTACCCTTCAGTTCGTTCACTGAAGAAATTGTGGAGATGTTCACTTCCATGAGTGAACGCGGTAATTAACAGGGATTTTCAATCTTAAAATCTTACAGAGAATGTAAAATAAAAGCACGGCTTTGCCGTGCTTTTGTTCTATTTACTTGTTTTGTACACCAGCAATATGTAGGGCGAGCTATTTTTTTCGAGCCCAGATAGCCATAAAGACCAGCACAGAGAGCACACAGACCGCTATGATGCACCAGAAGGCTAAATCACTGCCTCCGCTGGCGTCGCCATTCATGCCGAAAGGCAAGCGGACGTTCATGCCGAACAAGCTGGCGAAGAACGTCGGAAGGCTAATGGAAATGGTCACGATGGTCAAGTTCTTCATCAACGTATTCACGTTGTTGCTGATAACGCTTGCTCGTGCATCCATCATAGATGTCAAAATGTTGGCGTAGATATTTGCCTGCTGGAGGCTCTGGCCGTTTTCAATCTGAATATCTTCCAGCAGTTCCCGTTCGGCTTCGGTCCAGTTCAGGCTACGTCCCATCTGCAACTTGCGCAAAAGGGTATCGTTGCTGTTCAAAGCACTGACGTAGTAAATCAACCCCTTGTTCAAGCTGAACATGGAAAGCAGGTACTTGTTTTCCATAGCAGTACGCAACTTCTGTTCCAGTTCATCATTGATTCGGTTGATAATCTTCAAATGCTCGTTAAAGTGATAGATTGCGTAACTCAGAACGCGAAGAACGAAAGTGTTCAGACTATCAATTTTGGAAAAGCGTTTCTCGTCCATGACGGGAATATCGGAGTCCGTCAAAAGAAGAACCCAATCCTTGAAGATAAAGATACCGAAGGATTCTACACGGAACTGGAAATTGTCAGCCGCAGAATAGTTCTTGGGCTTCTTAAACACGATGGTGGTAAAGTCATCGTCGTATTCTATACGAGAAAGTTCGTCAGAGTCGAATGCGGACGCAATGGTATGTTCCGTAATTTCATATTCCTTAACCAGCACGCTTCGTTGTTCCTGGTTAAGGGAACCCATCATAACGATGTCAGCTACATCTTCGTTCGGGGCACTAGCGAGGCGCCCTGATTCGATTTTATAGTATTTCTTGAGCATAACGCCCCCTTGATCGAACGAGGGGTAATTTAGCAAATTTCACCATTAAAAAAGGCTCGGAACTAGTCCGAGCCCAAAATATTTCATTGTTTTTACAGCCCCTTTACAAAGCCTTTAAACAACAGTTCAGCGTCATTAAACACCGCCCTTGAAATGCTTGGAATACCACAGCACGAAGGGAGAGCAAACGCACACAGAAGAGTAGGTACCGATGAAGATACCGAACACCATCACCATACCAAAGTCACGGATGGAGGAACCGCCCATAATGGAGAGCACCAAGCAAACGAACAAGGTGGTGAGAGAGGTAATCACTGTACGGCTAAAGCACTGGTTGATGGAGCTATTCAAAGTCTTATCGAAGCCAGAGGTACCGTGGATGGCGGTATTTTCACGAACGCGGTCAAACACCACGATGGTATCGTTAACCGAGTAACCGATCATGGTCAAGAGAGATGCAATGAGAGCACCGTCAAAGGACAGACCAAGGAGGGAGATGAAGCCCAGGGTAATGAGGGAGTCGTGGACCAGGCCCACCACAGCACCAATACCGAAGCCAAGACCCAGCTTGCCGAATCGGAACCAGACGTACAGGCCAATGGCGATCCATGCAAGGATAATTGCCATGATAGCGTCATTACGCAGTTCCTTACCGATGGTAGGACCGACGCTATCCTTTGCCACAATTTCAACCTTCTGGTTTGCCTTTTCAAATGCCTGAGACATCTTAGCTTCGAACTGAGCGTCTTCGGAAGCCTTCATGCTAATCTGGTAGGAGTTAGCAGAAGTACCACCCAGAGAACGAACCTTGGCACCAGCGATGCCTGCATCGGTGAGAGCCTTGTTCAGGTCTGCTTCGTGCTTGGCGTCGTCCTGATACTGAACGGTATAGACCTGACCACCAGTGAAATCAATGCTGAAGTCAAAACCCTTAACAGCGATAGAAGCGATGCTTACCACAATGAGAATGATGGAGAGAAGCTTGAACTTACCGCGATTCGGGACAATGGCCAGGTTTGCGTTGTTGAGAGTCTTGAAGCCACCACCGATAGAGAGGGTGTTGGAATCCTGCTTAGCAAGCTTCCAGTCGAACACGGCACGAGTCACAGTCAAAGCGCAGAACAGAGAAGTGATAATACCAATCATCAAGGTCAGACCGAAACCCTTCACAGAGCCAGTACCAATCTTGTAGAGGATCAAAGCGGTAAGAACGGTGGTCAAGTTGGAGTCAAAGATGGCGCTGAACGCACGTTCATAACCCTTAGCCACAGCAGCACGGGCAGAGAGACCGCCCTTGATTTCTTCACGGATACGTTCGTAAATAATGACGTTAGCGTCAAGAGACATACCCAACACCAAGATGAAGCCAGCGATACCCGGAAGAGTCAAGGTAGCGCTAAAGACGGACATCACGGCGGCGGTAACCAAGGTGTTGATGATCATACCGAGGCTAGCAATGAAACCGCCCAGACGGTAGTAGGCCACCATAAACACCAAGCAAAGAATCAAACCGAGGGCACCGGAACCGAAGCCCTGAACGATGTTTTCTTCACCAAGAGTTGCACCCACGTTACGAGATTCGATAATCTTCATAGGAGCCTTGAGAGCACCGGCACGGAGCACAACAGCCAAGCGGTTTGCTTCGGCCATATCGTCAAGACCGGTAATCTGGGCTTCGCCGTTGGGAATACGTTCGTTAATGCGGGGAGCAGAAATCACCTGGTTGTCAAGAACGATAGCCATCTGCTTGCCAACATTTGCAGCAGTTACAGCAGAGAACTTCTTGGGACCGACGCCGCCAAACTTGAGGCTAACAGCGACTTCACCGGCGCTCATACCATCGCTTACACGGCGGGGCTGAGCATCAACGATATCGTCACCACCCATTTCAGCACGCTTCTTCAGGAGGTACAGGCGCTTGGCCTTGATCTTGGAGCCACGTTCCATGGGTTCCAGACCGCTGCCGAAAGCAAAGTTAACGTCACGGGGAATAAGCTTCTTAACACCGTCGGATTCAAGGAGCTTCTTGACCTTTTCAATGTTTTCTTCGGCGATGAAACCACCGTTACCGAAGCTAACATAGAATGCAGAGAGAGCGGTTCCAACTACGCTAGCCGGTTCGGCCTGAGCGGTTTCGGTAGACACCGCAGAATCCTTTGCAGGAGCGGCGACAGCGGGAGCATTACCCAGAAGTTCGTCATCGGACAGAGTCTTTGCGGTGTCGGAAGCCTGAGCTGCAGCCACAGTGGAATCGGCGGGCTTGGCAGAATCAGCAGGAACTTCGGCAGCGATATCCTTGGTCTGACGAGTCAGGTACTGGTCAATGAGGCCTACAACCTGAGTAAACTTTTCGGATTCAGCCAGAATCTTGAATTCCAACTTAGCGGTAGAACCCACGAGAGCCTTAGCAGTTGAATCATCCACACCTGCCAGTTCAACCAGGATTCGGTCGTCACCGCTGGGAGAAATCTGCGGTTCAGAAAGACCGTACTGGTCAACGCGGTTACGGATAATTTCCAGAGACTGTTCCTGGATATCCTTGATATTTTCGTTGTCCTTAAGGCCGGACTTGTCAATTTCCAATGTAATGCTAGTACCGCCAGCCAAATCCAAACCGAAATTGATGGACCTGGAGGCCACCTTCGGATTTTCCTTGACGAAAGCTTTCTGTTCCTCACCCTTGAGGGTGTGAACCTGGATAGAAGGCCATACAGACCAGGCGGAAATAGCGATGACTAGGAGAATGACAATTTCACGCAAGCCAAATTTGTTCTTTTTCATTTGTTATCCCTTAATAACATTATGCTAGGCGGTTTTCACCAACTAACAATAAGGTACTAGATCTAGTTGGGCGCAAAGATAGCAAAAACTGGAGCAACATTGTCTTCCGGATTCCAGCAGACATCCAGTTTAAGAGAGTTTTTTCCATGGATGCGTTCAATAAAAAACCCATTTTCGGTACGTTCCAGCTTAAAAGAGCCGTGTCTGAGAGCCGAATTTTGTTTTCTTAAGGTAATCAGCTGGCAAACCCACTCATAAACACCTTGATTTTTCAAAGTTTTTAACTGGTCCCAGGGAATCGTGCGTCGGTTATCCGGGTCCTTGCCGCCCAAAAGCCCAAGTTCCTCGCCATAATAGACACAGGGCGCCCCTGGCAAGAAGAACAGAAGGGCAAATGCAAGCCGCACACGGGCTTCGTCAGAACAGGGCAAAGACCGAAGGCGAACCGTATCGTGACTCCCCAGCAAGTTCATGGGCACATCCCCCGCAGGAATTTCGCCCGAATCGCGACCATCCCAGCGAAAATTCGGGAAGGCATCTACCAGACGACGGCAAAATTCATCAGTAGAAATAGGCTTTTCATCAAAAAGGTAAGCCAGGACCGCCTTGCGGAACACATAGTTCATGACGCCGTCAAACTGGTCTCCCATCAGCCAGCGGGAGGGTTCGTCCCAAATTTCCCCCACAATGTAAGCTTCGGGATTGACAGCCTTGACCCGACGGCGGAATTCCCGCCAAAAACTATCATCATTGATTTCGTTGGGCACATCCAGGCGCCAACCATCAATCCCCCGCTTCATCCAGAACTCCCCCACGCTCATTAGATATTCCCGAACCTCGGGATTATTCGTATTGAACTTGGGCAAAGCGGGAAAATCCCACCAACATTCATAATTAGCTTTTTTAGAATAGGCCTTCAGAGGCCACTTCTTGACGTGAAACCAGTCCACATAAGGAGAATTTTTCCCCAGTTCCAGGAGACTGTTAAACTGAAAGAACCCGCGGGAAGAATGATTGAAGACACCATCTAGAATCACTTTGAGACCAAGCTTGTGAGCCTTACGGACCAGGCGGTCAAAATCCTGAAGCGTTCCGAGAACAGGATCTATCTCGAAATAATCCACCGTATGGTATCGATGGTTGGAATTGCTCTTGAAAATAGGGCAAAAATAAAGGGCGTTTACACCAAGACCCGCAATATAATTTAGTTTGTCTTCAATACCGCGAAGATTTCCGCCAAACATGTTCTCGCGAGTCGGCTTGGAATTCCAATCCACAAAGTTACCCCACGCCCTATACTTCGGGGAACGACAAAACCGGTCCGGAAATATTTGGTAAAAGACAGCATCCTTAACCCAGGCGGGAGCAAAGGAATCATTTTCCACATTCTCTTTGTTAGAGGAAACTTTTGCATTTGCCATAAAAATCATAATCCCATATTTCAACTAGCATTCCTTAATCTAAATCCCTAAAACTCAAAAAGACAAAAAAGGTTTCCAATTTAATTTGGAAACCTTTTAATTCCCAGAAATTTCGGTAAATAGAATCGGGCTGCGCCCCTCGCACCCGGTCACTTGCTTCGCAAGTGCCGGCAGGGGGTCCAGGGGGCAGAGCCCCCTGCATCATACAACCTCCCTAACCAAACCTCACGAAAAAATCCCCCATGTTATGGGGGATAGTAAGGGGGCGAAAGCCCTCTTGCCCTAGAAAAGTCCTATGGACTTTTCAGGCGGGGGTCCAGGGGGCAGTAGCCCCCTGCATCAGAACTTCCACATAGGTCTGCGTTTGCGGACATCCACCAGCTTTCTGATTTCAGAACTGAGGGAGGCGTAATCCAGCAGTTCGTCAACGGAGCAAGGCAAACGATAAGTCCAGTTTGCACCGCCTACAGTACCAGGAATGTTTACGCGTTCCTTGTCCGGATCCACCTTGGAGAGATTTGCGGACAGAGCAAAATAATCCTGGACCGGCAGAATGCAGAACAAGCTGTTGGAAGTAAACACATGACTCAGGACCGTTCGAGCAACAGACGGACTCAACTCTTCAGGTGCATTGCCCATCAAGTGAGCATGAGACCAGTACATGTTGCGGTCGAAATCAGCTTCCTGCCAAAGACCACGGAGAGTGGACGTATCATGACAGCTGGTTGCACAAACGGAAAGGCGGGGATATTCGTCCATATCGTAATAAGGAGAATACGGCACATTCCAGTTACGGGTCCAGCGTTCAATTCTCAAAGCCAAAATGTTCAGTTTGTTCAAGACCGCAGGCACACAAGGCGGAACTGCACCGAGATCTTCGGCACAGACCAGCATATCCGTTTCCTTAGCAAGAACCGTCAACAACTTGGTGGCGGTGGCTTCCCAGAGACTATTCTGAGAATCCTCATTGGCCTTCATGATTTCATGAAGCTTCTTCTGTTCGTTTTCCGGCAAGGTGAACAGCACCGGCTGGTTATACCAGTACCAGAAAGGATAGAAGGTGTTTTCGTCACCTGAGGGAATAAACACGCGGTTCCAGTAAACCTTCAGCAGCTTGTCCTTAACTTCCTGAGGTTCATCCATAGCAAGGATGGCCTTTTCAGAAGAGTATTCCGGCTTCATGACCAGACGGTCAAAATGACCATCCATCACCTGGAAACAAATGGGAGCCAGACGATCGGCATCATTACCCAGGAATTCACGCAGCTGCTCGATGGAATAGTTGGGACGACGGAGGTATTCTAGCGTTTCGCGGCAGAATCCTGCATTCTGGAGTTCACCGAAAGTCAAGGGATTGCAGGGATTGAAACGTCCCATAATACCGGTGACTTCGCACTGAGGAATGGACCAGATACGGAAGAAACCCAAAACGTGGTCAATGCGGTAAGCGTGATAGAACTTGCTTGCCTGGGCAAGACGGCGACGCCACCAGTTGAAATTATCCTGTTCAAGAACATCCCAACGGTAAGTGGGGAAGCCCCAGTTCTGACCGCTGTAGCTGAACATGTCAGGAGGAGCGCCTGCACGATCGTCCAGGGAGAAATACTTACGTTCGGACCAGACATCGGCACTGTCTTCATTGATCAGAATAGGAATATCGCCCTTGATGCGAAGTCCCATCTTCGAAACTTCAGCCACAGCTGTTGCAAACTGCATTTCTGCAACGCACTGCATCCAAGCTTGGAAAAGGCAGTCTTTGATATTCTTGGTCCAAAGCTTTTCAATATCTTTTTCGGAGGGGTTTTGATTGGCGGACCAGTCCTTCCAGCTAGATTCATTGTTCTTTGCCTTGAGAGTTGCATACACGCAGTAAGGCTTAGACCAAACATTTTCATCAATCCAACGCTGAAGAATTTCGTTTTGCTTGAGGGAGTTGTAGCGGTTATCGAAAATCTTGCGAAGGATTCCTCTTTTCCAGGTAGAAATCTTGTAGTAGTCAATCTTTCCCAGAGCGTCAAATTCTTCCTTGCCAGCGCGAATTTCGCTTTCAAATTCGGAAGATCCACTTACGGACTGGATGTTGATGAACACCGGATTCAAGGCAAAAGCACTTCGGGCGCTGTAGGGACTAGCCTCGGCACCAGTATCATTAACCGGCAGCAGCTGGATAATGTTGAAATCGCAGAACTGAGCCCAGCGAGCAAAGGGAATCAGGTCAAGGTATTCGCCAATACCGATGCTCTGCTTGCCGTAAAGGCTAAAGAGGGGAACGGCTACGCCGCTCTGAAAGTAAGAAAGATCACCATATCTCATATGATGACGAATGTAGAAAATAATTAGAGACTAGAATCTAGGATCTAGGGGTTAGGGGCTAGAAACATCCTTCATTTTTCACTCTTCATTCTTCATTGTTAATTGATCATCGTTAATTGTTAATTCTTCATTTTTCACCCTTCATTCTTCATTTTTCATTATATACTATAGGTATGAGTTATGAATGCAGAAATTTAAGAGGAACTTTTTGCGTAAAGCGCAACATGGAATGTGACCCCGGAGCACCGGGCTGCGTCTTGCGAGGCCGATTCGTTTTCCCCTTCAGTGAATCCGCCCAAGGCAGAGGCAGCGCCCAACCCGCAAGAAAAAGAGTTACAAACAAAAGAACAAAAAAGAAGGAAGAACCTTAGTTCTTCCCGCAGGTCCATGTGACCGCTTCTTTTGCTTCATAGGTGATGTACCACTCGCCCTCCGGTACGAAATCCACTACGTTTAACTTTTTAAGTTTTGATTCTTCGGAGGAACTGGAAATCTGCACGGAAGAGGACGATTTAATCGCAGGTTTTTCCAAAACAACAGGCAAGACTCCCTCTGGTTCACCATAGGGATTCTGTTCGTCAACATCCGTAATTTGAGTTATTTCGTCAACTTCAGCACTAAGGGGGATATTGCCGGTATCCGAAACGGACGCATCATCTCGCAGGGCAGATGCAGAATCACCTGAATCGCAAGCAAACAACAGGAGAGACAAGCCCATAATAGCAAAACATTTCTTCATAGAAATCTCCTAATCGTGAGATATGCTGTAACCCAAGGCGACATTGAAAGAGCCTTCCCATCAATTATACATTTTCGGGGGAAGTCAACTACTTTATACAAAAAAATCCCGCTGCACGCGGGATTTTCCGAGGTTCCTTATTTTATTTGCGGTATGATCCTGCTGGGTAAACCCTTTGAGCAGGATTCCACATCCTAAATCATTCTCAAAATTTCCTGAGAAGTCTGTTCGGCGAAGGAGTTGTCCTGGACGAAACGGCGGACTTCCTGGGGATTGATTCGGGCGTATTCGGACAGGGCTCGGCCAATGCCAGTGCGGATGTAGTAGTCATCGTCCTTTGCACAAGCCAAACAGAAATTGCGCAACAGCTGCCAGTCAGTACGTTCTCTGTACTGAATCTGGAAGATAATGGCACTGCGGCGGACCCACACGTTGGGATCGCGAATCCAAGAGGAAATCTTTGTACGAAGAGCCGGGAGGCGGAGCGCCAAATCACCTAAAATGCAGGAAGCAAGTGTATCAACGGTATCACGCCAAGCACGGGTCTTAATCAACTTCTTCAGGAACGCCAAATGCTGACCACCCAGAAGTCCGCGATGGCGGAACAGGTAATCACAGGCGGCATACTGAATTTCGCGATAGGGCTGGGCCCACATATCTTCGATGCGGGATACGAGTTCATCGCCGTCTTTAGGTGGGTTCTTATCGAACAAAGGATAGGTCACTTCACGACGGGGAACAAGACGAATTCCGAGGAAATCGAACTGTTCGCGGGCCTTCTTAGCCATTTCATGCGCTTCCTCTTCATTAGAGATTGCGCGGAGAGCAAGTAGTATATCTTGGGTAAAACGAAGCATTGTGAGCCAAAAATAACCCAAAAAAGATTTAATTTCTAGACCTTGACAAACACTTTTTTTAATTTTTTTTAGATTTTCTCGTGATTTTTTTGCACAATAAAGATTTTTTTACCCGCAAAAAACAAAAAACACCCTTGACATCGCGATTATGAGCCATATTTCGGAAGAAAATTTTCTTGAAATCATAGAAGTTCCGCCTGAACTGCGGGGACCTTCTGATGAAGAAATCCTTAAAATGTCGGAAAAAATTCTGCCAAAAATTTCCGGCAAAAGAAAAAAGGGGGAACGCCGCCCCAGCAAGCGTGCTCGGCTGGCCATGAAGCAGGAAAAGCAGCTTCAAGAAGCCCAAAATCTAGCCTTGGAATTGTTCAGCAAGTCTGTACCTGAGGATTCTGCCTTCAGATATGAAAACAGAAACAATTCTTATTCCAGGGATTTCAATAGCCTTTCTACCGAAAAGCAGAATCTAATCCGGAACGCCTTTAATCCGCAAAACGAAAACTATTCCACGTTTGCAACTGCCCACGGCGAAACGAACAAGGAAAAGGTAGCCCAGCAGACCAAAGCGCCCCTCCCCTCGCCCATGCCAACGTCAGGACGTGTCCTAAAGGCTTCCTTTGGTGCAAAAATTAACGAAAAGCCCAAAGCCGTAATCGTTTCTGCAGCGAAACTGGCCAAACAGCGAGCCGAAGAACGGGCCAAGAAAATACGAGACGCCCTTATGGCAAAAAAATTGGGAACAACGGCGGTCAGTTCGCAGGCCGCTACCGGCGACGAAATCCAACCTGTAAAGCGTCCTAGAGGCCGTCCCCGCAAAAACCCTGTATAACGAGATATTTTGCCAAAGTTCAAGTAAAATTAAACACATTGTTTTTTAAAGGAGCCTTCAGCTCTTTTTAAAGAAAGGAGAATCATTATGAAAAAAATGTTAGCAGCACTTGCAACCATCGCAGCCGCACTCATCATCTGTGCCTGTGCCGGTAATGACAACAACAAGCCGAATTACGACCAGACTCGTGCACGTGCCGAAGGTGCCTACACCGAAGCTGACAACTAGCAAAAACTTCCAAGATAACGAAAGACCTGAGTTAAGCTCAGGCCTTTTTTGAATCCAGACGGCGGGGGAAGGGGCATGCCCCGTTCTCCCGATAACAAGGGCGGGCCTCCAGAAACAAAAAGACCTCTCTTATGAGAGGTCTTTTTGTTTTACTTTTAGAGGCAACGATCAGACTCGAACTGATGAATAAGAGTTTTGCAGACTCGCCCCTTACCAACTTGGGTACGTCGCCAAAAGCGAAACGCAATATAGGTAAAATTCATTTTTATTTCAAGGGTATTTGTTCAAAAAATTTATGTTTTTTATTTTTTAGCGGTGAAATTCAAGAACATCATAGAAAAAACGGCGGCGGTCATAGTCGAGCTATGGCTCCGAAGTCTTCGTATCCGGATGCATCTGCCCCATGATTTTAGGCCAGGCGTGCTGGGACTTTGGCACCAAGATGTTCTTGCAAGTGTCGCCGCTTTTAAGAATAGGGACGTCCATATCCTTGTTTCGCAGTCTAGAGACGGAGAATTTTTGGCATTAACAGCCCGACGGCTCGGCTTTCGGGTTTCCCGCGGGTCAGACACCCGAGGGTCCCTTAATGTTAGACAAGTCCTGAATTCCTTAAAAGAGGGAAAATTTGCGGGAATGGCCCTGGACGGTCCCCGCGGTCCTGCCAAGGAAGCCAAGCCCGGTTCTATCTGGCTGTCTAGGTCCAGCGGACGGCCCCTATGGCATATTCAACCCAAATACGGTTGTCATTTTAGGCTAAAAACCTGGGATAACATGATTATTCCGCTGCCACTGTCATCAATTGACATTCAAATTAAGTATTTTTGTAATAATTAAAAATCAGCCAAAGTAAAGTCATCATTTGAGAAAGGATATTCATCGTGATTGCAATGCCCCCGAAATTCGTGGCTTTCGACCTTGAAACCACTGGTCTTAGCTTTCAGAAAGACGAAATTATTGAAATTGGTGCCGTAAAGTTTTCCGTTGAGCTTAAGGGCGGAAAAGTCGTCCCCAAGTTGGAGAAGGAGTTCGAAACCTTCGTAAAGCCCAACCAGATGATTCCCGCAGAAGCCTCCAAGGTGAACAACATTTTTGACAAAGATGTCCAGGACGCCCCGCCCGTCGGTGAAGCCATCAAGAAGTTTACCGCATTCTGCGGTCAGAGCTCCATCCTGATTGCACACAACGCAAACTTCGACGCAACTTTCATGCGTAACGCCTATAAGGCAAACCCTCAGTTTATTCCCGGCAATCCGATTGTAGACAGTCTTGCAATTGCCAGAGCAATCATGCCCGAAGCCGGCAACCACAAGTTGGGCTTTTTGGCCAAAGCGTTCCAAAAAAGCGGTGAAATTTCCATGAGCATCGACGACACCAAGATGCACCGTGCCGTTTATGACTGCGAAATGCTGATGGAAGTGTTCGTAGCGATCCTTCGCCGCCGTTTCAAGGAAAAAGACTGGGAAATGGCCGCCATCATGAAGAATCTGGAAAAGTACAAGGGTACGGCGCAATTCCTGAACAAGTAGTTCAAACGCAGTATTCCTTAAACACGCTTACAAAAGGGTCCGCAAGTTTTCTTGCGGGCTTTTTTGTTCCCTACGATTAACGTTCTTTTTTCCACAACCGCCTGCAATTTCTAAACAAAAAGAAAAAAGCCTCCGGCCCCCGTATTTATAAGGGCTGGAGAGCCAAGCATCAAATAGACATTTCCATCTATCAACAATCTATAAACAAAGTCCAAATACAGAAAAGACCACCTAACGGAGGGTTATTCCGTCAGGCGGACTTAAAGTCTAAACTCTACAAGAAAGAATTAGATGCCGAGTTCGCGAGCAACAGCCTGGATGCCGCGCTTGTTGATAGTGCGCAGACCAGCGTTGGAGATGCGAAGGGTGACCCAGCGGTCTTCTTCGGGGATGTAGAAGCGCTTCTTCTGAAGGTTCGGCAGCTGCTTCATCAACTTCTTGCGGTTAGAGTGGGAAACCATGTTGCCCACGAGACCGGCTTTGCCGGTAACTTCACAAATGCGGCTCATAATAAAACTCCGTTGTTTATAACGAGAACCAATTTTAGTAAAACTTTGGTCTTCCGTCAAGGTAAAAAAGTTAATCTTGTAATGCCTTTGGCAAATTAAACTTGGTATTTTCCACTAATTTTACGAAATTTTCAATTTCTATCCCCTCAAAAGAGGATTTAATCCAATCCACTACCTCCTGAACCAGGATCTCGGGAGCGCTTGCTCCGCTGGAAATGCCCACTACTTCATGATTTTCAAACCATTCCGGACAAAGATCATTTACGGAATCGATCAAGTAGCTTTGAATCCCCTGCTCTAAGCCAAGTTCCATAAGGCGGCTGGAGTTAGAAGAATTCTTCGCACCCACCACCAGGAGGATATCCACCTTGGAGCAAAGGTCCAAGACGGCAGACTGGCGGTTTCCTGTAGCATAGCACAGATCACCAGCGTCGGGGCCAATAATTCCCGGGAATTTAGTCTTCAACGCCTTGATGATTTCCCGAGTTTCCGCCACAGAGAGAGTCGTCTGAGTGATGTAGGCCAGTTCCTTGTTTTCAGGAACGACCAAATCGGCGACGTCAGCTTCGTTGCGGACCAAGGAGATCGCACCTTCCGGAAGCTGTCCCAGGGTTCCTTCCACTTCGGCATGGCCCGCGTGACCGATCATGATAATGTGGCGACCCGCATTGTAATGCCTGGTGGCACTGAAATGAACACGGAGAACCAGCGGGCAGCTTGCATCCAGCACCTGAAGATGGCGTTCTTCGGCTTCCTTGTAGATTCGTTCGGCCACACCATGCGCAGAGAAAATCACCACGGAACCTTCGGGAACTTCACAGAGATGGTCTACAAAAATTACACCCTTGTTCTTGAGGGTCTCTACCACGAATTTATTATGCACGATTTCGTGACGGACATAAATGGGTGTGCCAAATTTTTCCAGAGCCTTTTCCACCACGTGAATGGCGCGGTCCACGCCGGCACAAAAACCACGAGGGGTAGCCAAAATCACCTTTTTCATTCCAGAAGCTCCTCTACAAACTTTTTCAATTGTGTATATGAATTTAAAATTTTTTCACGCTCTTGGGAAAGAACCGCAATTACACGAGCCCCGTCCACAGGCTTTTGTCTAAACAAGTCCAGCGGTCGTTGCAGGCGAACCAGGGCGCCCTCCCGCACAAGCTGGTTCACAGAACTTTCGTGACCATGACAGAAGGGACCTACGAAGGCGGGAACGCCCATTCGCAACGGCTCCCAGAAATCATGAACTCCTAGACTTTTATGGAAAGAGCCTCCGACCAAAGCGGACTTGCTCTGTAACAGAATTTCTCCCACCGCTCCAAAAACATCCACCAGGGCAACCGCACCTGAACCAACCTCGGGATAATCAACCACCTTGACTCCGTGATTCAACAGCTTCGAGCGAATCGCCGAACATTCTTCCAGACGGCGAGGCGCAAGAACCACAGACTTTCCCTGATTACAGATTGCGATAATCAACTTCGTCAACGCGGGCATTTCTTCCACATGAACCGAAATCAACGCAAAATCAACGGATTTATCTTCGGACGAAATTTCTGCGGAAACAGAATTTTTCTCCCGAGCCCAAGGCAGCAGTTTCCAGTTGCCACCGACAGATATCGGCGCGCGAAAACTTTGAGCGGCAAACTTCAAAAAGCGAGACTGATCCGCGGCGGTCTGCATGGTCGCAAAGCCTAAGCCTGAAAAATTCATACCGGGAAAAGCACTTTTGAACCGTCCAGAAACAAGAGCCACCGAAGGTCTGCGCAAAAAACTCAGCGTGCCAGAAAGATAGCCCGGCCACAACTCGTTCTCCCCCAGAATCAAGCCCACAGGCCGAACCCGACGAAAGAACTTTTTTAACACCCAGGGAACATCTGCAGGAGCAAGCGTCACCTCGGTTCGGCAGCAAGCAGATTCCGCAACGGACCCCTGCATCAAGGAATAGCGAAGGTGTAGAACCACTTCCGGTTTTTGGCAGGTGATTAAAATCTTCGGCAGATTCGTCACATCATTTTGCAGTGCTTCGGCAAGATTCAAAAGCATCTTGCACTCCCCCATGCTAGCGCCGTGCAACCAGAGAAATGGACCCTTAGGCCAAGGCCCGCGAAGGCGATTGGCCAATTTATACTTCCGGTTCAAGGACTTGACATCGCAGGCCAACTCCGCAAGTAAACCAAAAAAAGCTCGGCCAAGATTTATGAAGTTCAAGTTCATAAGCTAGCCCAGAAGTTCCAGGAAATTGAAATTCAAAACCGTCTTGCGCAAAACGATAATCGCAACGACAACCGCAAGCCAAAACCAGGTGGAAGCGTCCGCACGGGCAGCCGACAGGAACGAGCGTTTCGCGGGGGCGCAGCCTTTTTCGGGATGCAAGTGCGCCGCATTTTCTCCGCTAACTTTTTCAAGATGCAAGGGCGACGCACTTTCTCCGCTAACTTTTTCAGGATGCAAGGGCACCGCGGTTTTATTTCCGAGGGTCAGCCGCGGGATGAAAGCAGGAGTCGCCGCAGCCCACTTTCGCCATTCATCGCCAAAGCGATTTTCCAGGTAACGGTCCTCCAGACGGGACAGTAAAAATTCAAATGCAAACAGCGCAACGACAAAGACAAGAGCAGCCGGCTGGAAGCCCATGTGCAAGACAACAAAGGCATAGCCGACGCCCCCATTGGAAAGGTACAGCGGGTGGCGAATTCTAGAATAAATTCCTTCCGTCACCAGGCGGTCCGCATCGTGAGTGAACCCGCGGGTGTGTTCCCCGATGGTGCGTCGAGCCTGGATTCTCAAAATTGCAAAGGCAACGAGAAGCGCAAATGATAACGGCAGGACTTCACTGAACCAAGAGTCCGAAATCGGATCCGCCGGAAGCAACAACATCGCTATGGCGAGAACCCCAAGAATCCAACCGCGGTAGGCGTACAACCTGTTCATCGATCGACCTCGCCGCAGGATTCGCCATCGACAACATTGCTGACGGTTGCATCGTGGGCACCGCGGGTGGTTGAGTCGAGCTTGCTGCAGGTAATTACGTCGCCGAAGGTCACTTCGTTGAACCGAAGTTTCATTTCGGGAGAAAGAACATCGTGGCTCACAATTACCACCCATTTGTCTAGCAGGTCTGCGCAGTCCAGGAATGCGGCAAGAAGCGGTTCGCGGTCATCAAGAGCGATAGACGCGAAGGGCTCATCCAAAAGGATTGTCTTACTGCGGGAAACGAGCGACCAGAGAAGAGCGACACGGGAACGTTCACCGCCGGAGAGGCCGGTCTTGTGAAGCAAAGGCCCGACGTTCGCAAATTGCATGAAACGGGTGACGGCGGAGATTTCAGAGGATTCCTTTTCGGGGCGTTTCATCGCGACGTTTGCAGGATCACTCCACAGGTCGACCGCGGTCTTGTCCATCGCGATGTTTGCGTCTTCCAGAAGTTGCTGCAACAGCCGGCGGGGCGGGAGCTCGATATCCTGTGCCACGAAGAAAACATTACGTTCGGAACCCGCGAGGGACGCACTGCGCCAGCCGTCATCCCACTGTTCAAGACCTGCCAGAAGGCGCAGGAAGGTGGACTTCCCTACCCCATTTTTCCCGCGGACAAGAACGGGTTTTTCCCGAGACCAGGAAAGTTGAAAACCAGCAAACACAGGATGTTTTGCACCTTCGTAGTGGAAGGACTTTTTATTTACAAGAACGCCTTGGGTATAATCGCGGTGCCCACCCGCACTTTCATCTTTTTTTTCAGCAGCTCGAACCGGCAGATTTTCAAAGGCATTCAAAATATCCAGGGCACTCATGAGGGAACGATATTGGGGCAACACGCGGGCACATTCCTTCACCGGCTTGTAGCAGAGGAGTACCGCAGAACAGAAGAGCACGAGGGAGGTGCCGTCCATCCAGCCGCGATGAATGAGGAGGGCGCAAAAGCCGAGGACAAGTACCATGGCCAGGACGGAGACCGCTTCCGTAATTTGGGAGAGTCCCTGTTTGCGGATGGAAGTTTCCGCACCGCGGTCGCGGAGATTCCGGTTGCTTTTCAGGAGACCGTCGGAAAGGGCGATTCGCTCGTGAGCAGAACTCCACTGCCGGAACAGGCGGCGGGCTTGATTCAGGTCTCCGCGGAAGTTGGAACGCTCCCACAGGAGGGATTCTTCGGCAGGGCCCATCTTGTGGAGCTTTCGCTGGAGAACGCTAACCAGCGGGACAATGACGGCGAAGAGGAATGCGGTCAGTTGCCAGGAGATATAGCAAAGCACCGGCAGGAATACCAACAGCTGGAGAATCGCCTGCACCGCCTGGAAAAGAACCCCACCGTTATTTTGAAAAACTTGGGTAGCCTCGTAGGTGGCCTCAACATTCTTGTCGCCGTCATCCCTGTGGAAAACTCGGGGAGACAAGTTTCGGAGCCCATGCAGGAACCAGGCCATCACGCAACTGCTAGTATGGTACAGCCATCGCTCGGACGTTCGTACCTTCAGGTAGAGGAACACCAGGCGGATCACCGTCAGGGCGACCATGAGCGAAACCCAGAGAGGAAGCGTCACCGGGCCTTCCCCGCCGAGGATATCCATAAAAGATTTTATTCCGTAGAGAATGGCCGCATCCGCCCCGCTGGCCACCAAAGCCAGAGGGAAAAAACGAAAAACTCCGCCCAAAAAGGATTTTTTTAGCCATTTTTTCAGGAACATGGGGACAAATCTAATTTTTTTCGTTCTACCCCCCTTTACAGAATTACAAACCTTACCTATATTTGGCCTACCTAAACGCCTCCATCGTCTAGTGGCCCAGGACTCGGGATTTTCATTCCCGCAACAGCGGTTCGAAACCGCTTGGAGGTATTAAGTAACTTAGGGTTGATCGCTTGCAGTTCCGTCTGGGCGATGAAACGAGATCAAAGCTAAGTTTAAAACATACGCCTCCATCGTCTAGTGGCCCAGGACTCGGGATTTTCATTCCCGCAACAGCGGTTCGAAACCGCTTGGAGGTAGAAAACAGGGAAGGAAGCCGTTAGGCTTCCTTTCTTGTTTTACAACCGCTTGGAGGTACGAAAGGGAACTCACTTTGTGGGTTCCTTTTTGTTTGCGGTGGAATACACCGTCAGGTGGATTCCCAAGCGCGTTACGAGGTATACTGAAGGCACCGCTCTGATGAGCGGTGCTTTTTGTATCAACCGCCATCAAGGTATAAAAAGAGGTTCGCGAAAGCGGACCTCTTTTTTTTCATCACCATTTGTAATGGCTATAAGGCTTTAACCTGTTCCTCGGTGAGTTTCAAAATTCGACAGACCTTTTCAACAGAATCCCCATCACTAAGCATCTCGCGAGCAGCCTGCAGCTTCTCTTCAAGGTGCTCCTGATTGGCCTTTTGACGTTCAATCCGTTCACCGTCGGCTTTGCCCTGCAGGTACGAGCCCTCTTTTTCGTATGCGAGATCAGTCATGCCATCGGCCTCCAGAAGAAATACGTCATTGGTGTACATAGCAAAAGATACATCATTTGCAAACTCCCTGTCAAGGAGGCTTCCGGCTTTTTCCTCTGTGATTTCCTTGTCCTCCAGGATATCGCGAAAAAGACGAAGCATATCCGCCCTGGGACTCTGTTCACGCTGTTCCTGCGGAGTGCGGTCCTCGATTGCAAAGAACTTCTCTAGTTCTACCAGGTTGATATCCAGTTTGTCGTAGTAGAACATTTTATTACGGACCAATTCCAGAGTGTGGTAGTAGCGATCACGGTCCAGGACAAACTGATCCTCGGTCAGGATGCTCAGAATATAAATGTGCGGCAGGTCATAGGACTTAGCCTTCTTCACCGTTCTACTAACGACACGGGAGGTGTAATAGACGAGGCGATCCACAAACAGCTGGTTGTAATTCTGCTGAACTTCAATAAGTACAGACTCCCCTGCCTGGGTGGTTCCGTAAATGTCAAAAATTGCGGTTTTCTCGTTCAACACGCCGGGGTTTTCCTGCACGCCAAAGGTAAACTTCGAGATAGCCCTGTCGCCTTTGAGACCGAGCATTGCGTTGAGGAACATTACCGTTCGCAGGGGCTTGGCCTCGTTCGCCAAGAGAATCTTGATCATTCCATCGCTGAACGGATAGACGTTCTTGAAAATCTTACGGTAATAGGCCAGGCGGTCGGGATTCTTCTTGACATCCTTCGCCATGGCAATAAATTCCTTACGATTCATTTTCACTCCATAAAAAAAGATCGCCACTGCGGTCGGGTGCAAGCCCTGGGCAGTAAAGCGATCTAATAAACTATGTTACGGGATTGTAATTTAGAAAGAGACTACGAGAAAAGCAAGATGTCACTTTTTTTTCGACGCATTTTGCAAACAACTGTTGACACGAGAGTCGCGGCGGCCATATACAGACCTTTCCAAGGAGCAGGTCGAAGTTCTCAAGAAATAATTTGTACGATTCTTTACCACCATAGTCAATTCAAGTCAATTTTACCAAAGAAACACACCGGCACCTAGATAGAAGGCGTTCTGAAAAACCTTTCTCTTTGCTTCGCATTCGTTCTCTAAATGCCCATACATAAGCATGTACTTGAATTTAATCGCCACATATTCACCAACAAAATGAGCCCCATCTACCACAGAATTCAAGCGAAGATCCATTTGAATACCGGCGGCAAGGGGCCCCTTTCCTCGTCCTACAAAGGGAACTACCTTTACATGTTTCGACTCAAAGGCGTCATATCCAAAGGTAAACAACCACACATCACTTTTATTCATGAGCTGACTTTCGAATGAAGGGGTGAATACAAATCTTTTAAATTGGATTGGAACGCCTATGGCAACACCCCACGGATAAGAAGCCCAAATATCTAAGCCTATACCACCTGTATAAAATTTGTTTCCATAGTAATAAATTCTACGGACTGCATATTCTCGACGAAATTCCATATCTTCCAAGGACGACCTCATCCAAGGAATAAACTCGGATTCAGGATAGTCTTTTTGGAACTGCTTTATATGTGCGATAACGAAATCATGACGCGTTGTGTCAGCATCCACATCAATAGAAGCTCGAACAACTCTGTGTATTGATACCGGAGAAACGCGAGCCCGGTGACACGAATTTCCATACGTCGCACCATGCCTGTCCGATGGCAGTCTGTTATAGCGTAATAGATTCTTTATTATTAGAGCAAGATCTCGGAGTTCCCTAGCGCCAGCCTTTGCAATACAACTATCCAACAAAGCCTCGACTCTCACTGTATCAAGAATGTCCCCTTTCAAAAGGAAGCGATAAGTTTCATTGAGATATGTCTGTAGGGAATCGCTCACATAGGAGTAGCGGGTATAGCTCCCCACAGAGCTATAAATTCGTGCCCATACCGTTACTGCAGAGTCAAACTGATTCGCCTTCAAATATATTTCGAGGAGTTCAATGTCATCCAAGGCGAATTCCGGAACCGGCGAAAGGGAGAGGACCTTGGCAGTAGTCTCTACGGCGGTTTTAACATCATCGTTTTTTAAGGCTTGATAAATCTGGTTTCTTCCGGCAATAATAGAGTCCAACCGTTCAGGGGATACAGAAATGGTATCCCCAGGACAAGATTCACCAAAACAGTACGCACAAGCGCACAAAAGCAATATGATTAATCGCCTGACCCTCATAGAAAACAATATACTAAAATGAAGTTAAGATTTTAGGAGGGCGAGAGCCCCTCCCCACAAAGGAGGGTGAGGGATGGGACTACTCCTTCACTTCGTTTCAGTCGTAGCCTTTCAGGTTCGGCTTCGCCGAATCCTTGACTTCGCTACGTTCGCTTCGCTCTCGCGAAGTCAATCGAACCCTCTGCGAGGGTTCGATATTCATCTATGAAAAAAGATGGAACCCACAAGGGGTTCCATCTTTTTTCAAGGAAGGTGAGGGATTCGAACCCTCGGTCCTGTGACAGACTCCGGATTTCGAGACCGGCCCAATCGACCACTCTGGCAACCCTCCGAGTTTTGTGCAATTTAGTAAAAAAGAAAAGGAAGGTCAACTGACCTTCCTTTTCTCAAGTTTCAAAAAGCCCGAAACGTCACAAACGCAGGTCACAGCAATCAGTAGCTACCCATTAGCCAACGCCTCTTCCACTTCCTTGCGGAGAGGAATGGAAGGCACGGCGCCGGGGCGGCTTACTGCAATGGCAGAAGCGCGGGCACTCATGCGGAGAGCCTGGGCAATGGGCATGCCTTCAGCGAGACCTGCCAGGAAATACCCGGTGAAGGTATCGCCGGCGGCAGTGGTATCCACTGCCTTCACGGGGAAGATGGGCTGGAACACCTTTTCAACCCCATCGCTATATACCGCACCGTCCTTACCCAAGGTTAGCACAATGCGAGCCTTGGGGAAACGCTTGCGCATTTCTGCCAGGATTTCATCGGGGTCCGTCTTGCCGGTAACCTGATTGCCTTCTACCTCGTTCAGCAGGAAGATGCTGATCTTGGTCATGTCCACCGCATCCAACTTTTCGTTAAAAGGAGACGGATTCAAGGCAATCTGCATTCCTTTTTCAAAAGCCTTGTCTACAATGTAGGGCAGCATATTCACTTCGTTCTGCAGCAACAGAATGTCACCTGCGTCAAAGTGGCTAAGCACGCCGTCCACATATTCCTGAGTCAGGCGCTGGTTTGCACCGCCGTACAGCAGAATGCTATTCTGGGCGTTCTTGTCAATCTGAATGATGGTGTGACCGGTTTGATCGTCAACCTTGGCGATGTATTCGCCGTGAACGCCGTATTCCTTACAGGCATCCAGGAAGGGCTGGCCATCCTCCCCAATCATACCGCCCTGATAAACTTCCACACCGGCCTTGGCCAAAGCCACAGACTGGTTCATGCCCTTGCCGCCAAGATAATGCTTGACAGCGCCGGTAGCTTCCGTTTCGCCAGGGAGGATAATGTGGTCCACGCTATAGACGTGGTCAAGATTCATGGATCCAATGTTTAAAACTTTCATGACGCCGCCTTTACTTGCCTGCATTTTCAGCAGTAATCAATGTAACCTTAACCGGGATACTCTTTTCGACGGTCTTGCCATTCACAATTTCAGAAGCAGTCTTCACAGCGGTTTCGCCGATCAATGCCGGCTGCTGAGCGATGGTTGCAGCCATACGGCCAGCCTTGATTGCAGCAATAGCATCATCGGTAGCATCGAAGCCAACCACCATCACCTTCTTGCCTGCGCCAGAACTTGCTTCAACAGCACCCAGAGCCATTTCATCGTTTGCGGCAAAGACTGCAGCGATGTTGCCACGAGCCTGAAGCATGTTTTCCATGACGCTCATGCCTTCGGCACGATTGAAGTTTGCAGTCTGGGAAGCAGCAACTTTCAGCTTCTTATCCGCGATATTATGCATGCCCTTGCCGCGGTCAATGGCGGCAGAAGAGCCGAGGGTACCCTGAAGTTCTGCAGTCACAACGCCTTCGCCAAGCTTATCGACGATGTACTGGGTTGCCATTTCTGCACCGGCAACGTTGTCAGAAGCAATCTGGCAGTCAACATCTACACCGTTAATGGCGCGGTCAACAGCAATTACCTTGTCGCCCTTGGAAAGAGCAACCTTAACAGCGCTGGTCAATGCGTCAGAGTCAACGGCGTTGACAATCAGAACGCTCACATTCTTGCTCACAAGGTCTTCAATATCACTTGCCTGCTTGGCAACATCATCGCCTGCATCAACAACAGTGAGCTGAAGCTTCATGTCAGCAGCAGCCTTCTTTGCACCTTCAACGAGAGTGACAAAGAACGGGTTGTTCAAGGTAGAAACAGAGAGACCAATCAAGCCATTACCAACAATCTTCTGAGCTTCGGCTGCAGCCTGGAGAGCTTCAACATTGTCTGCATTCACCAGGGTAACCTTCACCGGGATGTTCTTTGCAACAGTCTTGCCGTTAGCAATGTCTGCAGCGGTACGAACAGCAGTTTCACCAATGAGAGCCGGCTGCTGAGCAATGGAAGCTGCCATACGACCAGCCTTGATTGCAGCAATGGCATCGTCGGTAGCGTCAAAGCCAACCACCATCACCTTCTTGCCTGCGCCAGAACTTGCTTCAATAGCGCCCAGAGCCATTTCGTCGTTGGCAGCGAATACTGCAGCAATGTCACCATTAGCCTGGAGCATGTTTTCCATAACGCTCATGCCTTCAGCACGGTTGAAGTTTGCAGTCTGAGATGCAACAACCTTCAGCTTTGCGTCAGCAACATTGTGGAAGCCCTTACCGCGATCAATAGCAGCAGAAGAACCCATAGTGCCCTGAAGTTCTGCAGTGACAACACCTTCGCCCAGCTTATCAACAATGTACTGGGTTGCAAGTTCTGCACCGGCA
>JAZRXW010000082.1:0-6030 GCA_045600425.1 Fibrobacter sp.
GACGATACCGTTCAAAAAGACCTGGCGGGATTCGGACTTTTCGCTCTTGGCGGAGTAGGCGCCCACTTCAGCGGTGGTGAACACCACGAACTGACCTGCGTAGGAGGGGTCGGTAAGAATCTGCTTGTAACCAGCCATGCCCGTGTTGAACACAGCTTCGCCTACGGTGTCCTTGGCGTCGCCAAATGCGTAGCCATGAAAAACCGTGCCGTCAGCCAAGGCCAAGAATGCCTTGCGCTCGCGCTTTGCCTTCCAATTGAATTTATCGTTCATACGTTTTACCTTTTACTTGTTAATCTCTAAAACCTGCTAGACCCCCGATCAAGTCGGGGGTGACATAACCCGCGCAGTTCCTGTCTGCGGAACCCATGCCGTTTGCGTTGCAAAGCGGGCAAAAAAAATGGCAAAAGCGAAATGCCTTTGCCTTAAAAACTGAAAATGAAACAAAATCAAAAATCAAATGACCGACGCCCTGACCAACAACGGGAACGGACTGAGCTGCGTCACAAACAATACCTTGATTTCTCTGGGAAATGGTTGCCACTGCACCGGTGAGGTGCGCCTCGATGGAGTGTGCGATGTGAATCGCTGCGGTGGCAAGTTCAGTTCTCTTCATCGGGAGCAAAAATAGCAAAGGTAAAAACCAACGGCAATGGGTAACAAAATAAAAAATCTGCTTTTTTTCGCTCAAAAACGGCGGTTTAGAAAAGTTGATTTTTACATTTTCTGTATAAAATGGATGCTGTCTATTCTAACTCGTTGAAATATAAAGGATTGAATGATTTTACAAAGAATGTAAAATGTTATGTGTGCTTGACGGCCTAAAAAGAACGTCCTCAATATAGGGATTTCCAAACAGGTATTTTCATTTTAGAACTCGGTTTGTATATATTTATCTTGACTCCGTTTGGGGATATTTTTTATGGAATTGGGCTTAGTTTACGCGGTTCACGCGGTATTTTTCTTTTTGATAGACTTGTTCGTCTTTTGGATGACTTTTTCCAAAAGGAAGGATTCGACTTCTCAACATTCATTTAGCTATTTCGCCGTTACGATTACGACGTTGCAGTTGATGGCCATGGGGGTTATTCTTCATGAACACGGCATTGCATCCTTTAATCCCATTTTATTGAATGTCCTGTATGTTCTATTGATTTCTTTGCCGGCGGTAGCCGCCTATACGGCGATTCGGTGGTTAGGTCACCTATTTTCCATGAACGATGGTAAATGGCCTTCTTGGTTCAATTTTGTTTCTGTTGTACCCTTGGTTTTGTATGTCCTGATGAGTATGGCATCTATCAAGACCCAATGGATTTTTTATCTAGATGAAAATCTGGAATATCATCGAGGTAGCCTGTTTGCGTTGCAGATTCTTGTTCCGTATTGTTATGTGGTGTGGTTCATTGTTCTTGCGATACGCGAAAACTTGAGAAAAAAATCTTTCCCCAATAAAAAGGCTGTCAAGTTTATTGCGGTCTACCTTGTTCCACCTGTTGTAGGTTCTTTTATTCAGACCGCTTTCAATTTACATGGATGTTTTTCGGAGATGGGTGCTAGCGTCGGGTTGTTGCTTGCCTATATCGGGATGTATATGGGCGACGCAGAAGAACACCGGCGTGTCAAGGATCTTGCGGATTTAAATGAAAAATTGCAATTCGCCAACGAACAGATGAGACGAATCTTGATGCGCGGGGAATTGCAGGCAAAGACCGTAGCCGAAACCATTCATGGTGGGTTCAAAATAGGAAAATATGATAAGAATTTCTCCTTCGTCTATATATCAGAACAGCTGGCGAACATGCTTGGCTACACGGTCCAGGAAATGATGGAAGCCTCTGGCGGCTCCATGGCGGGACTGGTGAAGAAGGACGAAGTCCGGCAGGAACTGGACAAGGCCCGTGAACAAATTCGTGCAGGAAACGTCTATACCCTAAATTATCGACTTCGCTGTAAAGACGGTTCCTGGAAACATGTGGAAGAACGCGGTCGCCTTATCAAGACTGAAGGTGCAGAAGACGAATTTTGGAGTGTAATTCTGGACAAGGATGAAATCGTCCAGGTGGAAACTGCCCTTGCGAATGTGGAGAAGAGCCGCAAGGAATTGGCGGAATACAACGACATTATCGCAACTGCCGGAATGGGAATCTGGTTTGTAACTTTGCAGGAAGGCAAACCAGGGCTAATGCATGGCAACAAGAAACTGTACGAGCTGATGGGAATTGATGGCGATAGCATGACTTGGGAAGAAATCCATGAATTCCTGGCGGGTCGAATTTTGCCAGAAGACTTGCCGGTCTTTGGTGCTGCCATCGAAAAAATGAAAAACGGGCAGTTTGCAGAAGCTCTTTACCGTTGGAACCATCCTACGAAAGGTGTCATCTACAATCGTTGTGGCGGTACGGCTGTTCGGCTGTCTGACGGATCCTATAACCTCAGCGGATACCATGGCGATGCTACGGAAATTGTGAGGACGGAACAGAAACAGCAGGAACTTCTGAAGAACGCCCTTGTGGCCGCAGAAGAATCTAACCGCGCAAAGACTGCTTTCCTTAACAACATGAGCCATGACATTCGTACACCTATGAATGCGATTCTTGGTTTTGCGTCTTTGATTGAAAAAGATTGTGAACAGCCGGAAAAGGTAAGGGGACACCTTAAAAAAGTGAAGGACGCAGGCGATTTCCTTCTGTCCCTGATTAATAACGTGCTGGAGCTGGCCCGCATTGAAAGTGGTAAGGTGGAATTGAACGAGACTCCTGCTGCATTGCAGGATAACGCCGAAGGTACACTAAATATGTTCGAGGCCGCTTTTCACGAAAGGAACTTGAACTCCTCGCTGGTCGTGAACATTCAGCACAACTATGTGTATGTCGACACTGTTAAAATGCGTGAAGTTATTGCAAACTTGGTTAGCAACGCCGTCAAGTATTCTGAGAGCGGCGGCCGTATTGTAACGAGCTTGACGGAAGTTCCTTGTAAGCGGGTGGACTATGCCGCCTATGATTTTGTCGTCGAGGATGATGGAATCGGAATGAGTAAGGAGTTCTTACCGCATTTATTTGATTCTTTCGTGCGGGAACGTAATTCTACCGAAAGCAAAATTTCTGGTACAGGACTTGGATTGCCCATTGTGAAAAAACTTGTGGACCTTATGGGTGGCACCATCTCCGTAGAAAGTACGCTGGGGAAGGGCACCAAGTTCATGCTCCATTTTGAATATCGTCTCTGCACCGAGAACGATGTGCTCCCTAAAAAAACAGATGAAAATTTCGAGAAAGCCCATCTGAAGGGATGTCGAATTTTGCTGGTGGAAGACAATGACCTGAACGCAGAAATCGCGGAGTCACTCCTGCAGGATATACATCTGGAGGTCGTTCGCGCTGTTGATGGCTATGACTGCCTAAAGAAACTTGAAAACGCCCCGACGGGATATTTTGATGTTGTCCTGATGGATGTTCAAATGCCAAATATGGACGGTTATGAAGCCACTCGACGAATCCGCCAGATGGAAAATGACCGTATTAGGAACATCCCCATTGTGGCAATGACAGCAAACGCATTTGACGAAGACCGCCGTGCAGCAATTACTGCGGGAATGAACGCCCATGTTGCAAAGCCCATAGATATGGGACTTCTCGTTAAGACATTAAACCGTTTTATATAAAAAAAGAAAAGCCACAAATTGTAGCTTTCCTTTTAGTTTATTTGCGGTCAGGACTTGACTGCATAAACAATTTGTAGATTACTTTGTCTGTTATTCGGACAGTTACAGTCCGCTCAGTTCACGAGCCTTGGCTTCCACGCCTGCGGTGTCCTTCGGGTCCTTCAGCATGATGTTCACGAATACAGAACCTGCCACCACTGCATGCACGTGCTTGCAGAGAACCTTGGACTGTTCGCCGGTACGAATACCGAAACCGCCAAGAACCTTGGCGCCGCCCTTGCCCACGGTGTCCAAAAAGTCGAGAGTTGCCTGGTCAATGACCGTCTGGGAACCGGTAGTACCTGCGCGGAGAGCCGCATAGATGTACTTGAAACCCTTGGAGGCCATTTCTTCGAGACGCTTCTGGGTCATGCTGGGTGCTGCCACCGGAATGTTTTCAAGACCATACTTTTCGCAAGCGGCGGTAAGGCCTTCGTCGTTATCGAAGGGAAGGTCCGGAATAATGCAAGCGCTGACGCCTGCGTCCTTGCACATCTTCACGAAGTTCTCGACGCCCGGAGTAAATGCCAGGGAGCCGTAGGTCATGATGTAGATGGGAGTATCCGGGTGCATGTCGTGAATCTTCTTCACGATTTCAAGACCCTGCTTGGTGGAGTAGCCCTTTTCCAGAGCGACGGTAGAAGCCGTCTGGATTGCGGGACCGTCGGCGCTGGGGTCGCTAAAGGCCAACTGGATTTCCAGGATGGAAGCGCCGCCCTTCACGAGAGCGTCTGCGATGGCTACGGAAGTTTCGCCATCAGGGAAACCGGCAATCAAATGAGACATTAAGGTGATTGGAGCTTTTGTTTGCATATAGAGTATCTTTTGTTTTTAAAATTCTTCGTTGTGGGTACGAGGGGTTAGGGTCTAGGGGCTAGGGTCTAGTGAAAATTCTATACCCTGAACCCTGTACCCTATACCCTAATCACTACTTAGTCATAATCTCTGCGTCGTGGATGTCTTCGTTGTTGTTCAGACGCTTCAGTTCTGCGGCCAGGAATTCCTTCCACTTTTCGGGGCGGAACACGGGGCTGGTGATGAAGATGTCCTTGTCGCCGCGGCCACTCATGTTGATGATGATAGCCTTGTCCTTGGGGAATTCCTTGGCGATCTTCATGGCGGCAGCACCGGCGTGGGAACTTTCAAGAGCAAACAGGATGCCTTCGTTCTTGGCGAAGAAGTTCACTGCTTCCAAAGCTTCCTTGTCCAGGATGCTGGTGAATTCTACGCGGCCACATTCGCCGAGGGCTGCAAGCTGCGGGCCAATGCCCATGTAGTCGAGACCTGCGGAAATGGAGCGGGTGGGCTGGGACTGACCATCGTCATCTACCAGGAACTTGCTCTTGTAACCCTGGACGATACCCACCTTGGCGGCATTGCCCACCATGCGGGATGCGTTTTCGCCCAGCTTCGGGCCTACGCCACCGGCTTCTGCGCCGATAAGACGAACATTCGGATTTTCGATAAACGGGGTGAACACGCCGATGGAGTTGGAACCACCGCCCACGCAAGCCACGATGGCTGCAATGTCGATGTTGCGTTCTGCAGCCTGGCGCTTTACTTCTTCACCGATGATGCTCTGGAAAGTACGGACGATATCGGGGAATGGTGCGGGGCCGAGGGCTGAACCCAGAACGTAATGGGTTGTGGCAAAGTTTGTTGCCCAGTCGCGCATGGCTTCGTTTACGGCGTCCTTCAAAGTGCGGCTGCCGCTGGTAACCGGCACAACCTTGGCTCCGTAAAGTTCCATGGTGGCAACGTTGGGCTGCTGACGACGAACGTCCACTTCGCCCATGTAAACGATACATTCAAGACCAAGCTTTGCGCAAGCGGCTGCAGTGGCGAGACCGTGCTGACCAGCGCCGGTTTCTGCGATAATGCGGGTCTTGCCCATCTTCTTTGCCAAGAGGCACTGACCGATGGCGTTGTTAATCTTGTGAGCGCCTGTGTTTGCAAGACCTTCCAGCTTGATGTAGATCTGTGCGCCGCCCAGAAGTTCTGTTGCGGTAGGGGCGTAGTACAGCGGAGTTTCGCGTCCGATGTAGTCGCGCTGGATCACATGAAGTTCTTCCAAAAATTCAGGATCCTTGATGAACTTGTTGAAGGCTTCTTCAAGATCGTCCAGGGGGCGACGGATGATTTCGGCAACATACTTACCGCCGAACTTGTCGAAAAAACCGTTATCCGATTCTACCAGAGATTTTGCCATATGAGGTCCTTTTGTCTCTTGTTCGTCACCCTGAGTGGAACTGCTGAAGTTCATTCCTCAGAGTGTCATCCTGAGTGGAGGCGAAGCCGTAGCGAAGGATCTAGAATCGTCAACCTCG
>JAZRXW010000083.1:0-13551 GCA_045600425.1 Fibrobacter sp.
CCCCTCTACCCTTCATCCTTTACCCTCTACCCTCTACCCTTTATCCTTTACCCTCTACCCTCTACCCTCTACCCTCTACCCTCTACCCTCTACCCTTTATCCTTTATCCTTTAACCTTTAACCTTAATCCATCCCTATGCCTTCCTTCTCTCCCACAGATTTTATTGCGAAGTACCTGCGTTACCCGTTGGCGCTGGTCATTTCCTTTGTGGTGAGTGCAGTCTTTTTCTTGGCCGTCCCTGTCTTGAATGTGCTTCTGTTTGACAAGGGCGTAAAAACTGAGAAGGAACTGGAAACGGTTACCGAGGTAGAAGTCCTTGTCAGCGAGAAAAAGCCTGAAGTGAAGCAGAAAGTCATTCGCACTATCGTGAATCCAAACCCTTTTAAGATTTCCTCCAACATGGGTGTGGGCCGTTCCCAGAATTTCCAAATGGATTTGTCCCTAGCTCGAGGTGCCGCTGGCGATGGCGTGGCTGTGGGAACCGGGGGTATGGAAAACGTGGTGTACGAAGCTGGAGAAGTGGATGAACAGGCTCAGGTTCTTCGTGAAATACAGCCGAAGTTCCCTGATCGTGCAAAACGTTTGGGTGTTTCTGGTTATGTGAAAGTTTTAATTGTGATTGATGTCTATGGCGATGTGGCTCAAACTCAGGTTTTGACCTTGGATCCTCCAGGTTACGGCTTTGAAACTGAGGCGTTGAATGCTGTTCGTCAATGGAAGTTTAGTCCCGCCCAGCTTGGCGGATATCCGGTAGCACAGAAGGCTACAAAGGAGTTCCGCTTTGTTAAATAAAGGTATGATGACGCTTTGCTTTGAGCTGTGGGGTCGCTTCGCTTTGAGGTGGTGTTTTTTTGTTGTGTTATTTGTTATGTCTGCGGCTTTTGCTGCGGAAGATTATTTCTTCAAAGCAAATGAACTTTATGATCAGGGAAAATTCAAGGAGGCTGTTCCTCTTTATCGAGCGGCCATTGACGAAGGCCGTTATGAACCCTTTGCCTGGTTTAACTTAGGTAATGCCCTGGTTCAGTTGGATCGCAAGCAGGTTGCCCTTGTTGCCTATCGACGCACGGTGGAACTGCTCCCGAATTTTGAAAAAGCCTGGATGCTGATGGGGGATATTTATTATCTGGCAGGAGACGCGGGGGAGGCCATTGCCGCCTACAACCGTGCTATAGAATTGGGAGTAGAATCGGATCATGTTCATTTTGCCCTGGCTGAATGCTATATGAAGGGCCGTGACTGGACCTTGGCTCAAAAGAATTTTGAAAAAGCTTTGCAGTTGAATCCAGACCGTATGGATGCTTGGTACGGTTTGGCTGAAGTGTACGAAAAGTTAGGCGATTATGAATACGCTATCAAGACTTTGCAAAATGCTCTGCAGATGACGGCTACGGCTGGTGCTGACGTTCATTTTACTTTGGCTTATTATTACCGCGGAATGGATTCTACCAAGAAAGCTCTTAATGAAATGGAGAATGGCCTTTTGATGGATCCTGAAAATGTCTCTGCCCGCCGTTACCTGGCTCAGGAATATGTAAAGCAAGCATCTCCTTGGATGGCTATTTTTACGTTGGAGGAAGGACTTCGCCATAAGAAAGGAAAGGGCGATTTAAATCTGGATTTAGGTCAGATTTACTTTAACCAAAAACGTTACGATGAAGCTTTTGAATGTTATATGAAGGCTTGGCTGGCGGGAAATTCTCAGGGACGAATCGGTGCCGAGAATGTGGGACACATCTTCACTAATGCCGGAGATACTGAAAAAGCAGAAAGTCTTTACAAGCGTATTCGCGAAAAGAAATGAGAAAGGTAATGATTTAGATTTTATCCGCAACATTCCATAATGACGGGATGTTGTTTTTTTATTTGCTATAAGTTTTCTACATTTGCGTGCATGGCAAAAAAGAAAAAGTTTTTTAAGTCCCCGGCCCTGGCTCAAGCCAACCGCAGTAAGGAAGATCGTCTCCGTGAAACATTGACGCAGGTAGTAAGTGGTCAAAGCCGCTTGCTCAATCGTCCTGATGACCTGTACGAAACAATCGCCAATGGTATTGACGATATTGAAAAGCTGACGGATCCCAAGCTACAGCTGGAACTTCTGGCATGGACTCTCCGTACGGACTTCTTGACATTCAAGGTGGATGACGAAGAGGAACTGAGTTACTGGGAAGGCCTATATTATGACGCGGGAACATTCTTCGTAGAAATTGCTAAACAGTATGAAGACAAGGATTACGTCGCAGACTTGATTCATGACCTGGCCGTACGTCATGTGGGTGGCGAAGGTCGTTCTGTAGTTTTCCTGAGTCTTGAAGAAGTGATGTCTGATGAACGTGGCCGCCAACTGCTGAATGAGCTTCTGGCAGAAGAAGACCAGTTCGCAGACGAAAATCGCGAAGATGTTCTGGATGCCATTTGCGATATGGCGGATTCCATCAACGATGGGACCAACTACGCCAAGGCATCTCTCCTGAAGGATCCGGATAAGAGCAACACCACACTTCTGGATATTGCAAATGCTTACCTTACCTCCGGCGACTTGGCCATGGCAAAGCAGTGGTTGAACGATGTGAAGAATCCAGGCAATGAAGACGAAGAGGCATATCTTGATTTGCAAGCTGCCATTGCAGATCGTGAAGGTCGTCAGATGGACTGCATGAAGATTGCCCGTGAACTTTACGAAAAGTTCCCCAAGGTCATGAATCTGGGCCGTCTCTGCTCTCTCTTGCCTGAATACGACGTGAATCTTTTGATGGAAGAACATGAAAAGTTCCGCTGTGGCGATACTGCTGATATTGAATTTATGCAGTTGCTGGCTGCCATGAAACGTTACGAACAGCTGTCCGCCTATGTGACCCGCTTTGAGCAGGATCTTGCCGGTATGGATGCCGAAGAATTGAAAGAACTTTCTGATGCAATTGAAAAGGATGGTCAGAAAGATCTTGCAAAGCACATCCGAGACTGGATTGTTGAAGAGCCGGAAGAAGCAGAAGCTTTTGACGACAAGGACTAATGCATCCGCTGGATCGGCAACCTTATTCTAAAAGCATTTCCTGAGGAATGGCGCCTTCTATGACTAGGAGGCGTCTTTTCATATCAAGACCAAGACCGAACCCGACCAGCGCTCCTGCTTTTCCAATTACTCGGTGGCAGGGAAGAATAAAGGGAATTGGATTCACATGAAGGGCTCCACCAACCGCACGGACTGCTTTGGGATTGCCGATGGTTTCCGCAATGTCCTTGTAGGAACGCGTTTCTCCGTAGGGAATATTTTTTAGTGCTTCCCAAACTTTTACTTGAAATTCTGTTCCGTAGAGTTTGTATGGAATGGTAAAGTTTTGCCGTGTTCCCGAAAGATATTCATTGAGCTGTTGCACGGTTTTCTTGTAGGCTCGAGTTACGGCAGCAGGTAGCTTGGATTCAATATCTGCTATAGCATAAGTGCAGGCCTGTAAGGCACTGGGCTTAATGGTTTCTGGATTTTTTTCATTGGTATAATGAAGACTGCAGAGCTTAGATTTTTCGAATACAAAAGTCCACTCACCCCATAAATTGCGGTGTCTAATGGTGGTAAATTGTTCATTCGTAAAATCCATGTCCTCAATATATATTAATTGGATTTCAAAAGCTCGTTTGATTTGTCCTATAAACAAAAAGCCCCCCGTTTAGACGGAGAACTTCTGTGGTCAAGACATCCGTAAAATGTTCTTGCGGAAAATCTGGTGCGAAAGTCTATTAGCGCAAAGGAAATTCCTTAAAGTCATGGACACCGAATTCCTGGCGGAGATAGTCCCAACGGACTAGTCGATTCTTCCAGTAGTATTTGCGGTACAGACGGCGGGCCACACGGCTGGTTAATTCGTAGGGAATGGTGTGATGATCGTCAGCCACGCTTTCCATTGAAATTCGGAAATCCAGTTCGCCATTTACAACGTCAACGGTTTCGCCCACTTGTACGTCTGGAATATGGCTTACGTCCACCATAGTGGCATCCATACAAACTCGTCCTAGAATAGGGCAGAGCTGACCGCGGATAAAGACAAAACCCTTGTTGTATTCGCCGCGGAGATAGCCATCGCCGTAACCGATGGCTATGGTTGCAATGCGGGTGGGCTGCTGAGCCATCCAGTAACCGCCGTAGCTAACAGTTTCGCCGGGCTTTACATCGTGAATATGTCGAATTGTAGACTTGATTCGCATGACCGGCTTGATGGGCCATGGGGAAGGGGTGGCTCCCATGCAGTTGTATCCATAAAGGGCAAGGCCCGGGCGAACCATATCAAAATGGCTTTCGGGATGAGTGAGCGTACCTGCGGAACTGGAGCAATGACATATTTCAGGACGAAGACCTTCGGCTTCCAGGACATCTACCAGACGACTAAAACGTTGAATTTGAATTTCAGTCTTGGGATTGCCCGGCATGTCCGCTGTAGCCAAGTGCGTGAACATTCCCTCGAACTTCAAGTGCTTTAAGCTTAGGGCTGCACGGATGTTGTTAAAGTCTTCGGCATCAAAACCATAACGGTTCATTCCGGAGTCGATTTTCAGATGTGCCTTGCATGTACAATCGTTGTCTTTTAGGAACTGATCAAAAGCCATGGCTGTACGGATGTCTGTAATGGCTGCCGTTAGCTGAAATTCTACAAAGTAGGCAAAGTCGGAGGGAGTACAGGGACCGAGGACGAGAATGGGCAGGTCCATGCCATATTGGCGTAGCAGCATTCCTTCGCTAATGTGGGCAACACCGAGATAGTCGGCTCCACTAAACTTTGCTGCAAAGGAACAGGCTAAACTTCCATGTCCATAGGAGTCCGCCTTTACAGGAAGAAGAATCTTTGTGTTGGCGGGAATCTGGCTACGAATGAATTGAATATTGTTGCAGAGGGCGTCTAGGTTGATTTCAATCCAGTTGGGTCGTGCAATACGGGATAAATCGGGAGGTGTAGATAAAAGCTTCATGATAGGGAAAATATAAATAAGTGGTTTCTATGTGGCTTTAGTACATTCTAGAAAAGCAAAGTATTTTTGTGCAAAATCGTCTACCTCCTTTTTTGCTCTAATTTGGAATAGGGTTTTTGATGGTTTTGTAAAGAATGATTATGAATAAATTAATTGTTAAAATCGATTGAAACCACTATCTATAAGGGTTGATGATTGATAAAAGAAAATATTAAAGTTTACATAGAAAACTTTAAAGATTTGTTTACTGATAGAAGACTTCTCCATCGTATCTTTCTTTATAATTTAAAATCAAGAACACAAGGGATTTGTTCTAGCGTCCGGTTAAGGAGCGGATGCAGATAAATAATCTTGTGCTACAGCAAGTTGATTTTATCACTGAAACGCAGCGAATCTAAATCAACTTTTTTGACCTTCCGAACATTGTTGCTGTTTAACGGACTTGCGTTTTGCAAGTGCTGTTTTCTCTGTTGCCCTTAGGCAAAAAAGCTCTTATACCAAAGAGTTTCTGCCCTCTATTTTCCCAATAAATCACAACATCACTCCCGAAAGGGATGGAGGATAAAATCATGAAAAACGTAAAAATCAAACTGGATCCGTTTGTAGCTTCGCTTCTGCCGGATTCCGACAAGAAGATGGGTGCAATTGCGAGTGCGTCCATCGTGGTAGCGTTGGCACTTTGCCTTTGTGCAACAACGTATGAACAAATCATAGATGATGTGGTGTTCGTCGAAAGAAAAGATGATGAACTGACGGCGACCATCAATGTCTTGGAAAAAAAGGAGGAAAAGAAGGAACTCAAGAAAAAAGAGAAAAAGCCCAAACAGGATATACAACGAAAAAGACCTGGTGGCGGTGGAAAACCCAAGGGGTCTGGAAATCCTCATGCTCCGCAGTCTCGTGGAATGTTGAAGATTCTTACCGCCCAAACAAAAAATATAGGAGCTTCGCCTTATGACTTGATGGCTCAAAAATTTAGTAAAGATATTGACAAGGTCATCAAAAATACAAATGGCCTTCAGGTAACGGGAAGAACTGCAATTGGAGAACGTCGTGGTAAAGTAGATGGTGCATTCAATGAAGGCTTTGCCTCAGGAGGCTCTGGCGGCATTGAAGGTTCATTTGCTAGTCTAATGGGCGGATCTACAGGTGCTTTTTCTAATAGAGCTATGAAGGGAAACTTGAAAACTCCATCTGCACGAGATGTTGATGTAGGTACGGGAAACGGTACGCGATCAGTTTCTGATATCATGAAGGTGGTACGCAAACGAACTCCAGGACTACGTCATATCTACAATAAGTTCTTGAAGAAAAAATCGGGGTTTTCCGGTAAGGTCACCTTGAAGTTTACCATCGCTCCTAGCGGTGAGGTAATTACTAACGTGATAGTCTCGTCTACCACAGGCTTTGATGAGTTCGACCAGGAAATCAAAAAAGCGGTAAGCGGCTGGGGCTTTGACAAAATCAAGTCAGGTAACACTACGGTCACGATTCCTTTCACATTCTCTGAATAGTTTTTTATTTGGTATATGGATTAAAAATTTTTTTACCGATGGCATGAGTTGCCGTCGGTTTTTTATATTTGGGGTGTAAATAAGTTTTAATGAGTGAGTGGATATGAAAGACCCTCGAATTACAAAGCTTGCTGAAAACCTGATCAACAATGCCATTGCTCTTAAGGCAGGTGAAAACATTCTTATTGAGACGACGGATACGCCGGCTGAACTTTCCATTGAATTGGTGAAAGCCGTGGTAAAAGCGGGTGGAAACGCCTTTGTCCATAACTATAGTGGTCGTGTTCGTCGAGAACAGATTAAGTCCGCCAGCGAAGAACAGATGAAGCTTGCTGCTGATTTGGCTATGGCAGAAATGCAGAAAATGCAGTGCTACCTTTCAATTCGCGGTGCGGAAAATGCTATGGAAAATTGTGATGTTCCAGGCACTCAAATGAAAAAGTACCGCATTATCAATCAAGCTGTTCTTGATTATCGCGTGAATAAGACTCGCTGGTGCGTACTCCGCTGGCCGAATCCATCGATGGCTCAGGCTGCCAAGATGAGTTCCGAAGCGTTTGAAGATTTCTACTTTGAGGCATGTCTGGCGGATTATCCTCGTATGGCTAAGGCTGCACAAAAGCTTGTGGACCTGATGAACCGTACGGACAAAGTAAGGCTTGTGTCCCGAGGAACGGATTTGACCTTTAGCATCAAGGACATTCCTGCTGTGCCTTGCTGCGGCAATATGAATATTCCTGATGGGGAAGTTTATACGGCTCCTGTCCGTAATAGCGTCAATGGTGTGATTCAGTATAATACGCCATCTCTCTATGATGGTAAGCAGTTTGGTAATGTCCGCCTGGAATTTAAGGATGGAGCTATCGTGAAGGCTTCTTGCGAAACCGGTGACAACGATGCTTTGAACGCCCTCTTCAATACTGACGAAGGCGCTCGTTATGTGGGCGAGTTTGCTATTGGTTTTAATCCCTATGTCAATACCGCCATGTGCGATATTTTATTTGATGAAAAGATTGCCGGCTCCATTCACTTTACTCCGGGGCGTTGCTACGAAGATGCTCCTAACGGAAATTCTTCTGCCATCCATTGGGACTTGGTCCTTATTATGCGTCCCGAATACGGTGGTGGTGAAATCTGGTTTGATGACAAGCTGATTCGCAAGGATGGTCGATTCGTAATTGACGAGTTGAAGTGCCTTAATCCTGAAGAATTGGCATAGAAGATTCAGGATACGCCCCAAAAGGCCTTCTGGCAAAACGCTTAGCCCTCCATCAGGAGGGCTTTTTGCTATTTTATGAGTGATGTATAAGCGTTTTTTATCTTGCTTTTTGTTTATTGTTGGCTGCATTTTTACGGTAGCATGCTCCGATGATACCGAAGGTGTCGAATATATGTTTGACCGCGAGGCTTCGGAACTATCGGTTCTCTTAAAGTGTGCTAAAGATGCCGATAGCGGAGCCTATTGCTATCAGCTGCGTTTCCGTTATCCCTACGAAACGGAACATCTTGAATCTATTTATTTGTGGATTGATTCTACGGTAGTGGGGGACACCTCCAAGAGCGTTTCTAAGTCTCAGCTTGAAAAGGCTACGGCTGTTTTTGATTTTAGCGAGTCTCCTGCCGGTGATTACGATACGATTGACTTGACATCGTATATTAGCGAGTTCGTTGAAGAACGAGAAAGCTTGATGGTGGCTGTTTACTGTGGCTACTCTGATGGGGGTGACCCGGGATCAGTACAAAGGACCTATCTTCATTTTGGGGATAATATTCCTCCGCTGTTTACGACCATTGCCCGAGCAGAATCCTTGTGGACCACGGGGGCGATGTTTAAGTGGTACAGACCTTCTGACCAAACCGATTTCTATAAGCCCAATGAATTGTCTGGTCCCATTGCTGGATATAACATCTTGATTTACACCAAGGATAAGGAAGAAAGTCTCCGTGATCTGAAGGTGACGGTCAAGACGTCTGAAGGTGTGGATTCAACAGGGGAAACTCTTTATATGAGAGACGCAAGTATCTATGTAAAGAATGATTCCATTTGGGTGGATACGGTACGTCTTCGTGATGAAAACAAGAATTACCTGTACCTCATGATCAAGGATGGAAAAGGATATGATTTGGAAAATCCGGAATCCAATGAATTCCAGTTGGTCATAGAAGGGTTGAAGGCTGAAAGCCGTTATGCTATCGGTTCTACCGCCTTTGATTCAAGTGGTAACCTTACAGGAAACAAGAGTACAAAGCCCGATAGTCTTCCTGTTTTTATTACCACAGATTCCATAGCGCCTTTGATTGCTACAAGAATCTTTACTCTAAAGGATTCACTCTATCCGGAAATGACTCGATTGGACAGCAATAACCGTGTAAGGATTTTCTGGAGTAGAAGCGTTGATCCAATGAGAACGTCCCATGGGATGGAGGAAGATTCTGTCCTTATCATTCCCGATGGCTGTGCAGAAGGTTTCTGCTATGGTCCTGTGGTCAAGTATTTAATTGACTATTACGATGTCTTTACAAAACAGTGGGTGAATTATTCATATGCAGGTGGAGATACAACTCGTTTTGCCACCTTGTATCAGGTTTCTGGAGACACGATGAGTCTTTATGAACCTCCTGTAGTTTCTTCCAAGGACACGACAAACAAGAATACGGTTCCTTTCGTAACAGATACCATCCGCTGGGTATCTCCTGGAGATACACTGATTTTACGAATTCGCGCTATTGATGCGTCGAACTATTATTCTCGAGCTTTGGTGGATACTATTGTGGTGTCTCCGGGGCGTCTTGCTTCTCAATTGGAATGCCCCGAAGGATTTGTTCCTGTGTCGGTGGACTCCAGCGTGTTCTGTATGGAAAAGTTTGAGCATCGTGACGATAGCGGTGCGTTTGTCACAAACGTTCTTCACAGCGAGGCTGTGGCCGCATGTGAAGCAGTCGGCGCAAGTGGATTTACCGTAAAACTTTGCGGTGAAAATGACTGGATGAAGGTATGTCTTTCTGGTGGTGCCTTGACGTATGGTGTGGTGGAAGAAGATGTGAACGGAGCTTCTGGCTATCTCTTCTCCAACTGTAACGTTGCAACGGAAGTTTCCTCTATGGCGATGGACTTGTCTTTGCGTAGCTCACGTTGTGTGAACCCCATGGGTGTTCGGGATCTGCCGGGGCAGCTGCAGGAATGGACTATGGGACGTTCTGAAGATACGGTTGCTGTACTGAAGGGCGGAAGTTATAAAGTCTTTAGCGGGTTGGATCGCGAGTCTCAGGCCATGTGTACTTCCCGTAGTTTCCCTTACTATTCAAGACCAAGCTATACGAAGGATACGGTCTACTTGTATAGGGAAGGTACTAAGGTGGATACGGTTCTTGTGGCCGATACTTCTAGAACGCTTCACGCAAAGCTGACCCAGAAGGATTTTAAGGATTCCCTCCAGTTTTTTGTGGTTCAGGACTCTTCGGGCAAGGCAATCGGTACGGACTACGCCCTCTACTCAGAATACAAGAAGGGTGGCGATGAATGGCTTGAGTCTATTGGAAATGGTTTAAAGTATGTTCCTGACCATGTGGAAGTCGTTTTCTTGACGGGCGAGCGCGTTGCATATAGAGAGGTGTCCTCGTTCTATCGTTCTTCGTCTATCGGCTTCCGTTGCTGTGCTTATCCGGAGTAGTTTGCGTATGCATGATTTCGATAAATTTCTTTCTGTGGCTCAATCTCTTGCTAGTCAAGCGGGCGACCTTTGTCTGGAACTTCAGAGGAATCTCGGCGATGTGAAGTATAAGTCCGCAAAGGATGTGGTGACCATTGCAGATGTTTCCAGCGAAAAGCTGATTGTGGATGGCCTTCGGGCGGCGTTCCCTACGCATTCAATTCGTACAGAAGAAGCCGGAGTTATTGAAGGCTCCGACTCCCGCTACCGTTGGATCATTGACCCTGTGGATGGTACGGTAAACTTTAGCCGCGGTATTCCTCTGTGGGGAATTTCCATCGCCTTGCATTTTGAGGGCAAGCCTCTTGTCGCCGTGGTGAATCTTCCGAAGCTAGGGGAGATGTTTACTGCCGCAAAAGGGAAGGGGGCGTTTATGAACGGTAAACCCATTCATGTGAGCGCCGAAGGCAACCCCGCGCATGCTATTGTCAGCAACGGCGATTTTAACGTAGGCGACGTCTCTCGCATTAATAAGCAAAACTCCAAGAACTTCGCTGCCGAGGCTGTTGCCTTTGAACGGGTTAAGTGCTTTGGCTCTGCAGTTATAGAAGGTTGTTTTACGGCCTGTGGTCGACTGGATTGCTTTGTCATGACCATGAGTTATCCATGGGACATTGCGGCTATTGCCTTGTTGGTAGAAGAGGCCGGCGGAAAGTCGACTCATATCGATGGGTCTGAAATGCTGTTTGTTGATGCTGAACAAGTGGTCTTTAGTAACGGACTTCTGCACGATACTCTTGTCAAAACGTTGATCTAAATTTTATTTGAGGGATTTTATCCCGATTTGTTAATTTTTAGAAACAAAAATTTCAAAGATACGCAAAATTTTAAGTTGCGTGTCTTTTTGTTTTTTAGGGATTATTTAAATTTAGGGAGGTATTTTGGGTGTAAGTAAACAAGTCAGATTCAAATCTGTGGAGAATTTATGTTCTTTAAAAAATCTTTGATAGCAGGTCTTGCTTTCTTCGGGCTTGCCGCTACAAACGCGGTCGCTGCATTGAGCGACGATGACTTCGTGGAAGCTACCTGGATGACGACACGCTTCTTTGGCGCCCAGCGTTCCGGTATGGGTCCCAACTGGATGGCCGATGGAACTAATTATCCGACCAGCTTTACCAAGGATAGTTACCAGGGCATGGATATTTCTGGCGGTTGGTTTGACTGTGGTGACCATGTAATGTTTGGTCAGACTCAAGGTTTCGCTTCCTATATTCTGGCACTCGCCTACGCAGAATTTACGGATGGTTACTATGACCTTTATACAGGTGACTATACCGACTATAAGGCAAGCAATGATTATTCTCGTAAGGGCGGTAAACCCAACAAGATTCGCGACCTTTTGGAAGAACTTCGCTACGAAGCGGATTTCTGGGTAAAGGTTGCTCCCGATGAAAAGACTTTTATTGCTGTGAAGGGCAATGGTGACTACGACCACATGAAGTGGGTCACTCCGGGCAAGATGAGCACTTTGGGAACTGGCAATGGCGGTGACCCCCGTCCGGTACAGGCAAACACCAACGATGCTTTCTCTTCTGGTATGGCTGCAGCAATGCTTGCTGTCATGGCTCGTGTGGATCCCGACGAGGCAAACCGTGCCAAGTATTTGAAGGGTGCAAAGAACGCCTATGCTTACTCCAAGGCTCACAAGGGTGTTACCACTTCTGGTTCTTACTATGCTGAAAGCTGGTGGGACGGTCGCTGGAAGGACGGTCCGTTCCTTGCTGCTCTGGAACTTTACCGCACTACCAAAACTGAATCCTACAAGAGCGAAGCGGAAAGTTACTTTGAACAGCTGGAATTCAACAAGGGCGGTTACTCCCGTCTGAATTATGCCAATGCGGTACCTTTGTCTGTCGTGGTTAGTGAATCCATTGGTCTAGACGTCTTTATGGGTTCTAATGGTGCTGTGGCCGATTCCAAGACTTTCCTTGATAAGATTTACAAGAACGAAAGCAAGAATGATATCTTCATGAAGGAAACCGGTGGTGGCGGAAGTTTCTCTGTGCGTACCCCCTCTGGTGGAGCCTTCCTCTACGCTCTCTATTCCAAGTACAATGGCACAACCGAATACGATGCTTTAATCGAGAAGAACATTGCCTACTTGCTCGGTGATAATTCCAACAAGAAGTCCTATGTGGTTGGCTTTGACCGTAACGGTGCTAAGGCTCCCACAGCTCCTCACCATCGCGGTTACTATGCCAACGAAGACGAAGGACGTGATCCGGACTCCGGTCTTCGTGCTCCCGAAAAGAACAAGTATTTCGGTGCAATGATTGCGGGTTCCTTCAACGACCCTAGTCACAACAATACCGTTTCTTCCTGGAATGTGAACGAAGTTTGCGTTGATATGAACGCTCCTCTGGTGGGTGCGTTGGGCTATATCCTGAGTAAGAAGGCCCCCAAGTCCGACGCAGACCTGGGTGTCCAGAGTTCTCCGCTGGTAAAGGATCCTTCTAAGGATACCGTGGTCACCGTCAATCCCGTGAATCCGGATTCTGGAAAGGGCGATGCTATTGTTGAACTTCGTGGCACATCTTCTTTCTCCTTGACTCGTTCCGGTTCAGTCGTTACGGTTTCTAACGGTAAGATGAAGCCTTTCAAGGTGGACGTTTTCGACCTGCAGGGTAATAAGGTGCAGTCCTTTGCCAGTGAAGGTCGCGAGATATTCTTCCTTCCCAAGATGAAGGGTGTGCTTCAGGTCCGAGTGTCTTCTGAGGATGGACAGAGGCTGTTCTCTATCAAGAGTCTGTAATACTAAACTGAATCTCTGTTCTTTATGTATCAAAGGCCTCCCTGAAAAGGGAGGCCTTTTGCTTAAGAACATCTGTGAGGAACGGTTTTTTGCATGAAATGTTTTGTTCAATGCATTAATATTAGTGTAAAATCTTATAAACATTTTGGTGATAGGTGTTGTAACTTACAAAAATGTAGTTTTTGAATGAGTTGACCCTTTATTTTTTGCGAAAATTAACACTTTGAAAATATCCTAAAAAAATAACTTACAAAAATGTAAGAAATATACGATTTTTGTATAAGACCCCTTCTTTTTTTTCATTATTTGTTATCTTTAAAATCGTAACAGAAATACCGTGCCTTGTGGTTCGAAATCATCGAAAAGCTGGGTAGGGTACCAAAGTTTTAACAATAACTCAAACTCTCATCGGAGATAATTATTATGGCAATCCAGAATGCTTACCTCAAGTCCGTCTACGAAAAGGTCGTCGCACGCGATCCGGACCAGGCTCTCTTCCACCAGGCTGTTCGTGAATTCCTCGAATCCCTGGACCCCGTTCTCGCTCAGGACAAGTCCTGGGAAACCAACGGCGTGATCGACCGCCTCGTCGAACCGGAACGCGTTATCACTTTC
>JAZRXW010000084.1:0-3309 GCA_045600425.1 Fibrobacter sp.
ATGCATTGAGTATGTGGTTGTTCATGAATTGTGCCACCTTGTTCACAACGATCACGGAAAAGCTTTTTACCGTTTACTCGAACGCCGATTACCCGATTGGGAAAAGCGAAAGAATAAACTGGAAAAAATCTGTTTTTAGCCGTTCGCTTCTTGAATAAAGACATCCTGGGCGCAAACGCGAGGGCCGTCACTAGCGACAGCGATGTACTTGCCGGTAGGAAGCATCATGCGGGCCTTGGTGTTGTCGGCCATCATCACATCTACGATGTGCTGCAGGCGCTTGACAATTTCAGGAGTCTTGATGGGAGTCAAGATTTCCACGCGGCATTCCGTATTGCGGGTCATCATGTCTGCAGAGCCGATGAAGTATTTGCGACTTGCCTTCTTGCCGAAGATGTAGATGCGGGAATGTTCCAGGAACTGTCCCACAATGCTACGCACATGAATGTTTTCTGTCAAGCCTTCGATTCCCGGCAGCAGGCAGCAAATACCGCGAATGATCAGTTCCACCTGAACGCCGGCCTTACTTGCTTCCACCAGTTTATTGATGACGTCCACATCGGTCAGGGAATTCATCTTGATCAAAATAAATCCGTCGGCACCCTTGGCGATTTCACCATCCATTAAGTGCAGGATTCCCGACTTCAACCCCGTGGGCGCAACCAGCAGCTTCGAATATTTTCCATCCTGATTGCCAATGGAAACATTCTTGAAAAACTCCACGGCATCCTTACCGATTTGAGGATCGGCGGTGATGTAGGAAAGGTCCGTATAAAGTTTGCTGGTCTTTTCGTTATAATTGCCAGTTCCGATTTGAGTGATGTGCTGGATTTTTCCGCCAACTCGCTTTGTAATCAGGCAAATCTTGCTGTGAACCTTGTAGCCTTCCAGACCATACAGCACGCGGCATCCGGCATCTTCAAGGCGTTCAGACCAGTCGATGTTATTCTGTTCATCGAAGCGGGCGCGAAGTTCAATCAGCGTCGTTACCTCAACGCCATTTTCAGCGGCGCGGCAAAGGTAATCCACCAACTTGGCGCGGCTTGCCAAACGATAGATGGTAATCTTGATAGAAATGGTATTGGGGTCTTCCGCAGCTTCCTTTACCAACTGCAGGAACGGATCCATTTTTTCGTATGGATAGAACAGCAGCAAATCCTTTGCAGCCACCTGCTTGCTGATAGGCAAATTCGTACTAATCGTTTTTGAATCTGCAGGAGCAAAAGGATGGTAAGAAAGTTTCGTCACCAGTTCGCGAGGGAGCATATCCCCGAAGCTGTAGGGGAACTTCAACTTTAAGGGAGCAGAGGTAATGAAAATCTGCTTTTTGTCAGCATTCAATTTCTGCAGAATAAACTTTTCCAGGTCGCTGCTCAAGGGCCTTGCCGCCTCTACGCGGGTGATGGAGCTTAGGCGACGCTTCTTGAGAATCGTTCTCATCTGGTTTCTGAAATCTTCGGAACCGTCAGATTCTTCATCCGTCGTCAAGTCGCCATTGCGAGTGACGCAAACGATATTTCTATCGCTGATTTTGTACATGGAGAAAATGGTAGGCGCAAATTCAAGAATCAAGTCTTCCGTAAATACGAAGCGCTTAGAATCTTCTCCTGTAGGCATAATTTCAGGAAGTGTGGTGGGTACGGGCACAATGCCAATCCGGTTGGATTTTGCACCCTTCAGCGTCACGAAAATGTAGGGAATCTTCGTCTGCAGATTAGGCGTCGGGTGGCGGGCATCAACAATCTGCGGAGAAAGCAGCGGCAAAACGGAATTGTTGAAAACGCCAAACAGGAATTTCTTTTCTTGCTTGGAGCAATCCTTGTAATAGGAAAATTCAACACCGTTTTTAGAAAGTTCCCTGTTCAGGATTTCAAAGGTCTTATCCTTGCGCTTGTAAAGTCTTGCAGTTTCCTTAAAGATGGCATCCAGCTGTTCACGAGGCGTCATCTTGCTCTTGTTATCGCGCCAGTCCTTTTTCTCAGCGGCAAGTTCAAAAAGAATGCCCACGCGAATCATATAGAACTCGTCCAGATTCGACGTGAAAATGGACGCAAACTTCAAGCGTTCCAGCAGAGGAACGGTTTCGTCATTAGCCTCGTCCAGCACGCGTTCGTTAAAGCGAAGCCAGGAAAGTTCGCGGTTTTGTGTGCAACAGGTTTTTACCGTATTTACGTTTTTCATATTGTCTCCTTTTGCATCTGAGATACAAAGTAACCTTCACGAACACCGTACTTGCAGACAAGAACATCCTTGCAATCAAAGTACTTCGCGATGGTTTTTAAAATCACCATGCCCGGAACAAGGGTGTGGATTCGGTGAGGTGCCACCTTCAAAATCACATCCAGGCAAGCCTTCTTTTCTTCCTTAAAATGTTCCAGAATGTTTTTCAAATCCTTGTAGGAAATGTTTTCGCCATCCCCGTTGAAAAGGGAACGATGGAGTTTACCGATATTGCGGACGCTGCCTCCAACACCGCAAAGAGTAAGGCCCCGCGCGGAATCCGGCAACTTGACACCATCCAACATTTCCAACACGTCTCTACGAATCCGGTTCTGTTCCATTTTCGTGGGGATAATGCGGGAAACGTATTTTTCATAACAGTTCAGGGAGCCTATCGGCAGCGAACAGGACTTAACCACCTTCTGGTCCTTGAAATAGACCAGCTCCGTGCTAGCGCCACCGATATCAACCAGCAGGCCATCCTTCACCTTGAAGCCCTGCCTTGCTCCGGCATAGCTGAAGGCGGCCTCGTCATGACCACTGAGAATTTCGATTTTGAAACCAACTTCCCTTTGCACCCGATTCACCACATCGCGAGCGTTGTTGATCAGTCGAAGGCTGGCCGTAGCAATGGGCATCACCGATGTAACGCTGTAGGTTTTGCACACTTCCTTGAAATCCTGCAAAACGGAAATCAGCTTGTTGATTCCCTCTTCTTGCATATTGTACTTGCGATTTACATCAGAAGCCTTGCGGTCCACGTAAGCGGCAAGGCCCGCAACGTTGCGCTTCTTGGCGACCAGTTTAAAGGAATGACCCTGAATCTGATAAATGCAGAGTCGAATGGTATTAGAGCCGATATCTATAATTGCATATTTTTTCATAGTGCGTTATATCTAAAAACGCACTGTAAAAACCCACCTGTCGCCAAGTAACAGGTGGGTAATACCTTTGTAAAGGATATGTGAAATTTTACCTCAAAAAAATGAGGCATCTTAACTATGTGTGGAAGGGATTGGGTGTCTATGCAGCATTTTCTGCAGGTTCCCAGGGTAGATTTACGGTATAGCATCCGCACTTGAACTTTAT
>JAZRXW010000085.1:0-45037 GCA_045600425.1 Fibrobacter sp.
GATTTGTCCAACGCATCAATCCAGTACTTCGACATGAACGGAAACATCATAAAATCCGCCCCCAAGCAGGCTGGCGTCTACCTAATGCGAGTAACAAAAAACGGAAAGGCGATTCGCCAATCTGTTATTCGAATTAAGTAAATCAAAAAAAGGGCCGCGAAAGCGACCCAGATTTTTTACTTCTTGATGGCCGCCAAGAAATCCTTCAGGCGGTCATCCTTGGGATGCTCGAAGATTTCCTCGGGAGTACCCTGTTCCTTAATGACCTGGTCTGCAAAGAACAGCACGCGGTTTGCCACTTCACGAGCAAAGCCCATTTCGTGGGTGACCACCAGCATGGTCATGCCAGAGTTGGCCAAGTCCTTCATGATCTTCAGAACTTCGCCCACCATTTCAGGGTCCAAGGCGCTGGTAGGTTCATCAAACAAGATGGCTTCGGGATTCATGGCGGCGGCGCGAGCAATGGCCACACGCTGCTGCTGACCACCAGAAAGCTGTGCCGGATAATGGTCCCCACGATCAGCCAGGCCAACGCGTTCCAAAAGTTCCTTGGCGCGCTTTTCACCTTCTGCCTTAGTCATCAAGCCCAGTTTCACAGGAGCGAACATGATGTTTTCCAAAGCCGTCATGTTCTTGAACAAGTTAAATTGCTGGAACACCATTCCCACGCGGGCTCGAATTGCAGGCTTAGAAACCTTCTTGTCCAAAATGCTCTTGCCATCCAGCAAAATATCACCGCTGGTGGGCTTTTCCAGCAAATTCAACTGACGCAAGAAAGTAGACTTACCGCAACCAGAAGGACCGATAATGGCAACCACGTCACCCTTGTAGAATTCCGCATTAATATTCTTGAGAATCACCTTGTCGCCGTAGGACTTGCAGAGATTCTTCACTTCAATCATTACGTTTTTGTTCTGTACGTTTTTTTCACTCATGATTCGTCCTCCTTAGCGTTCGTTCTTCTTCAGTCTCTTTTCAAGACGGGCAACGCAAGCAGAAAGGCCTGCAACGATGATGAAATAAACAATAGCTACAGAAATCAACGGGAACATAGCTTCGTAAGTAAGGCTTCGAATAATGTCGCCACCGCGGGTCAAGTCCGTCAACCCGATGTAGCCGCAAATAGAAGTTTCCTTAATGAGAGAAATAAACTCGTTGGTCAAAGCCGGCAAGGAATTCTTGAATGCCTGAGGATAAACCACGTGAATCATCACCGTCTTAAACTTCAAGCCAAGGCTGCGGCCAGCCTCGATCTGGCCCGGATCCACCGCCTTAATGCCACCGCGGATAATTTCCGAAACGTAAGCACCGGAGTTAATACCGAAGGCGATAATGGCCACCAGCAGCTTATTGATGTTCACAGAAGAAAAGACAATGTAGTAGATAATCAACAGCTGGACCATCATCGGAGTTCCGCGGATTACCGCCAGGTAAGCCTTGCAAATCCAGTTGGCAATCTTGTACTTTCCGTTGAATTCATGATACACACGGACCATAGCCACCAAGAAACCAATGAGAATGCCAAGCAAAGCAGCACAAACCGCAATAATCAAGGTATTGCGAAGACCTTCGCCAATGTACTTCCAGCGGTTATCCTTAATGAAATTCTTGTGGAACTTCTCGGTGAAAGTTTCGGCGGAGGCTTCCTTTTCGCCAGTGCGAACCAGAACAACAACCTTGTTGTCCACCAGCTTGTCAGTAAAGTTGATGGACTTCTTGCGTTCCTCGGTAACGGTAAAGCCAGACAAGCCAAGGTCTGCCTTGCCGGAACTTACCGCATTTATAACTGCATCAAATTCAATGTCCTGGATTTCCAGAACTCGGTTCATCTTGTCTGCTAAATAGTAGGCCAGTTCGATTTCAAGACCCACGATGAATTCACCTTCGTGGTATTCGTAGGGCGGGAACTGGGCGTTGGTAGCCAACACCAGATGTTCCCCATCCTTCACCTTCTGGGCGTAATGATAGGAGCCAGTACCATTGATATAGGTGTTCATCAAGGAATCGAAAATGCCGTTGTCGTGCATTTCCTTCAGGGCCAAGTTGAAAGTATCCAGCAGCCCTTCACGACCCTTGGCGATTACACCAGCATACGTTTCTTCAACGAAAGCCTCTTCCAGTACACGGAGGGTGGGATTCTGCTTCACGAAGTAGATTGCCGGCTGGTCATCCAGAAGCACGGCATCAATCTTACCTTGCTTTAGGGCCTGAACGGCGTCTGCCAACTTGGTGAAACGTTCCACATCAATCTTGTTGGTGTCGCCACCATATTCGGAAGCGTAAATATCGGCGGTGTTACCAATCTGGACACCCACCTTCTTATGGCCAAGGTCAGAAACCTTGAACACACGATTTGCGAGGGCATCATCGCCATTTGTAGAACAGCCCACAAAGGCCATCGCAGAAAGGGCCAAAGCCACCGTGGCCACCATCTTAAAAACATTACGAATCATGTTTCGATTCCTATAAAAAAATATGGTTTGAAATATAGGTTTATCAACGACATCATTTTTCAGGAAATAGTAAATTCAGAACCGATTATTGTTTTAAATCAAACAAAATTACAGAACCATTTACTAGATGGGCACGGACCCGGTACTTACCAACAAATTCATTTTCTTGAAAGGTGTAAGTATACCATCCATCCCCATCCGCTTGAACATCTAACAACTTCCATGTCCAAACATCGTTAGCACCCCCTCTAAAATCCCACACGGCATAGCAAGGGGCCTTATCGCATTCATAGTCATAATCCGCTTCAAGCTTTTTTAGCAAACCCTCTGAACAATGGGATTTCAAAAAGGAATAACTTTCAAACTTGGAATTTTCCAACATATCTCGCAAAAAAGAAACAATGATATCAGCCTCCCCTGCGTGGGACGAGCTGACCAAGGCAAGCAATAAGAGCATTCTTTTCAACATAAAGTACACCCGAGAAATGCAATTCTTATTGAAAAAATAGGAAAACCTTTGGACCCTAATTGATTTTTTCTAAATTTGCGCCGTTATTTCGGATGAGTTTTTTATGGCAACAGAACTGAATGAAGAAGAACGTTTCCAGCTAGAGTGGATCATGAACCACCGCATGGAAGATAAGGACTTGGCTCGCCAGCAAATTGAAGAAGCCGAGGCAGCAGCACGCCCCCAGAGTCGCGGCCCCCGCGGTAAGAAAATGCGTCGCAGCCCCTCCAGTTGGGAACTCCCTGTACCCGAAGACGAAATTGACCTACACGGATTAACATCCGACGAAGCTGCCGTTGCCGTAGAACGCCGCATCGACGACCTGATGATTGCAGGACTCTCCGTTCTCCGCGTCATCCATGGAGGCGGCAACCCCGAATACGGTAACGTCAAGCATATCATAGACCGCAAAGTCCGCTCCGAGTGGAGTAACCGCATCACCCTCTACAAAGTCGAGCCCGACAACGCCGGTTCCAGCATTATGAAGCTGGGAAAACCCGCCCCCAAACTCAATTCCAAGGGCAAACCCCGAGCAAAAAAGTGATTTTTTTGCCCTAGACCCCTTTAAAAAGTCCATTATACTATCTATATTTGGACTCACAAAAACGGAATATAGCTCAGTCTGGTAGAGCGCTTGCTTCGGGAGCAAGAGGTCGTGAGTTCGAATCTCGCTATTCCGATACGAAAAAGAGAGACCACCCAAAGGGTGGTCTTCTTTTTTCGTGTATTCAGGATAGCGAGATGAAGGAGAACTCACGTAGTGAGTTCGAGTACCGTGCAAGGTGAGTGTCGCGGAAAAATGCTCGCATTTTTCCATGACCGAACCGCAGCCGGTGACGCCGAAGGCGTCCATCTCGCACAAGTTCCACCGCAGACTAAGTGAGTTCGACTGCGTGCAAGCCGAGCGCAGCGCCAGGGAGCTTGCTCACAGGCTTTGCCGAGGCGCAGCCGCAGAGGCTACGAAGTAGCCTCATCTCGCGCAAGTTCCACCGCAGACTTAGTGAGTTCGAGTACCGTGCAAGGTGAGTGTCGCGGAAAAATGCTCGCATTTTTCCATGACCGAACCGCAGCCGGTGACGCCGAAGGCGTCCATCTCGCACAAGTTCCACCGCGGACTTAGCGAGTTCGACTGCGTGCAAGCCGAGCGCAACGCCAGGGAGCTTGCTCACTGGCTTTGCCGAGGCGCAGCCGCAGAGGCTACGAAGTAGCCTCATCTCGCTTAGCTCCAACGGAGCCCCCAAACAAAAAAAAGAAAAGCCCCCGTCTTCACGGAAGCTTCTCCCTAATTCTCTTTCAAGTACGCTCTGTTCACCCCGCATTAGCGCAAAGTGACCGGACGTGCTTATCTTGACGAATTACCGTGAGCAAAAGCCCCCGTTTATCACGGGGGGCTTTTAGCGAGAGAGTTTGCTGACCAGAGGATCTTATTCAGACTCTAGCAAACTCGGTCTTACTTTGCGCGTTCCAAGTAGGATCCGTCGCGAGTATCCACGCGGATCTTGGTGTTGTTTTCGATGAACAGCGGAATCATCACCTTAGCGCCAGTTTCAACGGTGCATTCACGGAGAACGTTACCGCTGGTGTTGCCCTGGACAGCCGGAGGAGCGTCAATGATCATGAGATCGACGAAGGTCGGCGGAATGACTTCGATAGCCTTTCCATCCCACCAGGTCACTTCAACGGTAGCACCATCGAGGAGCCACATTTCAGCGCCGTTCAGGTTTTCCTTGGGGATTTCCACCATTTCCATGGTTTCGGAATCCATGAAGTACCAGTTGGTGCCATCATTGTAGCTGTAGGTCATTTCGCCGTAAGTAACATCGGCTTCTTCGACGGTATCACCGCTCTTCCAAGTACGTTCGAGAGTACGGCCGGTAACCAGGTTCTTGATACGAACGCGGTTGAAAGCCTGGCCCTTACCCGGCTTCACGAACTGGTTTTCAATGATTTCATACGGCTGACCGTCAACCATAATCTTAAGCTTCTTACGGAATTCGTTGGTGCTTACAGTACCCATATTATCCTCTTTTTGGTTTTTATGTTGCTAAATTTAGTAATATAATGGAACAAACCAAACTCGTATTCACGCAAATTTCTGAATTTTTGGAGTTTTTAGGCCCTGATTTTGCGACGTTGATTGCAAATGACCCCGACCTCTGCGGCTTGGACCACGCCCCCACGTTCCCCTTCTGCTGTTCCAGACACTATGCAGAGCGGGTCAGGGCAGCAAGTACACCAAAGGCACTCCTACGTGAAATTCTCCCGACAAAAACCGAATACGAAGATGCCCCAGGCTTTGTGGACGACCCTGTAGGGGACCTTCCTGCAGGTAAAAGCGAGTGCGTCATCCAAAAATACGACGGACGAGCCCTCGTTGTAACGACCGCCACCTGCGGTGTGCGCTGCAGGTTTTGTTTCCGCAGGAACTATCCCTTCCAGAACATTCCCGATGTGGATGTCCAGGTCCGCAACTGGCTAGACACTCACTCAGACATCTGGGAAATCATCCTCTCCGGTGGCGACCCCCTGACCCTCTCCCCGAGCAAGTTTGAAAGTCTCATCGAGGCCATCGGCGACCACTCTTCCGTCACCACATTGCGCATCCATACCCGCCTTCCCGTCATGCGTCCGGACCTAGTCCAGCAGCACATGGATTTCCTCAAGGAATTGCCCGCCCGTTTTGATTGCGTACTGGTCTCCCATGTAGATCATCCCGACGAGCTGGACGAAGAAAGCCAGATTATTTTTGGCCAGCTGAAATTTGCCGGCTGGACTCTGCTGAACCAAAGTGTACTCCTAAAAGGAGTCAACGACAACGCCAGCACTCTCGAAAAATTAAGCCGCAAACTTTTTGAACAGGGAGTCCTCCCCTACTATCTCCACCAGCTGGACCACGCCAAGGGCGTTGCCCACTTCGAAGTTTCCGACCAACGAGCGCTGCAGCTCATCGACGAAGTCCGCACCAAGCTGCCAGGCTACCAAGTTCCAAAGCTGGTCCGCGAAATCGCCGGCGAAAAAAGCAAAACTCCTGTGTAAAGTTCACTCCACCCGAATAAAACCCTCGGTAACCAAAACCCATTTCTGCATAAAAACCCACCGTACCGACATATTCTATGCCAATGGGGCTGAACTGGAAATTCGGCAAACCAAAGCCGACTTCATAATTGAACCTCTAACTTTAGACATTTTCATTCAAAATCCTTTATACAACGGACGGATATTCGCCAATTAGGATTCGCAGACTCGTCATCGAAGAAATTGTGACGCCAAAAATTCATAACCCAGGAATCTGCCACGATTTTACCACGGTAGTTATCATTTGACCAAAAACGTGTCAAGTGTCCTAGAAGATAAAGTTCGTCGGATTTTTCTAAATAACTACCAGCAGGAACGGCATTGAATCCGTAGCGGTTCGTTCCAACAAGCGCATCTTCGTTCCCCTGAACAATGTTTGTACTGGGCTTAAGATATTCGCTCCAGAGGCTATCCGTTTTCAAGCTAGTCCCTACATTTTCACAACCATTATCCTCGGTAACAAACAACCACATTTCCTTCCATTCTTCAGAAGTAGGAATGTGAAATCCTTCGGGGCAGGCTGTCTGAGCATCCTTCCAGGTATAATAGCGACCCACTACGTTAAACAGCTCGCCATCGGGAGCAATGGATTTTTCCGTCTTGAAACGGAGATTCTCGGCAAACCATGTCTGCGAACCAATCCTTGTCAGCCGATAGACATAACCATCCCGAGGATCAGTGAAGAATTCGTATTCAAAGGGCTTTATGGGCGGTTTTTCTTCACAAAGAATTTCCGTTGATGAAAGCCACTGATGCTCACTGCAGTAATAGTCTGCATTTTCACTTTCCACAAAGGTTGGATCGTCATTCTTTTCGATATAGTCACAAGGTGGTAAATCACCCAACGTGGCAACTGTATCGACTACGGGATCGTAAAGACAATCATCGTCACATTCTAAGCCATCGTCTGTACATAGGCACAGGCAATATGCTGCACCGACCAGAAGCAAGCCAACACGCCCGAAAACACCTTGGACTTGTCCGTCCAAAAAAACGCCGTAACAAAGGCCATTAGTTTTCGAATGATATTTCTAATCATGATTGTTTAGAATCTAAAGCTCACGCCGCCCGAATAAAGACCTCGGTAACCAACACCAGCCTCTGCATAAAAACCCATCGTGCCTACATATTCAATGCCAATGGGGCTGAACTGGAAATTCGGCAATCCAAAGCCAACCTCATAATCGTCCACCTTTGAAATTTCCAGGACTCCGCCTAAACCTAGACGAGAGTATATCTGCACATGGTCAAGAAAACTAACCCAGTCCACCTTTGATTCCACAGCCAGGTGAACAATATGGTTATCCTTGATGTCGGCGTATTTCAAATAGCCTTTCTCGTTATGGTAGGGGTGAACCTTGGAGGCGTAATATTCGTAGCCGGTGGCAAAGCCAAGTTCCAACATTTTTGCGAGCTGGTAACGGGCGCCGAGGTTCACCACAATGTAATTGGTGCCCCCATCAATTTCATCCTGCACTTCTTCGCTGTCGAAGTCTCTCATTCCCAGACCAAAGTCCGCAAACGTGGACCAAAAGGCAAAACCGCCACCCACATCCACAATCCACTTGTGTTTATTTTCTTCTGCGGCGGCAAGTGCGCAGCAAAGGCAAATTAAGAGAATAATCTTTTTCATACTAAGAATTTATAAAATGCATTCTCCACGAGAAGGAACTTTTTTTGCTTTTTTTGCGTTTTTTGAACTATTCCTTGATAAAATGGGAAAACTTCTTTCTATATGATTCATTGCGTATTATATGGATTTTACGCGTCAAACCAGTTTTCAATTTTCAAAGGAAAACCTTCCTATTCCGCACAATTGGTTTTCAGTTCCAGCGCGCGTTCGTACAAGTAACGCCTTGCAGAAACAGAAGGCACAAAGACTCTATCGCAGGTCCAATATCTGATTTCATCACTCTGCAGATGTTCTGTCAATACGCCCTCATTTTCTGCACATTGACTACTAAATTTCGGGACATATTCTTCATCAATTGATTCGTGGTGATGGGAGAAAATTACAAGGCGTTCCACAGATTTTACGGAAAGTCCTTCCATAAACAAATATTGTTGGAAAGTAACTATATCAAATCCATCCGTAACATCATAAACAAGACCAATTTGTGGTTCGTTCACATAAACACAACACGAACGCCAACCGTCAGCGCTATAGTATTTATGAACAAAGGTTCGTTCTTCTGTAAAGTCAATTTCATACCAAAGCACTCCGCGATTATCTCGACGAGCAAAGGAATCGACCTTTACTTCAGGCTTATACGATTCAAGAATTTGTTGCGGAGCCATGGAACTTTCCTCCGCATAGATTTCTTCCATAGAATATGATCTTGACGAAGAACTGTAGGGTTCCTTTTCTTCATAAAATAATTCCTCACTGGAGGAACTTTCCATCGGTTCATATCCGCTGGAAGCGCCGGAAGTTCCCGTATCGGGAAGCACTGCAGATTCAAAGCGTTCAAATGTCGGTTTCCCAGGATTTGCGCCAGCCAACTTGTCGCAAGCAGAAACAAAGCGTCTTTCAAATTCAGAAAGTTCATGATCGAAATTACGTTCACCAGTCCGTTCTATGCGGCACAGAACATCGAAGGATTTTTCATTGCAGTTTTCATTTTCATTCAGCAAGATTGCATCGTCAGCAAAGCATTCCTCAGAAACATCCTTCCATAGGGAATTGCACATGTCGTAAGACGCAACCGACTGGGCGTTGGAATAAGTAAGTACGCCTCTGCCAACAATCTTGAATGCAGCGGTAAAGGCAATTTCACCAACGGTACATACACCTTGCGCACCCTGTTCTTCCTGATAGACACGCACAACTGTTCTACCGAGAAGATTTTCGCTAGACGGTTTTGTGGTGAAGATGATTTCATGAACATCTGAAGAACTTTGGGGCACAACAACCACAGAACTGGACGACTCAATCTCGCCAATCGTATTAGGCTCCGTGGCATTGCCTGCCGTTTCCTTTTCGGAGCAGCCAAACACAACAAAAAACAAGGCTATCGTTAATACCAGCGAATAAAAAATCTTCATACCCTAAATTTAGGCTTTTTGAGGGCGTTTAGTATAAAGCAAGCCTATTCATTTTTTGACGTTCCTCGTTACGTCGTCATTTCCCACCTTCTATATGATTCATTGTGAATCATATAGAAACGCATTTCTAAGAAATTTATTCCAAAGTCATTTTTCCAACACATTTAAAAAATCCGAATTGACAAATCAAAAAACTATATTCAAATCCATGAAACCCATCTTCGGCTACAGCGACTATCGAGATTATATCAGAGACTATTTTGAGGAACGCAAAAAGCATTCCGCTTTCTCTTGGCGAGAATTCAACAGACTAGCAGGATTTGCTTCACCCAACTACCTGAAGCTTGTTTGCGACGGGAAAAGCAAGCTAAGCAAGAAAAGGGCTGGATCCGTTGCGGCCGTAATGAATTTGTCCGCCAGCGAACAGGATTTCTTTGAGCTGATGGTCGCCATCGACAACACCACTAATGAAGCCTATCGGAAAACATTGACTTTAGAATTGCGCAAAATGGCACGCAAGTCAAAAGCCCGCATTATCGATGCCGATGCCTACGTTTTTTACGAATCCTGGAAGTACCCTGTCCTTCGCGAATTGGCGCCCTTGATGTCTGGAGCTAGTACCAAGAAAATCGCAGACGCCTGCCACGAAAAAATTTGCGCTGAGGATGTTGAAAATACTCTGCAGTTTCTCGTTCAAGCAGGCTTCTTAGAAAAGGATAATAAGGGACGCTATACGCAAACCGATGCAAACGTGACCGGCTCCAAGGAAAGTCTCCCCCGCGCCATACGCGAAATGCAGCGTCAAATGGCAGCTCTCGCCGAAAAGGCCATCGGCAAGTTTTCAAAGGACGAGCGCCACTTTCTAGGAATCACCTGCGGCTGTGACGAGGAAACCTACAAGAAAGTAACCGCCGAACTGGAGGATTGTCGCGACAGAATCACCACCATCACCTCTGCCGCCCAAAACATCAATCAGGTATTCCGGATCAACCAGCAGATGTTCCCCCTGACAAAGAAAGTGTAGAAAATTTAGCAAGGAAAACCTTATGAAAAAAATCTCTATTGCCAAGGATGAACCAGAAAAAGGAAAACTGGTGACAGAAAAATTCAAGGCCATGTCGGTTGTAACGGGCAACATCCAAGCGTACAACGGGCAAGGCACAGTCTCTGCACAGAAACTAAACCTCAACTTTAAATATTGGTTCCACGTTACCGGTGACGAAGCCGAATGGGTGCGTCCGGATGATGCAGGCAAAACGACATGGGACCCGATGTTCCGTTCCATCGGGGAGCAGTTGGAAGACGACAACGAATAAACCCCTCTACAAAAAGAGAGATTTTTAAAATTCGTGAAGAAACGTACAAAAAAGATTTGTATTTTTCGTGATTTTTTGTTAAGATTTTTATTTTTCGTGAAAAACTGCGGAAAAAGATTTGTGTTTTTCGTGAAAAAGCAGCCAAAAAAACTAGAACAGCGTTTTCACGCCTACACCCACAATTCCATCCAGGTAGTTTTCGCCATTGCGAAGGGCGTAGTAAAAGTTGACGCTCCAGTTTTTGCGGTACTGGGTAAAGGCTAGGCCATATTCATGCTCTTCCTTCCAGCCGTGATCGGGGCGAGGCGCGCGGTAAAGGCCGGGCGTATAGAATCCTTCGATACTCAAGTCATAACCGTCCTGCCACAGCAAGGCGAATTCCGAGAAGCCGTAGGCACGAGTCCGCATAAAGCGGTAATCCATAGCCTTGAAGTCGTCCATGCCACCCAGGGCAAAATAATCGGAACGGTCCAGTTTCGCATCGGTTGCGAAAAGGCCGCCCGCCTGTCCGCCAGCACGAACAATCCAGTTTTTGTACAAAGGAACATATTTCACAAGGATTGCCTTCAAGCGCAGGTAATTGTCCAGAGAATCGGGGCGAGCCATATTCCATACCGCAGAGCCAAACACTCGCAGTCCGGAGCGAGGCAAGACGAAACGGTCCAGAGACTCGTACTTTAATTCCAAAGAAGATGTTTTTGCATTGTCACCCCAGCCAACATAAACACCTACAGAAAAGTCAAATCCGATGTCTCGGGTAATGCCCACCTCTCCATAAGCCACTCGCGAAGAGGAATCATCATCAAAGTAGCCGCGAGCAACCAAGTTCCACTCCGTTCCGAAAATCCAAGGTTCCTTGTAGGAGCCTTCCAGACGGCGGGAATCCTCGGCGGTAAAGCCTTCCACCTGCAGGTTACGGGCGGTTCCCAGAATGTTATACAGCGAGACATTGATGGAGCCTTCCCACACATTGTCCTGGCTTGAATAAGTCAGCAGGGCTTCCGCTTCGGAGACGGCCGCCCCACGCATACTGAACGCGGGGACGATTCTATTTCGGGTGGGATCGCGGAACATCTGTGCGGGGGCCGTCCGCTCAAAGTAACCTAACCGGGCAAGGCGATTTTCCGCACGTTCCAAATCCAGAGGCCGCACGAGGTCGCCTGCCGTTAATCCCGCCAGCTTGCGGAACACTTCGGGCTTCGTTCCCGAGGAATCCAGATTTTCGCTTTCCGCCCAGACGAACGCCGAACCGCGACGCAGTTCTACCGTCAGCACGCCTGCGCTATCCACATTTCCCAAAACTTCGGCAGAAATAAAGCCCTGATTTTCATAGTCAGAAACAAGCTTGTGGGCCGCAAATTTCCAGGAATCGCAGGACGCACCCACAGCAACTTCCATCTGTGCAACATCAGCGTCAACATGTTCTCCCGTCCAGACAACACGCTGGATGCGACAACCTTCGGAAGCAAAGGCTGCAGCGACCATCATCGCAATCAACAGCATATAAATCAAGACATTCTTCATAAGTTTTTAGGGGCTAGGACATTTTAGGGCATAGGTTCTAGGGATGAGGTACGCTTCGCTTGAGGTATGAGGTCGGAGCTTCGCACCTAGAGGTTTTATGACCTTCATCCTTCATCCTTCATCCTTCATCCTTCATTTTTCACTATTCATTGTTAATTGTTCATTGTTAACTGTTAATTGTTAATTCTCCACCGCCAGATTCTTCGACTACGCCCTAAAGGCTCCGCTCAGAATGACACCAAAAAAACTCTTCATTTTTAATTCTTAATCCTTCATCCTTCATCCTTCATCCTTCATCTTTCATTGTTCATTGTTAATTGTTCATTGCTAAAAGTTTGCCTTCGCTTCCATACTTAACTTCTGGAAAATATTTTCCTCCGCATCACCGAATCGCAATATATAACGACCACCCATAGAAATGTAATCGTTAACATCTACAGATACCGATGTTTCTAAACGGTATGTTACACCATCACTGAATCCAGACATCAACTGGTAAGGAACCAACATTCCATGAGTAGATGTATGGATTACAGAAAAATTTGCAAAGGCATTTATTTTATTCAAGCGGTTATATCCTAGGCGGATTCCCGTTTCCCAAAGGTTTCCTCCAAAATTTTCTTTTCGTTCGTCAGAACCATCGCCCCAACGAATTCGCCCCATAGGCTGCACAAAAAATCCGTCCAAAAAATCAAAACGGTATTTCAAGGTCCCGTCGTAAACATCCCATTCAAAAACTTGCAAAGCAGACAGTTCCTCGTTTTCAAAAAGGAACGACACCTCCACCAAATGATTCATTAAAAATTCATAGCTGCCCAAGATGTTGTGGTCCACAACCGTTTCGTAATAAGAAATAGAAGACAGCTTCTTATCGCAGCTCATCTCCGGCTTGTAAGTCAAGCTCACCCCATCGGGATGCACCCATTCCACAAGGCCACCAACAGAAATTCGTCCCGAAGTCAACTCATCAAGTCCAGATTTTGTGACCGGCGGGAAATACAGTCTTTTTCCCGTGGTGTCGCTTCCTTCCCCACTCCAGTTGCCACCTAAAGTTAAATCCCTCAAAATGCCGCGGGTAATGCCAAGGTTCTTTCCCGGAGACCAACGCAATTCCACATCCAAGGAAACATCAGACGACAGCACCGCCCCCACAGAATCATTACGTCCAAGACCTTCGTATACAAAGTCCCCGTTGTCCACCCCCTCAATATACGTTCCCGTCAGGCTATCATAGCGCACGTCTCCGGTACCAGGCGCCACCGCCTTATAAATCGCCGTATACACCTGTTCTTCCGTCAAGCCCATCCTGTAATTGGCACTCCCTGTCAGGCCAGATTCCTCGTTTCCCCACTGAGCGTCAAGGTTTCCCGCCCAGCTATTTCTGGAACCTTCGCCATTCTCGTTCACTTGTTCAAATTGCAGCAGGTGACTTACAGAAAAACTTCGACTGCGGTAGGAGACTTCCTGAAGCCAGGTGGATGCCATCAAGGAATCTTCCCAATGGGAATCATCAAAGGAATCCCCGCGACGTTTCGCCATACGCCCCCCCACCGATTCCTTCACATAACCTTTATCCAAATAAATTCCAAAGCCCCCGGTGGACTTTCCATAAATAATTTCGTTCTCCAGCTTTTTGTCGTATTCAGACAAACTATCCCGCTGGGATATTTCTGTATACCTAAAATCAACTCCCCCAAAAGGTCTAAACAGCCCCTGTAAAAATTCACTGTTTACAGTAGCCTGGTAACGTTCCATTTCTTTTTCTTGAACGCTAGCCACTCGCACAAGGGACAACCCGCTTTGCACATATCGGTTCCGGTGATTCAACCCAAGGGAAGCCCTAGAGGAATTCCACGATTCATCTTCGTTACGGCGGTATCCCCATTCCGCTAAGCCCATCCAGTCTTTCCACAGGCGAAACCGCAGTCCTACTTGGTCAAACTTCAGATTGTCGTCATAAAAACCAGAATCATCCGCCGACAAATCCCAGCGGTCCTTCAAGGTATAGGAATCCCAGTCCATTACATTCCCCTGAAATTCCAAAACGTCAAAGCCCCGCTGAATACGGTTGCCTCCCACAGATAAAGCCAGCGGGAACTTGGATAAACTTTGAGACGAGTCCGACGTTACATACCATCGAAGCGCCATTCCCTCAGGTCCGTTCACCTGGCTAGACACCATATTTGAATCCATGCGATTCACCGCAAATTCCGCATCCGCATAAAAACGATGGTCCAGCTGGGTGCGAATTCTCACCCCCGCCCGGTCCGTTCGCCTGGGGCGGTTCAGTGTACCTAAGGAGTCATCACGTTCAAAAGCGTCGCCTCGATCAGATTTCAGCAAGTCGTAATCATCATCCGTCCAAGACCCACGTTTCAAGCGTTCTACGTCGTTTTCCAACCGAAATCCCGAAAGATTCAACCAAACATTGGGGTGTTTCAATTCCGCCTGGGCACCATATAAGGTATACACCTTGCCATCCTCATAGGAATCATATTCTATGCGAATTTCATCTTCAGCGCTTAAAACGAACCCGCCTTTAAAATCAATAAGACCACCGGCATAATTGACCGTGTAGTCCGTTTCATGGTTCAGTTTCTTTCCGTTAAGCCAAACCGTCTCCGAATGGGGAACTACAGATACATAGCCTCCCCAGGGATCCATGGCATACCCGGAACGCTGGCCGCTCACAGCCATAAACGCCCTTGTCACATGTTGCGCTTCATCAGTTCCTGCAGCCCCACGAACTTCTGCATGCACGCCCAGAACATCGCCTCGAACGCCTGCCATCGCCCCCAAGGAACTACGCCTTATGGAATACAAACCCAAAGACTGGTCATCCCAAGTCAAATCCCCCAAATGAAGAAAGCCGAAAGGAGCTTCTACCCGAAAATAAATCTGGTCCACTTCACGCAAGGTCGCCGTAGTCTGGTCCCCCGCCTTTCGCCCCACATCCGACAGCAACGCATCAACGTACACACTGTCCGAAAGTTTTCCCGTAATGGACAGGCGTAATTCCTGGTCCACCTGAGTTCCCCCATCGCCAACAGAAATTTCCATTGTCTTGTAACCGTGGGTTTCTAAAGAATCCGTCCTTCGGGCAGTATCCGCCCCGACAGGCTCACTCTTTTTGTCCTTCAGTATTTCAGGATTCCACACAGGAATAGTTTCCACGTCACGGGCGGAGACATCCACAGTAAAAAAGGCCCCAATGGCCATTACAATAAAAAATAGGAACGGTCCCAAACAGAATCGCTGGGACAACATCATTACCTCAGAGAAGGAATGACTTTAAACTGTTGCGTAGCGAGAAGCTTACGTCCAGCCACAAAATCAACGCTCCATTCTCCTTCCTTCATCAACTTCGGATCTACCGTAGTATAGCAGGATTCTCCGGTAAGATGGCAGGGAGCTTTCAAGACGGTATCAAGACCGTTAAACCAAATGTGCATCAAGGAATCTTCTTCGCTGATTGCGGCTCTTGAAACCGTAGCATAATAGTACAAGCGGGTATCCACATCAAAGACGCTATCAGTGCCAAAGGGGCTGCCATTCACTATATGGCTGCAAACTTCGCCCTGCGCCACAATAAGTTCAGACTCAACAGAGTCCCGAATCACTTCGTCCTTAAAGCAAAAAGCAATAATTCCGTGAACCAAAAAACCTAAAAAGACGGCAATCACAACGATTGTCGTCTTCCGCAAATTTCGTAGCGGTTGAGTTTTTGTCACAAAGCGCCTAGCGAACTAAACGGCTGGTATTCTGGGTGAAGGCCGGAACTGCATCCACAAGCTTTTCCACCAGCAGACGGTTAAAGTCATCAATACGGTTAGGAAGCTTTGAACCCGGGAAAATCTGCACAAGCAGCAGAGCCTGGTCTACGGGGGCAATGTAAATGGAGCGATTATCACCAGTGTAAGAAACAGAGTTGAAGTTTTCGCCACCAAGCATCAGACCCACCTGACGGGCAGAGTCAAAAGAAGCTGTGCTAAGAACCGCAAGAGGTGTTGCGTCTACGCCCAGAGAACCCACTTCTGCAATAATGGAACCATCACGGTGGCAAAGGACAATATATTCAGCCTTTACGCTAGCCTGGTAAGCAGCCATCAAACGGCGAACCTTGTCGGCGTCATCAGTATAAATGGTAAAATCACTCACAGCACGTTCTCCTAAAGGTTATTTCTTCTTAGGTACATAAGGACGCAATTCAATTTCGTCGTCCGCAGTATCGTTCATCGGCTTAGCCACATCGCGACCAAAAGTTGGCATACGAGGAATTGTGGTAGGAGCCTTGGGACGACCGAAGGGCGAAGATGTAGCCCCCTTCTGGAACAGACCGGAGCCGGCAGACTGACCTGCGGGAGCGGCACTCGGCTTTGCAGCAAAGGAAGGCATACGGAAAGGAGACGGAGCTGTAGGAGCAGCCTGAGCCGCAGACTGGACATCCTTAACAGAAACGCCATCCTTAGTCAAGGAAACATCATGTACACCCGCGTTGTTCACGCTGGCAGCGGCCTGATGCAAGAAACCCTGCTTTACGTTAAACTTTTCAATGACCAGCATGGCAATGGTCTTCAGGGTGGTAACCACGCCCTTGCCGTTGTGTGCTGTAGCCGGGAAGAACGGAACATTGCGGGGATTCAGTTCCGCATTCAGTTCGTCCAGAGTAAATACGTTTTCCATATCGCGCTTGTTATACTGGAGCACGAAAGGCATATCATCCAGATCCATGCCGTAGTCCTGCAGGTTCTGGCGAAGGTTCTGTAAACTTTCAAGGTTTTCGGCCTGGCGAGACCGCTGAGAGTCCGCCACGAAAACGATACCATCTACACCGCGAAGCACTAGCTTACGGGTACTATTGTAATAAACCTGTCCAGGAACAGTGTAAAGCTGGAATCGAGTCTTAAATCCCTTAATATCACCAAGATTCAACGGCAAAAAGTCAAAAAACAGCGTACGGTCACCTTCAGTAGCAAGGGACACCATGTCAGTACGCTTATCCTGAGGCATCTTTTGGTGAATAACCTGCAAATTCGTGGTCTTGCCGCTAAGGCCCGGACCGTAGTAAACAACTTTACAGCTTATTTCTCGTGTGGCAAAATTAATCGAAGACATTCATCAATCCTACAATAATATCGCAAATCTAGATAAAATATAACACTTCATATAGCACTATATGTTATGTTTGACATCCAAATTACAATATATACGATTTTTTTTGAAAAAATCGCAAACTTTTTCTGTACTTTTCCGGCATTTTAGCATTTCCGTACGTAAGTACAGAAAATCCAAAAACCAGCACAACTGCTGTTGTACTGGCTTCCAGAAATATTTTGCTTTGCTAATTAAGCGAGGCTGTTAACGACCTTAGCGGCCTTTGCCTTGTAGTTAGCAGCGCGATTAGCGCAGAAACCTGCACGATGCTTTGCTGCAGCCTTGTCCAGCTGGCTAAACAGGTTGGGAAGTTCCTTGAGAGCTTCTTCCTTAGTAGTAGCGGAACGGATAGCCTTGAGGCTAGTACGGATTGCAGAACGGCAAGAACGGTTCTGAGCATTGGCCTTTTCGGCCTGAATCAAACGCTTTTTGCAAGACTTGTGTTGAGGCACCTTATTATCTCCGGGTGAAAACCTACTTAAAATGTTGGCTCAAAGTTAGTAAATATTTGAAAGATTTCAAGGGGTAACGAAAAAATTCTATTTTTGAAGCCATGAAACCCTTCGTAAATTTGGTTGGACAGCGAGAAAAATACCGTTCCGAGCTTGAAAAAGCCGAAAAATCCGTCCTAGACAGCGGTTGTTTCATCGGCGGTCCGCAGGTCACCAATTTAGAAAAGGAACTTTCCGACTACGTAGGCAGGTCCGCAATTTGCTGCGGAAGCGGCACGGACGCTCTTACCATAGCCCTCATGTCCCTGGGAATCGCCCCCGGCGACGAAGTTATCGTCCCCGATTTTACGTTCATCGCTCCGGCGGAATGCGTAAAATTTCTCGGCGCAACCCCGAAATTTGCCGACATCAATCCCGAAACCCTTCAGATTTGTCCAGAAAGCGTAAAATCGCTAATAAGCGACAAAACCAAGGGCATTATTGCGGTGGATTTATTCGGCCAGTGTGCAGCTTTTGAAAAACTTCGACCCGTTGCCCAGGAAAACGGTTTATGGATTATCGAAGACGCGGCTCAAGCCTTTGGCGCTACCCGTAGAATTTCTGGACACATCCAGAGGGCATGTACTTTCGGGGAAATCTCCATTACCAGCTTCTACCCCACAAAGCCGCTGGGTTGTTACGGCGACGGAGGAGCCTTATTTACCAGCGATCCAGAACTAGAAGATAAAATAAGGAAAATCGCAAACCACGGAAGTTCAGGACATTACAACCACCAGCTAATCGGAATCAACAGCCGGCTGGACGCCATTCAGGCAGCCATCCTTCGGGTGAAACTGAAACATCTGGACGAAGAACTTATTGTCCGAAAGAACAACGGCAAGCTCTACGACAACTTTTTTACCAACGTGTGGAATCCAAACGTCCATGAGTGTTTAAGGGTAATCCCGCAGTCTTTGGACGAAAACAATTCCAGCACCTACGCCCAATACACACTTTTGGCGAACAACCGAAACGCCTTTATAGAAGTTTTAATGCAGGCCGAAATTCCGTACTGCATCCATTATCCCGAAACGCTTCGGAACCAGCCTTGTTTTACAGACATTCTTCACCTGCAAGATAGTCAAAACAAGAACGCACTCACCGCCGCGCAAAAAGCCATTAGCCTCCCGGTCTGCGCCTTTACCGACGTAAACCAGGTGATCCAGGCATTGGAAACTCGTTTACAAAAGCAACCAAAACAGATTTAAAAAACCTTTTCAAGAAGGTCTCCAATTGCTACCATTGGGGGCATGGCTAAAACACCTGTCAAGGATCGTTCTCTTTTAAGCCTTTCATGGCCGCTGATTATCACTTTCGGCGTGGGCATGTTCCAGCCCATGATGGACAGCTGGTTCTTATCCCGAACCTCCGAAGACGCCGCCGCGGGCGTTGGTGCCCTGATGCCAATTCTTGGAGCCCTATTCACCGCCATAAACGCATTCTCGCAGGCGGGTGCCAGTATTGCTTCTCAGTTTATCGGAGCAGAACAAAATAGCCACGCCAGGTCTACCCAGACCATGGTGCTTCTGGGCAGTCTGTTGCTAGGAATCGCCCTGACCCTTGTGATCTACCCGCTGTCTGGCCACATTCCCTTGTGGATGGGCCTTAAGGACAATCCCGTCGTTTACGCCCAGGAATTCATGGCGGTGGTCGCCTTCGGCTTTGCCTTCAGGGCACTGCAAACCACTCTTACCGCACTGATTGCAACCCATGGTCTTACAATCTGGAATCTGGTGGGAAATATCATTACCATCGCAAGCAACGCCCTGATGAACTACGTTCTCCTGGAAGGTCTCTTTGGGCTTCCTAAGATGGGTGTCAAAGGTGTAGCAATCGCAACCGCTTTATCCTGGTTGATTTCGTCTTGTATTCTCTGGTTCGTCCTGCGTTACAAGGTTCAGCACAAGACTCATCGTCGCGACATCAAGCGCTCCCGCGTGATTTTGCCGGACTGGATTCGCATTGGTCTTCCCGCTGCCGCAGAACCAATTAGTTTTCAGCTATTCCAGGTGTTCATAACCGCCATGGTGGTCCACTTGGGAACAACCGCCATGACAGCTCGCGTCTTTGCAGGCAACTACGCCGCACTGGCCGTTATTCTAGGCGTTGGCCTAGGGAGCGGAAACCAAATTTTGGTAGCCCATCTCGTAGGGGCAAAGGACTTTAAGACCGCCGACAAGCGGGCACACGAAACCATGTTCATCAGCATGGGCAGCGGACTTATCATTTCCATCATCACAGCGCTGTTAGGAACACATCTTATTGGATTTTTCACCACGAATCCCGAGGTGATTAGGCTTGGGACTATTTGCCTTTGGTGCGACGTGGCGGTACAGCCTTTCAAGGCGGTAAATCTCATTCTCACCACCTCCATGCGAGCCGCCGGCGACTCCAAATTCCCTGCCATTGTGGGGAGCGCCATGATGTGGACCTTAGGCGTGGCGACAGCCCTTTTCCTGGCTTTCGTTTTGGACCTGGGACTGGTTGGACTTTGGCTGGGCATGGCCGCCGACGAATTCTACCGTTCTATCGCCAACTACTTCCGTTGGCGTAGCGGCAAATGGCAAAAAGCAGGCGTTGTCTAGAAAACAGGCAAGTCTAAATTTGCTAAATATGGATTCGTGGCTTTTTACTCAAACGAAATAATTCAACAGCTAAAATCTCAGACGGATATTGCAAACGTCATTGAGAGTTTTTTGCCGTTGAAACGTGCGGGTAACGGAAGGTATCTAGGCGTTTGCCCCTTCCACGATGACCGATCTCCCTCCATGAACGTAAACCCCACCTTGGGGATCTATAAATGCTTTGCCTGCGGAGCTGCCGGTGATGTTTTTAAGTTCGTTCAAGAACACGAAAAAATGGATTTTAAGGGTGCCGTGGAATGGGTGGCCAACTTCAGCCATTTCCCATTGCCCAAGTTGGGGGCTCCCGAAAACAACGAAGCCATCGAAGAAAGAGAACAGGTCAGAAAGCTCAATGAGCTGGCTTGCCAGTGGTTCGAGCAGCAGCTCACCATGAGCGAAAAGGCCATGTCCTACCTGAATAGCAGGCATATTTCCGACGAGACCCGAAAAAGGTTTCATATCGGATACGCTCCCGATGGTAGAGAAGGCTTTATTGGAGTTGCCGTAAAGAACGGTTTCTCCCCTATGGATTGCGTCAGGGCGGGACTTGCCATAGAAAAAGAAAACGGCGGTATTTCCGATAAATTCCGCGACCGTCTGATGATAGCCATCCAGAACATGTCCGGCATGATTGTCGCCTTTGGCGGTCGAGACCTTAGCGGCAACAGCAAGGCAAAGTACATGAACAGCCCGGAATCCGCCTTGTACCACAAGAGTGACATTCTTTTCGGCCTGAATCATAGCCGTCAAAGCATCGCCAGGGAGAACGCTGTCATCATCGTGGAAGGTTACTTCGACATGATTAGCCTGTACCAGGGCGGGGTAACAAATGTTGTCGCCGCCTCGGGAACTGCACTGACAGAAACTCACGCCAGTATTTTGGCACGTTACGCAAAGACAGCTTATCTTGTTTTTGACGGAGACGCTGCAGGACAAAAAGCGACGATGCGTAGTCTTGAAATTGTTCTGCCTAAGGGAATCGCCCCGCGAGTATTTGCTCTCTCCCGCCCCGACGGAACCAAGATTGACCCGGATAACTTTGTAAACGAGCAAGGTCCGGACGCATTCAAGCAAGCCTTGACTCAGGCTGAAGACTGGTTGGTCTATCTTGCACGTCAAAAGAATTTGCAAAGTCCGGAAAACCGAGCTGAGTTCATTAACTACACCAAGTCTCTTGTAAAAAGCATTGGCGACGGAGAGCTTCAAAACCAATACTTGAAGATGATTTCGGAACGGTTCAACACAGACCGTTCACTCTCCCGAGTAAAAGCGCTTAAACAAGATAAGCGGGTAATGGCGACACAAACTGCGGCAAGTGTGCAAGCTGCCGAAACAATTATTCCATGGCACGCCATCCCGCCCATCGAAATGCGTTTTGCAAACCTTCTCTTGCGAAACCCCACCCTTATGGAACGGGCGTTGGAATACTTTGACATGGACTGGGCTGCCAGCGGAATCCAGATGTTCGAATCCCCCATTGTGGAGGAATTCGTCAACACCATCGTTGCCATGTACGCAGAAACAGGAACCCATTCTCCCCAACAGCTGCACGAAAATGTCTCCCCGACGCTGCAGACGTTTATTGAGGGACTTCCTGAAGAGGAATGGAAACCGCCCCAAGAAATTTACGAGTTTTACCAAACTCTGACAGTTTTGTCTACAAAGCTTTGCGACCGTCAAAAAAAAGCATTGCCGCTAGACACCATGGAACGGGTCAACATGCGTCTGCAAATGACAAAGTTTACCCAAGGAATACAAACCATCAATAACATGCTGAACGCAGAAAAAATCCAGATTGACGCATTTGCCGATCAGGTTGTTCGAAGCAGGCTTCAGCTGATTCAATTCCAGGCGGCATTACCGGCAACCCAGTTCACCGAAAGCTATCCGGAATACACTGCTCCCACTCCCATACAGGAACGATCCATGAGCCCTCAAAGCCCGACTCCTCCTCAAGAATTCGGGCCACCCCCAGAGGAATTTTCCGCCACAGAGGCACCTCCCGCAGAATTGCCTCCGGAAGCATACGAAGGGGCAGAGCCTCCGGAACCCGAAGAGGAAGAATATTCTTACGACCCTGATGAATTCAGTAACGATGACGACATGGGTTTTTAGGGCCCCCGCAGCGAGCAACGCACAAAAAGTTTTATAAGTTAGAGGATATATGTTAAGCATCAAGAATCTTAAAGCAAGTATCGAAGACGGCACCCAGATTTTGAAGGGTATCAACCTGGAAGTAAAGCCCGGCGAAGTCCACGCCATTATGGGCCCAAACGGGAGCGGCAAGAGCACCCTTTCCAAGGTAATCGCAGGGCACCCCGCCTACACAGTGAACGACGGCGTCGTTGAGCTTGACGGCAAGAACCTCTTGGACATGGAAATCTGCGAACGCGCCAACTCGGGACTTTTCATCAGCACCCAGTACCCCACCGAAATTCCCGGCGTGAACAACGTGGAATTTTTGAAGATGGCGCTGAACTCCAAGCGTAATTATTTGGGCCTCCCGGAAATGAGCGACGCCGACTTCAAGAAGCTTTGCGAAGAAAAGATGCAGCTCCTGGAAATGGACGACCGTTACCGCGACCGCGGCGTCAACGAAGGCTACTCCGGCGGCGAAAAGAAGCGTAATGAAATTCTTCAGATGGCAATTCTCGACCCTAAGGTTTCCTTCCTGGATGAAACCGACTCCGGCCTGGACATCGATGCGCTGCGCATTGTGGCAAACGGCATCAACCACATCATGAGCCCCGAAAAGGCTGTGATTCTGGTGACCCATTACCAGCGCCTGCTGGACTACATCAAGCCCACCTACGTTCACGTGCTGCGCCACGGCAAGATTATCTTGAGCGGCGGCCCGGAACTGGCCTTGAAGTTGGAAGAACAGGGCTACGACTGGATCGAAGAAAAGTAATTGAGGCTGTCATGAGCTATATGAATTCTGAATTAGCACAGGCCGCCCAGGCTCGCATCAATGCCCTTGGCATGCCCAAGCGCAATAACGAGCTGTGGAGTTTCTTCCCGGTTAACAAGATTCCCTCAGTTGTGAGTGCAGAAAGCGCCGCGGACAGCGCCACCGCCGTGGAATGCGCCGACTTCGGCATAGCCGCCGAAACCGACATTGCGGCCCTCCTGCCCATCGCAAAGTCCGCTCCCGCCATGAAGAAGGATTTTGCCGCAGGCGAAACCGAAATGGGCCTCATCAAGAGCCGCGACGACTTCGGCCACAGCATTTTCAACATCGGGAAGAACGCCAAGGTTTCCCTTGAAATTCTGGACAACAAGGTGAAGCACGAAATTGCCGCCGAGCGCTTCGACATCAACGTGGAAGAAGGCGCTGAGCTGGAAATCTTCTTTGCCAACCCTGCAAACGATTTGCCTTTGCAGTTCCGCCATTTTGTAATCAAGCAAGCCGCCAATTCTACGGTTCACTTTTCCAACATTCTGCAGGACGCAGGCATCGGCCGCATCAGCATCGACGTGGATTTGAACGGCGAAGGCGCAAACTTTGACTACCGCTCCCTCAGCGTGTTGAAGGGTAACGCCAGCAAGCACCAGCGTCTGACCATCCGTCATAACGCTCCTAACACTGTCAGCTCGCAGTTCGCCCGCAACCTTCTGGACGAACACGCCTACGTAAGCTACGACGGAAGCGTTATCGTTGGCGAAGGCTGCAGCCAGGTGAACTCCAGCCAGCTGGTGAATTCCATCTTGATGGGTGACGAAGCCAGTGTTTCCGTAAAGCCTGTGCTGAAGATCTACCACGACGACGTGGAATGCACCCACGGTAACACCTGCGGTGAACTGGATGCAGACCAGATGTTCTACTTAGTGAGCCGCGGCATTCCCACAGAAACCGCCAAGAAGATGCTGATGAAATCCTTCGCCAAGGAACTGTTCCTGCCTCTGCCCGAAGGCCCCGCAAAGAAGCGCCTGCTGCAGGTTCTGGCGAGCTTGTAAGACAGGTGCGAAGCGCCAGGTTTGGGGCTCTGTTAGAGCATAAAAGTCCTCCACATCGGAGGATTTTTTTTCGTTCCTTCTTGACATCTATACTTCTAAAGAAGTATATTTAAATATAACTCTACAGAAGTACTCCTATGAAGAATCTAACACTATATCACGGTTCTGTAAAAATCATTGAGAAGCCCCTTTGGGGATTCGGCAAAGCCTGGAACGATTACGGACTGGGGTTTTACTGCACAGAACAAGAAGAACTTGCCCGCGAATGGGCTGCGTCAGAAGATAGTAACGGATACGTCAATACCTATACCCTAAACACAAAGGGGCTTACCACCCTCAACCTTGGCGACTATACTATGTTGCATTGGCTTACGGTTCTTGTGGAAAATCGAACATTCCAGGTAAGCACGCCTATTTTGGAACGTGGACGAGAATACTTAAAGAAGCATTTCGGCCTTCCTGTAGAAAACTTCGATATCGTTCGTGGTTATCGCGCAGACGACTCCTATTTCTCTTTTGCAAAGGCCTTCTTAACCAACCAGATATCGTACACACAGCTGTCTCGTGCTATGAAACTGGGAAAGTTGGGAGAACAGATTGTCCTAAAAAGCAAGAAAGCCTTTGAGCAAATCCAATACACAGAAAGCGAGCCTGTCAATTCCAGCGACTATTTTCCAAAAAAGAAACAACGCGACGACAAGGCACGCAGCGATTACCGCAAACTGCTAGAAACAGACGACATCGACGGTATTTTCATGAGGGACATTCTTCAACAGGAGATCAAAGCCGATGATCCATGCCTACAGTAAAGAATATCTGTCCGATGCCATGGAAAACCTGGGCGAAGCCTTTGACTACGCAATCAACGGCCAAGCACTCACCCTAAGCCAATTTACTGAATATTTTATAAACACAGACGTCGCAAAGCAATTCCAGCAAGGGAATCCCAAGTACATCTGCGGAATGTCTGGCACAGAATTGGTTTTGGATGTTCTGCAAAAAAGCGGACTTTCCATCAAGCGGCACAGAGCCTTAAAAGATTACGAAAGATCGCCCGAGTATTGGACCGGCTGGATTCTCGCCTATTACCAGTGGTTCTCTGGCAGAAGATTTTGCCAGATATTGGAATACTTCCCCATAGAAGATATTCGCAAATTGTACAGCCCGCTTCACGAAGCACCTGAGCAAAAATTTGCTGAAATCGCAGAAGAAAGAATCACCCAGGCCACGGCACGTTCCGTTGTCAAAGTTCAAGCGCTCCGAAAAAAAGCCGAGTTATCCCAAAGACAACTTTCCGAAGCATCCGGCGTGAACCTTCGCACACTCCAGCAATACGAAAACAGGAGCAAGGACATTCAAAAAGCTTCCGGCATCACGCTGTTAAGCCTTTCTAAAGTGCTAGGTTGCAGCATCGAAGAACTGATGGATACATAGTTTTTTTACAAACAAACGCCCCATGGTTTTGTACCTTGGGGCGAATGTTTTTAAGGCTTTGCTTCGCTAAGCCTTGGCTAGGCTTGGGCGCACGCGCCCCGGCCTAGTTAGGGCGCAAAGCGCCTACGCTCATGCTCGGACATATAGACAAGTCAGCTTGCCTACGCATCATCCCCCTAAAGGGGGCCATGAATCACATAAGTGCTAAAGCACTAAGTGATCAAAGGTCGCCATCGCTCTAGTCCTGGAGACAACGCACCGAGTAGTCGAAGTCCTTGTCGCTGTCGTAGACGTACGCGCCGTCGTCGTCGATGCGCAGGAGGTAAACGTGGAAGATTCCGCAAACCGTAGAAGACAAAAATATGGCGCAGTCGCCAACGCCGTAGAACGTCTTGCCGAAGGGAAAGAAGTCGCCAGCAGGGAGAGCGGAAAAACCGTAGGGATCAGTTCCAAATCCCCAACTCCTTGCCGCTAAATTTTCTTTTCGCTCACCGCTATTTTCTCCCACATTTTCTAGCAAGGTTTCAAATTCTTCCTTGCTAGGCAAGTGCCAACCACTGGGGCAAACATCTTGCGCGGACTCCCATGTATAAAGGCGACCATAGGTTTCGCAATTAACCAGAGTATTACCATAGCAATATGAACCTTCCACAGGGAAATTCAAATTCTCCGCCATCCAAACCTGATCGCCAATCTTAGTCGTCCTGTAAGTCTGTCCGTCGCGTTCATCAACCAGCGTACCCAAAGGGGTACTACCGCCAGTTCCTGCTCCGCCGTTTCCAGAGCCGGAACCACCATTTGCAATGTAAACAGTATCCTTGACTAACACCGTATCCTTCTGGCTGACGTAAATTGTGTCCCCTGCAAAAATCACGGTATCCTTCTGAAAGACATATAAAGTATCGGTTACACTAACACCATCTTGACCATCTTTTCCGTCAACACCGTCCTTGCCGTTGACCCCATCAACGCCGTTTTCACCGGAGCATGCATTGAGTGAAGCTACCGCAGCAATAGCCCCAAAGGTCCCACCTAGAATACTCATTATTTTTGATTTCATATTTTCTCCAACGAGTTTATTTTTTTGCTTTAAAGGAAGAAACCGAGTCGTAAAGACGAGATTTCGTAATTCTTAGTTCTTTTTTGAAGTGAGAGACCAGCACATCCTTCACTATATCCTCGCTTGACACAAATGCCGTAAAATCCGGCTTGGGGCAGACCTTCAGTTCCTTAACTAAGCGCCCCTTATAAGGAATACTCAAGAAGTTTCCTACAAAGGGCAGGTTTTCACCATAGATAAAGAAACGCAGTTCCTTTTCCGACGCGAAAGCCCGCCTTTTTAGGCTCATCAACTCGATAAAGTCTTCATCATCAAATTTTTTCCTGTCTTTCAAAAAAGAGCCTTTTCCAGAACTTTTCAGATCCTCGGATGTGTACGTATAGTCGCAAGGTTTCACATAAATGGTGGCATTATTCTTTTTTGCAAAATAATTCAGCGCCTTTAGCAAGATGCTAAAATCCAAGGTCAACTGAACCAAATCGTGTTTACCATCCGGATCGAACATTCGCCAAAACGCGGCTTCATTTTCGCCATGCTCGGTGGTAACGCACATGCAAGCCAACTCTTTCGGCGCAAAACCTAATGACTTGTAATCCCCACACGCAAACCTTTTTTCAAACGGGTCTTCCCAAGTTCTAGGGTCTGCAAAAGAGATTTTCTTGGACTCAATAATGTCCTTCGCCCTGGCATAGCGTATATAGCGATACACAGTCAGCCTATCCTTACCGAATTGGTCAACCTTGAAATCACCTAAAAGCTTCACATTCTTCAACGACTTGAACTTTTCTCCAAGCCCTTTCGAATCGACAAACTTGTCATCTTTTTTCGACATTATTTATCCTATCATTTGCGAGCAGATTCATTTTTACCACAGCATACACAAATGTAAACAAAAAAAAACAATGTCAAGTGTTTTTGCCAAAAATGGCAAAAATTTGGAACATTTTCAAAAATTTATGATACAAGCATAATGTTTTACACATCAACACGTCAATTCAGCAAAATAGGGAACTTTCTCGCTTCAGTCTCACATTTTGACACTCCACTGACATAAAAACTTTATACATTAGGGATATGAAATTGTTTGCAAAAATATTCGCATTTTTGGCAGTTTTTGCCGCTTTCGCATTTGCCGACTCTACTAAGCTAGATTCTTCGCTCCTTGCTACGCAATCCGCTCAGAATGACAAGCGTATTGTTGAGGCTGCGATTTCCGCTCAGAATGACACGGGGGTGGCAACCGCAGCCATCGCTCCTGCAAAGAGTCACGCTGTTTGGATCAAGCTAGAAGGTGATGTGGAGCCCGCCATGTACGACTTCTGCGCTCGCGCCATCGGTGACGCAATGAAGGAAAATCCGGACTACATCATTTTTGAAATCAACACCTTCGGTGGTCGCCTAGATGCTGCCTTTGACATCGTAGATACCATCATGGCGGTTCGCGGTCCCCAGACCATCGCATTTGTCAAGAAGAAGGCCATCAGCGCAGGCAGTCTTATCGCCCTGGCCTGCAATAAACTTTACATGATGGAATCCACCACCATCGGCGACTGTGCCCCCATTCTCCAAAGTGCAGGCGGAGCCCCCGAAATCATAGGAGAAAAAGTTCAATCCCCCCTACGAGCCAAGTTCCGCAATCTGGCACAAAAGAACGGTTATCCCGAACTGCTGACATCAGCATTTGTTACTCCGGAATTGGAAATTCTGGAATTGAAGGCGAAGCTGGATACAGGCAAGAAAACAGAACGCGACACCTCCATGGTCATCGAAGCTCCCAAGTACGCCGTTATGAGCGAAGCAGACTTAAAGTTCTGGGGCGCCCCCAAGATTCTTGTAAAAGAAGGTGAACTGCTTACGATGACCGACAAGGAAGCCATGGAACTTGGTTTCTCCCAGGGAACATTCAAGGGCCGCGAAGACTTTGAAGTAACACTTTCCATTGACCGTACAAGCGAGGTGGAAGTCACCACAGGTGAGCAAATTGCAGCAGCCATTGCAGCCATTAGCGGCATTCTCTTGATTTTGGGATTTGGAGCGCTTTACATTGAATTTAAGACCCCAGGTTTTGGCTTCTTTGGTATTGCGGGTATCGTCCTCATCGGAATTGTATTCCTGGGGCAGTTCGCCCCCCAGCTGGACGGAATGCTCCCCGCTATTTTACTTATCGCAGGTATAGCCCTATTCCTCGTAGAAATATTCGTGATGCCAGGAACGTTCCTCTTTGGCGTAGGAGGAATTATCTGCATGATTCTTGCACTGGCCTTCAGTTACGATCCTGCTGAAATTCCAGAATATGTACCGGCTGCCGCCGAGGAAACCTTTGACGCTTTACCCTGGCTTTTTGGGCTATTCTATATGCTGTTCTGCGCGACTATCGCTTTAATCATTCCCTTCGCAGCAAGCAAGTACCTCGTTCCGTTACTTCCCGAGGGATGGACCCCTATGCTAAAAACTGATTTACAGACGGCCGCCTCCCCCACAGAATCCATTAGCGAAATTCAGCCCGGAACCATCGGCACAGCAAAGACATTCTTACGCCCGGTGGGTCAAGCAAGCTTTACCCTGCCAGATGGAAGTGTCCGTTTACTAGATGTCCAGACCCGCGGAGAAATTATTGAAGCAGGTCAAACCATCAAAGTGGATTCCGTTCAGGAAGGTCATATTTTTGTTTCCGCAACCAACAACTAGTTTTTAAATCAAGGAGAATAAACATGGATAATCCAATCCTTTTAATCGGTATCATCGTCCTAGCTATTGTAGTACTGGTCCTTCTGGCCTTTATCGGCAAGTTCTTTAGCCTTTGGCTTCAGGCTTTGTTCTCCAAGGCTGGTGTCAGCATTTTCCAGCTGGTCGGTATGCGCCTGCGTAAGGTGCCGCCCCAGGTAATCGTCGAAGCCCGCATTCTGAGCTGCAAGGCAGGCCTCCCCGTCGACACCAACCTGCTGGAAGCCCATTACCTTTCCCGCGGTAACGTGTTGCGCGTGATCCAGGCTTTGATCGCCGCCAACAAGGCAAACATCAAGCTGGACTTCAAGGAAGCCGCAGCCATTGACTTGGCAGGCCGTAACGTTCTTGAAGCTGTGCAGATGTCCGTGAACCCCAAGGTGATTACCACCCCCAAGGTTTCTGCAGTGGCCCTGGACGGCATTCAGCTCCACGCCGTGACCCGTATTACCGTTCGAGCCAGCATCCAGAAGCTGGTGGGTGGTGCAGGCGAAGAAACCGTTATCGCCCGTGTTGGCGAAGGCATCGTGTCTTCCATCGGTTCTGCACAGAGCCACAAGGAAGTTCTCGAGAACCCCAACATGATTTCCAAGAAGGTGCTGGCTTCCGGTCTTGACGCAGGTACGGCATTCGAAATTCTTTCCATCGACATTGCCGACGTGGACGTTGGCCAGAACATCGGCGCCATCCTGGAAACCGACCGTGCAGAAGCAGACAAGAAGATTGCACAGGCCAAGGCCGAAGAACGCCGCGCCATGGCATTCGCCGCCGAACAGGAAATGAAGGCCAAGGTCATGGAAATGAAGGCAAAGCTGGTGGAGGCCGAAGCCCAAATTCCTATGGCTATGGCAACCGCCCTTCGCGACGGCAAGCTTGGCGTCATGGACTACTACAACATGAAGAACATCGAAGCAGACACCCAGATGCGTAAGGAGATTGGCACTGGCAGCGAAGCGGCCAAGTAGTATAAAGCGGAAAGGATAAAGGTTAAAGATGTTCGCTTACAGGAAACTTAAGGTTTATCAAAAATCTTTGCAATGAGTTATTGACGTATATAAACTTACATCAAAATTCCCTACAGCAGAGAAATTTGCATTGACGAACCAAATCCAACGAGCAGCGGTTTCTGTAACATCAAATATTGCAGAAGGTTCTGGCAGAACATCGAACAAAGATTCAATCCATTTCTTAGAAATAAGCTTTGGATCTTTAATGGAAGCACAAAGCCAATTAGAGATTGCCGCTCTTTTGAACTACATCTCTAATGAGCAACTTGCTTTCATTGAAGGAAAAACTGAAGAAATTGCAAAGATGCTTTCTGGTTTGAAATCAGCAAAAACAAAGAATTCAAATTAACCCCCTTTTACCTTTATCCTTTAAACTATAACCTTTATCCTATAAACTCATATGGAAGGTTTATTAATACTGATTGCCATCTACGTTCTTCCTGTAATCATCAAGAAGATAATGGCATCTCAAACGAAAAAAAATCGGCCTCAGGAGCCAAGGATTCTTGAAGAGAAGCAAACGGATGTTCCTAACCAGAATTCATCCCACAAATCTCTGCAAGATCTTATCCGGCAATTTGAGGATGCACAGCGTCAAGCCGCCCAAGGAAACGTGGAGCCGCCTACCCCACCGGTAGACAGTTATAGCGACGATTACGACGAAGACAACGAGGAGGTGGATTTACCGGTAGTCACTCCCGCAGATCCCAACCGCATCACTTTCCGAGAAATCGCCGAATCTGTAATCCAGTGGGAAGAGGTTTGCGTAGACTATTTGGTGCAAGCATTCGGTTTCGCAGAATCTACAGCCCAACAAGTTCTTACAGAATTGCAAGCACACCACATTGTGGGACGCGACATGGGCGAAGGTTTCTGTGACCTCCTGGTCCACGACAAGACGGAACTGGAAAACCTCTTTAAGCGTGAACAACGCGAAAAGGAGGAGCGCGACGCAGCAGAAGCCCAGCAGGCCGCCCTACACGCCCGTCGTGAAGCAGAAATGCTGCATCAAAAAGAATTGGCGGAACTGGAAGAAAGAGCACGCCAGCTGCGAGAACAAGCGGGACAAGCCAACATTGCGTCAGAAACATTGGCAGCACCTTGTCTTGCAAGTTCTGACCACAAGGCTCACGCCAGGACCTTTAACAAAGAAGAAATTCGTCGTGGTTTCATTTGGGCGAAAGTCATTGATGAACCTCGCTTTAAAAAGCGCTGGAGTTCCAGAATTCGATAGAAATTCTCGTACAGAATATAAGAAAGGCACTCCTTACGGAGTGCCTTTTCAAGTCTTAGTTCACCTTTTGAAAACTACATCCAACCGCGGTCGGACGTACCAGAAATACCACGAATCTTAAGATCGAAGTCATCCTTATTGGTTGCAGCATTCATTGCGACTTCCAAGGAAATCTGTTCGGTTTCATAAAGTTTCAGGAGGGCCTGGTCAAAGGTTTGGCTACGGTACTGCATGTGGCCGTCAGCAATGGCCTGTTCAATCAAGTCATTCTTATCCTTATCCTGGATATATTCACGAATGGCACCTGAGTTCACCAGAATTTCTGCAGCAGGTACACGGCCCTTTCCGTCCTTTGTAGGCAAAAGACGAAGGGAAATGATACCCGCAAGAACCTCACCCAGCAGCAAACGAATTTCTTCGTGCTGGTGCGGCGGGTACATGGAAAGCACACGATGAATCGTTTCTGTAGCGTTCGTTGTATGGATGGTAGCAAACACCATGTGACCCGTATCTGCGGCAGTCATAGCAATCTGCATGGTTTCCAAATCACGAATTTCGCCCACCAGCAAAACATCTGGGTCCTGACGGAGAGCCGCACGCAAAGCATTGGCGTAGGATAAGGTATCCACCCCGATTTCACGCTGAGAAATAATAGCCTTGTTATCGCGGTACAAATATTCGATCGGATCTTCTACGGTAATAATGTTCACCGCTTCCATCTGGTTAATGTAATCCAGCATAGAAGCCAATGTGGTAGACTTACCTGAGCCCGTCGTACCTGTAACAAGAATGAGGCCTCGTTTTGTCAAAGCCAAATCGCGAACAATGTCCGGCAAATGCAAATCTTCAAAGGGCGGAATCTTAGCCTTAATATGACGGATCACGATGGCAATGGTTCCACGCTGGCGGAACACGTTCACACGGAATCGACCCATATCACGGGCACCCACAGCAAAGTCACATTCCTTATTGGTTTCAAAGCGCTGTTTCTGTTCACGGTTCATGATATCGTCCAAGAAGGAATCCATCATCAAGGTGTCTACGCGAACATTAAACAATTTCTGCAAGCTTCCGTTAATACGATATACCGGAGGGACACCTACGCGGATATGCAAGTCAGAGGCTTTTGCGTTTACCATCTCCCTAAGGAGCTGCTCAATTCGGAGAGCAGGCTGCTGTTGATCAGCCATTAGCCGTTACCTCCAAACTTTTCATTGTAGAGTCTTTCCACTTCGGTCATGCGGGCTACAATTTCTTGGTTTTCAGGTTCCTTCTGAGCCAAGTCCTTATAGATATCCAAAGCCTTGCCATACAAGCCCTGGTCAAAATAAATCTCAGCCAAGGTTCTTGTATTCAAGCTTTCATCCAAATCATGGGCTCCGCGATTTAAGGGTGCGTCAGGATTGTTAATCAACCCTGCAGATACTTCATCGTCGGAATCGCCGGACATCAGGAAATCCACACCGCTATTTGCAGGAATTTGTTCCTGAGGGGTTTCTTCTTCATCCAGCTCGAACAAGCCCTTGAACGCACCGGAAACTTCACTTTCAAGAGAATCCAGATCAGGCATTGCTGCGGATCCGAGGACCGCAGCCTGTTCAGGAGCGGCCTCTACTGTCGCCGGCTTTTCCTGTTCCAGGGAAAGGTCATCATCACTTCCAAACAAATCACTGAAGGACTTATCCAAATCGGAATCCAACTTTTCCGAGGCTTCTTCAAAAGGAGCGCTAGTTGCCTGTTGCGTTTCTGCAACTTGAGCTTCGCCGAGAGGTGCTGCGTTCAATTCGGGAAGATCCAAATCATCCTGATCACCGAACATAGAAGCAAATGCACCACCCATTTCCTTAGCCAAATCAGATTCGCTGGGCTTAGCACTTATAGGAAGTTCCAGTTCAGACTCAGCAAGATCAACTTGTTCCGTTAGAGAACTACTTTCTTCAACAACAGGAGCAGGAGCAGCAGCTACAGCAGGAGATTCTTCAAGCTGATCGTCATCATCACCAAACAGAGCGTCAAATGCGTTGTCCACCTGGAATGCATTTTCAGGAGAAACTTGAGGTGCAGTTTCTTCTACAGCGGGAGCCTTAGTTTCTTCTTCTAAGACAAAATCCATTGCAGATGAAATAACCGGATCCACAGGAGATTCTACAGGCTGAACAAACGGACTAACCTCTTCGGAAATCTTTTCTACAGAAGGTTTTTCTTCAGGAAGTTCGTCATCGCCAAAGAGAGAGCCAAAAGCACCATCCAATTCAGAAGTTTCACTTACTGCGGGAGCAGCAGATTCTTCAAGAGCAGATGTAAACGGAGTTTCTTCAAGAGAAACATTCTCGACAGGAGCCACAGAGGTTTCGGAGAAAATTTCTTCAGAAGCAGATTTTTCAAAAGCAACTTCCTCGGAAGATTCTGCAGAAGGAGCGTAGGGACGAAGTTCCTGAAGGTCTTCGCTAGGAAGCTCTAAGCTATCAAGGTCAAGAGAGGATTCCTGTAGAGGTTCTTCCAAAACAGCAGTTGCAGCAGAAGGTGCTACAGCCGGAATTTCTTCAGGAAGTTCGTCTTCACCGAAGATGGAATCAAAAGCGTTGTCCACACTCTGGGGTTGGTCTTCAACAGGAGCCGGTGCAGGGGCAGCAGCAACTTGTTCTTCAGGTTCTGCAACGCTCGCAGCAGGTGTATACGGTTTGAGTTCCTGGAGGTTTTCTTCGGGAAGTTCGTCTTCACCGAAGATGGAATCAAAGGCGTTATCTACACTCTGAGGCTGATCCTCCACTGCAGGTTGAGCCAAGGAAGAACTGGCAGAGATCGGACTGGACTGCGGCAATTCTTCGGGAAGTTCATCTTCACCGAAGATGGAGTCAAAAGCGTTATCCACACTCTGAGGCTTGTCTTCAACGGGAGCAGGAGCAGAGGCGGTTGCAGCTTCAACTTCGTCCACATCGTCAGCCATACCAAAGAAGTTCGACATGGCGGAGTTAACATCACCGCCAGAAATATTTTCATCGGCAGGGAACGTTTCTACCGGCTTGTCGCTCAATCCACCTGCGGCGATTTCCGCCATAGTCGCATTTAGAGCTCCAGACAATTCGTCCATCATGGAGTCTTCAGCGGCATCATTATTGGGAAGCATTGCTGCCAAAGCTGCAAACGGATCATCTTCAGAGGATTCTTCAATCTCTTCAGAGTCGTTTCCAAAGGAGGAAAACAGCGGCTGTTCGCTAACTTCTTCTGCAGGAGCCTCTTCCAGGGAAGTTCCAGCAAAGCCACTTTCAAAGGGATTATCGGCAGGCTTTGCGATTTGAGAAAAGTCGTCATCCAAGGAAATTCCTACAGCAGACTTTTCAAACAAACCAGATTCAGACTGTTGCGGTTCTTCAAGTCCAACCGCTGCAGCAGGATCCTTTTGATTTTCAGCCAAAGTCTCGTCGCTTAAACCAAAGGCATCACCAAAGGCCTTCTCGAAAGAATTTTCCACAGAAGACTGTTCGTCATCCTGGAACAAACCTTCACTGGTAAATTCCTGAGCACCAGCACCCATTGCAGCCGCATTTTCAGCTTCCAGTTCTTCGAGAGTCTTTACATTGCTTGGCATGCTCAAGGAGGCATCACCCATACTGAAGTCGTCTTCGGAGAGGGCCGTTGCAGCCACCGCTGCCGTTGCCGCGACTTCGGATTCACCAAAGTCAACAACATCGTACTCGTCCTTCCAGAACGTGTTCAGCGGATCCATATCGTGGTAACGGCGATAACAACGATTTCTTTCGGGAATCTTTTCCAGCTTATCATAAGCATCGCCCATGATTTTCTGACCAGCAAGGCTGAACGGATCCTTCAACAAAATATCATCGCATTGCTTAACGCAATCTTCGTACTGTTCTTTCTGGAAAAGAATCTTGGCACGGACAATCATTGCAGCCACGTCGTGAGGATACAGTGTCAAACCACCGTTCACCCTTTGCAGAGCGCCATCAAGATCGCCCGCAGCGCGTTCCAAGTCAGCAAGCCATGCAAAAATTTCAGACTTGGCACTCTTCTTGCCCATGGACTTTTTCAGAGATTCTAACGTTACCGCCATATTTACCTCTACTAAAGCATAATGGCTTCATCAGCCAAAAGAACAGGGATACCTTCACGAACAATATAAGCCCTGGAACCATCCTCAGAAACCAGAACTTCTGTCAACTTTTCTGTAATTTTTTCACCGGCAGCATTCACCAAGGTGCCAGATTCAATTGCGCTATTCAAAGAAGCCAACAATTCGTCAGATGCAGGCTTGAGAGCACCCCTGGTCTCGGGGCAGCAGAGAATATCCAAAAACTTAGAGTCGATCATATTGCCTTTTTATGATAAATCACTATAGGCAAAAAGATAACTTATTTTGGGACAAAAACTTACGTTAATGGAGATATTTCAGGTTTACAAGGGCATAATCGCCGTTGGAAGCGTTTCCGATAAGCAAATAGACCCTCAAACCCAGTTTATCCAGCCAGTTGATGTCGTAGGATTCGCGGAATCCGGAGGCATTGGACACCACCAGAAGCTCACGGCAGCCGGTACGGTTGCAGATGGCCTCCATCTCGGAGAGATTTCCTAGGACATGTTGACGATTTTTGTCAGTAATTTTAGACTTGTCGTTAGTGACGCAGCCCAGGATTTCAACGCCGGGAATCACGTTATAGCGGTCAAACCAGCTGTTCAGAGAGTCTTCGGAACCACCCAGCAAAATGGAGCGGTGACGTTTCTTGGCAAAGATGCGATAGAAATAATTAATCCAAAATGCCACACGTCGCCAGGCCTTGAGGGCAAGGGGAATTCCCAAAACGTGCGTTAAATAGCCGCACAACTCACTAGACGCAAAAATATTACAGATACATCCTCGCCCGCTAAAGAAAACAATGTAGGCAAGAGAACCTGCAACAGCCACAAAGTTAACAGGAATTAAGCGAGAAATGAAATTTTTTCCAGCTAGCGATGCAGTACTATACTCCCCACGCAACGCCAAGTACAAGACATTTATCACAAGTGTACACAGAAGTACAATCGGAACTCGACCATAATCAAGGAATCCATCATAGGGATCATTCTCCACAACAACCGCAAGCAAACTAATTCCAAGAATCATCACAGTATCTAGAATAATCTTCCAGAACTTAGGAATCAGGCGGGAGAACATGCCCACAAAGGCAGCAAACAGAATACCCAAGGTCACAAGCAAAGTGGGCACAAAGTAAAGGTCCTTGTGTTTCTTTACAAAGATGATCATGGCCTTGTAGAAATCCAGGTAGGATTTCCAGCGGCGAGTCTTGCAACTCTGGCCCTTGAAATGCAGGATATTGGTTGCCGGGGTGTAATAATTCTTGAAGCCAGCGACCTTGGCGCGGAAGCAAAGATCCAGGTCTTCGCCGTACATGAAGAAGTCTTCGTCAAAGCCATTCAACTGACGGTAAAGATCGCTACGCATACAGAAGAAGGATCCACTAATGGCGTCCACCTCGGTCACTTCGTTAGGATCGGCGTAGGTCATATTGTAGGAGGCCAGCAACTTACTCTTGGGGAAAAGTGCAGCCAACCCCACCGTCTTGGAAATGGCGGAAATTGTGGTGGGGAAAGAACGGCGACAAGCCAACTGCAAAGAGCCATCTTCATTCAAGATGCGGCTGCCGACGGTACCCGACTCAGGATGTTCCTGCACAAACTCCAACATTTTGCGAAAGGAATCCGTAGAAACAATTGTGTCCGGATTGATAAAGAACAAGTATGGTTTGGTGGCAGACTTAACAGCAAGATTGCAACCCTTGCCAAAACCCAAGTTTTCCTTAGAATCAATCCACTTGACCTCAGGAAAAAAATCCTTGATTTCTGCTGAAACGGGTTCCGGAGAACCGTTATCCAGCACAATAACTTCTGCGTCGATGCCTTCGCTTGCATCGCGAACAGACTTAAGACATGCCGGAATAAAATCGCTGGAATTGTAAGCGACAATAATAACGGAACAGGAATAATCAACAGCCATGAATCAAGTACCTTTCTCGACAGGTCAAAAAATTATGCCAATCCCAAACGCAGTTTAAGAACCAAGAAGAATGCTTCGGAAATAATACCGCCGCTCATCTTGGAGGTGCCGCGAGTACGGTCCGTAAAGACAATGGGGATTTCCTTAACAGTAAGTCCTTTCTTACGGACCTTGAAGGTAGTCTCAATCTGGAAGCAATAGCCGTCGCTTTTCATTTTGTCCAAATTCAAAGCCTTCAATGCGGCACGGCTATAACATTTAAAGCCACCCGTAGCATCGCTAACGGGAAGACCAGTCACAATGCGTGTGTAGACGTTTGCACCATAACTTAGGATTAGACGGCGCAAATCCCAGTTTACGACGCTAATTCGGTGATTCATATAGCGGCTGCCCAACACCAAGTCGGCACCCTTTTCTGCAGTTTCCAAAAAGCGGTTTAAATCCGCAGGAGAATGGCTAAAGTCAGCGTCCATTTCGAACACACGCTCAAAGTCACGTTCCAAGGCCCACTTGAAACCGGTAACATAAGCGGAACCCAAGCCCATCTTGCCCTTACGACGCAACAGGTGAATACGAGGATTCTTCTCAGTTTCTGCCTGGACCATGTCGCCAGTACCATCGGGAGACCCATCGTCTACCACCAGGATTTCCAGACATTCATTCTGCTTTAATATTTCCTCCATAATGAGAAGGATATTTTCCTTTTCATTATAGGTAGGAATAATCACCAGACTCTTAGGGTACGCCATATGTTTTCCTCAAAAATCACCGTTCGTTAGAATCACCTACGGATTCGGCCACAGGATAGGATTTCTTCTTATTCCCATTCATCATCTCGCCAAGCAAGCCAAGGGAAATGAACTGAACCCCCATCACCAAGGCAAAGCCGCCAGCGAGAAGCAGAGGACGCACATGAAGTGCCCCCATCTGAATCCATTCGTAAGCGAAATAGCCGGTTACACCCAGCCCCACTAATATACAAATCAGTCCCAGCAAACCAAAGAAATGCAAAGGCTTTGACGCAAAACTTTTTAGGAAGAGCAGGGACAGCAAATCCAGAAAACCCGAAACCAATCGGGACACGCCATACTTTGACACCCCATGGACTCGGGCCCGGTGTGCCACAGGCATTTCCGTAATACGGAAGCCCTGCCACTTGGCCATCACCGGAATAAAACGATGGAAATCACCGTAAAGATCAATGAAGCGAACTACGGAACGGCGATAAGCCTTAATACCACAGTTAAAATCGTGAAGACGCTGTCCGCAAACTGCAGAAACAGTCAGATTGAACAGTTTGGAAGGCCATGTCTTGTGCCAGGGATCAAGACGACGAATCTTCCATCCCGAAACAAGGTCATAGCCATCTTCCAGCAGTTTAATCATCTTGGGAATTTCCTGCGGGTCGTCCTGAAGGTCACCGTCCAAGGTGGCAACGTACTTGCCTTGAGCCTTTGAGAAGCCCAGAGCGAGACCCGCAGCCTTACCGCAGTTGAACTGGAAACGGAACGCCTTCGTAAAAGGATATTCCATCGCCAGATTTTCAATCACATCCCAAGTATTGTCGCGGCTACCATCATCAATGATAATGACTTCATACTCAAAACCAGTGGGTTCGATAGCGGCGACAATTTCCTTAAACAGTTCTGGAAGATTTTCACTTTCTTCCTTAACCGGGATGACCAAACTTAAGTCCATTCAAAGCCTCTTTTTAGTTTGCAGCAGCAACCACAGCACCGTCAGTAGGAGCGGCAGAGTCAGCACCATCCACAGGTTCCGGCTTAGCAGGTTCTTCAACCGGAAGCGGTTCGTCGGACATGGTTTCAATCTGAGCCTTCACCATTTCCATACGGCGGATAGCACCTTCTTCAAATGCAGGAATATTTTCTAGACCGCGGTTTGCGGCATCCAGAGCCTTAGCCTTTTGACCGGCAGACTGGTATACAGCGGCAGCAGCCCAGTAGTTACGCCATTCAGAAGAGAACTGCTTCATGCCCATTTCTAGATACTTGCCGGCAAAGTTAGCCAAGCTATCCACAGCGTCACGTTCTGCAACCGTAAAGGGGGTTGTACGGCGAAGCTGTTCAATCTTGTCGCGAGCATCAAAGGAAATCTGCAAGTACAAAGAAACGTAGCTAGACAACAAACGTTCCGTTTCTTCGTTAATGAAGGCTGTACCGTCACCGAGACCACGATACTGGTAGACGTTATCGATCAGGTTTGCAGTGTAGGCCGCATCAAAGGCGTTGCGCTTGGGCTCCAAGTCACCCTTGATGAAATGATAAACCATGCCTTCCTGAACCATGTACTTTTCAAAGCCCATGAAATTGCTTTGGCCTACGGTAGTTGAAATTTCAATAGGCTTATCCATGTTCTGGAGAGCAAGGTCAATGACCAACTTATGCTGAGTCAGCATCATAGAACTACGAGAGCGAGAAGCCCAATCAGAGAAAGCATCCCATACCTGATAATGCACCTTGAACTGCATCAACTTTGCAGAATCTGCAGCAGACAGTTCCTTACCGTCCATTTCGTCAATGCGGTTCTTCAACAGCGGGAGCAGCTTCTGGGCTCTATTCACCCATGTAGACACCTGATGGTTGGGATTACCAGCGGTTGCACTTTCCAGAACCATATCGCTGTCGATTGTTTCCTTAGTGTAGCTGAGCTTAAGAATCGGTTCATTTTCAAGCATCTGCTTGATGTACCAGTCCGTATTTCCCAGGGACAAGTTCACCACACGAACATCCTTACGGATGCCAGCCACTTCTTGAGCAAACCACAAGGGGAACGTATCGTTATCGCCATTGGTAAAGAGGATTGCGTTGGGACGGCAGCTGTTCAGCAGGTTGAATGCGTAATCCCAAGGAACCCAAAGACCGGAGCGATCGTGTTCCTTGAAGTTAGCAGAGCAGGGAACAACGAAAGCGACAAGAACCAAGGCAGAAGCCAAAGGCATCATCAAGGAACGTCTGTTGCCCATAGCGCAAAGGAGCACCAAGATACCGGCACCCACGCCATAAATCATGCTCATGAAAATAAATGCCGGCGTGTAGAAGTAGTCACGTTCGCGAACTTCCAGATGAACAGTTTCCGGGAACGGAGCACGAGCACCTGCACGGGCAAAGCCCTGTTCAATCTTCTGCCACTTCTGCCAGGTAGAAGTATTCTGCAAGTCTTCCAGTTCCTTCTGCAGTTTCTGGGAAGCAGCGGCACCAGCTTCGCCCTTGGAACGGAGCATTTCAATGCGGTAGCCAGTCGTTTCAATCTTCTGGCGTAAGTCAATCAAATCATTGACGTTGGGAATTTCAACGTTCAAGTTCAAAGACTGGCTGTAACGAGCGATGGTGCTTTTCCAATAATTTTCATCAGACTGCTTATCCATACGGGTACCGTCTGCGAAGTTGATGTAGAACAGAAGACCCAAGGAACACAGAGCATAAAGGATGGACATAAACAGACCCATCTTGGAGTTACGCTTCCAGACGAAAACGCAAACAGCCACAATAAGGCCATTCATGATCAAGAAAATCAGAAGCTGCCAGAAGGTATTGTCTCCCATGAAGCTCATCTGAGTGGGGAACTTGAATCCCATACGTTCCAGAGGCTGATTGTCCCCTGCGTCAAAAGTATAGACACCGTTGGCGTAATTCAAATCACCCACCTTGTAAGGCAGGTACTGAGCCATCTGGTAACCGCCGTAGCCCATGTGGGGGAAGCTCAAGAACTGGTGAGCCAAGCTACCGCGACGGTAGAAAGCACGGTCAATCATGCTTTCGGAACCGTACTGCTTACGTTCAATGAAAGCGTTGAATGCTTCCCAGTTTTCAGACTTTAAAAGATTTCCCAGCTGCAGGTTTCCCTGGTCGTCACGCCAGTTCAGCTCCGGATTGTTTTCGTCGATATTCGGGTTTAATTCAGAGCGGATCGGAATATATAAATGAGTGCTATAGCCCACCAGTGCAAAGAAAGAGAAAGCCAAAGAAAGGACAAAAGCTTTGTTCACACCCTTGGAGAAAGGCTTTGCAATCACAAAGACTGCATTCACCACAAGGCAAATCAAGGCTAGCAGGATAAAGTCAGAAACACGATAAATTACAGAGCATAGAAGGGTGCCGGTAATCCAAACGGGAATGCGTTCAATAATCTTCTTAGGCTGAGCCACCAGAAGAAGGGCAAACACGGCAGGAACCGTAAGCATGGTATAAAGGTGAGCGCCCACACCCAGGAATGCGATATAACAAATAAAAATCAAAATACGATCGCTGGAAGCATCATCCTTCTGCTTGTACCACACCAGTCCCAAATAGGACACCAGCATGAGAATCAGCATGGCGATACCGTAGACTTCAGCTTCCACGGCATTGAACCAGAAGGTGTCGGAGAATGTCAACAAGAAACCGGCAACCAGGGTGGCCGTCCCCAGCACGATAGTGCGGGTCTTTTCAGAAATCTTGTCAGCAAGGCTATGGAGAATACCATCTTGGTCAGCCTTCGCAGAATCAATAACAGTTGCCAAAAATTCCCAGGCAAAGAGAGCCGTTACATAGACCGTAGCTGCGGAGCTAACTACGGAAATGTAGTTCACACGCTTGGCAATTTCACCTACAAAGGGAAGCAGGACGATGACCGCACGAGCAAGGAACACGAAGAACGGCGTTCCGGGGGGATGAGGAATACCCAAGGTATTGGCACAGGCAACGAACTCACCACAATCCCAGAAGGATACTGTGGGAGCCATGGTCATGAAATAAACGATTAAAGCGACAAAGGCTGCAATGCCAGCAAAAATATGCTTGTTTTTCTTGTCGTTGATCATTACTTGGACTCCTTAGGCTGAGGAATTACAACACCCTTTTTCTGTAAAAACCCGGTAAGAATACCGTTCACAAACGCATCAGAAGAATCTGTGCTAAACTTGGCAGCAATCTGAACAGCCTCGGAAATCGCAACCTTCATGGGGATTTCCGGGATATAGGACAGCTCTACCATAGCAACAAAAAGAATCAGACGGTCGATGCGGGCAATACGGTCCAATTCCCAATGGATGGCACTTTCCTTTAAGGATTCTTCCAGTTCTGTCTTGTGTTCCAAAACCAGGTCCACAAGCTTCATGCCATACTTTTTCTGAGCATCAGGGAAAGACTTTCCCTCAGCGGCGGGCTGAGCCTCAACAACACCAGGCAAAGCCTGGGCAACGGTCTGTCCGGTAATTTCCATGGCGTACAGCAACTGCATTGCAAATACGCGGGCGGGTCTAAAACTTACTTGTGCCATAAAACTTTAATCTCGTTCTTCTAAGTTTCAGTTTTCGTTTTTTTTCAATTAAATCTGCTTGTACAGGTTTGCCATTTCCACGGCGGTAGAGGCCCAGCTGCAACCCAGGTTGCCAGCCTTGAGGCCAGCGCGGTTCATGGCCTGGTCCACGGTATCGGTAGTCAGAATGCCAAGAATCATGGGAACCTTGCCTTCGGCGGCAATGCTTGCGATACCGCCGGTAGAATTATTCACCACCACGTCGTAATGACCGGTCTCACCGCGAATGACGGCGCCGAGAGCCATGACAGCATCAAACTTGTTGGAGTCCACCATACGACGGCAGATGCCCGGCAGTTCAAAAGCACCCGGAACATGAGCCACGGTGATGTCCTTTTCATCTACGCCAAGGATAGCCAGCTGACGAAGAGCGCCTTCCAGCAACTTGTCGGTAACGATTTCGTTAAAGCGGGCCACGGCGATTGCCACCTTGAGGCCAGTACCATTGAGAGAGTTCTTCAGTTCGTTCATAATTCTTCCTTAGGCCTCGTCCAACTTCAGGTCGTGGCCCATCTTTTCTTTCTTGGTTCGCAGATAAAAACGGTTGATGTTATTGGGCTTGATTTCGATAGGAACGCGTTCCACGATTTCAAGACCGTAAGCAGAAATACCATTGATCTTGCTGGGGTTGTTGGTCAAAAGACGCATCTGCTTTACACCCAAGTCGGCAAGAATCTGAGCGCCGGTACCATACTGACGCAGGTCGGACTTGAAGCCCAGCTTGATGTTGGCTTCCACCGTATCCAGGCCCTTTTCCTGCAGTTCGTAAGCGCGGAGCTTATTGCAAAGACCAATACCGCGGCCTTCCTGACCACGCAGGTACAAGAGCACTCCCCCATGTTCACCAATGAACTTCATGGAGGCTTCCAACTGCTCACCGCAGTCGCAGCGCATGCTGCCAAAAATATCGCCAGTCAGGCATTCGCTATGGACGCGAACATAGACCGGCTTAGAGAAGTCCGGATTGCCCGCTACCCAAGCCACATGCTCCACACCGTCGGTGGAGCTGCGATAGGCATAGGCCTTGAAGTCACCGTACTTGGTAGGAACGTTGGGTGCGGCCACACGTTGCACCAGCTTTTCGTTCTTCAGGCGGTAGGCGATCAAATCGCGGATAGAAATAATCTTGATGTCGAACTTCTTGGCCACTTCCTGCAACTGGGGCATGCGGGCCATGGTGCCGTCTTCGTTCATGATTTCGATGAGGGCGGCGGCAGGGCGAAGTCCAGCAAGCTTTGCCAGGTCCACGGCAGCTTCCGTGTGGCCAGCGCGGCGAAGAACGCCTTCTTCCTGGGCGTACAGCGGGGAAATATGACCGGGGCGGCCAAAATCGCTAGGCTTGGAAGCAGGATCGGACAATGCAAGAATGGTAGCTGCACGATCATGGGCAGAAACACCAGTGGAGCAACCTTCAATCTTATCCACCATGATGGTGAACGGGGTGCCCAGAATGGAAGTATTTTCTGCAGTCTGACGGGTAAGGTTCAACTCGTGGCAGCGCTTGATAGGCAGCGGGCAGCAGAGAACGCCGCGGCCTTCATGGAGCATGAAATTCACCTTTTCCGGTGTAATCTTTTCGGCGGCGATAACAAAGTCGCCTTCATTTTCACGATCTTCGTCATCGACCACGATGAGGAATTTACCGGCCTTGAAATCTTCAAGTGCTTCTTCGATCGTATTAAGCAAGGTCACGCTCCTTCAAATAATTCTCGATATATTTGCCAAGCATGTCTACCTCTACATTCACAATAGTACCGGGTACCCAGTTGCGCAAATTGGTTCTGGCTAGAGTTTCAGGGATAATGCACACGCGGATGGAATCCTCGAACTTTTCGGCTACCGTAAGGCTAATGCCGTTCAAGGAAACGGAACCGCGGCGAATCACATAGCGGCGCAGGTCCTTGGGAAGTTCCAAGTCCACCTCTACCCCAGTTTCGCGGTTGGCGACGGTCAAGACCTTTACAGAAGTATCCACATGGCCCATGACAAAATGTCCGCCCATGAAGGAATCCGCACGGCAAGCCTTTTCCAGATTCACAAGTTTACCCGGTTCAGCCTGCTTAAAGGAGGTGTTTTCCACCGTCTGGTGCATCAGGCAGAAGGTA
>JAZRXW010000086.1:0-16256 GCA_045600425.1 Fibrobacter sp.
GAGTCCTTCGCTAGCGTTACTAGTGAAGAAGAGTTGGCTGCGTTGACAAAACTTCTTAAAAATTTTTATGCAGAACGTCTTGAACAAGAGCTTGATAAGCGTTGGGAAGACGGATCTTTCGGCCAGGAAAAACTGGATCAGTTGAAGACAGAACATCTTCGTACTCCTTACCGGGGGGAGCAAATTTTCTAAAATAAAACTGAAAACACTGGAAGCGTTTGCGTGTGCATAACTGGTTTCAAAGGCGATTTAGCGATCAAGCGAATGTCTTGGAACTTTTAGGGTCAAAATTTTTGACCTTAGATCGCACTGAAGAAATCTGGTCACAAATTGTGTCCAGTTCAAAATTCTAAGGTCGGAAAAATCGACCTTGAAATAGTTTCAATAAGCTGTTTTAGACAGAAATCGCGATTTATAATCATATACTTGGTATAACAAAAAAATGCCGTAAGTGGCAATTTTTTGTTATAGAATGTTGGTTCTGAATAGATGTGAAAATTGTTAGAAATTGCTAAAATATTGGCGATAACATTGAAATTTCTTCTATAATTGCTTATATTTTAGCAGTATGAAAACGAGATTTGATATTGGCGATTTTGTGGATTCTCTGACGATTCCTGCGGCGACAGAAGCTCTTGTGGCACGAATGAGGGCTCGTAGGCAGTCTATGAATTTTACCCAAAAGGATTTGGCTTCCCGTTCGGGGGTTAGCTATGCTTCTGTCCGTCGTTTTGAGCTGCTGGGCGAAATTTCTTTGCAATCGTTACTCAAAATTGCGATGGCATTGGATTGCCTAGAAGATTTCAACATGCTTTTTAGAATGCCTGCTGTTACCAATTTGAAGGATTTGTAATGGAACTGACTGTTGTAAAAAAACTGACTGTAAAATACAACGGAAGGATTGTTGGCTATCTAGCGGACTTATCCGGTGAAATTGGTTTTCAGTATGATGAAGGCTGGCTGAAAGATGGATTTTCATTGTCTCCATTTTCGCTTCCGCTGGTGAACAAGGTATTTGTCAATCAAAAGAAAACTTTTAACGGTCTTTACGGGGTGTTTGCGGATTCCTTGCCGGATGGCTGGGGTGAACTTTTGTTTCGTAGGATGCTTGCCCGGCAGGGCGTTAATGCAGATCGCGTATCTCCTTTGACTCGACTGGCTTTGGTCAACGATTATGGTATGGGTGGGCTGCAGTATGAACCAAGCTTTTCGGAAATGTCAACTCCGGAGCGCTTTGACCTTGAAATGCTTGCTGCGGAAGCCGATAAGATATGGAATGATGAAATGGAAAATGTCAACCTAGACGAAATCTATCGCCTAGGTGGTTCAAGTGGTGGTGCGAGGCCGAAGGCTCATATCAAGGTGGGCGAAGATTGCTGGATTGTAAAATTTCCGTGTTCTCACGATTCAAAGAATGCTGGAAAAAAGGAATTTGAAGCCAATAAGTTGGCTCGTGATGCTGGCGTAAATGTGAATGAGTTCAAACTTTTTCCGTCAAAGAAATATGGTGGGTTCTTTGGCGCGAAACGTTTTGACCGAGTGGGGGCAAACAGAGTTCACATGGTTTCTTTGTCATCAATGCTAGAAACCTCCCATCGAATCCCGAATTTAGATTACAGTCACCTGTTCCAGGTGGTGCAGAAAATATGCATAGATCAGTCTGACATGTACGAAGTATTTCGTAGAATGGCGTTCAATGTTTTCTATGGAAATAAGGATGACCACGGAAAGAATTTTGCGTTCCTTTATGACGAGTCTTCTCGTTCCTACAAATTGTCTCCCGCTTACGATATAACGAAGACTTTTGATAAGGCTGAACACGAAATGACCGTGAACGGAAACGGAAATCCATCAGAGGACGATATGCTTGCGGTTGCCAACCATTGTGGCTTGCAAAAGGCAACCTGTTTGAAGATTCTGGAATCCGTTAATACGATTATTCCCGTACGGGAATGATTTGCCGTAATTCTTGCTGGTTAATATTAATTTGCCCGTATGGGAAAGTTATATTTGAGGTATGCAAGTGCAACAGGTAAATGATTGGAGGCCATTATGAGATTGACAAAATCAGGAAAACGGATCTCGGTCTCTTGGCGGAACAACTGAAACTGAAGCAGTCCGTGATACTGAATTTGTATTCGGATTTGAGGAAAAAAGTTCTTTCTAGTTTTTCTGCTATTCGAGAAGATGAATGTCTTGACGGCTGTGCAGAAACGATTGATGAAATTGAAAAAATCGTACAGGAAAGAAATATAACAGGTGTTTGTTAGGTTTACTTTGCCTTACACCGTGTCCATAAAGGTTCTTTGGATTCTATTGAATACGATAATTCCCAGAGCCAAAAGAACAATCATGAAGCCGGCGCTGTAGCCAAGAGCGGCCCAGCTGAATTCGCCTACGCCTAGCCATCCGAACTTGAATGTTTCCAGAATGCTGGAGAGGGGGTTTGCTTGCATCAGCATTTTCAGTTTAGGATTGTCGATGGTGCTTAGGGGGTAGATCACCGGGGTAGCGTACATCCAGAGCTGTACAATAAAGCTGAGTAGGAAAACGAGGTCACGATACTTGGTGGTGAAACTGCTGAAAAGGATTCCAAAGCCCAAACCCAAACCGGCAAGAATTAGAATCAGCACTGGCGTGAGCAGTGCGTACAAATTAATGTGTGCTGGAGCACTTGTGAAAATCATGTAGTAGCCGAAAACAAGCAGAAACAGCCCCGTTTGAATGGCGAGTCGCACCAAGTTGCTGGTGACAGTTGCCATGGGCACAACAAGTCGCGGAAAGTACACCTTGCCAAAAACATTGGCATTGTCGATGAATGTTTTGCTGGTCTGGTTTAGACATTCTGCAAAATACTGCCACAGGCAAATGCCTGCCAGGTAAAATAGGGGCTGCGGGAGACCATCTGTGCTGATTTTTGCAATGCCGCCGAACACCACCATGAACATGATGGTGGTCATGATAGGCTGGATAAAGAACCAAAGAGGGCCCAGGATTGTTTGCTTGTACCAGGTGACGATATCGCGCTTGACGAACATTAGGTACAGATCACGGTATTGCCATAGCTCCTTGAAGTCGACGCTTAAGAGGCTCGACTTGGGCTTGATTTCGGTGGTCCATTCAGAAGATTGACTCATATATAGTAATATAGCCAAAAAAGCAACAATTGTTTGTGAGATGAACTGGAATACAATGCGTTTGCACTTAACCAAACAAAATCAGACTTAAAAGTATCAATCCAGGGCATTTCATCAAAAAAGATGACCTTGCGTTTCGCACGACATTCACACAAAAGTTTTTCCAGGGCAGAAAACGTCTCATTCCAATTTTTTAGCGCAGGGGCAAAAGCTGATTTGCTGTACTCCTTGAGACAATCTGCGAAATTTTGAAGCTGCTTTGCTTGGGATTTGTTATGTGCGCCAGTGTAGGAAAACGAGAAACGTTTCCTAAAAACATTTTGAATCAAGAAAGTTTTCCCGATTCTTCTTCTGCCGTAAATCACAGCCTGTTCAGACTTGCCAGAAGAATAGGCTTCCTCAAGCAGCTTTATCTCTTTTTCATGTACCCAAAATATACGAATTTATTGTTATTTTGGGTAAGGAAAGAATTTATTGCTTACCCCAAAAGTGTGTTTTTGTGCTTGTTTTGGGTGTGTTTTCAAATTGACTTCGTCGCAGTTCCTAAGGTGTTTCCTTCTCTCCAAAGAACTCGAAAATTCTAGCGCACACTTCTTCCCGTTCTTCTTCCTTCAATCCGTAGAACAGGGGCAGTCTAAAGAGTCTGTCGCTTTCCTTGGTGGTAAACTTGTCTTCGCCGATGAAGCGTCCGTAGCGGAGGCCTGCGGGGGAGCTGTGCAGCGGGACGTAGTGGAAGACTGCCAGGATGCCGTTGCTTGTTAAATGCTTGAGGATGGCGGTACGAGTTTCGTGGTCCTTCACCTTCAGGTAGAACATGTGGGCGTTGTGGACGCAATGTTCCGGAATGTAGGGGAGTTCGATGAGTCCTCTGTCTGCCAGGGGCTGCAGGCGGGCGCGGTAGTCGTTCCAGCTGGCCATGCGGTTGTCGTAAATGATGTCGGCACTTTCTAGCTGGGCGTAAAGGTAGGCGGCGTTCAGTTCGCTGGGCAGGTAGCTGGAACCAAGGTTCACCCAGGTGTACTTGTCCACTTCGCCACGATGGAACTGGCAGCGGTTTGTGCCTTTCTCGCGGATGATTTCTGCAGGGTCTGCAAACTTTGGGTCTTTAATAAGGAGGGCGCCGCCTTCGCCCATGCTGTAGTTCTTGGTCTCGTGATAGCTATAGCAGCCGAAGTCGCCCAGGGTGCCCAGGGCCTTGCCCTTGTAGGTGGCCATCATGCCTTGGGCGGCGTCTTCTACCACCATCAGGTTGTGCTTGCGGGCGATTTCGTTGATCTTGTCCATCTCGCAGGCCACGCCGGCGTAATGCACGGGGACGATGGCCTTTGTCTTTTCTGTAATGGCGGCTTCCACCAGGTTTTCGTCCATGTTCATGGTGTCGGGGCGAATGTCCACAAACACGCATTTTGCACCGCGGGCCACGAAGGCGTCTGCGGTGGAGACAAAAGTAAAGGAGGGCATGATCACTTCGTCACCAGGCTGGATGGCACAGAGGTGTGCGGCCATTTCCAGGGCGTGGGTGCAGCTGGTGGTGAGAAGCGCTTTCGCGGTCTTGGTATGTTCCTTGAGCCAGATATGACATTGCTGATTGAAGGGGCCGTCGCCGCAGATGCGTCCGCTCTTTACAGCCTGTTCAACGTAATCAAGTTCCGTGCCTAAGAAAGGCGCTCTGTTGAAGGGAATGCGAAAGTTTGCCATGAGCTATAATATAGCCAAAAAAAGTGGAGAATGTTTGAGTTTGGCTCAGGTAAATTGGTACGTTTTGTATTTGAAATCTGGAACATTCACGCCCTCTTGACAGCTGAATTATTTCTGTTTATCTTTAATTAAGTTATTGGACAATCCCGTTGATTGGGGCGTAAGCATCCCCAGGTGGGCACATTCACCTTTTTGTAGGTGAGGTTGGATAGCTGGCAGGAACACGACCTGCTCGAGTACGCAGAGATGCGTCAGGTAACGCCGAGGAATACCCTCGCCACCCTCATTTGCAAATCATCCCATAAAAAAATGTGAAATAGTTTGACGTGCGTTGCATGGCGTATGTTGTATGCTGTGCTGAAATAATTGTGCGAATGCGTGATGATTGCGTTTGCGTTTAATCGCTTGGGCGTGTTGCTCTTGCGGGTTTCTTGACATGTAAAAAAGGAGTAAAAATGGGTCGTAAATTGGCGTCTATTCAAAAAATTTGGAAAGTGGAACCTATTGAAGGTGCCGACCGTATTGAACTTGTTTCTGTACTTGGTTGGAAGTGCGTTTCAAAAAAAGGCGAATTCAAGGAAGGGGATTTGTGTGTTTATTTTGAGGTTGATGCTTTTTTACCGGTATGTGAAAAATTTGAATTTCTAAGAAGTTCGTGCTATAAAAAGAACGAACTTATGGGGGAGGGGTTCTTGCTGAAAACGCAGAGGTTCCGCGGGCAGATTTCTCAGGGATTGGTGCTTCCTTTAAGTATTCTTGATGGTATTGATTCTAAGGATGGAGGCTGGAATTTGTATGAGGGCGTTGCCGAACCACTTGGGGTGCGCAAGTGGATGATGCCGGAAGTTGCAACTGGAAGCGGAACTGCGATTGGGGATATGCCTTATGGTATTCCAAAGACTGACGAAATTCGTGTGCAGGCAGAACCTTCGCTGATAGAAGAATTCTCTGAAGTGCCGTATTACATATCTACGAAAATGGATGGTACTAGTGTGACCATGTATCTTGTAGACGGAAAGTTTGGCGTGTGTGGACGAAACTTTGAATACGCAGACGATGCTAAATGCCCTTTTTGGAAATATGTGCATAAAAATGGTGTTCGCGAAAAAATTGCTAAGGGTGCTGCTGCGTTGGGGTTGAAAAATGTGGCGGTACAGGGCGAATTCTGTGGCGAGGGAATTCAAAAGAATCGCTTGAAACTTTTCTCTCCAGACTGGTTTGTCTTTACATTGATCGATATGGATGTGCATCGCCGTTTGGGGCTTGCGGAAATGTTGCGGTTCTGCGATGAAGTCGGGTTGAACCATGTTCCTATTGAAGAATGTGGCGAGAGTCTGCCGTATAAGAGCGTGGACAGTTTGGTCAACCGTGCAAAGGGACTATATGCTAGCGGAAGCCACAAGGAGGGTATCGTCATTCGCCCTCAGGTTCCGTGTTACAGCAGAATTGCTGAGGGACCGTTGTCGATGAAAGTCATAAACAACGATTTTCTGCTGAAGTGAATTTTTGCATGTGCAAAATAAAAAGGAAAGTATGAAGAAGAAAGATGAATCTGTTGTTGGTTTCAGCTAAATTATGAAGAGTATGTCAACTTGAGGTCAAAAAATTTGACCTCAAGTTGACTTGTTAATATCAAAATTTAGTGTAAAAATGCGCTCATGACTCCCTTTTTACTGCTGTTTTTGATGTGACTTTACAACATTTGCGTGTTAAAGTTTTTTATCTTAGCATCTAGAAAAGGAGCTGCTATGAGAAAAGGTTTTACCCTTATCGAAATAATGGTTGTGGTAGTCATCATGGGTATTTTGGCTGCCGTTGCTGTGCCCAAGCTGTTTGGCAATGTGGAAAGTGCAAAGATTGCCGCAGACATTCAGGCTCTGGACGGAATTCACAAGGCGGTGTTTAGCGCGGCCCTGGATGATTCTTTTCGGACTGCATTCGAAAAAGGTTTTGCAAGTACAAACAAGGAAAAGGTCATGAGAATGAGAATTTCTTGGGCAGTGGCAAACCAAAATAATTCTCAATATCCACTTCACAAAGCTGTTGTTGATGCGATTTTGGCTAATGCAGGGAAGGAGTTTATTGAACTGGGAGGAGGAACTTCCTATAACTCCGATGGTAAGGTTCCGACAATTTATCGAAGCGCCTTGTTACAGGGTAAAAAACTGGACATGATGGTTCTTATTGTTGAATCTGGCGCTCACTTTAATATTTTAGTATTCCCTACAAATAGCAACGGAAGTTCTAATCCTGTAAATGTATTCACCTACCGCGGCAAGCCGGTTGCTGCTGGCGACATTCCCAAGGATGGTGAAATTTGGGGAAATCTGGAGAAGAAAGTCTCTTTCAAATACGTCCCGCTGGAAAACTGAGTCCAGTCAGTATTTTCGCACAAGAGATATTTACATAAACAAAAAGGCGTTCCACATAATCAGTGGAACGCCTTTTGCATTGTCTTCGAAATGGTCTCTGGTTTGTTTGCGTTTTTCGCCAGACTTTATTCGTCCTTTACGCAACGGATGTAGCGGCGACGCATCTTGGGGAAGTCGTTACGTTCATTATCGGAGGGACGAATGTAGCGGGTATAGACGTTCGTAGCCGAGGAGTCTGCACTTTCGGTAGCGCTCCATACGTGCATGCTTACGCCCAGATCTTTCCAGCCAACGTTACTGTTGCCTTCAATAACATAATGATACTTGCCGCCGGGAAGGGCGGAGAACCCGTAGTCGTTGGTCATGGGGTAATCGTCGTATCCTTTCCAGGCGCCGTTAGGGTCGCAGATGCTCTGGCCCGCGGTGGCTACGCCGTTGCTTGCGTCCACGAAGTCGAATAGGGTTTGCCATTCATCGTCGGAGGGGATGTGCCAGCCCTTGGGGCAGATTCCGCGGTTGTAGCTGGTGTCGCTGATGACGCCATCCTTCAATGCGGACTGGGTCTGGTATTTTTCATCGATGCCCATGGCGGTTGCCCATGTGTAAAGGCGGCCGTAGATTTCGCAATTTTCGGGCTCGTCGTTAAAGCACCAGCTGGAATCTACGTCGGTGGTGACGCGGAGGTTTTCTGCCATCCACATTTGGGTTCCGATGCCTACGGTCTTGTAGGTATAACCGTCGTATTCAACGATGTCTTCGACTCGGTTGACCTTGACGGAGGAACTAGATTCCGGCGCCTTGTCGCTGCTGGAGGATTTTGCTGATGTTCCCTCGTCGGTTGTGCTGCTGGAAGATTTTAGTCGGGATGCTTCCACTTCGCTGTCGACGACCCATTTCCAGGTGTGGGATGTGTCCTGAATGCAGACCACGGTACTGTAACCGTATTTAAGAGTTTCGTCTTCGTTGCTAGCGTCACAGCCTTTGTCGAAGTAAATTTCGTTCTTGCTGGCTTCGGTCCAGGAACTGTCCCCGCGGCAGACGAAGGAGGTGTCCTTGGCGTGGATGATGGTGTAAAGAACCTGGTTGTTGCATGCCTCTACGAGAAGCCCCTGCAGGCAGGCCTGGACTTCGGTATCGTATTCGACGCCCTTGCAGAAATCGGTTGTGATGTAATCGGGCTTTGTGGCTGTGGAACAGCCGTAAAGTGCGAGAAACCCTGCTGTGGGAATTACGATTTTTAAAAGAGCGTTTTTCATGGGAACTCCTTTTTGTTCCGTAAAAATACATTATGAAAGTGCGATCTTTTACACGATAATATTTTTTTAGTAAAATCAAAAAAGCATTCCATATTACAACTTGGAATGCTTTGTTTTGTAGTCTTTTTAAATCATTATTTTATACGCAGTCTTGCGTATTCATATAAACCCAAGGATAATGCTACGGAAGCGTTGTAGGAATGTGCTTCGGGCATCATGGGAATGCGGAGTACTGCATCGCACTGCTTTTTGATGAAGGGGGGCAAACCTACGTCTTCGCCGCCTACGGCGATAACAGCTTGATCTGCAAATTCAAAACCGGCGAGATTGGTTTCGGTGTCAGCGTCCAGACCGAGAATCTGATAGCCAGCCATCTTCAGTTCGCCAACAGCTGCTTCCAGATTGTTGGGGCGGCAGATGCGCATTTTCTCGAGGGCTCCGGCAGAGGTGCGTGCCACGCTGGGTGTAATGCCGCACATGCCCTTGGCAGGGAGCAGCAGAATGTCTACGCCCAAAGCCAGGGAGCTACGGATGCAGGCGCCCAGGTTGCGGGGGTCTTCGATGTTGGTTGCAACTGCGATAAGCTTGCGTTCGCCTTTTTCTTTTGCCTGGAAGAATTCCTCACGGATGTCTTCCCAAACCAGCAGTTCCTTTTCGTTCATGAGGGCCACCACACCGTGGTTGGGTGTGGCGTAGCTGTTCAAAATCTTGGAGTCCACCTGCTGTACGTGAACGTGGGCGCGCTTTGCAAGCTTCTGCAGTTCATAGAGCTTGGGGTTTCCGGACTGGTGCATGAACAGCACGCGGTGAACCTGCATGGGGCTTTTTGTCAGCAGTTCGGTTACTTCCTTGATGCCGCCTACGGCTACCTGCGGGGCGGCGTCTGCGTCACCTACTGCGGGGACGATGCCATCCTGAAGGGCGCGGGAGGTGTCCTGCGGTTTCTGTTCAAAGCGGGGCTTGGGACGGAACGAGCCTGCGGAGTTTTGCGGGCGGAACTCGTGATCCTCACGTACGCGGAATTTCTTTTCAAATGCCATTTTTACTTCCTACTGTTTAAAACCTTTTCTTGCAGGGTGTTCCCGCGAATTTATTTTTTCTTTCGCCTTCGTCTAGATCCTTCGCTTCGCTCAGGATGACACGTTGGGTGGTCTATTCCTTCATCTTGCTCAGGATGACACGTTGGGTGGTTTATTCCTTCGCCCTGCAGACGATGATTTGGTTCATCTTGATGTCGGTGTCCTTTTGCTCCAACGGGTCCTTCGCCATTTGGAAGGGGGTTGCGATTCCTGCCTTGTTGGCGTTGGGATACTTGGCTAAAAAGCGGTCGTAGTAGCCCTTGCCGTGGCCCTGGCGTTCGCCGGTAAAGTTGAACTTGGTCCCGGGGACGAGAAATACGGTGATGTCGCCGTCATAGGGGGCTAGGCCATCTCGTGGCTCCATGATTCCAAACTTGCCGGGCACTAGATCCTTTTTCAAATTCTGTATAGGATAGAATTCCATGGTCGTTTCGCCGGTAACTTTGGGCAGTAAAAGGCGGCCCTCTTCGCAGAGTTGTTCCACGATGGGTATGATGTTGGGTTCGCCCACCAGCGGATAGAAGGCAGCGATGTGTCGCGATTCCTTGTAGCCGGGGATGGCGTGAATTTCTTCCCAGGGGTTGTTGATGAGCTCGTCGCCGAGGAGTTTCTTTCGACGGGGGTCAAAGAATGAGCGGGATCCGAGGATCAGCAAAAAAAGAACAATGAGAACAACTGCTTCCATAAGCAAATGCGGGCGACTTTAAAGGGCCTGCGGTTAGATGTTAGTCGGGGTCTCCTACGCGTTTTGCCGTGGGGAGGTTTTCCCTGAGGATTTCGTTCCAGATGTTGCGTTGCCAGTTTTGCAGTCTGGCTTCTTCGTAGCGGGCTTCCCAGGGCATGGCTCCTGGTGCGGCAAGCCAGATGAGCTGGGCCTTGTTGGCAAGAAGTGCGACCTCGATTCCTAGCTGGGCAGCCTTTTCGTCTCGCCACTGCTTGAGGACCGAGAGAAGATCGGAATTGGGCACCACCGGCGGGGGAGGCGCCTTGGGGAGTCTTTCGGGCCATTCATTTTCGGGTACCGCGTAGGCGGTTTCCAGCATCTTGATGAAGGAATCCAGGCGTTCGTCCTTGAAATTGCGGGGGAGCTTGGGCAAATGGTCCAGCTTGACTTCGGGGGCGGTCTGCAGGGCGTGTCTCACGATGGCGAGCATCAGCTCGGCTGGCATCACCTTGTAGGGCGGACGGTCCAGTTCTTCGGCCTGCTTTTCGCGCCATTCCCATAGGTACTTCAAAATGTTGAGCCCGTTAGGACCAAAGATGTTGCTGCCGGTGATTCTCCAGGGGTCCTTTTTGGGCGGTGCCGGGTTCTTGGCGTGCTCAATCAGGGCTTCACACTGTTCGGTAAGCCAGCTCATTCGACCGGCGGCCTGGAGTTTTTCTACCAGAATGGCACAGAGTTCGTGAAGGTAGAAGGTGTCGTGGATGGCGTATTCGCACATTTCCAGAGGCAGGGGGCGAATGGTCCAGTCGGCTCGCTGGTTTTCTTTTTTCAGTTCGTCCCCGAAATATTCGCGGACTAGGTCGGCGAGCCCCAGGTGCTGTTCTCCCAGGACCTTGGCGGCAAGCATGGTGTCAAAAATATGCTTGGGTGCAAAACCGTAGGTCTGCCACAACAGACGCAGGTCGTAATCTGCACCGTGGAAAATCAAGGTCTGCATAGCGCGGGCCTTGAACAATGGCTGCAAATCTAATCCGCACAGGGGATCTACGATGTAATGATGTTCCCCAATGGTGATTTGGATTAGGCAAAGGCGAGCCTCATAATGGTACATGGAGTCCGCCTCGGTATCCACGGCGGCCATATCATAGTTCTCCAAGTCCAGCAGAAGACTGGCGAGGGATTCCTCGCTATCCACCAGTATGTACTTTTCGTCTTGCATCATTAGGGACAAAGATAATAACAAAAAGTACCTCGGAGTATTTCCCCGAGGCCTTTGTGGTGTGGTTTTTGGTATGTCCTAAATGTAGGTTCCCCGAAGGTTCAAAACAATGGGGAAAGAATAAATAGCTTTGCAATTTTTTCAAAAGGGAATTTGGCTTTGTGGTAGAATTTTCATCATTGAAGTCTATCTTATTGATGGGAAATTATGTAGAATTAGGATAGGCCTATGCTGAATATTGACGAAATTGGTGATTACAGAGACTTGCTCAAGAATTATTATGCCCAGCGCAAGCTGGAGTTGCCTCTGTATTCCTACAAGATGATGGGGCAAAAGCTGGGGCTTGAAACCAGCCAGATGTTCCGCGTCTTGAATAAGGAACTCCATCTGCCAAATCGCAGTATTCCCCTGGTGAAGGATTTGTTGGATCTGAAGGGGCGTAGTGGGGAACTTTTTGAAATTCTGGTTGCTGCGTCCAAGACAAAATCCTCCGCAAAAAAAGACAAGCTTTATAAAATGGCGCTCTCCTTAAAGGATGTAAAGATGCGCCAGCTTAACACCAACGAGCTGATGTTTTTAAGCAAGTGGTGGATTCCTGTTGTACGTACTTTGATCGAGATGAACAACGGTTCGGCGGTGGTATCACAGCTGGTAAAGCAGATTACGCCTGCTGTTTCCAAGGAACAGGTGGAAGAAGCTATTCGGGTGCTTAAGGAGTTAAAGATGATTACGCCTTTGGCTTCGGAGCGTTTTGCGGTGGCCCAGGCGAATTTTACATCGTCGGGAACTGCAAAAGTTACTGCTATTCGCAGTTACCAGAATCAGCTTTTGGCTTTGGCGCAGAATGCGTTGGCGACCATTGAACCTGAACAACGTAATATTTCGTCGTTGATGGTTGGCGTGGATGAGGACTGCTTTAATGACCTGAAGGAAATGACCTTGGAATTCCGTCGTCAGGTACAAAAACGTGTGGAAGAAGTGCAGAAACCCACGAAGGTGATGCAGTTCATGTTCTCGCTGTTCCCGGTAGCGGATATGAATGTGGGGGCTGCAGGTAATGACAAGTCCATCGAGAAAGCTGTCTTGACAAAAGGTGCGAAGAAATGAGGTGTGGTATGTTTTTGAAAAAAGTAAACGGCATTGCGGGGGCTGCGTTTGCGTCGGTTGTGGCCGTAGTTTCAGCAATCGGGTTGACCGCGTGCACCTCCGACGACAAGGTGGCTGGAGTCAGTACCGTTGAGACTGAAAATGCCTATGTGATTCAGGTGGTAGACGAATCCGGAGTCCCTGTTGCCAATGCTACCGCACGTTTGAGACCTGCGGATTATTTGCCCGAGCTGAATTCTGCATTGACGAAAAAATCTGTGGCAGAAGACTCGGATATTATGATGCCGGCGGATAGTTCGGTGAAGCCGATGGATCTCTCCAGGGGAACTTGTTACAAGGATCGTCAAATTTGTGTGTATAGGTCCGATTCTCTCGGGTTTATTTTTCTCGACAGTCTGATTGCTGATTCCATGGCTCTGGAAGTTTTGGATGGCGATCTCGGCTCGTTTACGACCCTTGTTGCCGATAAAATCCAAATGGGTGATTCTGCTGAAGTTACAATGAATCCTCTGGGTGTTATGGTCGGCAAGGTGGAATTACCCGAAGGAGAATCCTTTGCCTGGGTCCAGATCTATGGTACCGATCGCAAGATGAAAACAGATAGTCTCGGTAATTTTGGATTTGGATTGCTTGCACCAGGTGACTATCGAATCCGCATTGTTGCAGGTGATTCTGTAATAGAAGAAGTGAAGAAGGTCGTCTCGTATGAAAAACCGGTTTCTTCTTCCAGCGAAAAACTGCCGGAATCATCTGCGGTGGAATCCTCCAGTTCCGAAGAGGCTCTTGGGTATTTAAGTGTTGCTGATTTTGAAAACGGGTTGAATTCTAATATTCTGTTCGCCGGTGATTTTAGCGAATTTTACTTAAAGCCAACGGATACCACCGTGGTCATGTCTCCTGTAGAAGATAGTGCTGCCGCTGCAATTGTGGAAGCGGGCGCTGGTCGCGATGGCAAGGCTTTCCACTGGACGACTTCTGCGAAAAACGGACACTGGTCTTTTATGGGATTGTGGATGTGTTCCAGTGCCAACCCTTGTGATTTCAGTGTGGTTGACTCCATCGAATACTATGTCCGCGGCACAGGATCCTATTCCTTCAATCTAGAAACGATTGTAGACGGCTCTACCGGCAAGGCTGTTTTCCTGGACACTTTGAATGGTTCTAACGAATGGGAACGTGTGGTGGTGAAACCTTCTGACTTTATGAAGGGAGATAGCACCTACGGAAACATGGGCTGGGAATTTGTCAGTAAGCAAGTGACAAACATTGCGGTTCCCGCCTATTTCGATACGGAAATCTGGATTGACGACATCAAGTTCTATGGAGTCAATAAAGGGGACTTGCCGTAGGTTGTCTTGACGAAGATTTGGACCTGTTATTTTCGAAGACTTCAAAAAAGGCAGACTCTTTGCGAGCCTGCCTTTTCTGTGTTTTCTATCGGTCTGAGTCTTTTGGTGGAGTTTTTCTCGTTTTTTTGGGAGGGTGTCTTTCTAGAACTTCAATCGAAGGCGATTTGCAATTGGGGCAACGAGTTGCTTCTTTTATACTCATACCGTATTTTTTCCATTTGAAATCGCAGGCACTGCAATGCTGTACAATCGTTATTGGCGGACCGTAAATAAATCGAGCCCTGTTTCTGGAGGGCTTAAATTCTCCATCGCCTTTTTTTGTGCCACACTGATTGCAGATGGTGGCATCCTTTGGAAGGGGTTCATTGCAATTTTTGCAGCAATCTTTTTTGTTTTTTCTTTTTTTATCAACCATGGTTGTCCTCCATCATTTTGAAAACAGATATCCTTTCTAAAACCTCAATTGAAGGTGATTTGCATTTGGGACAATACGATGATTTTTCTATACCAACGCCAATTCTTTGCCATGAGTAGTCGCAGGAACTGCAATGTTGCTTGATTTCTGATGGCGGGCCATAAAGTGGTGCTATTAAATTTTCAATCGGCTTGAATTCACCTTCGCCTCTTTTGGTGCCGCAAAGGTCGCAGTATAAAGCTCCCTTTAAGAGTTCTGCTTGGCAATTGCCGCAGATGTCTCGGTAACCTTTAGGTATTCTTTTTTTCTCAGCCATGGTGGTCCTCCATCATTTTGAAAACACAGTAGTTGGGCTCATTGCTCTTGAAATCCCACGTATGGGTTGAATCTCCCATACAAAAATCTTTTTCGCTACACTTGTTGCATTGCGGATTTAATTCAGCTTTGTTTTGACGGAAAATTTCAAAACGTTTTTTCCAGACATCTACAAAAGAGTCCTTGTAAATGTTGCCCTGTATTGTCGCCTCGTTTCGCTCAATGTCGAGGCATGCTCCGATATCGCCGTTTGCCATGACACTTGCGATTTTCGTTCCGGCGCTACACTGGAAATAGAAATCGCGAACCATGTGCTCGTACTGCAACCCGAGATAGTGCGAACAACCTAAATTCACTTCCATGGTGTTGTTTGAACTAAACCGGATTCGTTTGACAAAATCAAGAAGCATCTTGTATTCATGTGCGTCAAGAAGCATTGGCGAATTTTCTTTTGCCCTGCCGATTGGGTCCATGTTTGCAATTTTCCAGGAAGTAATTTGTATTTCGCGGAGAAATTCAAACAAGATATCCAGTTCTTCCAGATTTCCCTTATGGACGACTGTCACAACTTCTGGGTCCAATCCTGCCTTTTTCGCATTTTGAATTCCTTCCATCGCAAGACGGAAAGCCCTTGGATTGCATCGGAAATCGTTGTGTGTTTTTTCAAGCCCGTCAAGACTGATTGAGATCGTATCAAGTCCGACTTCTTTCAGTTGCAAACCTACGGCGTGTGTCAGTAATGTTCCGTTAGTCGTCATGCCGCAGGAAAAACCTAAACACTTGGAATAGTTAATAATCTTGAATAAATCTTTACTTAAAAGAGGTTCTCCGCCAGTAATGCAGACCATTATTTGCGAAGAGTCAAATTTGTTGGCGACGTCGTCCAATACTTTTTTTGCGGATTCAAAAGACATAAAGTTTCGATTCGTTGATAGACATCTGCTTCCACAATGTTTGCAATTCAAATTGCAACAATCAGTCACTTCAAGAAAAAGATAAGTGAGTTTGGGTTTTGCCCATAATTTGCGTTGGTATTTAGCTAGGTCCGCAAGATTTTTCTTTTTTATGTCAAGAACCGTGGTTTTCATGATGGTGCCCTCAGATTTGTTCTGCTTAAAATATATAGTCATACCGCTGTCAAAAAACGACAATTTGAAAAATGATGAAAATTTAGGATTCATAGGCAAATCAAAAAGGCTGACCCTTGCGAGCCTGCCTTTTCTATACGTCATTCTGACGCAGGTCAGAATCTGCTGATGCCGACTTTCGTCGGCATAACGTGTGGATGATTAACGTACAACCTTGCGGTCGTCTGCAGTCATAGCGAGGAATTGGACTCCTACGGAGTCCCAGCCGTTGCGGCTCGGTCCTGACAGTCTGCAAGCAGCCTTTCGCGACACTCACTTGCTCACTTTTCCTTGACGAGAGCGCAGAAGTCAGCCACTTCGGAATTTGGGCGTTCCCCCGGCTTTGCCGGGGTCGGGCTATATAAAAGCGAAACCCAAATAGGATTTCGCTTGCAAAATTAATTTAAGGATTAAAGTGGACGTATTTAACAAGAGTTGTATCAGCACCTGCTTTTATTAGAATGTCCGAAAATTTTTTTTGAAGTTCTGTTTGATTCCAATATCCATATCTACAACAG
>JAZRXW010000087.1:0-19956 GCA_045600425.1 Fibrobacter sp.
CTTCAAGGAATCTGGCGTTGTTGATCGTCTCGTCAAGACCGGTCAGAACGAACTCATGAACATCGTGACCATCTTCCTTGGCACTTCTGTGGGCCTCACCATGTCTGCCGACATCTTCCTGCGCCCCCAGACCCTCATGATCATCGCTATGGGCGTGGTTGCATTCGGCTTCTCTACCGCTGCAGGCCTCTTCCTCGCTAAGATCATGAACAAGTGCTCTCCCAAGAATCCGGTGAACCCGCTCATTGGCTCTGCTGGCGTTTCTGCAGTGCCTATGGCTGCCCGCGTTTCTCAGGTTGAAGGCGCTAAGTACGACCCGCAGAACTTCCTCTTGATGCACGCTATGGGCCCCAACGTGGCTGGCGTGATCGGTACCGCAGTTTGCGCTGGTTACATGATTAGCCGACTCAGCTAAAGTAAGGCTTCACAGCTTTCTTAAAAAGGTCCGACCCTCATAAGGCCGGACTTTTTTGTTTGTTAAGGAAAATTTTTCTAGGAAAAAAGGTATTTTGACTAGAGTAGGAGATGTGACATGTATTTACGCGGTTTTATTCTATTCGGTTTTGTGGCATCTGCAATGATGTTGGCTTGTTCCACACCGACTTCAGGCTCTATTTCCGATGATGTCGATGAAATAGCAAGCTCTAGCAGCAAGGGCAAAAGCTCTTCTAGTCGGAATGTTGATGCTGAAAATCCTGCTGACGAAATTGACGAGGGCTGCATTGGCGAATCGGGAAAACCTTGGGATGGAACTACCGCAAAGGAATTCGCCTGTGGCTCTGGAACGAAACTCAGTCCCTATGTTATCTTGACTGCGGAACAGCTGGCTCACTTGTCTTTTGTTGTTGGTGCGAAGGACAAGGATTATCTTGAAAAGTATTACAAGCTCGGTGCTGATATCATTTTGAATGACGGAAAAGTTATTGATGAAAATGGCGGGCTTGTGGCAGATTCTGCAAAGCTCCATAAGTGGACTCCCATTGGAAACTCTAGCATTGCGTTTGCTGGAAATTTTGATGGGGATGGACATACTATTAGCGGTATGTTTATTAATACCACGAGTACACATAATGGGCTGTTTGGGCATTCAAGTGGAACTATTCAAAATTTCGTTGTTGAGAATTCTTGGGTTCAAGGGGGGAATTATACTGCTGGAATCGTTGGCGCTGTTTTTGGATCCGTATCTAAGGTTGAAAACCGTGCTTCCGTTACGAGTCCTTCTGACTATGTAGGAGGAATTGCCGGTTTGGCAAAGTGTGCATCGTCTAAGACAGTGTATGTCAAAAATTCTAAGAATCATGGAGACGTAAAGGGACGAGATGAAGTTGGTGGGGTAATGGGAAATTCGCATTGCGCTTATATTGATTCCCTGTACAATTATGGTGGGGTCGAGGGTAGGAATATAGTTGGCGGAATTTCGGGGCGTGCAGGATATACTTATGTGAGTTCTTATTTGTTGACTTGTAAGTATGCTGAAAATTATGCTGAAGTTGTGGGCGTTAATAATGTGGGAGGCATTTTTGGAGTAGCTGGTTATGCTAGTCCAAACATATCCGGAAATAGTGTAATAACAACATTAGAGTTTGCAAAGAATGAGGGGAATATTGTTGGTGAAAAAAGTGTTGGGGGAATAATTGGATTGGGTAATCAAATAAAAATTACTCGTGCAGCGAATCTAGCTTCAGTAGAAGGAATAGAGCTCGTTGCTGGAATTGTGGGCAGTTTGATTTCGTCCTCTACAACATCGTTGTATAATACGGGCGATATTTCTGGAACTCGGCGCGTCGGCGGTGTATTCGGCTCCAATTCTGAAGGCATTACCAGCTCCGCATATTCTACCGGCAAGGTCGATGGCGATTCCCTTGTGGGTCTTATGATTGGCTATAACTATAACACCACCATGGCGGACTACTATTACTTAAAGCAGGGTGAACAGGAACCGTTTGGCTTGAATAATGGCGGCGGAGTCGCGACTTCGAAAACAGAAAGCGAAATGAAGTCTGATGAATTTGCTGAACTGCTAGGCGAGGATTTTGCCTATGATCCTGAAGTGAACAATGGCTATCCCATTCTAAAATGGGAGTCTGAGGAATAAACTTTATCATTTTGTGCTTGAGTGACAAAAAGAAAACCTCGCATTTCTGCGAGGCTCCTTTGTTTTTAGAACGATTTAGATGGCGTCCTTTAAAATGATTCCGCCGTTTAGATATCGATGGATAACGGAATTGATCAGTGTCTGGTAGGGGATCCCTGCCTGTTCCGCCTTTTTCTTCATGCCGTCAATATCTTCTTGCTGCATGTGGATGGTGACGTTGCGAGCGACAGGACCTTTGACAACTAATTTCATCTTACGAAATCTTTCTTCGGTCTCGTAGTCCCTCTTGAAATCCCCTCTTTCGATGGCTTCCATGAGAATTCTTTCTTCTTCGTCAAGAGGCTCAAAATCGCTAGGTTGCAACTTTCTTCTAGGCATTGTTTCCTCCATATATTTTATGGTAAAAACGTGATGGGAATGCTGTTTTGATAAATACAGTTTCCTCGTCTTTAACAAAAGGAACGCAAAACGTGTAATCGTTATAGGCGAGAACAAACATTTTTTGTCCAGGATGTAATTTTTGGTTTGGGACGTCTTCAATGGCGAAATATTTATCTTCTTTTAGAAGGCTTGCAATTTCGTTCATATCGACGCCTCGTTCTTTCCAGAGCAGTTCCGCTTTTTCGGCATTCCACTCAATCTCTTTTTCTATATGCATAATATACATATCTCGAAAATGAAAGTCAATAGGTGAATGCACCATACGACTATGCATGATGCGTGGAAATTCTGGTGGCCGTCACCACCAAATTAAAAACAGTGAAATGGGATGATTCTGCAAAACTACTGGCAGGGGCCTACCCTGGCGTTACCTGGAAGCGAGGCTTCTCTCGATCAAGTGATGTTCCTGACAGCTATCCAGTATTTTTGCAAAAAGGGTTCATGTTCCCAGCCGTGTAACTTGCAACCTCCGCCGCCGGGCTTTTCTAAATGCGTATAAGAATATAGTAAAAAGGCGCTTACTGACTTTTTGTATCGTAATATCTTGTTGAAAATTTGCACGATACAAAATTTCTTTCAAATTCGTCAAAAATCTTAATGTCCTGTATAGTGAAATATTGCTTTTTCTTGTTTACTTGGTAAATTTGGGATTAGGGGAATAGGAGGTCCCAATGAAAAAAATTATTGAATATACGGATTACCGTAGGTATATCGCTGATTACTACATGGATCGAAAGGCCCGTCGTGCGTTTACCTGGCGTGATTTCGCAAAGAGCGCCGGGTTCTCGTCGCCAGTGTACCTCAAGATGGTTTCCCAGGGCGTGTATAATCTGAGCGACGCTGCCGTGGAGCGTGTTGCTGTTGCCATGGAACTGAAAGACTGGGAAGTGGAATACTTCAAGGTCTTGGTAGACTTGAACCACGCCAAGGATGATGAATCGAGGCGTATGTACTTCAATGAGATGCTCAGCATCGCTGCAGCCCACAAGGCGACCGTTGTTGAAGGGGATTCCTTCAGGTTCTTCAGCGATTGGAAAAATCCTGTGATCCGCGAACTGGCTCCTGCCATGGCTGGTGCAAAACCTTTGGTCATCGCCAAGGCTTGTATGCCAAAAATTACTGCGGCAGAGGTTTCAGATGTTCTCGCTTTTTTGACGAAGGCTGGCCTTCTCGAAAAAAAGTCTGATGGCAGCTACCGTCAAACAGAACAGTTTGTGACTACAGGCCCTATGGAGGTGACTCCGGTGGCGGTCCGCGGAATGCACCGTCAGATGGGGGAACTGGCGTTGGATACCATCGAGAACGTCTCCCAGAAGGAACGCCACTTCTCCGGTCTTACCATGGGGCTTTCTGAAAAGTCCTACGAAAAGGTGGTCCAGAAGATTGCTGAGTTTAGAAAGAGCGTGGCTGACATTGCCATGGCCGACGATAAAATGGAAAGAGTCTATCGCTTGAATATGCAGCTCTTTCCCTTGTCTCAAAAAATTTCAGGGGAAAAGAAATAGGAGGATTATCATGAAGAAGTTGTTCAAAAAGATAGGTGCAGGCTTTGCTGCCGCAAGTGGCGCGTGCTTGATGACTGCTGCAGTCGTGGCAATGATGGGCTGTACAGACAATGGCGGCAATGTGGCCAATGGAGTTTCAGAGGAAACCAGCATTGCAGAGGGAGAATATGACGTCTCCAGTTTGAAAGGGCAGATCCGTAGAAGCATGGGTTCTTTTGATTTGGAATCTTTGGATTCGGCTGCTATTGAGTCGACAATTAATGGATCTAGTCTTTACCTGAAAAAGGTGTGTTTCTGCACGCTGGATTCAGAGACCTTGGCGATTAGCGATAGGTGTTCTGTTGGATCCATAAATGATTATGGCTATGAAGTGGAAATAGAAAGCAAGGGCTGGCGATATGGATTGTTGGAAGTAGATGTTTCCGATGTAGACGAATCGAGACTGTTGGAACTCGGTTACACTGAAGATTTACTTGAACAGAGTCGCTATAAGATGCATGCGATTATTGATGCGAAAAATCCCACAGCATCTAACGTGAATATTCTGACAGCTTGGAAATATTATCAGGTCAAGAAGCTGGTGGAATCCGGTGCTAGCGTTGAGTCTGCAATGGCGCAGGCAGAAGAGGATGTTCTTGCTTCCATAGGAATTTATGGGGAGTACGAAAACTTTGGACGAATGGATGTTTACGGAAATTCAAAGTCCGACCATTTGCTTCTTGTTGCGACCTATCTAATGGATATTCCGTCCATTTCCGACAATAACGTTGTTGCTCGTGATATGAGAAAATTTGTCAGGAATAACGAAATTCATAACGATCCGTTCTGGCTGTCCCTGGGCCTAGAAAAACCCAGAGATGAAATTGTCGATCAGGTTGAAAGATTTGTGACTAATTATTTTGCTGTGGATGCAGGTTTAGGTCGTTGCGAAGAATCGAATGACGGGCAAATTGTTCGTGCAGGTGAACATGATTTTGGTAAAGCGACTAACGAAATTAATAAGTATGGCCTAGGCCTGAAATGTTCTGATGGTCTTTGGGGCTGGTACGTTCTTGAGGTCGAACATTCCGTTGGGACTATGACGGACTCTCGTGATGGCCATGTTTACAAGACCACGACCTTTACAGTAAACGGTTCTGTTCAGACCTGGATGGCCGAAGACCTAAAGTTTGATGAACCCGGATCTGAGTGCGTTATGGTTGATTCTCATGAAAACTGCGAAATATATGGGCGCCTTTATACCTGGGCTAGTGTTATGCAGCTAGATACGGCGGGTTTTGTTGAAGAGGTTTTATCTAGTGAAGTCATGCATAATTTTGATGGAGATTTGGAGCAGTGTATCGAATGGTTTAGTAACGAATCTTATGAACATGATAGCCTAGGAGTCTATTATACCTGTGTGAATTTAACGTTAAACCACAAGAAAATGTTGGAATCTGTGGATATTCAAAATCATCAGGGTATTTGTCCTGATGGCTGGAGGATCCCGTCAGCGAAGGACTGGAATCTCCTGGCTGAATATATTGGGGATGATGAACATTTGGCAGTAAAACTTATGAAGAAGGATTCGTGGATCGGAGCGAAGGTTCGCCAGGTGGATTTGGGGAGATTCAACCTTTATAATCGAGCCAGTGATGTAATAGAATTTTCGGCTGTTCCTAATACATCTTATGGGTATACAGGTCGTTATGCGAACATCCCCAGCTTTGACGATACGGACGTCGGATTTGACGGAACCTATGTGGAGCTACGTGCCTCATTGATTAGTGGTGGACTCAATTTCGGGGACTTTGAATACGAGTATTACGAAGCTGACGATTATGGCCCTGCAGGTATTTACCCATACATGATGGGAGTCCGTTGCATCAAGAATCAGTAATGTCCAAAAAGTTTTGTGGTTAGGAGGAGTCTCGAAAGCTCAGGGTTAGGAGGTCTCTCGAGAGGAGGCTCCCGCGGATTCGTCCGCGGGGCTTTTCTTGGTATAGAGAAAACCACCCGTGGGTGGGTAACTTTTTTTTAGCAGTCGCAATCAATATCTTCTATGGCGAAGATGACCTTCTGTTCCTTATCCAGGTTGTCGGATGCGGAAATGAATCTTGCCCTGCAGCGGCCCATGTACTTGTCGTTGAACTCGCAGGTGATGGAATTGTTTGCTTTTAGGCGGTCTATCAGAGTGTACTCGTTGACGAAATCCAGCATGGCATCGCGATAGGGGTCTTCCACGTTCTTTAGGATTTTTTCGCGCATGGTTTCCCGTGTTCTTTGATGGTTGATTTTTTCTTCTTGCGGGATGTGTTCCATGTTGAGTTTTATGATAATTGTGGTGTTTTCCCTAAGGTCAAGAAGGAACATTGCCTTGTAGATTTTGGCGAGCTGTCTGTAGCTGTTGAACGAAACTTTTTCCTCAAATTTATCCTGGCTCCGTTTCATGACCAGGGATGATACAATCAGGATAATCAGCAGTATGATGACTGCGACGAGAATGTGGTTGTGGACGATTTCGGTCAAGGTCTTCTTGGTGATGTCTTCGTCATTTCGGATGACAAGATACCAGTCCAGGGCGTCCATATACCGGGTGATGACATAGCCGTTGTCTGTCTTTGTGAACAGGAAGTCTTTTCCTCGTTTATCAAGGGAGATGTTGTTTAGGGACTTGTTTTCGATGAGTGTGTCGTTGACGTCCACTTGGACGAGTCCGCTGGAGTCCACCAGGTTGATTTGAATGTTGTAATCGTTTTCTATGGAGGTCAGGGTCTGCTGCAACTCTGTCATTTGCAGTCCCACGCCGCCAACGCCCAGCAAGGTGCCGTCGCTATTTTCTATACGGCTGTTCAGGAATACGGTCCAGATGTTGTTGTTGACTTCGTCTATGTCGATGTCGAAGTCGTATTTTTGGTTCAGGTCCAGAAATTGCTTGTACCAGATGTCGTGTCTGTCGGTCTCGGGATTGACGATTTTGTTGAAGCCGTTTTGAGTGTAATAGCGGCGGCTTTTTTCGGAGACGGCGAATATGGTGTTGTACTCGGTGTTGAGATCAAAATTCTCGAAGGCTTTCTTCAACTTTTTTTCGATTTCCTTGGAGGAATACTTGTCCTCGTTTTGCAGAAGGTCGATTAGCCATTCTGACCTGGAGAGGGCGGTTGCCGCGATGATAGGTTTTTGCAGTTGTGCGTTGATGTTATCGTAGATTTTGCTTGCGAGGATGGTTGCATTTTCCTTGCTGGCGTGGCTGGTCATTTTAGCCACGGTATTGTAAGAAATTGCGATGGAAACGAAAAACGTTATAACCACCAGCAAAACGGCTGTAAGAATAACTTTGTAACGAATCATAAGAGCAAAACCTTTTAATACAATTTAATTGAAAAAATAAGGTAAAGTTACAAGAAACGAAAAAGCCCTGTGTTTCCACAGGACTTTTTTAAGGGTGGATGACCGGACTCGAACCGACAACATCCAGAATCACAATCTGGGACTCTAACCAATTGAGCTACATCCACCATGAATGTGTGCCAAATATAAAAAAGCCACCCCAACTTTCAAGGGTGGCAATGAAAAAAATGTCAAAAAACTAGCCGTTTTTCATTTTGGACATGATACGCAGGAAGTTGGAGCGCTTGAAGTCGTTGCGATGCTCGTCGCAGAAACGCGGATAGATGTACTGCTTGGGGAAGATGCGGATGGTGAACTTGTCGTTGCAACCTTCCAGGCAGCATCTGAAGGTCAGGTCCATGGCCTCGGTGTAATTGTGGCGGAAGATGATGTTCTTGGACTCGATGTTCTCGATGTCCTTCTTCTGCTTCTGGCGCTGCTTGATGTCGCGGTGCAATTCGCAGTACTTGGCGATCGGATGGCCCCAGAATTCGCGGCCGCAGCCCGGTTCCTGGCAGACTTTCAACTTAATACGCTTCTTTTTCTTGTACTTAGGTAATTGCATGATGACCTCGTTGTGCAAAAAAGGCGGTTCAGACCGTCCATTTCTGTAAAAGATAGTAAAAAAATGCATTAAGTTCGTTCAAATGAGCGCTGAACAACGTGTATATAGGAGGAACTTTTGACAAAAGGAGTCTGTATGCAAGGTTCTGAAAACGGAAAATCGTTGTTTTGGAAGCTTTTTTGTTTGCTGGCGCTGGGATTATGGGGGTGTGTGAACGATCCGGGCGAGGACGTCAGTAAAAAGGAGGCGACTCTGGTATTTTTGGATGTAGGACAGGGTCTTGCGGTACTGCTGGAGCAGGAGGGCCAATACGCTCTGTTTGACGCAGGTCCTGATTCTGCGGGAGTGGTGGATTCCTTGGTGGCTCGGGGGGTGGACACGCTGGAGTGGGTGGTGGTGAGCCACAACCATCGGGACCATTTCGGAGGGCTGCTGGAGGTGTTTTCCCTCGGGGGACCTGGGGAAGGAGCGTTTGAAAATCGGCGGGGAGGTACATGGGAAGAACGGCGGGAGGTGGCGTCGCCCCGGGTGCATATCCGCAGGTTGATTGTGGGGCCGGATACGTCGGGCGGATTTCTGAGGGACAGCGTACTTCGGGCGGCTCGCCGCTTGAAGGTTCCGGTAGATACCTTGGGACGCGGCGGTCGTCTGGCGCTCGGGTCGGAACTGCGGTTTGAGTGTCTTTGGCCTCCGGAATACATGGCGGTGGGGGAGAATCACGCAAGTATCGTCCTGCGGGCGGAAACGTCGGATGGAGCCGGCGGTGTCCCTCGGGCTGTACCATCAGGAAACGTCCCGCGGTTCGTATCGTCGGGCGGTGTCCCGCTGGCTGTACCGTCAGGAAACGTCCCGCAGGTTGTTTCGTCGGGTGGCCGCGGGCTTGTGCTGCTCACAGGAGACCTGGACTCCGTGGGAGAGAATCGCCTGCTGGAGATGAACGTTGACTTGTCCGCAGATTTATTGCAGGTGGGGCACCACGGTTCTGCGGGTAGCAGCTCCTTGAGGTTTTTGAACGGCGTGTCGCCGCGACAGGCGGTCATTAGCGTGGGGGCGGGAAACAGCTATGGGCATCCCGCGGAAAGCGTTATGCGAAAACTTCAGTACGTTCTAGGAGACCCGGCGGACTCTACCCGCAGTTCCTCCATCTTACGGACTGATTTGGACGGGAGCGTTACCTTCAAGATAATTCCCGGAGTAGGAGTTGTTCAGGAATAAAACAGCTTGTCCTTTCGGCTTCGCTTTGGTTGGTGAGCGTGCCGAATCGCTTGCCGTGGGGAGAACTTTAGTCCTTGAATCCAATGCGGGCTTGGAAGTGGCAGCGGGCGGTCAGCGGGTCTTTTTCCATGTCGGCGGCGTTCATCCCGAAGATGACTGCGTGATGGTTGGTGTCCTTGAACCGGACCAGGTTCACTTTCTCCCCGAGGGGAACTTGGTGGATGAAGTTCAACTGCAGGGAACGTATTCCTCGTTCCTTCAGTTCTTCTCGGGAGAGGCAGTCCATGACCCAGTCCACGTAACGGCAGTGGTTTACGTGATGGTTAACGTCCATGTCGCTATTGCGGGCCTGTTCCTGGTAGACTACCCGAGGGCTTTCGCCAGGAGGCAGGATGTCAAGCATTTCGGGCATGGCGTTCTTGCCCGGATGTAGGGGAATGGGAAACGGACTGTTGGAGGGTGCCTCGGATTTACCTGTGGTTAAATTTACGAGGAGCCAAGAGGATGTGCCTTCCACCAGCTGATGGCCTTGTCCGTCTACAATGGAAAAATCCTTTAGCGCTACTTTGTCCTTATAAAGCTCCTTGGTCCAGGTGCTGACTTTCAGGTTTTCGCCCAGAAGGGCGGCGTGGTTCAGGCGAACCTTCAAGCGGGTGATGACGTAGGTGTAGCCAGCCTTCATCAGTTTCCAGAGTCCGTATCCGTTGCGTTCTGCATCTACGAGGGCGGCTTCTTCCATGAACTGGAACAGCCTGGAAAGTTGCAGACGGCTGTATTCATCGCAATCCGAAAAGCGAACGGAAAAATCCATATCGGTGATTTCGTTATTCATATGAACCTCGCTGGAAAAGAATCGACCATGTAATTTCTATCTTTGTCTTCGTCTTTTGAAACTACATAAATTTTTTGACTTATGGCTACCGAAAATTCTAGACCTGCCTCGATTCAGCTGCCTGCCTTGAGTTCCTACAACGGAGAAATCCGGGTTCCCGGTTCCAAGAGCATTACCAATCGCGTTTTTTTGATTTCCGCTCTGGCTCAGGGGACGACACGGCTGCATAACTTGCTGCGCAGCGATGATACGCGGTATATGGGCGAAGCCCTCAAGGAACTGGGCGTAAAGATCCAGATGTCCGAAGATTTTACGGAAGCAGTGGTTGTTGGAAACGGTGGCCCGTTGAACGCCCCCGAAAATGTGGACGGTGACTTTGTGGCGGACCTGTTCTTGGGTAACGCAGGAACAGCCATGCGTTCGCTTTGCGCCGCATTGACACTAGGGGAAGGGGAGTTCAACTTGACGGGCATCGACCGCATGAAGGAACGTCCCATCCGTGACTTGGTGGATGCCTTGTTGACTTTGGGTGCCGACGTGACTTATCCGGAAAAAGAAGGTTTTCCGCCGGTGCGTATCAAGGCCCACGGCCTGAAGGGCGGTACCGTAAGCGTCCGCGGAAACATTTCCAGCCAGTACCTTACCGCACTTTTGATTTGTGCCCCTTACGCCGAAAGCGAGATGCACATTCATGTGGAGGGCCAGCTGATTTCTGTCCCCTACATATTGCTGACTCTGGATGTGATGAAGCATTTTGGAATTGAGGTGCGCCGCGAAGGCCTCACGGACTTCTATGTACCCAAGGGTGTATACCGGAGTCCCGGGGATTACATGGTGGAAAGTGACGCCAGTTCTGCCAGCTACCCTCTGGCCGCCGCCGCCATTACCGGTGGGCACGTTCGGGTGCTGGGCGTAGGTGACCAATGCCGTCAGGGCGATATCGCCTTTACCAAGGTTCTTGAAGCTATGGGTGCCAAGGTGACCATGGGGCCCGACTGGGTGGAATGCGAAGGAGCGCCCCTCAACGGTGTGGATATGAACTTGAACGATATTCCGGACGCTGCCATGACGGTGGCGCCTCTGGCTCTTTTTGCCAAGGGCAAGACCCGCATTAGCGGCATTGCCAGCTGGAAGGTGAAGGAGACGGACCGCATTACCGCCATCGCCAACGAACTTCGTAAGGTGGGCGCCCAGGTTGTCGCCGGAGATGACTTCATTGAAATCACGCCGCCTGAAAAGTTGGTGGAAAACGCCTCCATCGCAACTTACAACGACCACCGCATGGCCATGTGCTTTAGCCTGGTGGCTCTGGGTGGAGTTCCCGTGACCATTCTGGATCCATCTTGCGTCAACAAGACTTATCCCAAGTATTTTGAAGATTTCATGAAGCTGTCTAAGTAATTTTGGACTATTGTCGATGCGGATTAAATTCTTGGGGTTGAAGTTTTTAGCTTGTGCGGCTTTGTTCTGTGCGGTAAATGTTTTTGCCGTTCCTGAGTTGCGTGCCATGCCCCAGGCGGATTCCCTGAATGTTTGGGTTATCGACAATGGCTCCGGAGCTCAAAAGGCGCTAAAGAAAATATTGGGCGATTTCCAGAGGGAATCGGGTACGGTAATTAAAATCAAAGTCCTGGATTGGAATTCTGCGTTTGACGAAATCGCCTATGCCTTGTCGGATTCTGCAGCAAGTTATCCCGATGTTGTGCAGCTGGGTTCAACCTGGGTGCCTTATTTTGCTTCGGCAGGTGGGATACGCCCCCTCGGTCATTTGCTGGACAAGGTGGATTCTTCCCGCTTTATGGCTGTGGGCATGAAGGCAGCCCACATAGGGAATGACCCGAAGGTGTATTCCATGCCCTGGTTCTTGGATGTGCGAGGCCTTTACGTTAACGAACGCATCTGGCGGACTCTAGAGATTAACGAATCCAACGTGAATTCTTTTGAATCGTTCAGGGGAACCCTTCGCGAAGTGGGACGAAGCGACTTGACAAATTCTCACGGTCGCCGGATGGATCCTTTTGCTTTGCCTTCCAGAAAGGACTGGACCGGCCCGCAGCAGATGGCCCCTGTCATCTGGGGATATGGGGGAGACTTTGTCTTCCCTACGGAGGACGGTTTCCGCAGTGGCTTGCTGGACTCCGCCACCTTAAAGGGCTTGGCTGTTTATGCGGCTATCCTGGGGGATAAGGAAATCGCCCCACACAGCCTTACGGACAACTCTGCGGAGAATGCCTTCCGCTTTGTTCATTCTGAACAGCTGATGGTGTACGGAACCTCTGAGCTAATCCGCCAGTTGGAATTTTCCGAGAAGGAAGGGGGCCTAAGGTCCTTGCCTATTGCCGGCGACGGTGTCATGATGATTCCCTTCCCGGCAGGCCCCGCGGGAAAATTCGCCTTCGTGGGCGGAAGCCATCTGGCCTTGTCCAGCAAGGCGAATTCCTCCAGGCGAAAACTTGCCGATAGGCTGCTGGTGTATTTGCTCCGTGCGGATAACCTGGATGCATACTCCCGCCGGATTGGATTTCTTCCCTCGGATCAAAGCCTTGTCCGGATATGGTTTCAGGATGCCCGCTACTCTCAGTTGATTAGCAATCTGGAAAATGGTCGCAGTTTCCTCAACATTCCGGAGTGGGTCGGGGTGAACTCGGTCTTGATTTCTATGGCAAATGACATGGGGACGACCGCATCGCAGCTGGAGCCGGGACCCAGACGTAATGCCGCATTTGCAAAACTCGTGTTGGATGCCGACCGCAAGATTAATTCCATCTTGAAGGCGGATACGACTCAAACTCTTTCCCAGTCGTCTGTCGAAAGTATGCTTGCTGATGTTCCCCCCGAAGTAAAGCCCGCCAACTTGAACTTGTTGGAAAAAGTTGAAACGGTTTCTCGCAAGCAGGAAAGCCTTGTAATCCGTGTTTTGCTTGGAGTGGCTTTCCTCTTGATGGTCGTTCGATTTGCTGTAGTGTTTTTCATGGGGCAAAAAAGAAAATAGCGTTATGAAGAAAATATTTCTCTTAGTCTGTTCCCTTTGTGTGTGGGCCGTCGCGGGGCTCAACATTTCTGACTTTCAGGCGTATGTGGATTCCGTGATTCCAGAATCCCGCTTTGGATTGTCTGTCCGTTCCCTAAAGACGGGGGCGGAACTGGTTAGCATTCGCGGCGATGAAAAATTTATTCCGGCAAGTACGTTCAAGACCTTGACCACGGCGACCGCCATTCACTACTTGCCGCTGACCTATGAACCAAAGACCTTGATCTCGCTGGATGGGACCGCTGCAAACAAGGTGTTTACCGGTACGGTGACTGTTCGTGGCCAGGGGGATCCCAACATTTCGGGACGATTCTACACCGATGCTTTTTACATGCTTCACGCCATGGCGGATTCTATCAAGTCGGTAGGCGTGGACACCCTTCGGGGAAAAATTGTCCTTGACAGCTCCTATTACAAGGGTCCATGGAAGGCCAATCCTGATCATTGGTACAAGAGATATTTTGACTCCTGGTACGGTGCAGAAATTGCTCCATTAAGCTTCAACGATAACTGTGGTCTTTTGAAGATAAAGCCCGGCAAGAAGGTGGGGGACTTGGCTGAAGTTTCTGTGGAACCTGACGTAGGGTACACGGAAATCAAGAATAACTTGAAGACCGCAGAAAAGCCCGTTGGAAAGAAAAAGCGTCGCAAGAGGCTGAAATGGGAATACTCCCTGAATCCTGTAAGTAACGTGGTAACGTTGAACGGCGACTTTGATATTGAAAACGATTCCGTCCAGATTGCGTTCCCTATCAGAAACCCGGTGCTGTACTTTGAGGCTGCCTTCAGAAAGGCCTTGAAGGACCGCGGCATTGTGGTGGAGGACGCCGATGTGCAGGCGGGTTCCAACCTGAGGAAGTTTGAGTTTTCCGCTGCACCGTTGTTAAGCATGCTGGATGAAATTAACCAGAAAAGTCAGAACTACCATGCGGAAACTTTGTTGCGCAATATGGGCGCGGAATTCTACGGCGAAGGAAGCGTAGAGACTGGCAAGGCGCTGGAGCAGAAGTTCCTGACCGAAATCGGGATTGACACGGCTGACTTTGAAATTTATGATGGAAGCGGTCTTTCTTATAAGAACCGCCTGAAGCCTTCCTCAGAAACAAGGCTGTTGGCTTATATGGCGCGTCACCCCAAGTCCGAATATTTCATCCGTAGCTTGGCAAGCCCTGGAGTGGGCTCTGGCAGTTCCCGCTTCAAGAATCTGGAATACCCGTGGCTCACCTGCTTTAAGACGGGGTACATTGCGGAAGTTCACGGCCTGGTGGGTTACATCCAGACTTTGGACGGAGATACTCTGGTTGCCGCCATGTATATGAATGACACCAAGAGAAATCCCGATGCTGTCATCAAGGATGTGATTGATACCTTGTGGATGCGCCTGATTTCCCAGGCGAACGACAATTACAATTCCTTGATGGAAATGAAGTCCATGTGGCAGGAGGCGAGCAATATGAGCGACTTGTCTGCCCGTCTGGAATTCTTTTCTGGAAGGCTTCTTGGTCGCCCGTATTTACTGGGCCCTATGGGTGAAGGCTATCTAGGCGATGTGGATACGAAACCTCTGGTTTATATGGATTCTGTGGATTGCGTAACCTATGTGGAACACGCTCTTGCCATGGCTATGGCGACCGATCCCGATTCCATCTTTAGCATCCACCAGAAGATCCGCTACTTTGACGGTCAAATCGACTTTAGCTACCGCAAACATTATATGGTGGCGGACTGGGTGGAAAACGGCGGCTTTGCCCGGGTGATTCCCTTGGAAGGGGACACGACCATTGTTCGCACTTTGCCAAAGAACGCTTTCTTTAGCGGCAAGAATTTGAAGTACCTTGTAAACGGCTCCCCTGCGGAAGACCCGCAGGTAAACATTCGCTACTTGCCTTACGACAAGGCTGTCGAATTGATGGCAAAGCCATACGAAGGACCATTGCTTGTTTTGGGAATCGCTTTTATATCCAAGAACAGCAAAATAGATGCGTACCACACGGGCTTTGTAGTTTGCATTCCGGGAGAGCTTCCGCGGGTCCGTCATGCCTCCTCCCTCAAGAAGGAAGTGGTGGAGTTGCCCCTGGTGGATTACCTGAAGAACAGCAAAGGAAAACTTCCTGGCATTACGCTGTTTGAGTTCGTGAAACCGTAGAGATTTGATACACCTAAAGCTCTCGGGCTTGCCGAATCTTGCATAGGCCTTTGCGGTGAAACCCTCGGGCTTGCCGAGGGTGACATTGTAAGGTTAATCCCCGAAGTCAAAAGCCAGAATGGCTACAAGCTCATGAGAATCTGCGTCGGCCTGCTGGTCGGCGTTTTTTTCAAATACGGTCCATGCGTCTGGCATCCAGCCGTAGGCATTTACCGTCAGTTCGTTTCCTATGGCGGTTTCTGCCTTTTCGATCTCTTCCCACTGGATACGGCCAGCGGGAGCCTTATAGTAGCGTAACATCCCCAAGGCTTCCATAGATTCGGGATGGTCGTCCACCAGCTGGTAGACGCAATCCTTGTAGGATTCGCCCTTCAGTTTAATGACCCGATAGAGCCGCTTGTGGCCCAGAAACTTCGGGAGGTCGCCGGCGTGGACTTCGATTTTTGAACTTCCCCCGAAGAAGATGGCAAGCTCCCGAAAAATTTCGGAGGTTTCATCCATAAGAGGGGAATATTTCTTGATGAGGGCGTTAATATCCTGCGGCATATACCAAAGGTATAATTTTTCTCGCAAGAAAAAGTCTGTCCAAGGTAGCAAAATTCGCCGAAGTCCCCTCGGCGTTGCTCGGGGGCCTTGATCCACTGTCATTCTGTGTGCTGAAGACACGAAGAATCCGGGGCGAATTTATTCCTTATTTCTCGTAGATGACGAAAGCGAACTGCTTGCTGTCTGGAGCCCAGGAATTCACGTTGATGGTTCCTTGACCGCCAAATAGCTTTAGGATTGTCTCTGGTTTTCCAAAGCTTGCGGAGCCTGCCGAAGCCCCTTGTTCTTTTTGCATGAGCCGCAGTTCCACCATCTTGTTGGGAACGTGTTCGCCGGGCTTTACGTCCACTTCCGTATAAGCCACCATAACGACTTTCTGCAAGTCCGGAGAAATGTGAGGGAACCAGGTATTCCAATGTTCGTCAAAGGTCAGCTGTTCCTGTTCAGAACCGTCTGCCTTCATACGCCAGGCCTGCATGCGGCCCGTACGTACGGAATTAAAGTAGATGTACTCGCCCTTGCTGTCATATTCGGGACCGTCGTTCAATCCACGGGCAGTTGTAAGCTGGACTTCGTTCCCGCCTGCAGTGGGAATGGTGTAGATGTCGTATTCGCCATTGCGCTCGGCGCAGTAGGCCAAGTGCTTTCCGTCGGGAGTGATTCCGTGGAGGTAGCTTGGGGCAAGGGGCGTCACCAGCACAGGCTCGCGCCCGTCAAAGAAGATCTTGTAAATGCGGGACTGGCCATCTTCCTTGGTGTGGTGGCTTACGTATAGACCGCTTCCATCGGGATCCAGGACGTGGTCGTTGTTACAGTTGTCCACGTAGTAGCTGGGCACTTCCGTAATGTCGCCTGCGGTCAATTCTCCGAGGTTTCCGTTACTATCGGGTTCGCCGCGGACCAGGTCAATCTTGTAAATGCGTCCATTGCTGTTGTAAGTCAGGTACTTTCCGTCGGCACTCCAGTTGGGAGCCTCGATAACGCAGTCAAAATGTTTAAGCGTTGTAATCTTGTGGGTTTCAATATCAAAAACCTGCAGGATGGACTTGTTCCCGCTACGATCCCAGGTAACGCCGGGGGCAATTTCAAAGGGATAGCTGACACCGAGGCGGTCGCGGATGTTGTCCATCAGCTCCATCATTTCCATAGTCTTGTAATGGCTGATTTCAGCGCATTCCTTGCCACCCTTTTCCAGAGCGTCGCGGCAAGCCAACACCTCATACTCGTAGCAGTTGCAGATGCGTTCCTGCTTTACGGATTCTACCAGCTGGCCCGCGGCATCGTAGACCTGCAATTCTTCCATGTCGTTCAGGTTCACCACCCGGATGTAGCCCTTGGTTCCGTAGATAATGCCTTCGTTATGCCAGGGATTTGCGATGGAAGCCTTCAGGTAAGCCTTCTTGCCGTTCTTGTAAGTGATGTTGATCCAGTCGGTAGCGTCCACACCGGTATCGGTCTTGATGCAGCGTGTGTCGATGCTTGCGATAGGTGCACCGTAGTCTGCGCAGTTCTCGCCGACAACTCCATCGTCTCCCCGACAGCCTTCCTCATTCAGGAACAGGTCTGCGAAAGTCAAGCTGTAAATTCCCAAGTCAAGCAGGGCGCCTCCGGCCAAAGCGGGATTCACCAAGCGTTCCACATGGGTTAGCGGCTGGGAAAAGTCTGCTTCGACGCTCTGGACTTCTCCGATGCGACCTGCGGCAATCCAGCCGCGGACAACATCGACGGCGGGCAAGAATCGGGTCCACATGGCTTCGCATAAAAACACGCCCTTGTCGTGTGCTAGCGCCATAATTTCGGTTGCCTGCTTCACGTTTCCACAGAATGCTTTCTCGACTAGAACGTTGCGACCTGCGATAATGCAGAGTTTTGCGTGTTCGTAATGATGGGAATGTGGGGTTGCGATGTAAATCAAATCCACTTCGGAATCTGCAGCCAGTTCTTCGTAGCTGCCGTATGCCTTGGCAACACCATACTGCTTGGCGAATGCATCAGCCTTTACCAAATCTCTTGCGGCAGCGGCGTAGAGTTCCACGCCCATGTTCTTGCTTTCCAAAACCTTAACGGCCTCTGCCATTTTACCAGCAATATAGCCGCAACCTAAAATACCGAGCTTCATATTTTTCATGCTGTAAATATAAATCGTAGAGGGAATGCCGCTAATGTTTTTTTTGACAATGCTGTTTACTCGTGTGCCCGATGGTCTTGTCAGTTGAATTTCGACCTATGTATATTGAAATCGCTTTGTCCCGCTTTTGCTAATAAAGGGAAAAAATGAGTATAACGAATAATATGGAAATGGCTTCGGCTCTTTTCGGCAAGCCCTGTATCTCGGTGAAGAAGACCTTCTTTAACTTGAAGGAAACGGTATTCTATGCTCCGTCCCATTCCAAGATTGAAGGCGGATATCTGGAACTAGATTCCGACAATGGAGAAAAACTCAAGGAATTGCTGGAATTGCCAGATAGTTCCATTCGTGAAATGGCGATGAAGATGGAGCCAATACCTTCTGTGGAAAATGGAATGTATGACTTGTCCTTCTGCTATTCGCAAGACCGCAGGTTTGCCGCCCTGCAATTACGGAAATACATGCATTTCGAGTATAGGGCCGTTACGGCCATCCGTTTCGTCGAGGATGAAACCGCCGAGTCACTTCTCAAGATTTTGGTGAGATAAATTGTCCTACAAGCCTGCTTTATACAAAAAAGCGAAAGGACAAAGCAAGTATAGTTTTACTCCACCATGGAATGAGTTTTGTTAATAAAAATTATCGTTTTCTGGTTTTCTAGAAAGTTCCTTTTGTACTTTGAAAATGTGGGCCGATGAGGGTTCACCAACAAGGAGGCTTGCTATGAAAACGCTGAAACTGACTACGTTAATTTTGCTTGCTATGTTGGTCAATATGTCTTTTGCGTCCAGAATGGTAAAGTCCAAGTTGGGTGATATTGACATTATGGCTAAGCGTGGCGGCAATGAAATTCTTTGCACCATGGGATTCAACTCCGAACTTGCCCTGATTAAGGAAGTGGAGTCTGACGCTCTAGTCAAAGGCGACTGCACCGGTTGGGTGGCGAAGTCGAAAATCGAGTATGTGGCTCAAGCCGCAGGTGATAAAACTTTCACGATCGACAACGTGGATATCATTGACTGGGTTGATAACAAAAACCTCTACAATGTATTTAACAATCAAATCGAGGATTTTGAAGGAGTCACCATCGATAGGGACTTTAAGGAATATCTAACCTATACCATCGACCGCGAACAGACCGAAATGAAAAACGGCGAAAACTAAAAATTCGTTTGGGAGGAAACGAGGAGTTCCTGGGGCACAGTTGCCTCAGGAATTTTTTTATCGGTAACACACCTTGCTGTAATGGCCTTGTCGAAGTTGTACGTGAAGGTGCTCGTTCTCTTCGTCGGGATTTTCATAATCCACAAAGAACCTGTCGCCAAGAACTTCTCGGACGGTAGAGGCAACCTGCTCTTTCAGGTAAGAGGCTTCGATATCCTTGAGCCTAAAGTCAATAGCGGCTCCACTGTAGTGGGCGGATCCACTGACGTGTCCGTTGTAATCGTCTCCGCTGGTGATGGTGGGCGTGTAGTCGTCCCCCAAGACTTGCTGGAAGGCGCCCACAACACGGATGAGGGCCGTGTCCATCGCTGGTTGCAGACTGTTCAGGTTCACTCCCGGCTTTTTGTACGCATATTCCAAGGCTTCCTGGTGAAATTCCGCCTGCTGGGGAGTGCGGTCGCGGTATTGCCGCTGTGAACGTTTTTTTGAAGACTCGTCTGGATGAGATTGCTGATAACCACGGGAATCGTCCCCGTAAGAAGAATCGTCGGAGGAATTGCCGATAATACCGAAAAGCGCGAGTACAAGGAAAATAGCTACGCCTGCCAGAATGTAGGGCAGCAGAGCTGCGATGATATTGGCGACAATACAACCAAGAATAGTAGCAACGACGGCTATGATGATAAGGTAGATGACCGATTCCATAAACATCCTCTATTCTTGTTATCGTTTTATGGATCTAATTTTAAAAAAATTCTAGAAAAACACCCGCCCGGCAAAACCGGACGGGTTGTTCTTATTTGCGGCAAAGGCTAAAAAATCTTTATTCTTTAACCTTTACGCTTTAACCTATTCTTAACCCTGATGGCTCTTGAACCAGTTGATGAGCTGGTTGGTGGAAGAGTCGTGCTTGAGTTCG
>JAZRXW010000088.1:0-8308 GCA_045600425.1 Fibrobacter sp.
TGGGTGGCGGCGGCAATCCTTTCTATAACAGTGACCTTTTAGGTCTTTCGGGGTTGCAGTGGACACGGCGCGGTAGAGTGGACGCGCACGGCAGGGTTCGAGCCCCTGCACCTCAACGAATCTCACTGGGCTGGTGGCGGCGATCTCCTTGACACACCACACTACACAACACCGCCGTCGCCAGCCATTCTTTTTACCCAATCAAATCGCAGGAGCGCAAAATGATCATCAGTCAGCTTACCGACTACATTAAAATCAGTCCAAACAGGACAATTCCACGCAACCACAAAATCGATACGGTTACCATCCACTGCACCGCCGGTCAGTGCAGCGTCGAGAGCCTGGGCAAGATGTTCGAGAACCCCGAACGCAAGGCCAGCAGCAACTACTGCGTTGACAAGGACGGCTTTATCGGCTGCTATGTGGAAGAAACCGCCCGTGCCTGGAGCAGCAGCAACCGCGACAACGACAACCGTGCAGTAACCATCGAGGTGAGTAGCGACGCGAAGGCCCCCTATGCAGTGAACTCCAAGGCCATGGATAGCCTCATTGAGCTTCTGGTAGATATCTGCAAACGCAACCAGATCAAGCAGCTGCTCTGGAAGGCTGACAAGAGCCTTGTCGGCCAGGTGGATAAGCAGAACATGACGGTACACCGCTGGTTCGCAAACAAGGAGTGCCCCGGTGAATACCTCTACACCCGCATGGGTGACATCGCAGAAAAGGTGAACCAGAGACTCAAAAAGGACCGTATGTCTGTATTGTACGACCGTCTCCACAAGTGCGCCGAAGAAATCAAGGACATCGAAAAGGAACTCAAGGAATTAAGGGAAGAATAATGGAACTTTACGCAAGACCTGTGCAACCCATCTGGGAAAAATACTCCAGGAAGGACGATCTCTACGAACTTCGTAGCAGATACATCGACATTCTAATCAAGAGCCAGAACATTCCGGGCATCATCAAGATCAGAATCGAGGCGGGCTACTTTACCGACTTTAGAAGCGGCAGCAACCTCTTGAATCCCATCATCCCGAAAATCGGCAACCTGCTTATCATGTATGCCTGGCTTGTTCACGACATCAACTACCATGGATTCTTGAGCCGCAAGTATGCAGACCTGCTTCTCCGCGAAATGCTGGAATATGCAGGTATGGGCAAAATCAAGCGCAACGCCGTTTACTATGCGGTAAGGGCCTTTGGAGGAAGCCACTACAACTTCCTCTATGAAGACCAGGGCGAAATCTACAACAAGAACAAGCAACGCGTACAGTTCGAATGGATTGACAGGCGTTACCTGAAGTCCTACACCAACGCAAAGCTCCATGTCACGGAACTTACCCACGACGATTTTTACAACTACCCGGTACTCATCAACAAACAAGGAGGATAAAATTTACCACTACGAAAAAAAGGATGTCGTCATTTTCTTGGCCCTCTGCATCGTCGTTATTCTCGGAGCATGGAAGGCCGCAGAACTCTTCTTTCAAATCGTCCATTGGGTTGGCCTATGAGTAACGACTATGGCGAAGACTGGGAGAAGCTAATCTCTCAAAAAATGAGACCAGCCGCAAAGCTTGTGAACCAGGATCAGCAGAAGAAGGAATCCAAGTCGAAAGCCTTCAATCGCTGGAAGAAGAACAACCCCGAATCCTACAAGGCCTCTCTGGAGAAGAACAAGAAAAACATCAAAAGGTGGGCAAAGGAACACCCGGAACGCATACGAGAACTAGGCAGAAAGAGCGACGCCAAACGCCGTAACACCCCGAAACGAAAGGCATGGACAAAGGAATACCTTAACCGCCCCGAAGTCAAGGAAAGAAGACGCGAAAAGGACCGTCTAAGGAACCAGACTCCAGAACGCAAGGCATACGAAAGGGAACGGTCAAAAAGGAGAAGGGAAAAGAAAAAACTCGAAAAACTTCAACAAAGGGTTATGCCCTTGGAAAATGAAACAGCCGGGTAACCGGCATTTTTTTAAGGAAAAAGATGAACGTAAAACAGCTAATCGAAAAACTGAGCCAAATTTCGCAGGAATATAACGTCCTTGTTGGCGACAGAAATGGCGATTTCATGGACATTCAGTCCGTTGAAAAGGACGATTATTACCCGGACATCCTTATAAGTTCCGAAAGAAAAATCAAGCGACGCATCTGGAAGCCTGTCGCCACCGAAAAACCGCCCTATAACAAGAGGATACTTGTTAAGACGACCAATGGCACCATCGGCGAAGACGAACTTATCTGCGTCTGCGATCACGAGTTCTGGATAGAACACCTTTTAAATCCAGAAACAATAGTCTTTTGGACTGAAAAATTCTAGGTAGAATATGGCAGAAATACTCATGAGCATTCACGGCAAGTGGGCCGACCTCATCTTCAGCGGCGAAAAGACCGTTGAGCTCCGCAAGACGGCGCCCGTTTCCTTCGGAAATGGCGAAACGACCGTCTATCTGTACAACACGGACACCAAAAGCATTCCTGGAAAAATGACCATAAGCGAAATCCGTGAACTTGAACAAATCACGGACAACCTGGCAGAATACGCCTGCCTCTCCGTCGAAGAAATCCAGGAATACAAGGGCGACGGAACTCTTTACGGCTGGTTTATCGAAGAAGCGGAAATCTTCGACGAAAGCCTTCGCCTTAAGGACTTTGATGTCAAAAAAGCCCCTCAGTCCTGGCAATACATCAGGAGATAACCACATGGAACACATCTTGAAAGTCAAGAAAAGGGAATTTGAAGCCCTTCTAAACGGCGAGCTTACCTTTGTGATCTACAAAGTGGACCGTATCTACACAACAGGTGACCGCCTCATCCTCTTTGAGCTGGACAACGGCAAGGAAACAGGCCGAAGCCTCACCGTAAGGATCACCTTCATCTGCCATTCAGAGGACTCCGATGGCATCAAGGACGATTACTGCGTTGTAAGCGTAAAGAGAAGCGGCAAGAACACCCGCACAAATTCCGGGAACAAGCCTTCAAGCGAAGCAGAAGCCATCGAATACGCCTTGAGCATCGGACGATCCGAAGACTGCGCCAAGCGATTCTTCAACTACTATGCCATGAGCGGCTGGAAAATGAAGAACGGCATTCCTCTGGCCGATTGGAAAGCAGCCCTCAGGAACTGGAAGGACTTCGGAAGCGCAGCATCCAAAGTCAGCGAAGAAGAAAAGCAACAGGTGGCTCTTTTACTGCCGCTCCTGCTCCAAGAACTAGGAAAGCTTTGCGACAAACGCGAAGAAATCCAGTTCAAGGACCCTCACGTCGGCACCGTGGTCCAGTTCTTCGGCATCGATCGCATAAAGGAGACTTTCAGCACTTACGACATCCGTGTGATGGTTGAACACTACTTTTCTTCCAGAAGCCTTGGAACAGGCATTCCAACCATCAGGACGGACTCACGGTACGGCAAAGGCTGCACGACAGTACCAACACTCCAGGAATATGCCGAAATCCTCAAGAAACGCCGCGAAAAGGCATCGCAAAACCCCGTTAAAACACCGCAAAAACCCTCTTAAAAAAGCATTATAAAAGCACATAAGCCCCGGATTTCCGGGGCTTTTTTCATCGATAGCAGACTTCTGTGTTAAAAAATTCTCGAAAAATTAACACGATAAAATTCTTGTGTTAAAAAATTCCGAAAAATTTAACACGAAGCTTTGATAAATCACATTCGTTTTTCTCTCACGAAACTGCAACGCTTAAAAAACAGTTCCCGTCGCCATTTCCCCACCCCAAAATTCAAAATAGCTTAAACAGCCTAAAAACGCCAAATCACAAAACGCACATTTCGTGAGAGAAAATTGCAACCGGAACAAAACGGCAAAAAACGCGCAAAAACGGCAATTTCGTCAAAACAAAAAAAATCACTCTCGTGAGAGAGTGAAAACGCCCAAAAAACGCAAAAAACACAAAAAACAACCCATTTACCAAAGCATTTCCCTACCTATACTTTCTCTCATTACTTCCGCTTTGGCATAACCCGATCACGATCAACTTGCAAATTTCATTATTGATGTAGGTGGCTACGCTACAGCAGGCGTGACGCTAAAATCGCAAAGCGGCTGGTACAACAACGGAAATGGAAGCGACGCCATCGGATTCAATGTATTGCCTTCCGGCATAAGATTTGAAAATGGTTCTTTTGATAGTTTGGGTGCAGTATTCTGGGGTTCCACAGAAGTGATGAGCGGAGCCATCACATTGTACTTCTACTACGACTATGAATATGCGGGACTCCTTGATCAAGAAAAAAGTTACGCTTTTTCCATCCGCTGCGTAAAAGACTAAAAACGCAATTCAGATAAACCGAAAGCATTTCAATTAAGAGTTCAAATACTTGATTAGGGTCCACTGCAATTCGGGACGCAGTGCGTCCCGTTTTGGGAACTGTATGAAAAACTGACGAATTCTACGAAGTTCACGAACATCAAACCCCTTGCCAAACTCCTGGGTGAGCCTATCAGCAAGGCTTGACAGAACCGCTTTGCCATACTCTGCGCGCTTTTCACCATTTTGTTCATGCTCAACAATAAGCTTGCCAATGGTCCAGTAAGCCTGAACCATAGTGAAATTGACCGCCCTATAATCCACCACTTTTTTACTCCTAAGTGGTGCTCAACGCCGCAAAGACACTTTGTGTCACCTAGCCGGGTAGCGCTTACCCAGGTACCCTGCGGCAAAACCCCAAAGGGAGACTCCGCGACCGTCAGGCTGATAGTTTAACTTCCGGCTCGCAAGCCGGATTGCGAATACAAAACGAATCTATACAAAAATCAAACGCCCGTCAAGATATGGAATTTATGCGAGACGCAAGCGCACGCCCATGCGTTTTGGCAGTACGAACACAAGTGTTCTTGTTGCTCTCGACTTTAGGGCGTTCCCCCGGCCTTGTGTCATTGCGAGCGAAGCGCGGCAATCCAGCAGTATGCTCGCTCATGACAGGCCGGGGTCGGGCTGTACTCGCTCCGCTCCCCGTCCGTTCAGCCTCGCGCTCCAGGCAACATCACAAGCCAAGCACCGCGCGAGTCCGAATGGCTTCGCCACTTCCATCTCCCCTAAAGGGGACCATGGCCCACTAAGCGCTAAAGCGCCAAGTGGTTGCAGGCCTAACGCGAACGCAGGATGCAAGATGTTCTATATGCCTCAGGGTGTGGCGTATGGGAAATTTGGCAATTCTGATTAATAAAATTTATTTTCAGGGGAACGATGTTTTAGAAAAACTAAATTTAAGGGGAATATATTCGGAGTTTTTTATGAAGACTTTTAAGAAAATTGGTTTGGTGAGCGCGGTCGCTTTTGCGCTGTTCGCCTTTAACGCCTGCGGCGATGACTCGGGCTCCACCAGCGCACCTGGCGATAACAGTGCACTGAGTTCCGCAGTTGAGGACGATGAATCATCCTCCAGCATCAATGACAATTCTTCCTCTTCTGTCATTCCGGGTTCCTCATCAAGTGTCATCCCGAGCGACAGCGAAGGATCTAGCAGTAGCGTCAAGGGCAGCGACACAGCCGATGTGTCATCTTCTTCTGTCATTCCCGACCCCGATCGGGAATCTAGTAGTTCCTCGGAAAAATTCAGCAGCAGTTCGGCTAAGTCCAGTTCGTCGGTGAACTCCTCATCAAGTGTCAAATCAAACAGCAGTTCTTCTGTGAAGTCTTCTTCATCAGTTGCATCGAGTAGTTCCTCGATACCCGTGTCTAGTAGCGAATATATTCCCTATAATCATGCAAGGCCTCTTTTGGCAGATAGTTTGAATAGCAACGCTTATCAGAAGTTTCCTGATTCTCGTAATGGACGTAGTTACTACTATTTGACGATTAACGGCAAGGATGGCGCATCTGTTACGGTGATGGTCGAAAATTTGAATATAGGTGAAATGGTAAATGGTGATAAGGACCAGACCAACGACTCCAAGATTGAACGCTATTGCTACGATAATGATACCACCAAGTGCGATAAGTATGGAGGCCTTTACCAGTGGGCGGAGATGATGCAACTGCCCAGCGAATGCAATGCCAGGAGCTGTGCAAGTCTTATTCGGCCGGGCCATCAGGGTATCTGCCCCGACGGCTGGCGTCTGCTCACTTACGACGACCTCGTTGTCATTCTCAAAGCTGATGGAAATGAAGATGGAATAAAAGGGGCTCGTGCTCAGGGTTTTGGCGGCTACAACACCACTGGGTATAGCCTTGTGGGCGCGGGGTATAGAAAGAATGATGGATCTTTTAAAGATATAGATGACGGGACCTATTGGACGTATCCCTTAGAACATGAAACTAATGTTACAAGGGTAAGGTCGAGCTATACGTCTATCCATCAAACAGCTTTTGCTGGCTTGGGTGTAAATGATAAGTCATATGGAGTCTCCGTCCGTTGTGTTAAGTCAAAATAAAATTTATAAGTAAGATTACAAAATGAACATGAAAAGAATAAAGAAATCCGTCAAGAAGTCCACCAAGAACAACTACCGTATTGAGGCTCTTGAACCTCGTCTGATGATGGACGGAAATCTTTGAACTGCTGCTTTTTCCGAATATCCAGGGCAGCTACGGCAAGTTTGACAAGGCAAAAACCTAGCAACAGAGTTTTAACATGAACACATTCAAAAAAATCACACTCACCAGCGCTGTAGCTTTTGCGCTGTTCGCCTTTAACGCCTGCGGTGACGACTCCAACTCCACCAGCGCATCTGGTGAAAACAGCACACTGAGTTCCGCTGTTGAGGACGATGAATCATCCTCCAGTATCAACGGCGACTCGTCCTCTTCCGTCATTCCAGGTTCCTCCTCAAGCGTCGTGAGCGACAGCGAAGGATCTAGCAGTAGCGTCAAGGGCAGCGACACAGCCGATGTGTCATCTTCTTCTGTCATTTCCGACCCCGATCGGGAATCTAGTAGTTCCTCGGTGAAATCCAGCAGCAGCTCGGCTAAGTCCAGTTCGTCGGTGAACTCCTCATCAAGTGTCAAATCTAGCAGTAGCTCTTCTGCGAAACAGTCGAGTTCTAGCGAGGATCAATCATCTAGTAGCGTGCAAAATCCTTGGGGAACATCTGCGGAATGGCATCCCTTTAGTTGTAATGCTCATGGGGGGTGTTTAGAATTTACAGATGACAGGAATGGCCGGACTTATAAATATTTGAAATTTGATGGAAAAAAATGTCTAAATTACAGTGAAACTGGCAAATGCATCTCTACTAAAGATACTTCAATTTTTGCAATGGTGGAAAACCTTAATGTCGGTGATATGGTCCGTGGATTCAAGGATCAAAAAGATGATTCTAAAATTGAACGCTATTGTTATGACAATGACACATTGAACTGCCATTATTATGGAGGGCTTTACCAGTGGGCCGAAATGATGAAATTACCATTTGAGTGCAATAATATGAGTTGCGCCGACTCAATCAAGCCGAATCATCAGGGAATATGTCCTGACGACTGGCACTTGCTTACATACGATGATTTCTTTATCGTTGTCAATAGTAATGGTAATCAAGATGGTGTAAAAGGAGTTCGCTCTACATTTGGCTTTGGAGGGAGCAATGACACCGGTTTTAGCCTTGTAGGAACTGGGGTAAGAGCTTTGAGAAATGGTGTATATTCTTTTGAACAACTCAACGAATTAACTATTTGGTACTATCCGAGAGAAATTAGTGTGGACGGTGTTATATATCCGAACGCAGGTCACACAAGTAGAACTGATACCTACATATATGGAAAAGATGCGTATAACTATACAAAATTAGAAGGCTTTTCTGTTCGTTGCGTAATGAATGAATAGCTAAATCATGTTACTTTTAGCATAAATCTGTCATAAATAAAATAGGGAAAAAAGAATGTCTAAGAAAAATGTCAAAAGCAGTTCTAAAAACAGTCGCTACAAGATTGAAGCGTTGGAACAGCGATTCATGATGAATGCGAGTGTTGACTATGAAACCTTTACTAACGCAGAGCATTTCCAGACTGAAATAACGGAGCAGCTCCAAAATTGAATCCCTTGAACCTCGTTTGATGATGGATGGAAATCTTTGAACTGCTGCTTTTTCTGAATATCCAGGGCAACCACGGCAAACGCCACCAGCCCCTAAACCTCACGAAACTTCAACAACAAGACATTCAAGAAAATGCCTTCCGCCGTTCCGTATTGCTTTCGCGTTAGGCGCCGCAGCCCGCATGGGTGGGAGCTTCGCTCCTTGACATTTCGCCTCAGCAATGGCTATGCAAGCATAGCCGCTGCATTCGGCTCTGGGTCAATTGGACTCGCGCGGCGCTTGACTCATGCAGTTGCACGGAGCGCGAGGCT
>JAZRXW010000089.1:0-38709 GCA_045600425.1 Fibrobacter sp.
GGGGTCGTTTTCGGGGTGGACTGCGATCAAGCAGGGCATACCGAAACCGCGAACGTATTCAGAACGGACTTCGGAACCCGGACCCTTGGGAGCCACCATGATAACGGTGATGTCTTCACGGATCTGCTGGCCTTCTTCAACGATGTTGAAGCCATGGCTGTAGGAAAGAGCAGCGCCCTTCTTCATGAGCTTCATGACAGCGGGGATCACGTTGTGGTGCTGCTTATCCGGTGTGAGGTTGCAGACCAGGTCAGCAGTGGGGATCATTTCTTCGTAGGTACCGACGGCGAAACCGTTTTCGGTAGCGTTCTTCCAGGACTGACGCTTTTCGGCGATTGCTTCCGGACGCAGAGTGTAGGAAACATCCAGACCGCTATCACGCAGGTCGAGACCCTGATGGAGACCCTGAGCGCCGCAACCGACGAACACGATTTTCTTGCCCTTGAGGGCTTCTACACCGCGAGAAAATTCAGAAGAATCCATGAAACGGCAGTGGCCGATTTCTTCCAGCTGACGACGCAGAGGAATGGAATTGAAGTAATTGATACCCATGATTATTTAACCTCTTTTGAGTAGTAATTAAAGTTTAACAGCGGAAAATATAAAAAAGTACATTCCAGCAAGGTTGTTTAAAAGACTCATTTGGGGACTTTTTTAGGTATTTCCGCCCTTGCCAGTCTAGTGTTTATCTTTTGGGTCCCTATTGGCGGTCAAACAATAGCCTGCAGAAGCTGCAATGGCACGCAAAGTCTTATCCGCACAGATTTCGACCGCAACCGCAGGCATTTCCACATGGAGTTTCTTGCAACGGCTAGCTTGAAGCTTTAAAAAATCCTTAGCCTTTTCTACGGAATAGCCTTGTCTGTACGAGTGTTCCATAGACACAACCACCGTTTTCTTGTTGGAACATTGATTATCCACTTTTACGGTCGCACCCTTAAAGAACTTGTAATCTAAGGACGCTGGCTTTTGCCCGATGAACTTGTAGAATTTGGCAGGATCTGTAATTTTCTCCACCATATTGACTATTGCATTACAGCCAACACCGGACATGGTTTCTGCAGTCGATATGGAAGCCACATAAACAGCTCCAGTTGAATCAGACTTTCCATGGACATCAAGGTTTACCGTCAGCAAAGTCATGTTAAAACCCGCTAAATCTTTCATTACAGATTTAGACACTTTAGGACAGACAAATTCATAGTCGTAGTCCACGGCTGAAGAACTGGACACAATTCTAGAACTTGAAGAAAGACTTTCTTTTTTGTTCTTGATAGTCTTTGTGAGAGAACCAGTGCTTTCCATAGAGCTTTCACTACTGGAACTTTCTTCTTCTACAACGTCATCGTAGCTAGTTTCAACAACAAAAGTCTTTACCGGTGATTCCTTTTTGTCGGAATACTCTCCACAACCGACTAAAAACGCAAACACAAGTATCTGCAAAATAGTCGACCACTTGATTATAAGCCTATGGAGCAGATCTTTCATTTTAGAATTCCCACTTAGAGCCTATTTTTATTTTTAGGACATTGCTTTGTTCGGGATAAATCTTTGAATAAAGAGAAGGCAATCCATATTGCTTATAGGAATCCTCTACCCCAAAATAAAGCTTTGCAACACCAATGTTCCAATTGACAAATCCACTCCACACTCCGGAGAACTTGGAAATTTCCTCATAGCTTTGATCGGGACCATCAACGACGAACCCGTAGAACAAATTCATCTTGGCTTCTAGGGAAAGGTGTTTTTTGAAACGATAATAAGCTCGAACCTTTAAGGATGGGCCTATCCACTTTGCCCAATATTTCTTTAACTTGATATCAATACTGGACATAAGGGACTCAAATCTTGAGACCCAGTTTAAGGAATCAATGGTTGCAATGCTCCAACCAAAACACCTTTCCCCATAAAGTTCAATGCAATGATCAAAGGGGTTGGAACCGTTTTCATATCCAGTGTAGCGGTCCATCTCCAGCTCCACATCATCCAGGGCTTTTTCATATTCCTTTTCATAAGCCTGGTAATCAAAAGTAGAATCGACATCAAATTTCGGACCGACCATCACAGAAAAACCAAAGCCTAATGTTGAAGGTTTCTGCCATACCCCATATAAGGCAACGGACAAGGGTCCCGACATGTCGTAATAAGCCCAAAGCGCTACTCCAACCTGATGGTCTCTCCGTTTAAAGAAATCATATTCCAGCCAGGAGAAAAACGTCGGGGTCAAAGATTCCTGTTCATAAAAATTCAGGTCCGCCCCCACATCCAATAGCAGGTTTTCTCCCACAAGAGAATATTCTAAGCCCAGAGTCCCCATCCAATCATTAGTATCAAGAGCAAGAACATCGTCGTTGTTGAAATTAAAATTTCCAAACAAGTTCAAGCCCAGGGAATGAACGTTGGACCCGGCAGTATAATCAACATAGGATGCTACGGACCCCTGCAAAATACCGCCCCATTTTCCATCGGTGCTGGACGCGGAATAGTGAACTCCCACAGCACCCAATTCACCTAAAAAACGAATAGACCATGGATTAACCGCATCCACCGATTTTTCGTTTTCCAGATAGCGACTACGTTTAGCAAGAGGAATTCCCAGAGCCTCGTAATACTCGTTTAGGATTTCCGCAATTTCGTCAAAATAGGGACCGTCAACAGAAAGAGCATCTTCAAAGCACTGGATGGCAAGAATAATATCCCCAGACTCTTCCGCCTGCAAGGCACGAAAGAATGTTGCTTCCTGAGTCTCAGCCCAAAGCATCGACGAAAGCAATAGTATAACTACTGCTATCGAGCGCATTAATGTTTATAGTGACCCCAGCCATCGTAAGGAGGCAACGGGCCCATAGGACCCATAGGGGGCGGCGGCATAGCCGGACCCTGTCCGCGATTATATTGCCATTCATCATGGTGATCGTTGTAAGAATCGCGTTCACGAGGCTGTATATTCCTGGAGGGTTCCCCTTCAAAACGAGATGATTTTTCCCTATCAACAGAGACATTCTGGCGGATAGCCTGCTTTTCGTCTGCAGAACGATTCCGCAAGTCGGAAAGAATCTGCTGACGGGCCTGACGGCGCTCGTCACGCAACCTCTTCCAATCTTCGTTTTCCTTTGCGCCAAGATCCGGAGTTTCTCTAGAAATTACGGAAGCTTCAGCAGGGGTCGGGACAGAGGACTCCGGACGGGAAGACGGAGCTGCAAAAGCCACTGCAGCCACCATCACAATTGCCGATATGAATACTCTCTTTTTCATACTCAATCTAATGCAAATTCCATGCCAGGTTTGGAGTTCTTTATCCTTTTAGGCTTAATCTAGCCATTTTTGAGACTTTATGGAAGACAATATAAATAAAAGCCATCCTACACACTTCTATTTTTTGGGGAACAAACCGCTCTTTGTGACTTTTCACCCCAAAATTTTATCAGCTCTTAAAATCTTCCTTCTTTAAACCTAGCCGTTCCATAATTTCGCGAAGGACCTTCCGGTCAATCCCGAGAATGGTTGAAGCCAAAGTCAAGTTGGCGTTTGAATCTCGAAGGGCACGACCAATGACCTCTCTTTCCACGATTTCACGAGCTTCCTTCAAAGTTCGAGGGGATTCCTTGGCTTGATCCTGCAAATCCTCCAATCCCAAGTCCTTGGGCTGAATCACGCCGTGAACAGCCTGAATCAAAGCCTTCTGGATTTTATTTTCCAGCTCACGGACGTTTCCCGGCCAATGGTATCCCAACAGGGCCTTTTCCGCATTTCGGCTCATGTGATATTTGCCGCGACCATATTCTGCACCATAGCGGGTAATGAATTCTTCTGCAAGAAGAATAACATCTTGCCCCCGCTCGCGAAGGGGCGGTAAATTTAAGGGCATCACTTGAATTCTAAAGTACAAATCTTCACGGAAGCGTTTTTCCTTGACCGCCTCCTCCAAATCCACGTGGGTCGCACTGATGATTCGAACATTGACCGGAATTTCACGGTTGTCCCCGACTCGCGTAATGTGTTTTTCCTGAAGGACCCGCAAAAGTTTTACCTGCATATTCAAAGGCAATTCACCGATTTCATCTAAAAAGATGGTACCGCCGTCAGCTTCTTCAAAGAAGCCTTTTCTGTTTTCGATGGCTCCGGTAAAGGAACCCTTGGCATGACCAAACAGGAGCGATTCCATCAAATGTTCCGGAATGGCACCGCAGTTGACAGCAATGAAAGGCTTATCCGAGCGGGGGCTATTCTTGTGAATATACTTTGCAAAAACTTCCTTGCCGCAGCCAGTTTCTCCACGGATAATCACCGGAAGCGGAAGCGGAGCTAATTTATCAGCCAACGCAACAGTCTCTGCCATAGCCTTGCAGGAATAAATAACACCATCCTTACGGCAAACATTCTTAAGCACATCCAGCGATTCCTTGTCGCGCAAGCGGTCCAATGCGGTAAAGGCAACCTTTTCGCAAACAGCCACAAAGTTATCGAACAGTTGGCTATCTTCCTCTGTAAAAGGTTCTTCTCGGGCGGCTCGCTGGAGGTACAGGTAGCCAGACTCGGAGTCTGGCGTTCGGAAAGGAGACACCATGATGCTGGTAAGCTGGTTTTGAACGATGGACTTGGAGAGATCCGCGGAATCATCGTCCAACTGGTTCCAGACAACAGCCCGCTTTTCAGACTTCGCCATACGAACCGCAGAAATGGAAATGGCAACTTTTTCGGGCTGGCTAAAATGCAGGGGCGTTTCGCCACCAATTTCAAGAACGGCGGCATCGGCATGAAGAACGTCCTTGACCACATCCAGAATTTTATTGAAGAGAGACTCCGGCTGGTCTTCGTCCAGAAGGATCTTGACCACGTCAAGCATCTTTTCTGTGGCAATCATGGATTCGGATTTCATCGTTACTCCTTTGAGGGCGTCGGCAAGTCATTCAAGACATCCATAATCTGTTCCACGTTTTCGCTGGAGATCAGGCTGTCCACATCCTCAGTTTCATCGATGAATTCCGATTCTAAACTACGGGATTTCTTCAAGAACATTAATCCGGTCTCGTCCACATTGGAACTATCCGTTCCGACGACTGCGTAAATCAGGAGAACAACAAGCAAAAGCCCTGTCACCCCTAAAACTGCAATTTTTAAAGGATTTTTACGAGATTTCTCCACTGTTTTTTTAAAGGGAAAGTCAACGGGATTGCCCTTTTTTATATCTGACGAGACGTTTTGCCCCAATTTTTCAATATGCGGGACCAATTCCTCGACAAATTTCCTGATGCAAGAGGTAAGAGACACTTCCCCACCGCTTACTTTTTCTAGGGCAATTTCCAGCAGTTCATCCAGCTCGTCCAAATCTTCGGCACGGTCATCTGGCGAATTTTCCAGGCAAGCTTTCCAGACGGATTCCAGAGCAGAGATTTCGCCAGGAGAAAACTTACCTGAAAGGAAAAGATTTTCAGAAACACCTCTGGCATCTAGTCGAGACATGCGGGAAGCGAATTCATCAAATCCGGATTCCTCCACCAGATTTTCGCCTGTTATCCAGCGGTATAAAAGCAATCCCAAGCTAAAGATGTCGCTTTTCTCGTCGGGTTGTTTCCCTTGAAATCTTTCGGGGGACGCGAAGGATAACGCTCCAGGACCTGAAATTCCCCAGTCAATCAAAACCGTCTGAAAGCTACTCCCCTCCTTTGATTCCCTCAGGGAGAACAATATATTTGATGGATTCAGATCACCGTGGGAGACATGAACCCGCAAGGCATTTCCAAGAGAAACGACTACCATACGCAAGGCAGATAACGCCACCGGCAAAGGTAAACATCCTAATGCACTAGAGGAAACGCCCTTTACAAAATCATAAAGCTGGTAAGGAGTATTCTGGAAAAACCCCGATTCACGAACCCGATAAATCCCATCGTCCTTTATGTTTATGAGATTCTCTACCAGAGCGGTATTAAAAGACTGCTTATACCATTTTAAGGTCAAACACGTTCCGTTATTCAAATAAAGTAAATAAACATCGGCTTCACCCCCTTGATGCATCAGTTCGCATCGGTTAGCCGATTCCAGCAGGGAACTTTTGTTTTCAGGTAAACTCATAGCCTACCCGAAAGAACCATCGCCTTTAAGGAATCCTCTGCAACCGCCGTCCAGTGAGCAAGAACCTTGTCTTCGGGCAAGGCCATGTGCCCCATGGACCAAATATCCCAGGCAGATTCCACATCGCCTTCATCCCAGTACATGTTACCCAGATTCACATAAGCAGAAGCAAACTTAGGTTCCTTTGCTACGATGTAGATAAAGTTCTTTCGGGCCTCCTCATGTCGTCCAAGCTTATCCAACAGCAAGCCTTTTAGGTTAAGACTAAAATAGTTGGAACTGTCCAGCTGGATTGACCGGTCCAGAATGGGAATGACATTTGTTTCCTGAGACAGGGACGCCCTTGCCAAGTAAAATAAACCGGTGGAATAAGTCTTGTTGATGGAGCCGCTGGTGTCTACGTTGGACAAAATCTTAAACTCGTGTACAGTCCGCTCCCACAATTTTAGGGTTGGCTCTTTCATCTGCTCGTGATATTCCGCAATAGCGTAGTAAGCTAGAGCCAAACCATAGCGGGCATCTCGTAATCCAGGGTCCTTATCCAATGCCTTCGAGAAGTTAGAGATGGCCCGTTCATAATCTCCTATGCGTAAAGCAACGTTACCCCTGTCTACATCATCGTCGACACAGGCCACGGCACAAAAACACAAAAGAAGGAACAAAGCCTTCCACACACTCTTCATGTTCTACAAAATACATAAAATTTGGACATTTTGAAAAAGAACAGCGATAAAGTCTTATGGGAACAGACGAAGACCGTCGTTCTTCGGAAATGTTTACCCAGCTTTCAAATTGTGCACATTTGAGCAAAAATTTTATTATATTTGGGCGCGATGAATTTTGGTAACTACGGCACATCCTGGTGGGGAAAGAAGTGGCTTGAGAATCTACTGGCTGAAGTGGACCCTAAAGTTATAGCCACAGCCCTTCGATATGCCCAAAAAGGTCAGTTGGCCAAGATGGAATTAAACGACCACAGAGTTCTTGCTGATGTCACAGGACCTGCAGGGGGAAACCATTCCGTCTACCTCGTGTTTCCAAAATTTGAGAAGGAGAAAGGCGAGCTGTTTATCAACTTGCTAAAACAGCAGCCTTCCGACCTGCTGGCTCTTTCTAATGATGTCATGAATCCTTCCATTGAGCTATTGCTGAACAAAAGCGGGCTCACCCTGTTCCCTACCATCGATGCGGTCAATCAAAATTGCGACTGCAAGGATCCACTCCCCTGCAAGTACATTGTGACCACGCTCCTGAAAATGGCGGAACAGATTGATAAAAATCCCTTTCTGCTTTTCAAGATTTACAACCTGGATATTGAGTACCTCAAGAACTACAAGCCAGAACAGCTAGGGGAAGTGGAAGTCCCCAAGGAATCAGCGCTGGTCCGTAGTAAAGTCACCACAGTAGCCAGCAATTTAAACGTTCCTCTACGAACTCCAGATATTGATTTTGAGCATTGGAATGATTATTCCAAGATTTTGCCTGCCATGTTGCAGAATTTTCCAAAGTTTTGCCCTTCGGGAAATTTCAGGAAAAGCTTCGCCGACGAACTGGAACGTTGCAGACAGTATTACCTGGGTTTTGAAAGCTTCGAAGAATTTGCAGACCATTTCAAGGTATACAATTCCAACACCTTCCTAATGGAAGGCGACTTCTTGCGAGCTATCCACAAGAAAAACTGGAACTGGACTTTTGTCCATGGAGACAAGACGGGAAAGATTATCCAGTCGGGCTTATCTGTCAAGAGTGCTATGGGTGCCTTGTGCATCCTTAGCGAAGGAAATTTTTCCTGGCACCATCCCAACGTAAAGTATCTGCAACGGTTGATGATGGCAGCCTTCTATCTCATCCGTACGGGAACCATCTACCCTCAAGTTTTTTGGCTTGGTGCAGAAACGGCCCAAATGCGATGGCTACCGGCGGAGATGCTTCCCGACATTTTGACCATCGTGTCGGACTTGGAAAAAGCGGCTCCCCCCAGCCTTGTACAGACGGCAAAGGAAGAGGAGTTCCAGGACATGATGGAGCCTGCGGAGCACATCTTGTCCCTCTTTATCGGACAGTTGCTCATCTTCTTCCGCAAGTACAACGTGCCCACCAAAAGGTCGCCTCACGAAAACCTTTTGTCATTTTTCTTCGACTGTAAATCAGGACGTTTGGCCAATAATGCCCAGACCATTCCTGCAAAAATACAGCAATGGTTTTCTGTCTACAGTACCCTAGACTTCAAAACTCCGCTCTTGTTTTCCTGCAGCGACGCCGGTGACTTGATCGCCCTTGAGGTATTTGTACTTGAAGGAAACACTAGAGTTCCACTGAGTCATCTCTTCGAAGAAAAGGATTCTCGCCTGCTATCGGTCATCAGCATTCTAAATGGCATCGCTGAATCCTTCAAGCCCATGAATACCTACATCGAGAACAAGGCTTCAAGCCCGATTCTTATGGAAGGTTTCAACCTGGTAGAATTTCTAGAAAACACGATCAAGAAACTGGAAATCTTTGGTATCCAGACGGAGTTGCCAAATTCCCTGCTTAAAATCAATCGTCCTAAACCTGTAATGAAACTGCAAGGTTCCATCGGTTTTGGCGCCTTCAATACCGAAGACTTGCTGGACTTTGACTGGGAAGTGGCTCTTGGCGATGAAAAGATTTCCGCAGAAGAATTCCTTGAACTGGCAGAAGAAGCGGGAGGTCTTTTAAGGTACAAGGAAACCTTCATTCGAGTAACTCCGCAGGACTTAAAGGATCTGCGTCAAAAAGTGGAAAGCAAGGAATTACAAGATTCCAAGATATCCGCAGAGACTGCTGTTATTGATTCTCAGGGATTGTCCGATTCAAACAAAGATGGAGAAAGTTCTGGACAAAGCGAAGGGGACAATCAAGAAGGCGAAGAAGCAGAAGCCGCTGCTATTGATCCCAGTATAGAAAAGCAAAAGATTTCTCGCGACGCTCTTGTCATGCAGGCGAAGCTTATTCAAGCGTGCCTTACCGGACAATGCGACCGGGTTCCTATTGAAGTGACTGACGAACTGAAGAAAGAGCTTGATGATTGGAGAAGCGACTCCCCCGTGGAGCTCCCCCAGGGACTAAACGCCACCCTACGCCCTTACCAGCACAGTGGTTTCTCCTGGATGTACAAAAACCTGCAAATGGGATTTGGCTGTATCCTTGCCGACGATATGGGCATGGGAAAAACCCTGCAGGTAATCACCTACCTGCTCAAGGCAAAACAAGAGGGAAAATTCCAAAAAGGAAAGGCTCTTGTTATTTTACCTGCAGGTCTCTTGTGCAACTGGCAAGTAGAAATCAAGAAGTTCGCTCCGGAACTAACCTTCTTCCCTTATCACGGAAGTTCTCGCCAGTTGAATAAATTTAATGCGGATTTATTGTTGACCACCTACGGCACCTTCCGCAAAGACGTGAAAAAGCTTCAGGAACTCCCCTGGCAAGCGGTGATTATCGACGAAGCCCAAAACATTAAAAATGCCGACAGCGAGCAGAGCCGACTGGTCCGATCAATGGAGGCTCCCATCAAGATTGCCATGAGCGGAACCCCTGTGGAAAACCGTCTTATGGAATTTTGGTCTATTATGGACTTCGCTAACCGCGGGCTATTCCCGGGCGCTGCAGAATTTAGAGAAAAGTTTGAAATTCCCATTCAAAAAAATGGCGACAAAGTCCAAGTTGAACTTTTCAAAAAAACAACGGCCCCCTTCATGTTGCGCCGTCTCAAGACAGACAAGAACATTATAAACGACCTGCCAGAAAAAATCATCCAAGATGAATTTGCGGAACTGACCAAATCCCAGGCGGCTCTTTACCAGAAGACCCTTCAAAAGTTCATGGAGCAGTTGGAAGAAGAGGAACTGCAAAATGCCATCGTCAAGGACAACAAATCACTGTTCAAGCGTAAGGGTATCATTCTCCAAATGATCCTCGCCTTAAAGCAGATATGCAACCATCCCGCCACGTTCCTGAAGGGGCTGCCTGCCTTAGAAGATGGTCAGATTGAAGTATCCGAAAACCAGAAAATGCTTTCAAAGTACATTTCTGAATCCGGCAAGATGGAAATGCTTTTTGACTTATTGGAAGCCATCCAGGATAATGGAGAAAAGACGTTAATATTCACCCAGTTTACGGATATGGGCAACCTGCTGAAATCCGCAATAAAATCAAAATTCGGTATCGGAGTCCATTTCTACCACGGAGGATGCTCTCAAACCCAACGCACCTCCATGATCGATGACTTCCAAAAAAATCCAGACTGCAAGGTTCTGATTTTGTCCCTAAAAGCTGGCGGCACTGGTTTGAATCTAGTGGCAGCCTCCCAAGTCATCCATTACGACCTTTGGTGGAACCCCGCCATCGAAGCTCAGGCTACAGACCGAGCCTTCCGTATCGGACAAACAAAAAACGTTCAGGTACATCGCTTCGTCACCAAAGGTACCTTTGAAGAAAAAATTAACAGTCTTCTCAAAGCAAAAACTGCAATAGCTCAATTGACTGTGGATGCAGGGGAAACCTGGCTTGCCGATATGGACGATAAAGAGCTGGCGGAAATATTCTCCCTAGACAACCAGTTGCATTACTCGGCCCAATGATTGCCGTTGTAATTGCGGGCCGTATCTGCATCCATGCCAATCTGGCGAATCAAATCGTCGAGACCTGCAAATTTCTTTTCGGGACGCAGGTAACCCATCAAGTCCAACACTAAACGCTGGCCATAAATATCTTCATTGAAATCCAGCAGGTAAGCTTCAATCGCCATAAAGTGTGTACCCGGCGTAGTTGGCTGAGTTCCGATATTCAAAACACAACGGAAAATACGCCCATCGGCAAGGCGGGCGTTGGCAACATACACACCGCCTTTCGGCAGAAACTTGAATTGATCAACCTGCAGGTTGGCCGTAGGGAAACCAAGTGTACGTCCCAGCTGTTTTCCAACAACCACCGTTCCTGTCAAACGGTAAGGGCGCCCCAAATAGGTTTGAGCTCGTTCCACGTCCCCCATTTGCAAGGCTGTACGCACGGCAGAAGAACTAACGCGTTCTCCCCTATGCAAGACAATGGAAAGCATCTGAGTAGAAAGTTCTGGGAATGCGGCGGTAATGGTCTCGTAATTACCCTTGCCTCCAGCACCGAAATTATGGTCGTGACCAAAGAACATGGAGCTGACATTTAACTTTTCAATCAGTTCCTTGCGAATAAACTCGTCAAAAGGCAGACTCATTAACTCGCGAGTAAAGGGGAGCACCACAAAATCAAGACCTAGACTTTCAATAAAATCACGCTTTTCCGCAGTGGTAGTCAGCAGCAGCGGATCGCCAGGACCACGAAGCACATAGTTGGAATGAGGTTCAAAACTAATCACCGTAGGAAGCAAATTATTGGCTTCCGCAACCGCTTTCAAAGAACGGAAAAGTGCCTGGTGGCCCAAATGGCAACCATCAAAATTTCCCATGGTAACAGCTCGCTTAATGCTCATATCTCTACGTTCGGAATGGAAAATACTACTCGTCTGCAGCCAAGTAAATCTTGGGCCTAATACGTCCTGGCTCGTAATGACAAAAACTAAGGACTTCGCCCTGTTGATTTGCCACAAAAACATTGCCTTCGGCATCAACACCATCAATGGGAGTCTTCCAAGGAAGATAGTTGCCCTGACGGATAACAGCCACCTGGGTATCATCCAGACGCACCACAGGAAAGTCCAACACCTGATCAACCGATAGAAGATGTTCACGGGTCAGTTCTTCTCCGCGTACCGCCTGATCTACAGTCACGTTACCAATGCGATGTCGCCGAATTCTGGAGACACAACCCCAAGTACCAAGAGCACGAGCAATATCTCGACCAAGAGCACGAATATATGTTCCCTTGGAACATTCGCAAACCAGGTCAAATGCAGCGATGCACTTGCCTTTTGATTCAGGATCATTGACATCGGCAACATCCACCACCTTCAAAGAACGTATAAAAATCTTTCGCGGTTTCAGATCTACATCGCGTCCCCGTTCCATAAGGTCGCTAGCTCGTACGCCATTGATCTTGACAGCACAGTACTTTGGCGGAATCTGTTCGATGTCTCCCACGAATTGCGGAATAACAGCCTCAAGAGCCTCACGAGATACTCCTGGAAGTTCCTCGTGCCTCGAACCTGGAGCCTCACCCCTCACATCCTGTTCAACTACTTCACCATCCCATTCCAAGGTATCCGTTTCGTAACCAAGATGGAGCCTAAAACTATAGCACTTTTCCTTAGCTTCTACAAAAGGGAGCAAGCGAGTACAACGGCCAGTGGCCGCAATAATCAAGCCGGAGGCACGCAAATCCAGTGTACCTGCGTGACCAACCCGCTTTGTAGAAAAGACCCTTTTCAATGGGAAAAGGGCCTTGAAAGAAGTTTCCCCGGCAACCTTGTCTAACAAGACAAAGCCGGCTTTGCTTACGTTAGGAAGCAATTAGAGTTCCCCTTTCTGTTTTAACTCGGCAAGAATGCCTTCAATGTGCATAGCATGTTCCAAGTTCGCATCCAGAACGAAGTTCAATTCTGGAATCTTACGAATCTTGAGTGCCTTGCCCAAAAAAGTACGGATATAACCAGCCGAATTTTTGAGACCAATGAGAGTGTCACGCTTTTCCTTATCGGAACCCATTACAGAAACCATGATCTTGGCATAGCTCAGATCATCGGTGATTTCTACACGAGTAATACTAGCAAGAGAACTGACGCGAGGATCCTTCAAGCCTTTCTGCATAAGCTTAGAGATTTCTTCGCGAAACTGTTCATCCAGTCTGTCGGTTCTACGACTCATTTACTTTCCTTATAAAAACGCCCTTACAAGAAGGGCGCGATATGCGCCGGAGATACCGACAAAGCGGTAACCAGCGGCGCGGTTATTTTCTTAGGAAGCAGATTCCTCTGCAGCCTGCTTCTTAGCCTTTTCTTCAGCTTCTTCGCGGGCAACGTCCTTCAAGGTACGGGCGACAGAGACTTCCTTGAAGAAGATCAAGCTATCGCCTTCACGAATATCGTCGTAACCCTTAAGGCCGATACCGCATTCAAAGCCGCGGGCAACGGACTTGACGTCGTCCTTCATACGCTTCAGAGACTGAACCACGGTAGTACCCAGTTCTACGCCGTTGCGGTATACGCGGACATGGCTTTCGCGGTCCACGGAACCGTCGGTAACCATACAGCCGGCGATGAGGCCAACCTTGGGAACCTTGAAGACCTGACGGATTTCAGCTTCACCGCTGAGTTCTTCGCGGAGAGTGGGCTTCAGGAGGCCTTCCACAGCATTGGTAATATCTTCGATGCAGTCGTAAATCACGCGGTAGTTGCGGATTTCGATACCTTCCTTCTGGGCCATTTCGCGGACAGCGAGAGAGGGCATCAAGTGGAAAGAAACGATGATAGCCTGAGCGGTAGTTGCAAGAAGGATATCGGATTCAGTGATGGTACCAACACCCTTACGGATGATATTGACACGGACTTCCTTGTTGGTGAGCTTTTCGAGAGAAGCGGCCAAAGCTTCGGCAGAACCACCCACGTCAGCCTTGACGATGAGGTTGAGTTCAGAGAGCTTACCATCCTTCTTTTCGTTGAAGGTATTTTCGAGGGAGACCGTCTTACGAGCACGGAGGTCGCGTTCACGAGCTGCCATACGACGCTTGGAAGCAATTTCACGTGCGGACTTTTCGTCTTCCACCACGATCAGGTCGTCACCAGCCTGCGGGGTACCGTCGAAACCAAGCACCTGGCAAGGAGCAGAAGGCGGAACTTCCTTAAGCTGTTCACCACGTTCGTTAAACATAGCACGGACACGACCTGCGTAGATACCGCAGACAAACGGGTCACCCACATGGAGAGTACCGTTCTGCACGAGGATCGTAGCCATAGAACCCTTACCCACGTCAAGCTTGGATTCCACAACGGCACCACGAGCATGTGCATCGGGATTTGCCTTCAGTTCAAGAACTTCAGCTTCGAGAGCGAGAGTTTCAAGCAGCTGGTCCATACCCTGACCTGTACGGGCAGAGACTTCGATACAGCTGGTGGTACCACCCCACTGTTCCACTTCTACGCCGCGTTCGGCCAGCTGGGCACGAATCTTATCCGGGTTTGCTGTGGGAAGGTCAATCTTTGTAATAGCGACGACCATAGGAACCTTTTCGCGCTTGGCAAGCTCGATAGATTCAACAGTCTGAGGCATGACCATGGAGTCAGCTGCCACAACCAGCACGATAACGTCGGTGACCTGAGAACCGCGAGCACGCATTGCGGAGAACGCTTCGTGACCCGGAGTATCCAGGAAGGTCACCTTACCCTGACTGGTGGTAACTTCGTACGCACCAATATGCTGGGTAATGCCGCCAGATTCGCCAGACACAACATGAGTCTTACGGATCCAGTCAAGGAGAGAAGTCTTACCATGGTCAACGTGACCCATCACAGTAACCACCGGATGACGAGGCTGCAGGTTTTCTTCCTGTTCCTCTTCCACACCCAGAGCTTCTTCTTCGTATTCTTCCATCAACTGGGCTTCGAAGCCGAATTCGTCAGCCAAAAGTTGGATGGTTTCAAAGTCAAGGCGAGCATTGATGGTCACCATCATGCCCATTTCCATGCACTTTGCAATCACGCGGGCAGGCATCTGTTCCATAAGGCCGGCCAGTTCGCCAACGGTAATGAAGTCAGATGTCTTCAAAATCTTCTTTTCGTCCCCAGTATCGCCTTCGGTCTTTTCCTTACGGTAGACCTTCTTCACAGGCTTCTTGGAAAGGTCAGCCATCACGCGGGAAACGTTCTGACGAACGGCTTCCTGTTGCTGTTCCTTCTGCTGGTCCATGCGGTCCTTGCCATTACGACGGTTCTTGTCGTTCTGACCGTGACGACCATTCTGCTGGCCACCTTTACCGTTGCCCTTGCCATTCGGACCACCGCCAAAACCGCCCTGACCACCAAAGGCGTTGCCATTGGCGCTTGCGTTAAAGGCATCCTGCATGGAGGATCCGGTAAATCCGCCGGTGCGACCGGTAAAGGTGCGACCGCCGTTATTATTGTTATTGCGATCGCCACCAGGACCACCCTGTCCCGGGCGACGATTACCGCCACGATTATCTTGACCGTTATTGCTCAGACGGCCAAAGGTACCGGTATAACCCTGTTGATTACCGTTATTTCCACGAGGACCGCCAGGTCCACGATGACCACCGCGATTCTGCTGGGCCATCTGGCGAGACTTTTCAATACGAGCAAGAATAGCTGCATCGGGTTTAAAGACTTGGGCCTTCATGGGAGGCTGCTTCAATTCCATACCCGGAGTAACCATGGCAGGAGCTGCGGGTGCCGCAGGCTTGGGATCAACCTTAGGTGCAGCCGGAGCTGCAGGCTTTGCAACAGGCTTGGGATCAACCTTAGGTGCAGCAGGAGCTGCAGGCTTCACTGCAGGGGCAGCAGGTTTTTCCTCAACCTTAGGCTCTGCAGGAGCTACTGGTGCCACGGGCTTAACAGCTTCAACCTTAGGTGCAACAGGAGTTTCCACCTTAGCGGGAGCAACCGCAGCAGGAGCCACCTTCACCTCGGGAGCAGGAGCTGCCGCAGGAGCGGTTTCCGCAGGTTTTACAGCAGGCTTGATCACAGCAGCCTTAGTCACAACCGGCTTGGCCTTCATTGCAGGATTTGCACCCTTGATCAATGTAGCCTTCAGGGTTCGTCCCGAAGAGGGAGTCGCAGCCTTAGCCTTAGGAGCAGTGGTGCTACTAGGAGCATGGTCAGAAACGTTCTTCTTCAGATTCTTGTTACGGGCTTCCGCCTTGGCGCGTTCTGCTTCGGCAGCGGCTTCGATTTTTGCATAGTCCGCGACATCCACCTTGGACATATGAGTACGGACTGTAACACCCGCGTCACGAAGCAGCTTCATCACCAGGTCAACTTTAACACCATGGGATTCAGCCCAATCTGTAGGTTTGATTTGATTTTCAATTGCCATGAATTAGCCTATTCCAATATTCCTTGATTCAAGCCTTCTTATTTACCCTAATTAGTGAGCACCCTTGCGAACACCATTTGCATGGTTCAGGTCTGCAGCAGAGGGGGTCATCACCTTGGCTTTGGCCTCATCGTCCTTTTCGGACCATTCCTTTTCACCGAATACATCCAAGTTACGCTTGACCAGTTCGGCAGCCAGCTTAACATTCTGACCGTTCTTACCAATAGCAAGAGCCAGGTTTTCGTCGCTGATAATCACAACTGTACGGCAAGTTTCGGGAACGTGCATGAGCTTGACCACATTAGCCGGAGCCAGAGCACGCTGGATGAACACGTCCAGATCCGGATTCCACTGAACGATGTCGATACGTTCGTTACCCAGTTCACGAACAATGGTCTGAACGCGGGCACCCTTCATACCGACGCATGCGCCGACGGGGTCAATCTTTTCGTCACGAGAGTAAACAGCAATCTTTGCACGGAAACCAGGTTCACGAGCAACGCCCTTGATTTCAACAGTGCCTTCATAAATTTCGGGAACTTCCTGACGGAACAGTTCCTTGAGGAAATCGCCATTTGCACGAGAAAGAATCACCTGGGCGCCATTCTTGGAAGATTCTTCCACGCGGGCAACCACAGCCTTGATGGAATTACCCTGAGCCCAGCGTTCGCGGTTAATCTGTTCGCGAGGCGGAATCATAGCTTCGGTTTTGCCCAGGCGAACGATGATGTTACGTTGTTCCAAACGAACAACTTCGCCGCTAACCATGGAACCGATACGGTTACGGTAGTTATCCATGATTCTTTGACGTTCAGCATCGCGGATTTGCTGGTTCAGCAACTGCTTTGCAGTCTGGATAGCCTGACGACCGAAGGTGGCAATAGGAATTTCCATTTCAAGAGAGTCACCGGGCTGAGCGTCTTCATTAAATTCGCGAGCTTCTTCAACCAACATGTAACCCTTATCCAATTCTTCCACTTCGTCAGCGGTCATGTTGGGATCGTAGTCGGGATAATCATCTACGACGGCCACACGAAGATAGACGTGGACCTCGTTCGTGTCGGTATCGACATCCACTTCGATTTTCTTTTCGATATGCAGGTACTTGCGGGCAGCAGTGATGAGAGCTTCCTTCAGTGCGTTGAGCACAACGGAGTCTTCCATATCCTTAGCTTCGACAACGCCCTTCAGCACTTCGAGCAAATCAACTTTCGGTTCGTTCTTCATAACATGACCTTCCTATTATATTTGTACATCCACTTTAGCTACCAGCACTTCTGCACGAGGAACAACGGTATCCTCGGAAGCACCCTTAACGGTAAGCGTCAAATTTTCTTCATCAGCACTAACCAGCTTACCTACGATGGGCTTACCGGTGCTGCGGGTCACGCGAATAAAACGACCCACATTGCGAGTAAAATCGGCAACCGACTTCAGGGGGCGGTCCAACCCCGGAGAAGACACTTCCAAAGTGTAGGCGCCTTCAATAATTTCAAGATCAAGGTCCAAGGCATCAGACAAATGACGGCTCACCGCAGAGCAGTCGTCGATAGTAACACCTTCGGGCTTATCGATGTAAAGACGGAGCGTCTTGCGTTTTCCGGCACGGAACATATCCTGTTCTATCAAGGTAACGCCCACGGCTTTGCAAGCCTCTCCAATCAGCGTATCCAACTTTTCGTTAGCCAAATAGACCTCTTATATAAAAATTACCGTCCGCTAACGGATGCCGCTAGCCAGGTTCCAGGCAGAGCGATATCCACGGACAGTCTTAAACCAAGGACAAATAGAGAAAAATTTTTCACCTCGGGCAACAGGCCACAAGTATTTCGGAGGCGATAAAGGGGTAAAAAGCCCTCTTTTTTATCAAAAGCAATCCGTTCTATTAAAGAAGGTAGATACAATAAGGTGAACAAGCCGTTTTCCTTAAGCAAAAATTAGTTATCTTGTAGGCCCATATGACATACGTACTTCTCATACTCACTACACTGATCGGTCTTGCAGGCTGCGCCTACTTCTGTCGCAAAAACGTTCTCGCCATTCACGAAAAGAACAAGTCCGAACCCAAAGCATACAAGCGGGGTTTGAATTACGTACTGACTGGATTATGGTACGGCTATCTGACCGTATTCTTTATCGGTGTTACTGTCAACAACATCTTCTTCTAGCGAAGAAACCAAGAACAACAAAGCTCAGTAAATACAAGACGAAAATAGCTCGGCATTCGCCGAGCTTTCTTAGTTATCACAAGCTTCTTCCTTGCGACCTCAACCAGCGTTCGTAAAGGAACATGGCTATAAAGTTTTTTCCATCCACAAACTGATGGGCAGCTTCCTCGTAAGGCAGAACCTCGGTGCGAATCCATTCAATTTCTTCGGTATACTGCTGGTCCTTTCCGTTCATAGCGTCCAACTGTTCTCGGGTCACTTCACGTTCAATAGCGTAAAGACGAATTCGTTCGTCAATCAGACCGCAGCTGGCAGCAAAGCCCGGTGTAGCTCCCTTAAACCAGAAATCCATCAGGTCGATCAACTCCTCGTCCTTGGCTTCAATCTGAGCTTCTTCTTCTAGTTCGGAAAGTGCCACCTTACGATAGTCCCCGGTCCAGTCCAAAATACCTGCAGGAATTTCCAGGGATGACTGTTCTGAAATGGCAAAACGAGGTTGACGGACCAACAGCAAATACGGCTTACCCTCACAGCGAAGCACCACAAGAACACCGACTGCGTTTCCACGAACAACCACAATGCCATGAACAGGTCGACCATCGGGAAGAGTGGCTGTAGCCTGCAGTTTAATAAACAACGGTTGTCTACCTTTCCGCAGAAAATCGCATGAAGCAAAGTGAATTTTTTTTACGACGAAGTTTTTCTGAGACGCTTCGAGCCATTCCTTATAGATTCTAGAATTTAGAAGAATTTCGCGATCATTTTCCGCGATTTCTGCAGCATAGGTATATTCAATCATAAAGAATCCGCTTTTACAACAAGGCTGTCGGGAGCAATTTCCGCCCCCTTCCACATTTCATACAAACTATCGATAAAGGAGTTGGAATCCTGGACCATGAGTCCATGCGGCAGCTTATAAACCATCCAATCCTTTCTTGATGACGGTCCACAGAATTTTTCGTCGTCACCAGGAACAAAAATCTTTCGCGTAAACCGAACGTTAGACCCCAAAGAATAATAGACGAAACTAAAGTTCTCGTAGGAAGCACACTCAGGTATTTTTTCCACATAGTATGTGCTGTAATGCCAGATGGTATCCGGTCTCTCCTGCAATTTTCCAAGAGCAGAAGAATCGTTTTCCCACTTAGAGTTTATACAGTATACAGAATCAGAATCAGCGCAGGCATAATGAACAGGGACCAAGTTGGTATCGTTAATATTCCAGCTGGACGGATAGATGGTATCGGCCACCACGTTCTTGCACATGTCCACGCGATGAGTACATTTAGACTCCATGATCTTCCAATAGAACACTCGTGGAGTCAAAGAATCCAAGACACGCAAAATAGACGGAGCATCCTTTTTGTTTACTCGACCTCTTGTACGTAAGGGGAAATTCTTTGCATCGGCAAAGGAAGAATCCATATAGACCGCAAAGGTATCCACGCTAAAGTATCCTCGGCGAACCAAGATAGAATCCAACACGGAATCCTGATCGTTCTTGACTTTAATAATACCGGTGGACTTAAGGAGTTCGTCTTCAAGATTAAGCTTTAGCAAAGTGTCAGGACCATAGAAAGGAGACGCGCAATCCTCCCCCGTTGCATGAATCTTGATGACCGGAGAAATCCAAAGCACGGAGTCCTGCTGTTCATATTGAAGATCTATGGCCTGCAAGGCACAGTTGGAAAACGACCAAATTTTACCCAGAGAAAGAAACAGCGTATCCTGAACCAAATGGATGGTATGACCAGAATCAAGAAGAGCATCTTTGAAAAAACCCTCTCCGTCGTAGGAAATTTTTTCGTCGGTAATACTCAAAGGTCCATCGGTATTTTGTTCACAGCCCAGAACAAACAGCAAAAACAAAAAACACAATCCAAGAAGAGATGTCTCCTTGAAGGTCGTTTGTGTACGCGGGTGTTTATTCTTCATCATAGGAACTTCTGGATTCTAGCAATAAAGTTTTTGATTTCTTCCTTGGAAATGGGATAGGCCTCGGCGTAGAAATCCTTCCAGCGGATAAACTTGCCGTTCTCACGAATCTTGAGGAAGAATGCAGAACTATCCAAGGGAGCTAATTTCCCCACAGGAATGTCGGCATTGACAGAATCCCCTACAGAAAGGGAATCATTCAAAAGACCAAGTCCAGATGTAAGGCTCACAATATTATTGCCATGGTCAATTTCAACGAAGTATCCAAGAGAATCCTTCCCTGTTTCAAGAACTCGACCAGACAAAATAGGGTGAACAGGAGCTTCGCCGACTCCGCGAAAAACATCTGCGGCAATCAAAGATTCCTGACCTTCAAAGTCAAAGCCCTCGGCAATGGGAAGAGCGGACCACTCCAGAGGCAAGTGAGGACAAACCCCGGGGAAACGGCAACCATCGTCGACGAAATCCTTATCAGACTCCTGCAAGAGAGCCCCCTGGCGAATCCACACGTAGTTGGAGTCAGGTTTCATCATGTGCAAAAAATTTTCTTGACGTGCACCTTCAAAGAGTACAAATAATGGATCCGAAAAATCACTGACTGTTGACACCCAATGGAGTTTTGCAAAGCGAGTCTCCCGCAAAGAAGCCACATACCTCAGGAACGGATTGGGAAGCAGCAAGGAATCTTGAAGAGAATCGGTAAGGGCCCAAGAACATTGTGCCAGACTATCCGACAATGTAAATGCGGTACCTCCGGCAATAGCACAGCGAGATTCCCAGTTTTCCCTATCTTGGGATTTTTCATTTCCGGGAAGAGGCAAAGCATTGGCAATCTTAGATGGAAGTCCAGACCAATAGACAAAAAAGGCCGCCAAAGCAACAATTAGAAGCCTAAGCAGAGGAAACTTATGCTGACGGGGAGTAATTCGCTTCCGCTTGCCTTTATATTCTTGGAACTCGACACTCATGAGTTACTTAAGGTAAAAGTAAGCCACAGCGGCACCTGCGGCAACCAGCAGCAAGATGACCACAATAAGAATGGTATGGCTAGAGGAAGGTTCTTCTCCAAAAGGATCATCCAAGCCCTTTTGGGGATTCAGTTCATCCTTGGGAATGGCATTAAAGCTCTTGGTAAACCGGCGAGGAGTTCCGCTAGAATGAGTCAAAGGCTGAAGGACGGTCGTCGAATCATCTGCATCACCCCGCACATTTTGAGATGGCACCGCCTGGGGCTTCGCCGAAGTAGATACGTTCTGGGAAGTCACCATCACAGGAGCGGGAGCTTCGGGCTGAGGCTGCAGAGAAAAAGACATCATATCTGCTTCTTGAGCAAAGATCTTGAATTTTTTGTCCAGACCAGCTTTCTTCAGACCGTCAAGAATCATCTTGTTATTTGCCAGAAGAGCAAACATGCCGCCACTTTTGCTCATTTCCTCCTGAAATTGGAGAAAGGCGTTGTAGGCATCGCTATATACGAAATCCAGGCCAAGCAAGTCAACTGCAAGAAACCGTTCGTCGGGTTTTTGCTCCAGCAGTTGGTGAACATCCTTCTTGAACTGTTCAGCGTCAAAAGCTCCGATGGGATTCAACGGGGCGGACAACAGGTCAAAAATTCCAACTTCACGATATTTTTTTAACTCAGCCATACTTGAAATATAAATTAAAAAACTTTAAAGAGATAACGCAAACCCAAGGGCCGTTATTCCAAAACCTCATCGTCAGATTCAATAATCACCTTACCAGGATTTTCCGGAACGATTTCTTCCGAAAATTCTTCTAATGATTTTTGGGCAGGCTCATTTTCAGAAACATTTTCCGAGGTTTCTGATTTTTCAGGGGAAGCTTGTTCAAGAACAGAATTTTCCGTCGGTTCATCCAGATAAACATCCTCGTCAGCCACTTCTTCGGTATCCAGCTTTCTTATGGGGACGTAAGCCTCGGGCGTATTTGGACGAGGAGCCTTGGCAAAGAGATAAGGACTTATACTTACGCTAACCCGATGAACCCGGGAAAGAACCGGATGGGATTCGAAAGCGTAGTCAATCTTTATGAATTTTGCAATGGTAAGACCTGCACCAGCGGTTACGCTCTGGAACGTGGTAAAGCTACTGAGACCAGCCCGGAGGGTTAATCCAAAGTCAAAGGCAAATTCAACACCGCCACGACCGCCGGACAACCAATCCAGAGGACTTTCCCAAATACGGCCGCCCTTATCCGTATCCATCTCGAAGTCCAAGTTACGGGATTCCCGATGGAAAAGACCAGCACCTTGCCAATAGAGATTCAAGGTACCATACAAGTAGGAAACCGGCAAGGAGTAGCTGGCAGCCAAATAGACTTCCGGAGAAGAGTATTCAAATTCGCCCGATTCCCAGGACGCCGCAGAAGAGGTCCACCCCTTCATAAGACCAGCCACATAGAGACGGTCAATCACCTTGTAACGAAGTCCCGCATCACCGCGGAAACCCCAACCCGTCTGGTCCATATCACGGTAAATGCCATGAAAGGACACGCCCAAGTCAATGCGATCCGTCAAGCGCTTGCCCCAGGAGACGGAAAACACCCAGTCGGCAATGGAAAGCGTATTATAGACGGAACCTTCGGGTAAAGGTTCCCCATCCCTAATATAGGGAATATCGTTAGCCCCGAAACGGCCAAAGGATACACCAAGACCTTGACCATTCCCTAACGGCATTACAGCGGAAGCGAAATCATATTGGGTTCCCTCGTAGTACTCCGTATGAGAAAAGCTGGCCCAACCATAATTCACATGGGAAAGCTGGTAAGGGTTGGACAAAAGCCCCAAGTAGTCGCCATCTACAGCCATAGTAGCTGAACCTAGAGCAGCAGAACGTGCCCCGGGTTCAATATTGAAAGTTTCGTTAGCGCCAGAAACCCGGTCCATAGCAAAACCATGGACAGCAAAAACCAATGCACTTACGAAAATGGCGTTAGAAAATCTCGGTGTCATATCTTGGCAACTAAGATAGATTATTTTTGTTTTTGAAATTTTTGGGAGCACCGCTAAAATGCATCTTTCAGAACACATGGAACGTTTTCTTGAATATCTGGCCACACAACGCCAGTTTTCCGAGCGAACTACAGACACTTACCATAAGTCTTTGGTAAAATTTCTGGAGCATTTAAGCGCTGCAGACAAGCCAGTTGCAAATTCAAAGCAAGGAAGCGAAACGCATCTCGTAAAAAGGGACTTCAATGATTACGACATTCCTCTGGAATCCTTTACCGAAATAAACGTAAAAGGTTTTATCTGGGATATGAAAATCAAGCAGCAGCTTGCCCCCACAAGCATTGGAGAACATTTGGCAGCCCTCAAAAGCTTTGGAAAATATCTTGTCCGAAGCATGATTCTCCAGAGTAATCCCGCAGGAAACGTCCCTATGCCCAAACGTCCCAAAAGATTGGTATCCTTCTTGGGGCAAAAGGACTTGAAGGAAGATAAATTTCCTGAATTAGAAAATCCCACCTTGCCACAGGCTCGGGCTCGTCTTTTGCTGGAATTGATTTACGGATCAGGCCTTCGTATTTCCGAATGTCAAGAACTGCACTGGAATCAAATACAAGAATCAGAGCACTTGGTCCGTGTCATTGGTAAAGGGAACAAGGAACGAATCGTCCCTGTAACGGAAGCGCTACTCCAGCGGATTGGCGAATTCAAACAACTGCAAATGAAGGCAGGCCATAAACCGACACCCACAGGATACGTCTTCCTAAGCGAAGACAATAAGCCTTTCGGAATACGGACATTGCGTAACGATATTCAAAAGCTTCTACGTGACATTGGCTGGGAAGGAAAGGCAAGCCCCCATGTACTTCGCCATAGCTTTGCCACCCACTTACTGGAGAACGGAGCTGAAATCATGAGCGTCAAGGAAATGCTAGGACACGAAAGCATTTCTACCACCCAGGTTTATACCCATGTCAGCGCAGAACGCCTGCGGGAAGCCTTCAAGAAGACGCACCCTAGAGCATAAATCAAAAAACAGGTTCCCCGCTTCTTTGAAAGCAATGGGGTAAATACCCGATCAGCAACCAAAAGCTCCTTCCTGATTCTTGTTCTCTAATACACATTTAACTTGAAAAAAGATTCCCGAAGTTACGTAATTTTGCTATCTATATTTTTGATATGGCTGAAAAAACTTTACTCCTGCTTGATTCCTACGCACTTGCGTTCCGCATGTTTTACGCCTACTCCCAGAACCCGCTGAAAAATAGTGCGGGGGAAGACGTGTCCATGATGCACGGCTACTGGGGTGCGGTTCTTCGAATTCTGGCAAAGCACAAGCCAACCCATTTTGCTATTGCCCGAGATGTGGCACACACCAAGACTTTTCGCCACGAACTGTATCCGGACTACAAGGCCAATCGCGGCCCTATGCCCGAAGAAATGGCGGCCCAAATGCCTCTGCTCGGTGAATCCTTAGCTGCTAGCGGGATTCCACTACTTTCGGAACCGGGATACGAAGCGGACGATGTGATGGCAAGTACAGCAGTAACCGCAGCAGAAGCAGGTTTTGACCACGTCCTGATTATCAGCAAAGACAAGGACATGAGCCAGATTGTGAACGACAAGATTCATCTGTTCCATCTGGAAAAAGGTGCAGACGGCATCGACTTCGGTCCCGATCAAGTTCTTGAAAAGTACGGACTGCCTCCCGAAAAAATCCGCGATTATCTAGCCCTGATGGGAGATGCCAGTGATAATGTGCCTGGAGTCCCGAAAGTAGGACCCAAGACAGCCATTACTCTTCTTGAAGAATACGGCGACATGGATAACATTTACGCCAACATCGACAACATCAAGAAGAAGGGCCTCCACGACAATCTGGCCAACAACAAGGAGCAAGCGTTCCTAAGCCGCGAACTGGTAACACTGCAGACCAAGCGGGCCTTTAGCGGAAGCCTTGATGCACTAGAGTACAACGGTCTTCACGTGGACACTTTGGCAGACATGTTCAAGGAACACGAGATTAATAGCCTGCTGCGTCTGCTAGAAAAAGTTCCTAGCAAGACAGGTTTCGTAAAGGCAGCAAATCCGTCGGAGGGAGACTCTGCGGCAGAGGGTGTTGACTCCGCAGAAAACGCCACCGTGGTTCGTGCCGACTTCGACTTGCCCAAGGACATTCTTCCCACATACATTTGTGTAGACTCTGTTGAAATTTTTGAACAGATGAAAAACGAATTTGCAAATGCAAATCTTATTGGCGTAGATACGGAAACGGACGGCCTTGACCCCATGCAATGCGGGTTGGTGGGTTTATGTTTGGCCGCAGCGGATCCCAGTGAAGAAACTTCAAACGCAACCGTCTCCAAGGGATACTACATTCCGCTGAATCATGTGGACGAAATCGGTTTCCCAAGACCCGTGGAGAAGGGCGGAAACTTTGACTTGAACCTGGTGAAGCAGTGGTTTGTTGACCTGTTCTGTAAAACTCAGGATGGTGCCGCGCAGTCTTCCAGTGAATACCGCGCCGCCCACACCTTCGTTTTTCACAACGCAAAATTCGACCTGCATGTTTTGGCCCGGGCCTTCGGCTTGACCATCGCTCAGATTGAAAAGGCAAACATCGTCGACACCTTGATTGCCGCCTGGATGTTAAGCCCCGGCGAAAACGGTCTCGGCCTCGACAATCAGGTAATGCAGAAACTGCAGCACGAAATGATTCCCATCGAGAATCTCATTGGTCGCGGCAAGAACCAGATTACCTTCGACCGCACCCGCATTCCTGAAGCAACGGAATATGGTGCGGAGGACGCCGTCTACACCTTGCGTTTGTGGGCTCCGCTGCAGAAACAGTTGCAGAAGTACGATTACGAGAAGTACTTCTACCAGCAGGAAATGCCGTTGCTGAAAGTTCTCTACCAGATGGAGACCGAGGGTATTGCCGTAGACGTACCCACTTTGAAGCGTCTAGAACAGGAACTGGACCGACGTATCGCCAATCTGGAAAAAGAAATTTGTGATATGGCGGGAACGGAATTCAACATCGGGAGCCCCAAGCAGTTGGCTGAAGTCATGTTTGACACCTTGGGCATGCGCCAAGTGAAAAAACGCAGTACCGACGCCGCCGTCCTAGAAGAGCTGTTCTACGAGACCGCCAGCCCCTTTGTAGCTTCCGTCATTGAGTACCGCGAACTGAAGAAGATGCAGAGCACCTACATCAGTGTGCTGCCGACGCTTGTGAATCCAGATACAAAACGCATCCACACCAGCTTCATCCAGTGGGGAACTGCGACAGGGCGCTTGAGCAGCCGCGATCCCAACTTGCAGAACATTCCTGTTAGGAGCGATCTAGGCAAGAAGATTCGTGCAGCCTTTGTCCCGCAGAATCCAGACAACGTCATTCTTGCGGTGGACTACTCCCAGATTGAATTACGTATGCTAGCCCACTTGAGCGGCGACGAAGCCCTCATCGATTCCTACAAGAACGAAATCGACATCCATGCACGCACCGCCGCCGCCATCTACGGTGTCCCGCTGGAAAACGTCAACAGCGATATGCGACGCGACGCCAAGGTGGTGAACTTCGGCGTACTTTACGGCATGACAGCCTTCCGCCTCTCCCGCGATCTAAAAATCCCCATGGGTCAGGCCAAGGACTTCATCACCGGATACTTTGAAATGTATCAGGGCGTGCAGGATTTCATCGAAAGCACCAAGGCCTGCGCTCACCGCGACGGTTACGTGGAGACCCTCAGCGGTCGCCGCCGCTACATTGCAGGTATCGACAGTTCGGATAGAATGGAATCCCAGATGGCAGAACGCATGGCAGTAAACACCCCCGTGCAGGGAAGTGCTGCGGACCTTATCAAAATTGCCATGATCCGGATCCAGAAGCGTATCAACGACGAACAACTCCCGCTCCGCATGATGTTGCAGGTCCACGACGAACTGGTATTCGAATGCCCCAAGGACCAGGTGGACGCCATGGCCGCCATGGTCAAATCCGCAATGGAGAACGCCATGAAGTTGCAGGTTCCCCTGGTAGCAAGCGTAGGCTTCGGCGAAAACTGGCTTATCGCCCATTAAAACTTTTTCAATAAAGCCCGCAAATTAAAAATCGCATTAAAAAGAGGAATATATGGCAAACGAACCTCAAAAGAAAATGTCACCGAAAGTCGCTATAGCATTGATCATCGGATTGTTGGTAATCTGCAACGCCATCGTGCTTTTGGCACACTAGCATGCAATACAATCGATACTGTTTAAACATATTTACTGATTTTTTATCCACGATTTATTAAAAAATTTATTATAGATTACAGACTTCCGTAACTACATTTGGATTGTTGTTATATGGGAGTTGTTATGAACACACGTTCAAAAGGGACCGTCGTGTCCAAATTTTTGGCTGTTACAGCCGCAATGTCTATGTCTTCGGCCTTCGCCGCAGACCTGCCTACCGCACCGCAAATCTTTGAGAAAATGGGCTTAGGCATCAATATCGGGAACACCATGGAAGTACCGGGGAACCCCACCCTCTGGGGAAACAAGTTCCCCACAGAAGACTACATCAAAGGTGTCAAGGCCGCAGGTTTTAACACCATTCGAATTCCCTGTGCATGGGATTCCCACGCCACAAACAGCGTCATCAACGAAAGCTGGATGGATTCCGTTCAGACCGTTGTAGATTATTGCGTCAAGGCAGGGCTCTACACTATTTTGAACATCCATTGGGACGGCGGTTGGCTAGAAGAAAACCTAAAAGACGACAAGAAGATCGAGGTCAATGCCAAGCAGAAGGCCTACTGGACCCAGATTGCAAAGCGTTTCAAGGACTACGACGAAAAGCTTCTTTTCGCAAGCGCAAACGAGCCCGCCACCACAGACGAAAACTACAAGAACGAGTCCAAGATCCTTCAGGGATATCACCAGACGTTCGTTGACGCAGTTCGCGCCACCGGCGGCAACAACGCAAGCCGAACTTTGATTATCCAGGGCCCCTCCACCAGCATCGACCGCTCCGTGGAAGCCTACCCCGCAAGCATGATGCCTAACGACGCCATCGCAGGCCGCATGATGTTCGAAGTCCACTACTACGACCCATCCCCCTACACCATCGTAGGCGAGCCTGTCAACTGGGGCGCCATCGTGGAACCGCAATACTACTGGGGCGAGGAAAACTACGCCACCGGTGCCGATATCGTCCACAACTGCGGTTACAATCCGTGGGGTAACGCCATGGGCACCCCCTGCAGCGCAAACGATATGCAGGTAGCCTTCAAGAAAATGAAGACCAACTATGTGGACAAGGGCATTCCTGTTATTATTGGGGAATTCGGTGCCAACGACCGTCTGGGAATTTTAAAGGGTGACGATTACAAGCGCCATCGCAACGGCCGTATCGGCTGGTACAAGGCCGTGGCCCAAGCAGCATTCGACAACAAGGTGGTTCCCATCGCCTGGGACACCGGCCACGAAGGCGAGAACCACATGACCATCATCCGCCGTCAGTCGGCCCCCGATGGCTCCGTCTTTGATCCGGAAGTTATGAACGCCATGCGAAACGTCTACGGCATGCCTAACCTTGACGGAAGCAGCAATCCGACTGTCAACACCGACACAGACAAGTCCATCAAGGCGGAATTCACCATCGCGGACAGCTCCTACGGTCAAATCGAATTCTCAAACGTCCCCAAGGATTGGAGCAAGATCAAGAGCGTCTCCATTCGCGCCTTCTTTGACGGAACCATTTCCAAGGTTGGAGACGACTACGGCTTTATCGCTCCCAACCTGGTCACTATGGACGGCACCGACTGGAACTGGCAAGAAGCAGGACTTGGCGAAGTTGAGCTGGGCGCCTGGAACACCTACGAAGTGAAGGTTGCAACCACCGGCGAAAGCGGCGACAATCTGATGGTTCCGGGCAACCCCACAAACATCGTCTTCATGGGATTGCAGATGTACACCTTGGGCTACACCGGCAACGTCTATGTGGACTGGATCATCTTCAAGAACACCGACGGCACCGCAGACACTCTGGACTTTAACCTGGTCGGCGCCAAGAATGTTGGCGGAGGCATCACGGCAAAGTCCCTGATTCCCACCGAAAGCATCAAGGCAACCACCACAGCAATCAAGGCAATCGCCACAAAGCAGGTGCAACACAGACTCTTCCGTCAGGGCGATATGCTGATTGCTAAGGGCGGCAACGCAGGCATCAAGCTGTTCGACCTGAATGGCAACCTGATTCGCGAAACCAGAAACGCAAAGGCTACCGGCGCACAAATCAGCCTCAGCCTCCAGGGCCTCCACACAGGACTGTACATTGCAAAGAGTGGCTACCAGTCCCTAAAGATAAACATCAAGTAAAAGAGCCTCACACAAACAAACCAAGAGAATCGGCATGAATGAGCCGGTTCTTTTTCTCTTTACAGCAGTGAAAGCGCATTGGTTACAAAATCTTTACGTTCGTTGAATTTTTCTCAACCTTTTCATTTCAGGCGCTTATTTTGTTTATTTGCGATTCTTTTTTGCGATATATATTATAAATCGGTAGTGTTTTGGAGCCACAAAAAAGGACTCTGTATGAAAAAATTGATGTTTGGCGCCGCGTTGGCATGTGCATTTGGTCTTGCTCAGGCAGACCTTCCCACCGCGGCACAGGTTCAGAAGAACATGGGCATGGGTTACAATATTGGAAACTCCATGGAAGTGCCCAATAATCCCACCGGCTGGGGCAACCCCTACCCCACCCAGGCCTTGCTGGACTCCATCAAGGCAGCAGGCTTCAACACCGTCCGCATTCCCTGCGCTTGGGATTCCCATACCCGAAACGGCGCCATCACCGAAACATGGCTTGACTCCGTTAAGACAGTCGTGGATTACGCCCTGCGAAACGAACTGTACGTGGTGCTTAACATCCATCACGAAGGTGAAGGGGGCTGGTTCCAGACCAAGATGGCCACCTACAAGGACAACACCGTCGATACCAAGATGAAGAACTATTGGACCCAGATTGCCAACAAGTTCAAGAACTACGACGAGCATTTGCTTTTTGCTGGCGCCAACGAACCGGGCGAAGGCCAGGCGGGGCTCACCTGGACAAGCCAGCACGCCCAGGTTCTTATGGGCTACTACCAGACATTCATTGACGCAGTCCGTGCCACCGGCGGCAACAACGCCACCCGCACCTTGATTATTCAGGGTTTGCAAACTGACATTGATAGGTCTATAGAGTTCGCTCCCACAAGCATCTTCCCCAAGGACAATGTTTCCGGCCGCCTCATATTCGAAGTGCATTTCTATGGCCCATACCAGTATGTGCTTATGACGAAATCTGACAATTGGGGATGCCCCAACGGAGACATCCAGGTGCAGTACTATTATGGCGATTACCTGAAGCCAGGCGATCCGACGCATAACGCTGGTTTCAACTGCTGGGCTAACGCCATCGACAAGGACCAAGCTAGCATCGGTTTCCCCAACGCCCAGTTCGCCAAGATGAAGTCCAACTATGTTGACAAGGGCTACCCTGTCATTATCGGTGAATTCGGCTCCCTATACCGTTCTCCGGAACTCTCCGGTTCCGACCTGGAACTGCACCGCAAGGGCCGTATCCAGTGGCACAAGGACGTGGTGACAGCCGCAAAGAACTACGGCCTTACTCCAATCGTCTGGGACATGGGTAACGAAGGAGCAAGCTACGATAACATGGCCTACATTCGCCGTCAGACAAACAAGTTTGGCGGTCCCATGGGCAAGGTTGTGGAACCGGAAATCATCAACGCCATGCGCGGTGTTTACGGTCTTGGAACCTACGTAAACAAGGGCGTCACCCACACCGAAAGACTGATTCCGGGCAGCACCCCCGTACAGGCTTCCAGCAGTTCTGTGGTTCCTGCGTCTAGCAGTTCCGTCGCACGTTCTTCCTCTAGCACGGCAAAGTCCAGCTCCAGCGTTTGGCAGCCCGTCAGCTCAAGTTCCAGCGTGTGGCAGCCCGCCAGCTCAAGTTCCGTTAAATCCAGTTCCAGTGTGTGGCAGCCGGTGCAGTCCAGTTCCAGCACTTGGCAGCCGGCAAGTTCCAGTAGTACCCCCAAGTCTTCTGGCAGCGTCGCCAGCTCCAGCAGCACCGATCCCAACACTTGCAAGGCCCTGACCACCGAATGCTACAGCGAAGCAGAGCTCTGTTCCATGGGCATTAGTTTCTACTGCAACGGCGACGATCCGCAGGCGATAGCTAACGCCCCCACAGCAATCAAGACTAACCTCACCCGCCAGGGCAATATGCTGGTCGCTCAAGGTAATCGCGCCTCCATCCGCCTCTTCGACATGAACGGCAACATGGTCCGCGAAGTCCGCGCCCTTTCTAATAGTGCAACCATGAGCCTCGCCGGACTCAACAAGGGAATGTACATCGCCAAGAGCGCTGGCCAGACCCTGAAGGTGAACGTGAAGTAAACGTTCAATCCGTAACATTTTTCATTAAATACTCCAGAGTTCGGGCGCAGACGCACCCGAATTCTTCTGTTTTGAAGGTTTCAAAACGCATAACCTAAAGACAAAAAGCTTTTACATATTTCTCGACAGTGCGAGTGCTTAACGGACAGTTCGTCGTTTCCATTGTGAAAAGGAAATTTTCACCTGGATAAAACCCGCTCTTCTCGTAGCAATGAATTTTCCGAGTTGCCTTTTCCGCATAATCAGGGTCGTCCATCCTCCCGAAATGTTCCCAGATGATTTCTCTGCGGGAAGATTTTTTAAGGCAGATGAAATCCGGATGAACAACGCCCAAGCCCTTGAGCTTGACAGGCTGCTCGTAACGGTAAGGAATCAGAAGCCGCTCTAAAGTAGAAGCAATCATGACTTCGGACTTTGACCTTACGCGGACACCTGCGGGACTGAAAAACTCCGGAGCGTCTGCAGCAAAATCCAGAGGGCGAAAATCGGCGGAGCTCCACTGCTGAACGAAAACATCGTCGTCAAGCCAAAGCGGCTCCAGCAATTGTTTTCTTGCTGGATGAAGATTCTGCAGATACGCCTCCAGCTCCTCAAGGGAAAGCGTTTTCAGAAAATTTTCAGATGCAAACGTCAGTCGATTTAATACTTCTAGTAATTTTCGGCAATAGTCCTTTTGTGCAAGACCCTGCGCAATTGCTACGTCCTTTTTCGGGATATACGCGCCAATGGAATCCCCCTTTTCCGTAATATGGAAATAGCGAAATATCCCGTTATTAAGAACGGTCCTCAAATGACCTTCAGGAAAATTCTCCATCTGACCAACACATTCTTGCTTCAAGTCATTTAAATCCACAAGCAATGCTTTTACAGCATCGCGAACTATTTCTATTGACGGTTTGTTTCTCATAACGAGACAAAAAATGCACATTGTAGCAAACAAAAGCAAGTTTTTTAGAAAAACACGTTCACTTTGCAAACTACAGGCGACAAAAAGTGTTATAAAATCGACATTTTTCCCGAATTTATAACACAACAACGCCATGTTTTAGGGCATCTTTCGAGGATCAGAGCCCTCAAGTGGGATAAATTTGGGTATTGAGCCTCGTTTTATAACACATTTTTTAAGAATTTTCCCTTCCAAAGGACTTTATCGTTCCCGTTTATGTTATAAGACAGGCATTCACCCCCGCTTTTATAACATTTTCTACACCCCAACACTCCGTTGGCCCCCAAAGCCAACACACACAACTTCATGAAAACATTTGTTTACGTTCGTTGAAGTAATTGCACCACAATTTTCAACAAAGGAACGAAAAAGGCCCTAGACCCATCATTTTGAATTTAACTTTATCATCGGTTGTTTGGTTCCTTTTGGGTTGGAACGGGAATTTTCCCGCAAAAAGGAGTAATATGAAGTATTCTAGACTTTTGGGCCTTACTGCAGGCCTCAGCCTCATGGCTGGCGTTTCCGCTTTCGCCGCATTCCCCAAGTCCGCTGATCTCGTTTCCAAGATGGGTTTCGGCTTCAATATCGGCAACTCCATGGAAGTGCCTAACGATCCTACCGGCTGGGGCAACCCCTTCCCCACTAAGGATTTGATGGATTCCATCAAGGCTGCAGGTTTCTCTACAGTCCGTATTCCTTGCGCATGGGATTCCCACGCACCGGGCGGAGTCATTACCGAAACCTGGCTGGATTCCGTTAAGACCGTTGTAGATTACGCCATTGCAAATCAGCTTTATGTCGTCCTGAACATCCACCACGAAGGTGAAGGCGGCTGGTTCCAGACACATATCGGCACTTCTGTCGACAACACCGTCGACACCAAGATGAAGAACTACTGGACCCAGATTGCAAAGAAGTTCGCCGCCTATGACGAACACCTGATCTTTGCCGGTGCAAACGAACCGGGTTCCAACCTGGGCGACGACTGGACCAGTGCCCATGTCACCACCCTGATGCACTACTACCAGACCTTCATCAACGCCGTTCGTGCCGTTCCCGGTAACGAAACCCGCACCCTCATCATTCAGGGTCTGAATACCGACATTGACAAGTCCGTCAAGAACGCTCCTGTGACCGTGTTCCCCAAGGACACCCAAGAAGGCTACCTGATGTTCGAAGTCCACTACTACGATCCGTACCAGTACACCCTGATGTTCGATGAACAGGACTGGGGCGCACCGGGTGGCGAAAAGATTATCCCGCAGTTCTACTACGGTGCAGAGTTCCTGGGCACCGACCCGAAGCGTAACGCAGGTTACAACGCATGGGCCGGTTCCGTGGATCAGGCTTACTATACCGAAAAGCATGTAAACACCCAGTTTGCCAAGATGAAGACCAACTACGCCGACAAGGGCTATCCGGTTCTCATCGGTGAATTCGGCGCCAACATCCGCACTCCGGACTTGGACGGCGCTGACCTGGAAAAGCACCTGAAGGGGCGCGTCCAGTGGCACAAGGATGTGGCTGCTGCCGCCAAGAAGTACGGTGTCGTTCCTGTTCTTTGGGACATGGGTAACGAAAGCACCAGCGGTTACGACAATATGGCCTATATCCGCCGTCAGTCCGCCCCCGTGGGCAAGGTTGTTGACGCAGACGCCATCAACGCCATTCGTGAAGCCTTCAATCAGACTCCCATTATCGGTGGCGGCACCACTCCTGTAATTCAGGCTGGCGACAAGGCTCTCCATGTGACTTACAAGACTGTTCAGTCCGACTCCTCCGAAGCAGGTACCGTACGTATTGACTTGGGCGGCAAGGATTGGTCTCAGTACGTAGCAATCTCCTTCGACATGCGAGTCGCAGGTGAAGTTGCTGGTCCTTGCATGGACAAAACCCGCGAAGGCTGCGACGAATACGGCTGGGCAAGCGTCTCCCTGTTCAACATGTCTGGCGAATGGGACTGGAAGGAAGTGAGCCTGGGTAACGTAGAAGACCTGGGAATCCTGGATAACTACAAGATTCCGTTCGGTGCTACCGGCATGGCTATTACCGACCCCAAGGACGTGAAGGCTGTTGGCATTAACGTTTACGGCACCCAGTTCACCGGCGACATGTATCTTGACAACATGCTCCTGTGGAAGGCTGACGGTACCGCAGACACCCTGAACAACTTCAACAAGAAGGGTGCTACCTACGGTGGCATCGCCAAGGGAACCCTCATTCCGGCAAACGCAACGGGCGACTGGGGCGCCACTACGGCTATCAAGCCAAACGTGACCGTAGCCAAGATGTCCGTCACCGTCCAGCAAGGCCTGGTAAACACCACCTTCCACTCTCCCAGAGCTTCTCAGGCTAGCGTCATGCTGGTAAACAGCCTGGGTCAGGAAGTGGCCGCAAAGCACTTTACCGCTATGCCGGGTGCAAACACCGTTGAACTCCAGACCAACTACCGCGGCGCTGCAGTCCTCATTGTAAAGCAGGGCAAGGTGGCTTATAGCAAGAAAGTTATTCTGAAGTAATTTCGCGCTAAAATCCGCCAAATCTTTCAAAATCCGCCCCTCTGGGGTGGATTTTTTTTGTTTATGACGCTCAAACCCGAGCATTCATATAAAAAGAAGAAACGTTGAGAAATTTACACCGATTATCACATCAGTAGGTAAAAAATAAGGTTCATCATGAAAATAGAAGTATAGATTACCAATGAATAAACTTAAGGAGTTCTATGTTTCTGAAAAATTTCATTGGTCTTACTTGTGGTTTTGGCCTTCTGGCCGCCACCAGCGCATTTGCTTTGCCCAAGTCCTCCACCCTGGTTAGCGACATGGGTATGGGTTTCAATATCGGCAACACCATGGAAGTGCCTAAGGATCCTACCGGCTGGGGCAACCCTCTTCCCTCCAAGGAATACGTGAAGGCCATCAAGGCTGCAGGTTTCAACACTGTCCGTATTCCCTGCGCATGGTACTCCCATTCCGACGCTCTTACCAAGGACGTACAGGCCTATGGTAGCGAAGACAATTCCACCTACAAGCACGTAGGTGCCGCAAGCACATTCACCACCCCCACCATCGACGCCGCATGGCTTGCCCAGGTCAAGGATGTGGTGGACATGATTATCGCCGAAGGTATGTATGTGGTTCTCAACAGCCACTGGGACGAAGGCTGGCTGGAAGACCGTGTCTATGACGGAACCATCAATCCTCGCAGTGGTGCAGGCGACATCGCCAACAGTTCCGCCACTACCGAAGCCCGCCAGAAGGCATTCTGGTCTCAGATAGCCACATACTTCAAGAGCTACGATGAACACCTGCTCTTCGCAGGCGCCAATGAACCTGGCGTGAACGACCCCTGGGGGGCAAGCGGTCAGTTGCAGTTCGACAACACCCGTATGAAGATTCTCCAGGGCTACTACAACGCATTTATTTCTGCAGTCCGTACTGCGGGCGGCAACAACGACACCCGCACTCTGATTGTGCAGGCTCCCCGTACCGAAATGGACTTTGCATCCATGCTGAGCAGCAACATGCCCACCGACCCGGCTGGCGCCGGCTACATGATGGTAGAAGTGCACTACTATCCGTATCAGTATTCCCTGATGACCGCCGACGAAGATTGGGGCAAGCAGTTCTACTACTACACCGGCCTTTCTAGCACTACCGACAAGGAACACAACATGGGCTGGAATGTCTATTCCAACTCCATCGACAATTCCGCTCTTGGCACCCCGAATCAAATCGCCAAGAGCTTCGGTGAACTGAAGACCATGTTCTGCGACAAGGACATTCCTGTTATCATCGGTGAACTTGGCGCCATCAAGCGCACTGGCCAGATTACCGACGCAGCCAACCTGAAACTCCACCTCCAGGGCCGCGCCCTGTTCTACGGTGAAGTTGCCAAGAACGCTAAGGCCAACGGCATTATCCCTTACGTTTGGGACACCGGTGCTGAAAATGACGGCAACATGACCTTCATTACCCGCCAGAGCGGCGTTTACAACATCCTCGACCCGGATGCGCTCAACGCCATGCGCAAAGTCTACGGCATGGAACAGCAGGGTTCCAGCAACCTGGATAGCCTTGTAAACGAAAACGTCGTTCCCGAAACCGAAGCCGGAAAGGGTGTCGAAGTTACTTACACAACTAAGACTGATCTTACCAACGAAACCGGAACAATTCGCATTACTCCGTCTCCGAAGGACTTGAGTAAGTTTGTTGGCCTCGAAGTTCGCCTCAAGGGTTCCGTAGCATCTGCAGGTGGTTGCACCAGCGCCGATCCTGCGGATGAATGTTCTGAATACGGCTGGGCATCCTTTGACCTGTTCATGATGGACGGAGCCTGGAACTGGTACGACGTGAGCCTTGTTGAACAGCCAGACGTCAACCTCAGCGCATCCTTCGACAAGGTTCAGGTGATGTTTGCAGACTTCCGTACCGATCCGACCGCCTCCCTGAAGGAAATCAACGCCATCGGTATCAACCTCTACGGTACCCAGGTGACTGGCTCTGTCGTCATCGACTACATCGCAGGCATCAACGCAGACGGTTCCATCACCATCATCGATGACTTTGACAAGAAGCCATCCGTCGAAGGTATCGCAACCGCCAAGGTTGTTGCACTCTCCGGCACAAGCGCCATCAAGCCGGTTGTAGCAGCAGCTGCAAGCAAGATGTTCGTGAATGTCCAGCAGGGTTTCGTGAACGCAACCTTCACCGCAAAGGGTAGCGTCCAGGCCAAGGCAATGCTTCTGAACACCATGGGTCAGGTTATCGCCAGCGAATCCTTCATGACCCGCTCCGGCAACAACACCGTCCAGCTGAAGGCCGACTATCGTGGCCCCGCAATGCTCGTCATCAAGCAGGGCAGCCAGGTTTACAGCCAGAAGATAATCCTGAAGTAAAACCATTGGAGTCCAAGACTCCATAAACGCGTCGCGAAAGCGACGCACCCTGAATTTGGTGTAGGACCCGCGCTATCTCTGCGGGATTAACAAGAACGAGTATTCCTGTTAAACAAAAGCCCCGGCATTTTGCCGGGACTTTTTTACTTGTAGACTAGGGATGTTTTTCCTTATATTTCTTGATAAAATCATCTACATTTTGTTTCTTGCCTTGCTCTTTTTTTTCAAAATCTTTTTTGGTAAATCCAAAATTTTCAGGGCTAAAATAAAATTTATCTTTAACGTCCGTTAAATAATCTTCCAAAGCCATATTCTTCCACCTCGAAATAAACGGTTAAAAAGGAAGTTGTTCTTCAGGACTTTGCGGTTTTTCATCGGGTTCGGCAAACAAATCCACGTCCCCAATTTTTCCCTTGAATTTTGAATAATCAAATATTCTAATCATTTCCATAACATTCGATACATCCCAGCGGCTTAGATCACCTGTGAATTCATTATATTCCACCGCGGTAGTCCATTCAAATTCCTCTAAAATATTATTCCATATCTTTACCTGCGATGCTTTACCGGCGAACATTTCGTACATCTCTAATACATTGGACACATTCCAATCAGAAATATCACCTGTAAATTTCGAACCCTTAAACATACGGCTCATGTCGGTCACGTTAGAAACATCCCATTTGCTGATATCGCCATTGAATATCGAATCTTCGAACAACCCTCTCATGTCAGTAACATTAGAAACGTCCAAAAAGTTTAAATCGCAATTGCTACCATATTTTTCAATACAATAATCGACAACTTCCTCTAAATGCCACTTACCTTTTACAATGAACCTGTCTTCAACATTTTTAGGGAGTTCGACACGATCCCTAAACATACCATACGTATTCTTGACATTTGACATATCCCAACCACTAATGTCGCCATAAAATCTTGAGCGTACAAACATACTGCTCATATCGGTGACACTAGATACTTTCCATCTACTGATATCACCGTCAAATCTTGAACGATAAAACATTTCGTGCATATCGGTGACGTTGGATACATCCCAACAGCTTAAATCCCCCGTGAAGCAACTTCGTTCCTCGATCCTTCCCTGCAATTCTTCCTCTGTCACTAAACTAAATTCAACAGTTTGCATTTCATCTCCTGCAAACATTGAGCTCATATCACTGACTTTAGAAACAACCCAATCACGGATATCCCCATTGAATCTAGAAGCACGAAACATAGCGTGCATATTAGTAACGTTGGATACATTC
>JAZRXW010000090.1:0-21350 GCA_045600425.1 Fibrobacter sp.
CGCTAGGTCCGAAGACCCCGCTCGACTTGCATGTATAAGACACGCCACCAGCGTTCGTTCTGAGCCAGGATCAAACTCTTCATAAATTGTTTTTTTAAAGTCTTGGTCCTGTAATCACGTTCATAAATTGACTTCCTTGAATCTCTTCGATTCCAAGGTCCGTCACAAAGCATATCTCCGATTCCTTCAATCTGCTCAAGAATCTCTCGGATTCTCGTTAGTTCCTTATTTCGTTTCGACTTTTCAGCCGTCCCTCTCAGGAACGCCGCCAATTATAGAATTTCCCAAAACATTTGCAAGGGTTCTTTTTCATTTTTTTTCGTCTTTTTTGGGATTTTCCTCAAAAAACGGAAAGAAAACGAGTCTTACTCAAGTCTCCCACGAAGAGTTCACAAACTATTCACAACTTTTTTTTATATGCTTTTCAAAAAAATCAATATTCTGGTCCGATGCCATGTCCACATCAACGCTATTCACCTGCCAACGGAACCATGTAAGCTGTCTTTTCGCATAATTGCGGGTCTTTTTCTTCACTTCTTCTACGACAGAATCTATTTCACGAGTATTTTCCGCCTGTAAAAGTTCCCTATAACCAAGGCTAAGCCAAGCCGGAGCGTCCAAGGGCACGGTTTCCGCCAGAGACTTGACCTCATCGATCCACCCATCCTGAATCATCTGATCCACACGAGCGTCAATCCTTTTATATAGCTCGTCCCTATGGCGCTGCAACCAAAAAATGGGCAACTCCCCCACCCCACCAGAGCGTTCCTTTTGGAATTGGGACAGTTTGCGCCCCGTCGTTTCAAAGACTTCCAGAATTCGAAGAATTCGGCTAGTGTTATTGCGCTCCACCTTAGCCATGGCCTCCGCATCTACAGAACATGCCCTGCGGTACAATGCCTCTGCACCATTTTCTTCTGCAAAGCGTTCAACGTTTTCTTTCACCATCGGTGGAATGGAAGGTATCTGCGGCAAACCGAGCATAAGACTTTGTATGTAAAGTCCCGTTCCGCCAACGAGGATGTAGTTCTGTTTGGGATTAGAAGCAACCAGTGCCTTAACGTTTTCACAGAATTTACCAGCGGAGTAAACTTCTGTGGGTTCTAAAAAATCAACCAAGTGATGAGCCACCAGGTTCATGGATTCTAAGCTTGGCTGAGCCGTACCAATCGAAAATCCTTTATAAATTTGACGAGAGTCAACGCCAATAATTTCAGCGTTGAAATGCTGTGCTAACTGAAGGGATAATCTGGACTTTCCAATTCCCGTGGCACCGACCATGGCAAACAAAATAGGCATGGTCCCAATGTAGTTATATTTGAATCCAAGATGAGAAAATCGAAACACTTTATTGCGTTTATTATTGTGCTTGCAGTCCTAGGACTCAGCATAGGTTTTGTATTGCCAAGACTGGTCTCTGTAAACGAAAATGCAGAAAAAGAAAACATCTCTGAAGAAGTCGCTATAGATACAACGGCACAAGTAGAGCCAGACCCCATCGTTGAAGACACCGTTTCCTTTGAGACAAAACTCAAGAACGAGCTTCAAATTATCCAAGAAAAAAGAGACCGAGCCAAGACCAAATGGATTTGGACTTTAGGGCGGGGACAAACCATCATTGTGTACTTACTACAAGCCAAGCGGTTTATAGAAAAGCAGGGCGGACAAGTCTTGTCTATGGAAGAACTATACGAAAGAAATGCATTACAGTCCGCACGGCTAAATTTACTAACGCCCAAGGGAGACTCTCTTAAACTGGAACTACAAGTCTCCGAAAATATTTTTAGATCAAATGCATCTCTTTTAGCGGTCGCCTTCCAAGTGAATCAGCTTACCCCAGAGCTAATTACGGAACTCAACAAAATTGATTTTCCCTATGACTTGCTGGTGCCCCCCTTTGGTTTGAGTGAAACCTTCTACCCAGACTTAGATAGAGTCAAAAATAAGGAATTGATCCTGTGGCTCACCATGGAATCTTCCCAATTAAATAGATCTCACAACAAGTACCGTCCTCTGAGAATCCACCACACGGAAAACCAGATTGAGACAATCATTGACGACGCAAAGAAACTGATGCCCAATGCCGCTGGCATCGCCACCCGTTTTGGAGAACAGGCCGTGGAACACAAGCAGTTGCTCCAAGCCATCTTACGACCTGCGGACAAGAACAAATTATGGTTTCTGGACATTTCAGAAAACAAGCAATCCAAGTTAGCAGAAGCTTGCAGGGACATGTCCATCAAATGCAAGATGGCAACACCCTATAATCCCGACCACAGTTCTTTAGAAGACTACGTTAAATTGAAGATGAGAGAAGCCAGCAAGAGCGGACTTGCCACCATGATTCTCCCCCTGACAGAACAAACTCTATCTCTCGTTGCAGACATTCGCCTGAGAGCAGAAAAACAGGGAACGACTCTCATCAATTTATCTACATTTATTTCGTACTGATAAGGAGTTTTTATGACCGTAAAGCTCAGCTTTAATGTGGACCATATTGCCACCATTCGAGAAGCACGAAAGTTCCGTGATCCGGATCCCGTTGCAGCCGCCCTCTTAGCAGAATTGGCAGGATGTGCAAGCATTACCGCCCACTTACGCGAAGACAAGCTCCACATCCAGGACAGAGACGTCGCCCAGCTTAGAGCAACAGTAAGCACGAAGCTGAATCTGGAAATGGGCTTGTTCTCCGGCATGGTCCAAACAGCCATCAACAATCAGCCGGACTCCGTAACCATCGTCCCCGAGGTTCATACAGAGGTATCCAGCGAAGACGGTTTGAACGTAGCAGCCAAAGTCAATGAACTTTCCAAGATTATTATGACTCTCAAGAGCAACGATATTTCTGTGGGAGTCTTCATCGATCCGGAAACAGAACAAGTTAAGGCCGCCAAGAAGTTAGGAGTCGACTTTGTTGAATTCAACACAGGTCGTTACGCCATTTCTTCCAACTTCGGGACCAAGGAAGAAGTGAACCGTGAAATTTCCGCTTTGGAAGATATGGCAGTTCTTGCACGCAAGTACGGACTACGCGTAAAGGCTGGTCGCGGTCTGCATTACAGAAACGTCAGTGCTATCGCCGCTATCGAAGGTATTGAAGAACTTGTCATCGGCCACAGCATCGTAAGTAAAGCGGCCCTGGTCGGTATTGACCGTGCAGTTCGCGACATGATCGACGCCATCGAAAAGGAGAGCTAGCTTCGGTTGGCTCGGGACTTAGGGAAGCGATAAGCTAGTAGTCCTTGTACTCTACATTATGGAGAACTAGACCCTGAGGGGGAGCCCAAGTACGCTCTCCCTTAAATTTTTTTTCAAAGATTTGGTTGACTGTACCTAAGGGCAACTTACCGCGGCCCACATCAAAAAGGGTCCCTACCATAGCACGAACCTGACGATGCAAAAAACGGTTTCCCTTTATGTGGAACATGCAGCTCCAGTCGTTTAGGCGTTCCAAACGAAATTCAGTCAAGATGCAATCAGTCGGTTTACCGTCGTTACGGGGAATGCAGAAATCTATGAAATCGTGTTGGCCCAAAAAGGATTCCGCTTCCTTGGCCATAGCTTCTAGATTCAAGTTCAAAGAACCACATTCCCAACCAAATTCTCGCATCAAGGCAACGGGACGAGTAAAAATTGTGTACTGATAGTACCTGCAGGTGGCATCATAACGAGCGTTAAAATCAGGAGCGCAAGGTTCCAAATCACGAATTCGGACAAGCCGCTGCGTTAAACCATTTACAGAACGGACGGTCTTGAAAACATCAAGTTCGCCATCAAAATCAAAATGACAGCATTGCCCCCGAGCGTGGACACCAGTATCCGTACGACCAGCCCCCCAGATGCGAATGGGTGCACGAAGTGCCGTAGAAAAGGCGGTTTCTAGAGTGGACTGGACAGTGACAAACTTGGTCTTGCCGCCTTCGTTCTGGGCTTGCCACCCATAGAAGGCGCTACCCAGATATTCACAACGAAAACGGTAGCGCATGCTAGCCTTGAGCTTCCTTGATGATAGATTCTACCTTGTCCTGAGGAAGTTTTAAGGCAGAAGCAATTGCTGAAGCGGGCAGGCCACGACGAGACAGTTGCAGTACACGAACCTTCTCTGTCGCTTCCCGGTCAAAACGAGATGTTTCAAGAGGATTGCTACCAGCAAGGTTGGGATCGCCGGTCAAATTATGACTTTGAGCACGAATCTTCATGGTCCGTTCACGAGACAAGCCGCGAGGGGCACGCAGAACCTCGGAAAGATTCCGCATTGCAGATGTTATACGTTCCCTAGCAGTCGGACGAAGAGTGGGCTTGCTTCCAGGCGCTCCTGTCAGGATTTTATTTTCGGGAACACCGTGTTCATCTTCGAAAGCTACCTGCTGGACAGGTGCCACTACAGAAGACTCCGGCTGAGCCTCCTTAGGTTGAGCCTGTTGAGCCATTGTTTCGCGCTTCTTGGCGGCGTAGTCCTCGGCCTCAGCAATAATAGAACGTTTCTTAGGACGGACAACGGGGGGCGGTAAGGTGTCTTCCGAGGAAACGGAGTCTGTAACAGATTCTGTTTTTAAAGTTTCCATCTGACGGGTCAAGTATTCCTTACGACGCTTGAGAATAAACACTAAAGCAATTATGCAGATGATGACTGCAACACTACCGCCCACGACCCAAGGCAAAACCTCTGGGTCCAATACAGGATTGGTATTTGCAGCTTCTTCTGGAGAAACTTCCTTTGCAGCATTGGCATTGCGCATTGCTGTCAGCGATTCCCATGATTGTTCCAACTCAGACCGAATAGATTGTTGAGCGGCAGGATCGTTCTGGGCCTCCCAAAGAGCAATCTCTAAAGAATCTATTTGGGATCGGGCAGTGAGATAAGCCTGTGGGTCGAAAGACGACTTGGTACCAAAAGCGGCTCCACTAAGGTAAACCACCAGGGCAAGGGACAAGACCAACAATACTATAGGTGCAATAAACTTCTTCATATGACAACAAATCTAGTAAATATTCACAACGAAGCTACGGCAGCAGAACCCTAACTACTTGATATTCAATGATTTACAGAATTTTCCGGTTGTTGTGTCAGCCATTGAGAATTTCTCAACGCTTATTCATCGATGATGACGACAACCTATACCCTCCCCCGACGAATAATGGTATCTTTGTGTTCAAGAACTCTTTGTTCTCCTCCTAACCCCCAAAAAAACACCTCAACGCAAGTTGAGGTGTTTTTTTTACGATTTAACCCCTGCATAAGTCCAAATTTTTTGAGGGAGGTTGAGGGGCACGCCCCTCTCACCCGGACACTTGCGTAAAAGTGTTATACCTTTACGTTTTTTAGCAAGTTCCGGTCGGGGGTCCAGGGGGCACAGCCCCCTGCATAAACCCTACATAAACCCGATTTTGGGGGGAGGTTGAGGGGCACGCCCCTCGCACCCGGACACTTGCGTTAAAGTGTTCCACCTTTACGTTTTTTAGCAAGTTCCGGTTGGGGGTCCAGGGGGCACAGCCCCATGCGTCATTTATTCAATGCATCCGCAAGGATTACGCGGTTAGCTCCAGCCTGGATGGCATACTGCATGGAAGCCTGGGCTGCCCCCAAAAGTCCAGACACATCGCTTGCATGGGCAGGCATTACAGAAACCCCCATACTCAATGTAGTCGAAAGGATTCCATCCCCATAGGCAATTTGCAGTTGGGCGATTTCATTGCGAATCTTTTCAGCACGCTGACGAGTAATCTTTAAGTCTGCTCCCGGCAAAATAACACAGAAAACTTCGCCTTCGTAGCGACAAGGAATGTCCTCGTTTCGAATATAACCAGGAATACGTTGTCCTAATTCCCACAGAAGCTGTTCCACCGCATGTTGCCCCTGGTTAGCCATGATTTCGCCAACGGCATCCGGATAAATCATGATCAGACCGATGGGAGTCTTATGACGAACAGCCGCAGAAACTTCACGATTCAGAGATTCTTCCATATAACGACGGTTAAACAAGCCGGTCAACGTATCACGGATGCTATGCTGTTCAAAACGGACATGCAAGCTCTGGTTCGCAATATAAAGACCGAGAACCGTCGCAGCAACACTGACCTTGGTATGCCAGTCATCCAAAGATTCCTGGTCGGGCAAAACATCCGTCTGCAGCGATAAAATACCGAAATGCTCTTCATAGCCTTCGATAGGTGCACAGAAGGAAATTCCCTGGGGATGGTGATGCAAATGAGTACAACCCCCGGTCAATTCTGGAGAAGAATAATCGGTGACAACAATGTCGCCGGCATCGAAGCTGGCACACTCCCCTGGATGAATCACATCGTCGCTAATCACCTTGCTGCCAAAAGCAATGATTTTATGTAAATCCGTCTGGGTTCCAGCATACATATAGAGAACACCGGACGCATTGGGAAACATCTGAGGCAGCAATTCCTCAAATAATTTAACGACTTCAACAAAAGGGCGGTTCTTGAGGACTGCTCTTGAGAAATTCTTCCAAGGTTCCAAGGGTATACCCACGGAAAGAATCTGCTCTTCAAGGTGCTCTAGAGCATCTTTAGCCGAGATTGCCCCCTTGGGCAATTCCATTTTCTCTTCTACGGGTGGTTCCGGGACACTCTCAACACTCTCGTCTACGCCGATTCCAACAGCCACGTTCATGTTTGTCTGCTTCAAGGAAAGCAAATTCTCATTGAATTCCTCTTCGACCTGTTCAATTCGCTTTTTGCAAATGGTGTGCAGGACAAAACCTAGGACAGCGCCCCAGGCTCCCATAAACACAAACTTACCCCCCAAGGAAATTGTCTCTTCCGGGACAAAATAGGATACGGCAACACCAAGAACGAATGCAATAAACCAAACGATATAGGTAAACATAGTCATGCAGAAAAATTTACTTATTTCCAAACCTTATGGCTCCCCGTAATTGATAATTGGGGATTGATAATGGGGTCTCAACGATAAAGGTCCGATAATTTCTAAATTTTACCTATGACAATTCTCGAGAAAATCGCACTCGCCCTCCCTTCCGTGGAATCCCCTGCCCGTTATATGGGCGGAGAAGCCAACAGCGTTATAAAAGATCACAGCCAGATGCTTTGCCGCATGGCATTTGTGTTCCCCGACAAGTATGAAATCGGTATGAGCAACAACGGCATCCGAATCCTCTACCACATCGTGAACAAGGAACCGGACCTGCTTTGTGAAGTCAGCTTCGCACCTTGGGAAGATATGGCTAAGGAAATGGAGAAGTACGACATTCCCCTGTATAGCTACGCAAGCTACACCCCGGTAAAGGATTTTGAAATTCTCGCCATGTCTCTGCAGACGGAACTGAACTTCACCAACGTGCCCTATGTTTTGGAATTGTCCAGGGTACCTGTGTGGAGCAAGGATCGTCGAGAAGAAGACCCCATTGTGATTGCCGGCGGCCCCGCCATGGCAAATCCCGAACCGGTGGCAGACTTCTTTGACGCATTCCAAATCGGTGATGGCGAAGAACTGATGCCGAAATTCATGCGATGCGTTGGCGAAGGTCGCAAGGCGGGCCTTAGCCGCAAGCAAATTCTTGAAAAACTGGCGAAACTTGACGGAGTCTATGTTCCTAGCCTGATGTCTGTGGTTACCAACGAATTTGGGGACATCGTTCCTGCAGAACCAGCCAAGGGACCCTACGAAAAGACCAACGGGGTGCGACGTCAGTTCATTCCTGTGATGGACCGAAAATACTACCCCACCAAGAATCTCATCGGCAACATGCAGCTGGTCCATAACCGTTTCAGCGTGGAAGTCATGCGCGGTTGCGCCCAAGGTTGCCGTTTCTGTCAGGCTGGCGTCTGGTATCGCCCCTGCCGCGAATTGGATCCCGACGACGTTCTTGAAATTGCAAAGGAAGGCATCCAGGCTACCGGCGAACGCGAACTGGGCCTGCTCTCCCTTTCCACCGCAGACTACAAGCCGGTGGAAGGCCTTACCGACTCCATCATCGACGACCCGTTCTTCGATACCGTCGATGTGAGCCTCCCCTCCATCCGCGTCAACGCCTTCGGTGAAACTCTGGCACAGAAAATTTCAGCACTGAAGGGCGGCCGCAGCGCCACCTTCGCTCCCGAAACCGGTTCCGAACGAATCCGCAAGATGATCAACAAGACCATCAGCGACCAGGACATGTACAACGCCGCAGAACACGCCTTCAGTAGCGGATTCAACAAGATCAAGCTGTACACCATGATCGGCTTCCCCACCGAAAATCTTGAGGACATGGAAGCCTTCTGCCAGCTGATCGAAAATCTGGTGAAGATTGGCCGCAAGTATCTGCGAGGCTGCCAGATTGCCGTTTCCATGGGTATTCTGATTCCCAAGTCCTTTACAGGGCTGCAGTGGGCTCCCTTCATGGACAAGGAAACTGCGTTAAAGCACATCCGCTTCGTCCGTGAACGTTTCTTTAAGCACCCCAACGTCAAGGTGAACTGGGCCGGCTGGGAAATGAGCCACCTGGAAGCAGTCTACAGCCGCGGCGACCGTCGCCTGGCTCCCGTTATTTACGCGGCCTACAAAAAGGGGCTTACCTTCGAAAGCGACGCCTACCGTTTCAATTACGACACCTGGCTTCAGGTGTGGGAAGAATGTGGTTACGATACCAGCTGGGTGTACCGCACCCGCGAAAAGGAAGAAGTTTTCCCCTGGGATTTCATTCATGCAGGAACCACCAAGCAGTACCTGCGCCGCGAATGGGAAAAGGCCTTCGATCCCAACTCCGCCCCCGTTCCCAACTGCAAGTGGGGTGACTGCCAGAAGTGCGGTATTCCGGGCTTCGGCGCAGAGATTCACCTGGCAGACAACCCGGTGCGTCACGCCGCTCCCAGCCGCACACCCGAAGAAATCAAGAAGCTGGTGGCAGAACGCCGCCCCAAGCAGAAAGACTGCTTCAGCTACAAGATTACCTTCAAGAAGACTGGCCTTAGCCGCTTCCTGCCCCACCACAACATGCTGAGCTTCTTTGAACGCACCTTCCTTTGCGCAGGAATCCCCATCAAGTTCAGCGAAGGCTTCAGCCCCAAGCCCCGTATTGTGAACATGGGCGCATTGCCCCTGGGTCTTGAAACCTATTGTGAAATCATCAGCGTGGAACTGCTAAAGCCTCTGGATATTTCCCCGGCAGGTCTTCCCGACACCATGAAGAAACTTTCCGCCCCCTTCCCCCGCGGTATGGAAATTGTCAACATCGAACCCTTGCAGGACAAGCTTTCCAAGCACTTCCCCAAGGCTATGATTTACAGTTTTACTCCCGACGAATTGCAGAATGATACCGCTGCAAAAATTAGGAATATGTTTGACAACAAGACCCTCCCCGTAATGCTAAACCACCGCGGTCAGGAAATCAACCTAAACGAGCATGTTCTAGACCTGCAGATTCAGGGCAAGACCATCCTGGTAAAGGCAAAATGCAATGAGATGGGCGGAACCGCAAGTCCCTTCAACATATACGCAGGTCTTCTAGGTAAGGAATACGACCCCAAGAAGGTGGATGACGAAACAAGAAAGTTCTTGATCAAGAAAATCGCCATGGACTTTTAGTATTTAGAAGTTGTCCTTGACCTAGATTAGAAGCACGTTTAAGCTTCAATGTTCAAAGATGATATCGCAAAGAGCGATATCATCTCTTTTTTTGGATTTTATTGATTTTTTTTGCGTTAAAAAGCATTCATTTTTGCTGAAATCTGATTTATTATAGTATATTCCTAAGCACAAACTTAAGGAGTATGTTATGAAGAAGATGTTTGTTGCCGCCATGACAGCCATGGCCCTGACAACCTACGGTTTTGCCCAGGAAGACGAGTATAGCGAAGACGAAGAATATTCCGAACCGGAAGAAAGTGCCGCTCCCGCACCCAAGGCCGAAGAACCGGCCCCGCAAACCACCGCAGCTGCTCCCAGTGCAACAGTAAATGCTGGTGCCGGCATGTTGGGTTTCCAAATTGATATGATCAGCGCCTTTAGCGGGGATCCGAGATTCTACATCACCTATAAAATTTCTCCGGCTATGGAAGCCAGCCTGATTTTAGGACTGAAGCTCCAGGGTGAAACCACCTACGAAGCAGGCGGAGTCTCCAAAGGCATGAGTGATGACGCTACCAATTTGGATGTCGGCGTCGGATTTGACTACTACCTGACCCAGAAGTTGCTGCCTATTTGCGTGGGTGGAGAATTCGTCTACAGCAGTCGCGGAAATCTGGATGGAATGGAAAAGACCAAGGATGTCTCCATCATTGAATTCAATGTTCTCGGCGGTTTCCGTACGGAAATGACGGACAATCTCTATGTAACCGGAAAGGTCGGCTTGAACATCGAACACTATAGCTGGACTTTTGATGTTCTTGACGGTTCTCGCACAGATATTGGCCTGAAGGCCCAGGCAATGCTTTCATGGTTCTTTATGTAACCTGAAAACAACCAACAATTTTAGCCGCCTCGCAAGAGGCGGCATTTTTTATAGACGACCCGTACTGACGTGTTATGGGTGTAAGAGTGAGCGAATCTCGTAGGTTCTTTTACCCACGTACTGAGCGAACGGTCTTATGTGAGCAACAAGCGACTCGTACTAACGAGTCGTGGTTGCGAGAGTGAGCGAACCTCGCAGGTTCTTTTGCCCACGTACTGAGCGAACGGTCTTATTCAGCGGGGAGGATAATTTCGATGTGTCGTGTACTCACGTTCAAGAAGTGCGTACGGAACAAGTCTTTTTCGCTGCGGTCGCTGACGCGGACTTGAGTCACAGCAATAAAGTCCTTGTTTTCACGAATGTAATCGGTAAGGCGTTCGTCACGGAGAGTGTCGATTTCGCCAGTGATAATAAAACTGTCAGTCCAAATTTTTACGAGCATAACTTAAATATAAAGTTTTTATTCCAAGTGGGAAGATTATCCCATTTTTTTTAGTCCAAATTTGCATTTTATAGCATATATTATGAAAAAAAGCATTTTAATCCTCACATAAGGAGGCTCCTATGGCAAAGAAGAAGATGATCCACCCCACTGTCGGCCAAATGATGTACCATAACGCAGAATTTATGGATAGTGAAATTGGTCGCCCAATTCGCATTTTATCAGAATTTTTAGGTCCTCACCAGATCTTTGAACAAGAAGACGTTCAAAACACTATCGTTTTCTTTGGTTCCGCACGTACGCTTCCTAAGAGCGAAATCAACAAGCGGCTCAAGGCGACCAAGAACAAGAAAGAAATTGCCCGCCTAAAGTCCCTGGAAAACGTTGCCGAATACTACGACGCAGCCCGTAAGCTTGGCGCCATGTTGGGCAAGTGGGCCAACAAGCGCAAGGAAGGCTATGCCATTATGACTGGCGGCGGTCCGGGCATTATGGAAGCAGGCAACCGCGGAGCAAGCGATGTGGGGACTCCGTCTATCGGATTGAACATCAAGCTTCCCTTTGAACAGCATCCCAATCCTTACATCGATGACGAACTGAATCTCCAGTTCCGCTACTTCTTTGTCCGTAAGTACTGGTTCCTGAAAAAGGCCCGCGCCTTGGTCGCCTTCCCTGGCGGTTTTGGCACCATGGACGAACTGTTCGAGATGCTTACCCTGGTACAGACGAACAAGTACGCCCAGCAGATGCCCATTATTGTTTTCGGGAGCGAGTTCTGGAAGAAGATGGTCAACTGGGACTATTTCGTAGAAACAGGAATGATCAACAAGGAAGATCTGGAACTGTTCCACTTCTGCGACGACGTAGATGAAGCTTACAAAATCATCACGGAAAAACTAGAAGCACAATAAATATACTAGGCGAAATAAATACTTTTTCCAATTTGAGGCTCCCCTTTTTGCGGAGCCTTTTTATATGCTATCTTTAGGATATGATTCGGAACAATTTGGCAGAATTTTTAGATCGAGTTTCTCGAAAATTGGCAATGCGCCCAAACTACTCCATGAAGGAGTATCAGCATTGGTTTGACCAAAATCCGGAATACTTGCACAACGGGGTAGCGGAACGTATCGAATTGCTGGAGCCCTTGACACTAGAGGGAACCAACAATGTCTATCGTGCCAATTACTGGTTGGAGCATCCCGAAAATAAAGTTCGCTATGGCGAGCAGGAAATCGTTGTCAAGATTTGCAAGTACTGGGCTCCTCCCGGCAAGAACAGGCTTCATCGTCTGGAAATGATGCTCAGCGCTTTCCAGGACGAAATCCGCATCAACAACTTGATTCACGCCACCAACATCGAAGGCGTTGTCCAGAGCATGGGGGGCGGACAAGCGGGCCGACATCCCTACTTGAAAATGGAATTCATCAAAGGTTGTTCTTTAGACAAGATGTTCAAGACGAGCTTGACCGACGATGAAATTTTAGCGCGTGTAGCCCAGTTGGCCTATCTAGCCAATACCATCAGCCAGCTACACTACTACCAGGTGGTCCACAAGGACTTGAAGCCCAAGAATCTTTTGCTTTGCCAAAACCCCGAACACAAGAACAACCACAAGATTCTAGTGTGCGATTTCGGTTACGCCCAAGCCAAAATGAGGGAGACCGTCACCGAATACGGCGGACAGCTTACACCCTGTTACAGCGCTCCGGAGCAAGCGATTATGGGAGAGAACCTGTCTATTTCTGTGGACTATTTCAGTTTCGGTATGATTATTCATGAATACCTGACCGGGAAAAAATTATTCCCCAAGGCCATGGACATTTTTATAGAAGACAACTACCGCATTACGGATCGTTACCTTGACTATATCAAAAGCGGGCGGGAAAATTGTTTTAGCGATTCTCGATTCCCTCAGCTGGCCCAATGGATTGACAGCATGACGATGTTCGATAGTTTCGAGAGGATGCAGAACTGCCCTAACTTATTTGATGTCGCCCACAAGCTAAGAGAACAGGTCAATGCCCAAGGTTATCGCGATGTAAATACGGATTTCCTCTGGAACCAGTTACGAGAGTACAATCACTAAAGATGCAAAAGAAAAATCCCTCAAAAATTTTATTCAAGAGACATCTTAGAACCATCCGCGGATGGTTGAAGCGTTTGAACTTTGTTCACTATTTTGTTTTTGCGATTCTCATTGGACTTGGGGTCTTCAATACATTGACAGCTCTTGCCCCGACCATCAACCAAATCCAGCGGGAACGGGACATCGAGAAAACTTTTGACCAGTGGTGGAAAGACGCAGGCGCAGACCAGTTCAAGGCTGTAGGGCTTGAACCCACCGAAAAAATCCGACAGGAGGAATTTGACCGGTACAGAGAAATCTATCTGACTCAAAACCCTACCTATATTATTGAAGACAGAATTGTACAAATCAAGTCTGAATTTACCGAATGGTGGGAAGCGGGTGGCGGCAAGGAAGATTTTCTCCACAAGCACAATCGATTCCCTACGGATATGGATTTTTTGCGTTTGCAGGATCAACGCGTCAACGAATACACCAACCAGTTTTTGCGTTACAATATGGCGTACACCCCTAAGCAGGGAAACACGGCAGGTCTGCTGACCTGCTGGATGTTGTTCCCTAGCATCGCCAGTTTTTTGACTTTTGCAGTGTTCTTTATGTTTGCTATGATCCAGCTTGAACGTCGCTGGAAAATGATTATGATTGCTGGCAGCACCGTTCTTTCCGCTGTATGTGGCGGTCTTCTCGTTAGTTTTTTAGCCTCTACCAGTTTCTTTGACCACTATGCCGACCAACGTTATATGGGGATGAGCCTTGCCTTGGCTTTCTTGCTAGGAGCTACCGCATTTGGCCCGAAGCGACTTGAACTCTCTCAAAAAATTACTGGTTTTGCCATTGCGGGAATATTTATTGACATGGCGGTGAACTGGTTTGTCAACCCTCAGATTTTTGGAGCCGTAACATTGCTGACCCCAGCAATGTTTGGTCTAGGCGCCTTGGCAGGATTGAAAATTGAGACCAGGAAAAAGACCGAGAAAGAAATACATGCCGAAAAGATGGAACACCTTATGGACAACAGCGTCCATAGAAACCCTGTGGCAGAACGCAAGGCAAAGACCCGGGCCTTAATTGACGAAGGTTTCCAAACCGCAAAGATGGATATGATGGAAAAGGCCCAGCGTATGCTCACGCAGGCACTGACCGCCCTACTCCAGGAAACGCCTATAGACACAACCCTAGTCAAAAGCCTTGCAGAAAGAATGACCAACTCCAGCCTGTATATAGACATTCCCAGCATGCAATGGCTGGAATGGGGAGAAATCGCCAAGGCAAAGAATTCTCCAGAAGCCGCCATCTTACTGCTAAAAAAAGGTCTTTCACTGGAGAAGGATGCAATCTTCGCCAGACGGGCTCTGTTTATTCTAGGTGAAATTTGCATTACCAGCGGAATTGACGTTCAGGAAGGCATCAAGCGATTAACAAAAGTCATTGAAATGAAAGGCGACGACATGATGGCCAAGCAGGCTAGCCGCATTATCAATTCTGTTTCATCCCACTCCTGAGAAACAGCAGGTCAAGACTAGCATAAACAGTAAAGGCAGGTCCTTACGGACCTGCCTTTTGGGGTTGGTTAGGAGGAACTTTTTTGCGTCATGCGTTATCGCCGGCGATTACCTTGCCTGAATATAACGACGAAGCATAGTGCCGTTGGCTTTTGTGAATTCAACCACCACAACGCGGGCAGCAGGCATCTTGCTGGGTTTCACTTCGCCAGAGAACAACGGGCGGCCTTGCATATCAAAGATGCGATAGTAGCCGGCAACAGCTTCTGTGGCAAGTTGCATTTGGCTACCGATTGCTGCGGGATCGCCTTCGCTGCCAGCGGATTCAGGATCAGCCACATCTGCAGAGCTACCCGGTTCTACAGAAGAAGAACTTTCTGGAGTTTCACTGGAGCTGGATTCTGGAGCATTGGGATCCGTCACCACAATTTTCCCGCTCTTGGCAAAGGTAGAGTCATTATTGGTTGCACTTACCTTGAAGCTGAAGGCGCCTGCTTCTGCGGGAGTTCCGCTAATGGAAATCTTCTTATTCGCATTGTCAATACTTGTGGTAATTCCCTTGGGGAAACCGACCGCCTGGACCGTTTCTGCGCCAGTCCAAGTGTAGCAGAAATCAGTAATGGGCTGTCCCAGTTCAATAGCCTGGCTAGAAGAACCTGCACCGCACTTGACAATTTCAGGATAGGACTCACCCACCACTTCGAAGGTCACAAATTCGGACATGTGAGTCAAGCCATTGTTGTCGGTAACTACGGCGACAGCGGAATAGGTTCCTGCTTCGAGGCCACTGGCAGTCACTTGGAACGGGGACGCGGTCGCCGTACCCACCAGGTCATTTCCGACGTAGAAAGCTACACTCTTGACGGTGCCATCGCCGGCGCTCTTTGCGGCAGTCAGCACAACGCCAGTTCCAACATCGTACTTTGCGTTGGCCGCGGGAGCAGACATTTTTACTTCTGCAGCCGTCTTGCTGATACCGAAAGCCTGGTTGTAAGAGGGCATGGAACCGTAGCGGCCACCTACGCCTGTGATATTCGGAAGGTCTGTGGGCAGGTTTGCAACAGTACGCTTTTCCCAAGTGTAAGAGGGATTGAATGTTGCTGCCTGGGGAACGCCCTGAGTGACAGTACCATTATAGCGGTGTTGCTGCTTGGTATTATCAAAGGAAACACCACTGAAATAAACGTAACCGTTGTCACCCCATTCAGCCAGGTAACCATTGCCGTTCTTGATGTAGCTATTTTCGTAGCGAACATAAGCCTTGGCGGTGGAGCTGTGACCGTTGGCACCAGCAATAAAGAAGCGGTTGCCATCCACTAGCTGGTTGTAAATGTGAACCTGGGAGCCGTTAGTTTCGCCCGTAACCTTGGGAACACGGCCATAGGAATTGTGCCAGTAGTTGTTGGCATAAGTCAGGTGGGCATCTTCTACAAGGGCCATGTAAGGGTCGGTGCCCCAGCAGTTGTATTCGTTGGCGCCATCAAGATCGGTGTAGCTGATGGTGGCGTTGTCCACGAATTCCATGTCCATGCCATCGGAAATCCACTTATAACTAATGTGGTCTGCCCAGAAGTTCTTGATGTGGTGAGATGCGTCGCCGCTAGTTTCCAGGCCGTCGCCAGCTTCAATCAAATGCGGGTTCACGTCATAGATGGCCAGGTTACGATAAATGTTATTGTGACCACCTTCATTCCAGCGGTTATTGAGGGAAGCTCCACGAAGGTTTGCGCCGCGGCCCATACCCACAAGGCTCTTGTTTCCCTTGATGGTAATCCAGTTGCTCCAGGACTGAAGATTATCGCTTTCCTTCACAATCTGAAGACCGGATTCGCCCAGAGAAGAGCAGGAATTTGCCTGGAAAGCAATGCGATAGAAGGTGTTGGTCTTGCCGGTTACCGCATTCTTTTCGCCACAGGTAGTGCGGCACCAGGTGCGGCCCTGCCTATTGGCCTCAGTTACCGCATTACGGAACTGGCGGAAATCATAGGTACCTTCGGGAACCAAGATAGTCACGGCATCGTTAGACTGCAGATACTTACGGACTTCGGCGGAATCCTTCGCAATGACGATATTGCCCTTGTCACCGCCGGTAGTGACAGCCCCGAAACCTTCAGCCTTGATATTGAGGGTGAAAAGCAGCACGGCGTTCTTGTCCGTTTCGCTTCCGGTCCAGATCCATTTGGACTGAGTATTGGGAGCAAAACCGTTGAGGGCGGCACCGCTAGGCATCTTGTTGTTGGCGTAGCTCAGGGTAGTTGCGTTTCCCCACTGAGAAAGATCGCGGCCCTTGTTTTTCCAGGCGGTATTTCCGACGCTGGGTTTAGCCTTCCAATCACCGCCACTATAATAGGAACGATCCAAGTCGTCAATCTGGACCATAACGCCGGGGGCGCCTGTACCATTGACGCCCACCACAGAGAAGGCGTTCTCACCCGGAAGCAAAGTCATGGGAATGAAGCGGACGCGGCCGGCCTGATTGTCTTCGGCCAGCAGGGCGCCATTGTGGTAAAGGCGATAACCACCATCAGCCACAATCCATACACCTGGCCCCTTCCCTGCGTTGTAGGTGGCTGCAATGAGCTGAGAGCCCACCTTGTCGCCACCACCCAAATTTACATCGCTGGGAAGCGTCACCACTTCACCTGCAGTAATGGCGGCTTGAGACACTCCGAACGTACAAGCCAGAGCCATACCTGCAATCATTTTTCCCATAACACACTTGGTCATTTTAACCACCTTTTTATCCAAACATCCATTTTTCCAGACAACGGCACTATTCTCGCCATACTTACCGGAACAGTTTAAAATCTATCCAAAAATGGGTATTCCTACAAGTATTTTTTTGCCAAGTACACTTTTACCGTTGTTTCTAGACAACGGCTTTATCATTTTTTCTATTCCATCCAAGCAGCAATTTCTTACATTTTTAGCATGAACGAAACGCAAAAACAGAAAAAAGTCTTCGAGTACCTGGATTACAGGGAGTTTCTGAAGGACTATTACAACCAGAAGAAGGCCGCCAATTCTGCCTTCTCCCTGCGCGTATTTTCTGACAAGATTGGTTTCAAGGCAAAGGACTTCATCAGCCGTGTCATGAACGGCGAAAAGAACCTTTCCACACAGAGTATTCCCAAAGTGGCATCTGGCCTGCGCCTGGGCAAGCACGAAACGGAATTTTTCGTGGCCCTGGTGGAATTTAACCAAGCGGAAACTACGGAAGACCGCGATGCTGCCTTCGGAAAGATGCAGGCGGTCCTTAAGGTTGTTCGTTTTGCAGAAAAGCAACACTTGCTGGGGCACGCCCAATACATGATTTACTCCCACCCCCGTCACCTTTTTATCCGCAGCCTTATTGGCATGTTCGGATTTGATGGTGACTACGCTGCCCTGGCAAAACAGGTGAACCCCAAAATCACCCCGGAAGAGGCAAAGCAGTCCGTAAAACTTCTGGAAGAATGCCAACTCATAAAGAAGGATGAGAACGGCAAGTACATTTTGACGGAAAGCGCCATCACCACCGGCGACCGCACCTCTAAACTTGCACTTCGCGGTTACCACCAGAACTGTCTCAAGATGGGCGCAGATTCCATCGATCGTGATCCGCCGGGCAAGCGCCATATTTCAGGACTCACCCTAGGCATCAGCCAGGAAGGCTATGACCGCATCGTGGAACGCATCAACGCCTTCCGTAAGGAAATTGCCCTCATCGCCGAAGAGGATGAAGGTAGCGACAAGGTTTTCCAGATGGAATTTGCCCTATTCCAGGTCGGCGGCAAGGCGGACAAATAATTTTCTCTCTCATTGAACGAAAAACGCAGGTTCATCGCCTGCGTTTTTTTCATTTCTCTAGATCCTAGGATTCATCGCAACCATCTATTTCCTTGCGGTATTTTTCAAGGCTTTCCTTTTTGGCAGCTTCAAAGGCTTCGTTATACTCACGATCCTTTTCCTGATAAGCCTCATCCCTGACCATTTCGCCATCCTTGCAGGCATACATCCAGATATCATAGGGATTCTTTTCAGCAGGCATGGGAGCACCATACAAGGCAACCATCTCAATAGAATTGGCAAATTTTTCCAGGCAGGATTTTTTCGTCGGTGAAAATTCCTTTGCCTCATCGGTTTTTAAAACCTTCCCTACGCTATCCCGGACTTCTTCACGAGCTTCTTGATCGGCTGAGCCCTCCGGACTGCCCCAGGGCGGCTCATACTGAATCATTTGTTTGACGCCTTCATGATCTGCACAGAGAGCCTCTCCTCGAGCAAGAGCAGCATCCTTGTCAACCGTTCCAGAGGAACTGCTTGACTCTTCATTCCTACTGCTACTTGAGCTTTCTACACTGGAGCTGCTGATCATTTCGTCACAGCCCTGCTCGCAACTGTCGGAACTTGTTACAGAAGAGGAGCTTTCATCAAAGACAGGCGCCACCCCATAAAGGGCAATCATCCCACCGCCACAATTGAAGGACTCGTCTCCATTATTCAACGAACCGTCATCTGTACAATCCGAAACGGGGCCTATAAGAATTTGTTCTGAACTATCGTCATCGCTACAACCAGCCCAGAAAAAGGCGGCCGCAGTCAAGACGAATTTCTTCCAATGCTTACGTAAATTCATTTCCTAACTTTCCTTTTTTAAGTTTGCTTCCCGTTCCATTTCCATGGCATGTTCCAGACGTTTTACATGGCAGTACATGAGCTCTTTTGTTTTCTCGTCGCGAAGGTGTAAACTGGAACCTTCGCAGTATCGCCAGTACTTGCACTTCTTGCAGTCGCCGATTTTCGCCCAGCTATGGTCACGCATGATCTGGTAACGGTTCTGCCATACATCCCACAGGTCGTCCTTATAGATGTTGCCCTGGATATAGTCACCGCGGAGGCTGGGGCACGCGGAAATGTCGCCATTGGCAAGAACGGAACTGACATTTACACCGGCGCGACAGAAGAAGGGATAGTTGCGGGCTTCCTTTTCGTAGCTTCCCAGGAAGCCTTCGCAGCCATAGTTGACATTGATACGTCCCTGGTGTTTTGTTTCGCGGATAAAGTCAAAGACCTGCTTGAATTCGTTGTCCGGCAGCTTGAAGATGGGATTGTTGGCGGCGCGCCCCTTGGGGAATACGGTTGCGATACGCCAACGTTTTACGCCAATGGCCACAAGCAGTTCTCGGATTTCCGGAAGCTCCGGCAAGTTTTCGCGGTTGACGCAAGTCATCACATCAAAGGTCAGGCCCGGAGTGCTGGCAGCCATCTTGATGGCACGAAGAGCGTTGTCAAAACTCAAAGCGCTTCCGCGGAAATGGTTATGGCTATCATGGAGGCCGTCAAGACTAATCGTCAAAGACCGAAGCCCCGCATTCAACAGCGCTACAAATTTTTCGGGAGTCATGGCAAGAGCGTTGGAAACCATACCCCAGGGATAGCCGCGCTTCTTGATTTCCTCGCCACACTCCACAAGGTCCGGGCGCATCAGCGGTTCACCGCCGGTAATCACCACCATAAAATGTTTGGGATCGATATGAGGGGCAAGACCATCCAGAACCTTCATGAAATCTTCGCGGGGCATGTCGGGAATGGCGTCTTTCATGCAGTCGCTACCGCAGTGCAGGCAATGAAGATTGCAGCGCAAAGTACATTCCCAGAAGAAATAAGTCAGCGGGTGGGTCGCAATTTCATTATGACGATAGTGACGGTAAAATTCCAGCGCCAGGCGCTTTTTCAAATTCAAGTGCATAAAAACGTCCTAATCTTCGCGGCAACTTCCATCGAAATAGCACGGCGGACCATAAACCGCAATGGGAGCGTCAAACTCGTTCGTTTCAGGCAATTTGACGGTATCGACAAACGAAGTGTCCACGACAACTGCCGACGAGTCAATCAGCAGTTCTTCTTCTGGATTATAGGGAACGCCATAATCCGGTGCGAATTCACAGCCTCCGTCACAGTCACAAGAGCCGCAACCATAAGAAGGCACAATCATTTCAGCGGAGCTAGAGGAACTTGAGAAACTTGAGGAACTAGAAGTATCTTCGGTGCTGACGGAATTTGCGGACCCGTCGTCACAGCCTGCCCACATCGAGGCAAACGCCGCCAACATGGCCTTCTTCCAAAACTTGCGAATTTCCATTTTTAATTCCTCCTATACACTTAAATATACATTCACTTTAGGAGGGCTTCATTTTCATCCGCAGAAAAACACGGCTTTTCCACAACATTGTGCGGGCCAATTTCAGCAAGCATCAAAAACTAGCGGTTTATGAAACGCCTTGTTTCATATAGACCATTCGTCCCCTGAACAAAAACGACATAAGAGCCTATGGGGAGTAAACGTTCTACTTCAATCGTCACATGGGAACCTTCCACCTGACGGCCATAAACCTTATTACCCTGCAAATCAAAAATCTTTATCCGCTTTGTTCCTTCTGCGGGCAAAGTCATTTCAAGAACACCCGCCGAAATGCTCATGCGGATTCCAAGAGCAGATTTCGTCATTTCAGGAATTCCAAGCGTTGACGAACTCGATTCCTCAACACGTTCGGCAACCTTGGACGAGCTTGACGCCACAGGCACGACGCTAGAAGAAGAAGCCACCGGCGCGACGGAACTACTAGAGACAACAGGAGTAACGGAACTACTTGAAGAAACAACGGCACAATCCCCCACATCCACGCCAGAAGCCGTAGCAAAGCAGACGTTGCTGTTCTTTTCTGTAATGTTATAAAGTTTTATTCCCTGATCCACACCAGCCCAAGATTTAAAGCCCGCGAAAGAGGTCACATTCTGAGATCCTGGGAAGGAATCATCTTTTAAGTGCGTGCTCTTGAAACCATCTGAATAACTGGTAACAGGAAGATTGCCCGCCTCCACAACATCCACATGCTGGTGATCTTCCGTGT
>JAZRXW010000091.1:0-12960 GCA_045600425.1 Fibrobacter sp.
GACGTACTACCCAATGGGAGTGAGTCGAGGCCCGGCGTAGCCGCTAATTAGGCTGCGAGTGCGTAGTTTTCTTCAGCACTTATTTTTTTTCAGACTTTTTTACGAGTGCCCTCGTCTGAGACCTCGGCTTGCAACTAACACTTCAGTAACCCTGTCGAAACCAGGGCACCCCCGATGTAGCATTCTCAAATATAGCAAAAATCTCTGATTTTTGCTAAGTGCCCTGGTTGAGACAGGCCTGTCGACAAAATACGAGCTAGCGAGTATTTTGGCCCTTGAGTACGCGTTGCGTACGAAAGGCCCGTAGGGCGAAGTTGAAGCGAATAGCTTCAACTGAGGCAAACCAGGGCACCCCCGATGTAGTATTCTCAAATATAGCAAAAATCTCTGATTTTTGCTAAGTGCCCTGGTTGAGACAGGTCAGGGCACCCCCATCCTGAGATGAACCGAATCCAACCAGAATCACAGCAATTTTTCTTGCTACATATTCTTTATCGTTTTTTAGGCGATATTTGTAAAAACTTTCTTGAGAATTTTTTAGAGAATCTTCCTAAGCAAGGATTATTCTAAAAAATCTTCTTCGCCTGTTCCAGCGCGGCGATCACCTTGTCGCACCAAACGTCAAACTCAGGATCCTCTTCCTGCAATTCCGGATGAGCAAGCACATTCTCAATGGTCTTACGGATTCCTTGGTCAAAGCGGGTAGTGGCGCAAAAACCTGGAACCGCCTTCTTCAACTTGGAATTGTCAAAGACTACGGAGTTGGCCTTGTCGCCAATGAGGCTGCCGGTAAAATCAAAGCCCTGCGGGTCACCCACAGCGGCGAGAAATTCGGAAGCTACATGAACTGCCTTCAGTTCTACGCCCAGCACATTGGCGATGGCCTGGTAAACCTGATTCCAGGTGACCGTTTCATCGCTTGTAATCTGGAAGGATTCGCCGATAGCGTGAATGTTTCCCATGAGTCCGACGAAGCCCTTGGCAAAGTCGCTGTTGTGGGTCATGGTCCAGAGGCTGGTGCCGTCTCCGTGAATGATAACAGGCTTGCCCTCTAGCATGCGCTTGGCCACCTGCCAGCTGCCCTTCTTGCCGTGGACGCCTAGCGGAATGCGGCGTTCGTCATAAGTGTGGCTGGGGCGGATGATGGTGATGGGGAAGCCTTCCTCACGATACATCTTCATCAGGTATTCCTCACCGGCAATCTTATTGCGGGAGTATTCCCAATAGGGATTTGCGAGAGGCGTCCCTTCGTTGATGCGATAGTCGGAAAGTGGCTTCTGGTAGGCGCTGGCGGAACTGATGTACATGAACTGCCTGGTCTTGTTCTTGAACAGGCGGTAGTCACGTTCCAATGCGCTGTAATGGAATGCGATAAAGTCACAGACCACATCGAAGTTCAGGTCGGCGATCTTTGCGGCCACATCAGCTTCGTCGTAGATGTCTGCGGTAATCTGCTTGACCGCGGGCGTTCCCTTATGAGGTCCATCCGCGAGGCAGCCCGAAGGCAAGTCCGCAGCACAACGATTGCCACGATTCAGCAAATAAATTTCCCAACCCTGCTCCACAGCCAGGCAGGTAATCGCCATGCTGATCGTACCTGTTCCACCAATAAAAAGAGCGCGCATAATATGAGTTTGTTAAAGTTCAGGTGTGAGGTCGCTCCCCTTACAGGGGCGCTTTGGGGTATGAGGTATTTACGGAGTTAATTTTCCTCATACCTCCAGGCACGAAGTGCCGACCTCATACCTCACCGCCAAATTAAACAGTTGCCTTTGCAGCAATCTGATAGACCTTGGTCACGTCGTCTGCGTTCAGCGGCTGGAAGCCCCAACCGTTACCCGGATTCAGCTTGCGGACCATTTCAGGAATATCTTCTTCCTTGGCGCCCAGTTCAGCAAAGTTGATGGGCATGCCGATGCTCTTGAGGAAGCTGCGGAAGGCCTTGATGCCTGCCTTGGCAGTTTCTGCAGGATTTTCGAAGTTCATGGCGCAGCCGAACACGCGGGTAGCCATCTGGCAGAAACGCATCACGTTATGGTTCATGACGTATTCCATCCAGGACGGCATGATTACAGCGAGACCTGCGCCGTGAGCACAATCGTACATACCGGAAAGTTCATGCTCAATGGCGTGGCTGTTCCAGTCCTGACCGCGGCCAACACCGACGATGTTGTTGTGAGCCACCATTCCAGCCCACATGATGTTGGCGCGGGCTTCGTAGTTGTTGGGGTCAGCGATGACGCGGGGAGTTTCCTTCACCATGGTGCAGAGCACAGCTTCGCAGAGGCGGTCAGTGATTTCCACTTCGGTGGTGTTGGTGAAGTAGCGTTCAAAGACGTGAGCCATAATGTCTGTAGCACCGCAAGCGGTCTGGTAGGCCGGCAGAGTGCAGGTAAGGGCCGGATTCAGCACAGAGAAACGGGGACGAATGCAATCGCCACCGGCACCGCGCTTCAGCATACCTTCTACCTTGGTAATCACGGAGTCGCCGGAACCTTCGGAACCTGCGGCAGCGATGGTGAGAACGGTACCAACGGGAAGAGCCTTTGCGGGAGCTGCCTTTCCAGAATAGAAATCCCAGAAGTCGCCTTCGTAAACGACACCCATGGCAATAGCCTTGGCGCTGTCAATTGCAGAACCGCCACCAACGGCAAGAATAAAGTCGATGCCTTCCTTACGGCAAATTTCGATACCTTCATAAACCTTGGTATCCAGCGGGTTGGGGTGAACACCGCCCAGTTCCACATGAGGAACGCCAGCTGCATCCAGAGATGCCTTTACGCGGTCAATGAGGCCGGACTTTACAGCAGAACCACCGCCGAAATGGACCAGCACCTTGGAGCCGCCGTGCTTTTTAACCAATGCACCGACTTCATTTTCGCGGTCCTTACCAAATACGAATTCCGTGGGGCTGTAAAAGTTGAAATTTTCCATGAAGTTTTCCTTTTTTTTGAGTTTCTATTTACAGTGATAAATTACCCATTTATTGGGTGAAAAGGGTAGATGAGCCTACATAAAAATGTGTACAAGGGGAAACATACAGCGCAATAGGGGCGTTCAAGAAAAAAAACGCCGCAGTTTATCGCTGCGACGCTTCATGCAAGGTCTGTATAACAGACCTTTAAAGTCCTGAGTCCCCGTCAAGCGGGAAGACTGTATTACTTCACCAGAATGGCCTTGGTCAGGAGACTTCTTCCACTTGCGTTGGTGAGGCGGGCGATGTACTTGCCTACAGGCAGTCTGTTCAGGCTGACGCTTGCGTTTCCGCTAATTTCCTGGGACAGAACCTGCTTACCCTTTGCGGAGAACAACTTGAGATGACTGCCGGCGGGGGCAGAAATCTGGAGGCTGCGTCCCTGCTGGAACATGTTTGCAGAACGGCTGATGTTCGTAACCTTCAGACCGGTGGTAACGAAGTCGGTACCTTCCGGAGCGCCTACGATGGTGCCGCGGCCAACCGTACTCATGTACACCACACCGAAGTTGTTCATGTCGCCCTGGACGAACTTACCGTTACCCGGACCGCCGAACTGGTGCATGTCATCGTTGATGCGTTCGAAGGTTTGGCACTTGTCTGTACTGCGGTAGATACCGATGGTGGAGTACTTGTATTCCTTGCCACCCCACTGACCTTCGCCCACGTATTCACGAGTGCCGCCCCAAATGTAGATGGTTTCGTAATCGGCGCCTTCCTTGGCCTTGCCGATACCTACGGCTACCGCGGTACCTACGATGTCGCAATCGTTCCAGGTCTTGCCGCCGTCTTCGGTATAGGAGAGGCCGTGGTGGGTGTAGCCATCCTTCTGCCAGATTTCGTTACCGTCTCGGGAAACCCAGACGTGGCCTTCGCGACCGGGAACGGTACGGATGGGATTGCCTGCACCGGAGAAGTTTTCGTTGGTCTTGAGGTTGGAAATCTGCTTGAAGGTTTCACCAGCGTCGGTGGAGGTAAAGAATTCGCCGTTATCGCCTACTACATAGAACACCTTGGGGTTCACGGGGTCGGCAGTCAAGCGACCGTTGCCGCCTCTAAGTTCTACTGCAGTCCAGGTCTTGCCGTTATCCACGGAGCGGTAGAAAGTGGAGCCGTTTTCGGGCTTGTGCATAATGACCTTGCCATCGGCGGAAAGGGTCAGGTGGCCCTTCACGTTGTTTGCCATGGTGCCCACAGTATCCTGGGGAAGTTCGTCCCAGGTCTTGCCCATGTCATCGGAGCGGTACATCTTCTTGTAGTTCTTGGAGTCGTACTGGCCGTAAACCGTAATCACGCCGGTACGAATCAAAGATCCGGTGAGAGCTGCGTAGCCGATGCTTTCCGTAGAGCCTACCGTGGGGAAGTGGCGCTTTACAGGGGCGTTAATGTCTGTATAGACGCCGCCGTCGTAGTCGCCGATGGCTGTAACCAGAGGTCCGCCTGGAATGCTTACGATATCCAGGGGAACTGTTTCTTCGATACCCTTGGATTCAAACCTCCATACAGGAACCTTGGCGGTAATGTCGTCGGTGGTGAAAATGCCGTTACCGCTGGTGACCCACAGCTTCTTGTTGTTGAAGGGGTCAAATTCCAGGGAACCTGCCCAGTGGATTGCGTTGCCCGGAATCCAGTCGGTGCCGTTGGCATCGATGTTGGGGATGTCGCCGTAATGTTGGCCGTGAGTCCAAGTTTCGCCGCCGTCTGTTGTCACATAAATGCGGTCGCCGTAGTTGTCCTTTTCGTCCTTGGTGACGTGACGACCGGTGTACACGCCCAAAGTGGTAACAACGATGTGTTTCTTGTCCTTGGGGTCGATGGCGATGCCGCCGTAGGAACTGTAGTCTTTGACCATGACGGTCTTCTTATTGTCGCCTTCGCCTTCTTCCTTGTCAGTAATCGGAGTGATGTCGGTCCAAGTGCCGCCCTTGATGTTGTACTTGTAGACTGCGCCCTTGCTAATCTGGTGGGGACCGGGACCGTCTGCGTAGGTAATGTACATGTCGCCATCTACAATTTTTGCGCGGTGGGGCATCAGACCGTCGGGACCGCCCTTAATGGTTGTCCAGGTCTTACCGCCGTCCTTACTGACCTGCAGGTTGTCGGACTTGTCAGAAATACCGATGTAGATCACTGCGGTGCTTCCGTCTGCAAGCTTGCCCTGGGATTCATCGAACATCACAAAGCTTACGCCGTTAACACCGTTCAGGGAACTTCCTGTTGCGCTGGAGACCGCAACCTTGTAAAGGCTGCTCCAGGTTTTACCGTAGTCGGTACTCTTGTAAAGGCCTGCATTACGGCTACCGCACAGAATGATGTTGGGCATGTTGGGGTCCACCATCAGCTTTTCGCCGGTTTGACGGCCCATGCCGTTTCCGTGTGCCAGAATGCCTTCGCCTTCCTTGTTGCCAACATATGTGGTGTCCCAACTGCTACCATAGTCTTCGGAACGAAGGATTGCGGTACGTCCCCAGCTGAAATAGCCGGTACCGGCCAGCACATACACTCGCTTAGGATCGGTGGGGTCGATGGCGAAAGATTCAGTGCCATAGAGACCCTTGTCGTTTTCGTTGAACTGGTCCATGAGAGGAATCCAGGTGCCTGTAGCAACATTCCAGCGGTAAATACCACCCACGTCGGTACGGGCATACATCAAATCCTTTTCAGTGGGATGGGGGAGTACTGCACTTACAAAGCCACCGCCGTCAAAACGGACATTGCCCCAGTCGTAAGCTTCTGCATTGGCGGAAACGCCAAGTCCTGCGAGCAAAGTGCCTGCAGAAATAATACCCATCATCGTGATTTTACCAAACATAAAGTCTCCTATATCGTACGAGAACCCAACCCAAAACAATACCGAAGTTAAACTATGTTTTTTAATGAAAAAAGGGATTCCCATAGCGGGAAAACCCTTCTAAAAACGTTTATAAAATCACAACAAGGGCCAAAATTGGGCAATGCAGGTGATTCCCTTAGGTACACTATTGGAAATTCACGCGAATTTCGTACTTTCCCTTAGGAAGTTTTGACTTTTTGATGTCTAGCTTGTTCATTCCCGTATGGACTTTCCCGCTGAATTTAGCGACAAGACGTCCTGCCATGTTATAGACGGAAACGGTGGCGAAACCTTCACGAGAGGCTTGCAGTACTCCTCGGTTCAGGTCGAACGTAGCCACTGCGGCGTGGGTCAGGGGAACGGTGGTAGCGATAGCCTGTTCTTCGTCAGGATTCGTACTTTCACCAGGCTCTTCGGAATCGCATAAGTCTTCCTTGCCTGTTTCGCAGTTATCCGTCTGGTCGCCCTTTTCGATGATGACTTCTTCTGCAGTCTGGGTAACGCCGGCGATATCAAAACCAATCTGGTCCATGTTGGGGCCACCGTCGGTACTGAGGGAGACGAGTTTCAGGACGTTGCCCTTGGTGACCAGGTCAGCCTTCACGGAAACGCTATCCCAAGTGGTCCATCCGCCAGTAGCGGGGAAGGAAATGATTCCGTAGTTCACGTCATTAATGAACAGTTGCATAGGTCGTGCGGACTTACCGCCGTTAGCGAATCGGAAGGTCACAACAACTCCGGCCTGGCCCTTTTCTGCAATGAGATTCCAGATGCCGTAGCTTTCCGCAATGTTGGAGAAGTTGTAGTAGCCTTCATCACGCCAGCCTGCGTTGGTCTCCTCGTAAATGCCGTGACCGTCGTTGGGATAGGCCGCGTTGATATCGCTTACAATTTTTGCCCCGGCAAGAGGTTCCGCATTAAACTGCACGTTGATGGAGCCTTCCACCACAACGGTCTCGCTGCCGTCTTCCACCGTCTTGACGGTAAACTTCTGGAGGCCGGTCTGAGTGGGCGTTCCGCTTAAGGTAATGGTCTTTGCGGTTGCGTTCACCGTGGCCTTGATTCCGTCGGGGAGGTTCAGGGCCTGGGCGCCACCACATTCTCCATAACTCAGGACGATGTCCTTCAGGGCGTCACCTTTAAACAGTTGCTGGTTCATGCTGCCGGACTGCACCACCAAAGAAGGCCCTGCAGTCAAGTCGCTATTCTCCACGAGAACTTCCACCCGTCCGGTATATTCCGTCCCGTCGTTGCCCTTGACGGTATATTTAAAGGCGGAAAGTCCCATAAATCCCGGGTTAGGCGTAAAGCGGGCTGTGTAGCCGTTGTTCAACAGCGTGACTGATCCGTTTTCCAGGCTCATGACAGAATACTTGGGTGCCACCTGCTGGAAGCCCTTGGTGATGGAACGCAAATCGAAATCTACGGAACCATTTTTCAATACGCGGGTGTGCATTGCACCCAGCCAGTTGATGTACTTTTCGATGTTGGCGTAACCATCGCTACCGATGACCATGGCGTCATCTTTACCCAGATTAAAGCCCATGGCGCCTTCAAAGTAGTCGGGCATGCCGTCCTTGTCGGTATCTATGTCGGGTTTACCTGCGATTACCTCGCCCCAGCCGTTATTTTTCGTAAGGCCCATAGCACCAACAGATTTAACCAGGGCACCTTCCTTGCCTAGGGTACTTGCCTGGTACCAGATCAAAGAATCAATGTCGTCGTAGGGCAAAACGCCGGACTGGGAATTCACCAGGCGCCAGGCGGTTGCCGCACTGTAGACCGGATTCTTGTTGGTCATTTCGTTCCAGGGCTGCTTCAGTTCTTCGCCCGGTCCCTGGTAGTAGTAAATGTTGGATGCACCTCCGTTCAAGATTCCATCGCGGTTGGTGTCTATCATGTTGCCGCTGGCGTAAATACTCTGGTTCTTATCCACCTGAAACCAGGGATTGCTTCCCTTGGGACCGTATACGAAGTAGTTGTTCACGATATCGTGATTAAAGTGGGTGGAGGTGTGAGTGGTGTAACCTGCCTCAAAATTATAGTGGACGTTATTCACAAATACGTCATTAATTTTATCCAGCGGGTTTCTGTTGTGGGTATTGATGAAAGCGTTATAGTACCAGGCCCAGGTTCCGTCCACCGATTCAATATGGGCTCCGAACTGCTGGTAAATTGGATTTGCCACCAAGGTGTTCTGTACCGTAACGCCGGTAATGCGATAGTTTGCATTGTCCGAACTCCCGCCGAAATTATTCCAGGGGGCTAGTTCAATGGAGCAATGATCCACAATAATGTTCTTGGAATCGTAAAGATTCAGGGCGTCATCGTTGTTGGAGGCTGTATTTTCGCCGGGGCGGATTCGTAGGTAGCGGATAATGATGTTGGACTGTTTACCTGTAGAAACCTTACCGCCGTGGATGGCGATGCCTTCGCCGGGGGCGGTCTGACCTGCGATGGTAATGTTACTCTTGACGGAAACTGCAGTCTTGATGTTGATGATGCCGCCTACGTCAAAGACCACAATGCGGTTGGGAGCGCTGACTGCGTCGCGGAAAGATCCTTCTCCAGAATCGTTTAAGTTAGTGACGTGATAGACCGTGCCTCCACGACCACCGGTGACGTTGGCTCCAAAGCCCAGTGCTTCCGGAAAAGCCTTTATGGCATCCGCAGCAAAAGTGGAACCGGCAAGAGAAAGAAGTCCGAAACCGAACAACCAAGATTTACAACCCATACAAATCTCCAAAAAGACGGAACACCAAACCGCCTTCCATGAATATAATTCAAAATAAGGTTATGGAGGAGTCGTCATGAAGGCAATCTGTAGTCTATAGACAACGAAAGCGTTGGTCATACCCGCGAGTATATGAAAAGAACACCCTGAAACCGGGTGTCCTTGAAAAAACGTTTGCGAATCCTAGATGGATTTTGACGCTTCTAAAGTGAGATTCGCCTTAGGCGATGTGGCACTACTTTGTAGTGCACCTCGCTCGGCTCGGATATGTCAAATTGCAAACTTTGTTTGCTTTTGCCGTATCACTCGCCTTAGGCGATGTTAAGGCTTTGCTCGCGGATGCATTCCACTTCGTTCTTCAGTTCGATGGCGAGGGCTGCAATGTCTGCGTCCTGACACTTGGTGCCAAGAGTGTTTGCTTCGCGGCCCATTTCCTGAAGGATAAAGCCCAGATTCTTGCCTTGTGCGCCGCCTTCCTTCAGGGCATTGAGGAACAGCTTGTTATGGCTCTTGAATCGGGTAATCTCTTCCTTGATGTCCAGCTTGTCTGCCATGATGCATGCTTCCTGCAGCAGACGGACTTCGTCAATTTCAGAATCTTTCAATAGCACGTTGATGCGGTCACGGAATTTCACCTTCCAGTTTTCAATGCGCTTGGGATCCAGAACTTCAACCTTGGAGAGAACTTCGTTTAAATGATTCACTCGATTGGTCAGGTCTGCCGCCAGGTTGGCGCCTTCCTTGGCTCGCATTTCGTTCACCTTGTCCAAAGCCTTGTTCAGTTCGTCGGCCAGATGCTTTTCCAACGCTTCTGCGTCTGCACCGCTATCGGTGAACTGCAAAACTTCCGGCAATGCCATAACGTGTTCCAGTTTGATTTCTCCGACAATGCCAAATTTAGACTGCATAGCCTTGGTGATTTCCACAAACTTTGCAATGGCCTGTTCGTTGTAGGAAACAGGAACGTTACCGCTGGTACCTGCACCTAAGGTAACGCTAAAGATCACGGAACCGCGAACCAACTTGTCCTTGATCTGGTTCTTGAAGGAATTTTCAAGATAGGCCAGATTCTTGGGTAGCTTGCAGCTAATGTCCAGAAAACGGTTGTTGACGCTACGGACTTCAATCACGCAAGGAGCGCCCTGAAACATGGACTCGCTCTTGCCAAAACCGGTCATCGATAAAATTGCCATAATAAAACCTTTTTCAATTAACAATGAACAGTTAACAATGAATAATTCTAAACTTCGCGGCTCTGCCGCCTTTATTCAAATTGTTAATTGTTCATTTTTCATTATTCATTTCTTGCTCACCATTGCAATGACGTGCTCGGCTCCGAAATTCTTGAGGCCGACTGCAGTCAGAATTTTGCTCATAGTCTGCTCGTTCTGGAATGCCATCTTTTCGATTTTCAAGCCTTCCTTTTCACAGAGGGTATAGAAATCCTTCACCGTCAACAGTCGAATGTTGGGAGTGTTATACCATTCGTAAGGCAGTTCCTTGGACTTGGGCATACGTCCGTGAAGCATGAGGGAACCGCGGGCGGACCAGTGACCGAAATTGGGGAAAGTCACGATGACTCGTTTTGCCACCCGGAGAATTTCGTTAAGCAATGCCACCGGGTCACGAATTTCCTGGATGGTACGGTTAATGATGGCGTAATCGTAACTGTCGTCCTTAATGTCGGAAATCCCGCGTTCATCCAAATCTCGTTGCACCACGGGCACGTCGTTTTCCAGACAATCCATAATGTCTTTCATGCGTTTCTCGATACCGAGTCCGCTAACATTTCTGGTCTGGCGCAGATAGCTAATCAAACTGCCGCTTCCGCAACCCAGGTCCAGAACCTTGGCACCGTCGGTGACCATGGAGCCAAGCAGTTCAAAGTCCTGCTGGTCATGGAACACAGGTATCGTCTGCTTGCCGGTAAGAGCACCGAACTTGCTGTCCAGAAAACGTCCTACCGCCTTTCCCAAGTCTTCGTCCTCGATGAGGAATCCGTCATGACCAAAGAGGGTATCCAGCTCCAAGCTGGTAACAACCTTACCCGCATTTAAAAGAGCACTGGTGATGCGACGGGATTCGTGAGGCGGGAACAGCCAGTCGGTGGAAAGATTTACGTTCAGAACTTCCGCCTTAATGTCCTTGAAGGCGTTTTCCAGAGAACCGTATTCCGTTTCCAGGTCAAAGCAGTCGGTTGCATGAGCAATATGCAAATAGCTGTTGGCATCAAAACGGTCCACAAACTTCGCACCCTGATAACGCAGGTAGCTTTCTAGCGGCAGGTCCAGATCGAAGGGCGTACTGTAGGTAATCGCGTGATTTTTGTGCTCGTGATCCTGGGCGCGCTTGAATTTCTTTTCCATACCTACCGCACTGAGGTAGGTGATGTGGGCCAGTTTGCGGGCGTTAGAAAGACCTACGTCCGGATGGGCAGATTCGTAGTAGTCGCCGTTGTTGTAGTTGGGGTCCTGGGTAATCACGTCGCGGGCAACGATTTCGAAACCCAGCGCCTGGCTGCTAAAGCGGGGGGAAGTGGCGATGAGAACCGCGCGCTTCACTTGTTCCGGATAGTAGATGGCCCATTTCATAGCCTGGAAACCACCCATGGAACCGCCAATGACGCAGTAAATGTCCTTAATTCCCAGATAATCCGCCAGTTCCTTTTGGGCGTGAACCATGTCTCCGATGGTAATGGTGGGGAAGGTGCTGCCGTATGGTTTGCCTGTGCGGGGGTTGATGCTTGCAGGGCCTGTTGTTCCTTTGCAACCGCCCAGAATGTTGCTGCAGACCACAAAGAAACGGTCCGTATCCACTGGCTTGCCCGGGCCGATGAGGGCATCCCACCAACCGGGCTTTTTATCCTGCTCAGTGTAGTAACCTGCCACGTGGGCGTCGGCGGTCAAGGGAGAAGTGACCCAGACCGTGTTGTTCTTTTCTGCGTTCAGCTTGCCGTAGGTCTCGTATCTGATTTCCAGTGCGGGCAACGTCTTTCCGTTTTCCAGCATGAAACCCTGTTCGCCATAATCCTTCACGAAGGTCTGGGGAACCACGGGACCGATACTATTTTTCAACAAAAATTCACTCATACGGTGGCAAATATAGAAAGTTGTATACTTACTTTCTACGAACGATCGGGAAACACACCGCAGTAAAAAGGAACAAGGCTTAGTCGCCATAGCGGTAAGCTATTGCTTGCAATACCCCTAAATTATTACTGCTGTTGTCTTTTTTATAAAAGCGTTTTATATTTAGAGTGTAAATCTGAAAAAGGAGATTCCATGAGTTGCAGAGTTCTTGTTCGTTTTGTCGGTGTCAGTGACCAGCTGGCTGAACTGTACGACGCCTTTATGGAACGGTTCCCGGAGGCAGAACTCCCCAGCGAAGATTGCGGGGACTGGTACTCTGTAGACGATGTCATGATGGACGAGTATGAATGCCGTTTTGAGGAACTTCCCGAAGGGGAATTGCTAGCTATGGACGGCTCCGTTATGATTGAAGAAGATGAATTTCCTGAGGATTTCTTCGGAGAACTGATGGATCGTTTCGAAAAGGTGTTTGGAGCCTTCAAGTGGTCCAGTTTTGATGTAGGCGTGGGCTGCGGCACCAGCGATGGCTGGGGCGAATTCATCGCCGATTGGGCGGACGACGGTTCCGACGAAGCTAACGAAATTTCCGAAGCCGTTCTCGGTTTTTAATTTTGTTGTCGTTCAGAACACCGCACTATCACGTCATTCTGAACACCGCAGGTGTGAAGAATCCATAGCGGTCTCGTAATTCATAATTACATAAAATCGCATTAGCCTAGCATTCATTCGCAAATAAAAAAGTCCTCGGTTCATCACCGAGGACTTTCTCGTAATTCATACTTCGTAATTCATAATTACTTAAAATCGCGTAGCGATTTTAAGTCTTATCTTCGCCGCGGAGCATGATGACCTTACCGGTGCGGATGTATTCGACGATTTCGAACTTCTGGCACAGGCTCTTCATGGCATCGATCTTATCGGAGTTGCCGGTAATCTGGATGATCATGGAGTTTTCGGTCATGTCAACGGTAACAGCCTTGAAGTGATCGCAGAGCTGCAGGATTTCGGTACGCTGTTCGGGAGCGCAACGAACCTTGATCAAGGCAAGTTCCTTTTCCACCACGTTCATGTTGGTGTGGTCCTTGGCCTGCACAACGTCAACCAGCTTTTCCAGCTGCTTGATGATCTGCATCAAGATTTCGGGATTACCGTGAGCCACAATGTTCATGCGGCTGAAGTTGGGGTCCAGCGTGGGGGACACGACCAGAGAGTCGATGTTGTAACCACGGCGGGAGAACACCAGGGAAATGCGAACGAGCACGCCCGGGCGGTTTGCAACTAACAAGCTAATAGAATGAGCTGTAGAAATCATTTTTATATCTCCTTTCCG
>JAZRXW010000092.1:0-17411 GCA_045600425.1 Fibrobacter sp.
GCTTCTGCAAGACCCGGCTGAGCGAACTGCATCAGCGGAGAGTGGAAGGCGCCAGACACTGCCAGAGGAATAGCCTTGATACCGGCGGCACCGCAATCGGCCACCAGCTTGTTCACGCCTTCGACGGCACCGGACACCACAATCTGGCCCGGGCAGTTGATGTTGGCGGGCACCACAACCCCTGCATCCTTCACGGATTCGCAGAGTTCCAAAATCTTGGATTCTTCCTGACCCATGATAGCGGCCATGGCACCGGGGTTCTTGGAACCGGCAGAAGCCATGAGTTCGCCGCGAGTGCGGACCAGGCGGAGACCGTCGGCAAAGCTGAAACCGCCGGCGGCGTAGATGGCGGAATATTCACCCAGAGAGTGACCAGCCACGTAGTCAAATTCAAAACCTTCGGACTTCAGAAGTTCCATGACCATGGCGGACACGGTGAAAAGAGCCGGCTGAGTATTGTCGGTGCTCTTGAGAACTTCTTCCGGACCTTCGGCCATGAGCTTGGACAGGGAGAAGCCCAGGATTTCGTCAGCTTCCTGCATGATTTTCTTTGCAGGTTCAAAAGTAGAAGCGAGGGTCTGGCCCATACCGACGTACTGTGCGCCCTGGCCAGGGAAAAGAAGAATGGTCTTAGACATGTTTATCCTTATGTAAACAACAGTTCTGTTCAATCAGTGTAAACTTACAAAAATATCGGTGACTGTAAAAGAGTTCAAACAAAAAACAATCTTATAAAAAGATGTCCTAAGACTTACACCGCAAGTTTAAGCTATCTCATTGATCATCAACAAGTTAGGCCGCTCCCGCGTTTTTCTTTTTTGTACCAGCACTGGTAGTGTGCGTCACATATATACACGAAAAAAAAAGGCAGGATTTGTATCCTGTCTTTTTTGCTGATTAAACCAGCTGGATCCTTCGCTTCACTTCGTGCCGCTCAGGATGACAAAGCGTGGATTAAGCCTGAGCGGAAGCTTCTGCAGATTCGTCCTTGATTTCGGCAAGGCGAGCGTTCACAGCCTTTGCCACACCGAGGCGAGCATACTTGGCAGCCACTTCAACAGCCTTTTCGATTGCCAGAGCGTCGGAACGGCCGTGAGCGATAATGCCGGTACCATTGAGACCCAGGAGCAAGGCGCCACCGGTCATGCGGTAGTCCCACATTTCGTCGAAGCGACGACCAGCGTCGGAATCGATGTTGCCGAACATCTTGTGGTGCATTTCGTAGAAGCCTTCGATCATCTTGAGGATTACGTTACCTGTAAAACCAGAGGTAACAGCCACGTCTGCCTTACCCATAATCAGGTCTTCACCTTCAATGTTACCGATGAAGTTCACGGGAGCGTTCTTCAGGAGCTGGTAGGCTTCCTGGCAAACTGCGGGGCCCTTGTGTTCTTCTTCGCCCATGTTCACGAGGCCAACCTTCGGCTTTTCGCGACCGAAGTAGGTTTCCGCAAATGCAGAACCAGCAATGGCAAAGTCAACGAGAACAGAAGCGCGTTCATCGACGTTAGCGCCAGCATCTACAAGGATAATAGGCTTTTCGGCGGTGGGGATCACGCAACCGATAGGCGGACGACCAAACTTTTCGGTGGTCTTACCAAGAAGCATGAGGCAGCTGGCCATCATGGCACCGGAGTTACCGGCACTGACGGAAGCATCCACCATACCCTTCTTCTGAAGAGCAACGCAAGTCACCAGACCGGAGTTGGGCTTCTTCTTGAGGACCATGACAGGATGTTCATCCATGGCAACAGGCTCAGGTGCATCGACCACAGAAATACCGTTGCCGGTATAACCGCGCTTTGCAAGACCGGCCTTGACCTCGGCCTCAGGTCCGCACAAAACGATATGCAAATCAGCATCCTTGTTGGCAGCATTAATGGCGCCATCAATCACAACTTCGGGGGCAAAATCACCACCCAAGGCATCCAAAGCAACTTTAACCACGTGAAACTCCTTTAAATAAAAAAGCAAGTTCCGGACACACCGGAACTTACCTTAATATAAACAAAAAAATTAGGCTTCAGCCTTCATGTCGACAACTTCGACACCATTGTAGTAACCGCAAACCGGGCACACGCGATGCGGACGCTTCACGGAACCGCAATGATCGCAAGTAGCCATGGCGGGCACTTCCATCTTCCAGTGGGTGCGGCGCTTGTCACGACGAGCGGTAGAGGTTTTTCTTTTAGGTACTGCCATTTTTAACTCCTGTTATTCTAGTTGCCCTTGGACATTTTGTCTTTAAGGGCCTTGAGTTTGTCCCAGCGAGGGTCTACGGGTTTTTCACCATTAGCTTCTTCGCCAGCTTGATTGTTTGTTACAAAGATAAAATCTTCGTCAGGATTTTTCACGGGTGCTTGAGGTTCTTGAAGCAAAATAAGCTCACGAACGCACTCGGAAACATCTACGAAGTACTGTCCCTGGGGAATCTTGTAGGCGTAGACGTCGACATCGTCTTCGTCAAGTTCCTGTTTTCCAATCTGGATTCGCTCGACTTCGACCACGATTTCAGTGGAGAAGGGTCGGTCAAACGGTTCCAAAGAGCGGGAGCAGGTTAGCGTCTGCACGCCGGAGATAGAGCCTGTCACAAGCCACTTGTTGTCGCCTTCGGGGCTAACCAGCACCTGAGCTACCAGATCGCCCTTTAGGTGCAGTTCGTCGAAGAGTTCAGGAGCATCGGCATGGGACCAGACCACCTGGCGGTCTTCGGGTTCATTCAGTGTTTGTGCAATATCTATTCTCAAAGTGGTGTTAATTTAGTAAAATATGAAAAAAAGGTCAATCATTTGAGAAAAATCACCTTTCATAAACAAAACTTTTGATATTCTCACTCTATTTCTTTTTTTTTACTATTTTTCTTTACAGTTATTTATGAGGTACTTTATGTTCAAAAAGTTCTTACTCCCCGTTTCCGCAGCTGCAGCAATGCTCGTCATGGCCGGTTGCGAAGCCGAAGCAACCGTTACCGTTGAAGACAACACCAGCTCTAGCAGCACCGTCCCCGGTTCTAGCACTAGCACTCCCACCAAGGATTACTGCAAGGCTGACGTAACAAGCAACGGCGGCTCTATTGACGCATTCGTCAATGGCGTTGGCAGCATGAAAATCGATTTCGCCGTCAAGGGTGAAAAGGTTGAAATTTCCACTTCTGTCCAGGCTTCCCAGAGCATTTCCGCAGCAGAATTCGATGACAGCTGCAGCGAAGCCAAGGAAGACGAAGAAGCCGTATCCGTTAGCTGTGACGCAGCAACCAAGACTATTACCGTCGTCACCGAAGAAGCTGCTGAAGATTACAACGCATTCGGCATGCAGGTCGCTTTGGACCTTGTCTGCGCAGGCATCATGGGCGAAGAACCGGATTTACCCGAAATTGATATTCCGGTCGACACCACCATTTCCTACGAATACAAGTATCTGACCTACTGTGAACTCTACGACAGCGAAACCGAAGCTAGCGGCACCTATGGCGACTGCGAAGCTACCGAATCCAAGAAGGCTCGTAACGGCAAGCCCTATGTTGACATTTCCGGTATCTACTACACCGTTTCCGGTGACTTCGACACCGAATCTGTCATCAAGATCGCTGCTTACTATGGCGACGACGAGGAACAGCAGGAAATCATTACCGACTATAAGTACGTCGGCTTTGACGAAGACTCCCTGGGTTCCTACTGGGAATTCGAAAGCATCATCGACCCCACTGACGAAGAAGACGTGGGCGACATCATGCGCGTCTATGGCGGCGACTTCACCGTCGTAAGAGCTAAGGACGATTCCTTCTACTGGTCCTTCTCCAACGAAAACAACCTCTTCAAGCGCATCAACAAGAACGTGAAGATGGTTACCGGCCTGAAGAAGCGTCACTAATATTGGTTAAGGTAACACCTTAAAATCAATAAAATTTGAAAAACCCCGGTCCGCTGGACTGGGGTTTTTCGTATTTCCCTCAAAAAATTTTTTTGTTTTATATCTATTTTTGCCATACCGAAAAACAGCCTGCCCAGACAGGCCTGATGTTACCCGATGGTTTTAACAGTCGTTACATACGTTATCGTGGGGCTCCTAGCCCTTACAGGTCTCTTCTACGCAGCCCTGGAATTTCGGCTTTTTAAGGCACTAGGCAGCGTCCGGACAGGGACCAGCGACTTGGAACCGGCACCTAAGGTAAGTATCCTTATCGCCGCCCGCAACGAAGCCGAAGGCATTAGGGACACCCTGGACTCCGTCATGGCTCAGGATTACCGCGGATTCTGGGAGGTCTGGGTGGCCGACGACCGCTCAACAGACGACACTCCCAAAATTCTGGCGGAATACGCAGAAAAATATCCGGAAAAGTTTCACATTCTGACCATCAAGGAGCTGCCCGAAGCAGGCGTTAGCCCCAAGAAGTACGCCCTGAGCCAGATGATCGAGGCCTGCGACGGAGAGGTGCTGTGTTTAACCGACGCTGACTGCATTGTCAAACCCACCTGGGTTACCGGCATCCTCAGGGAATTCGAGCCCGGTATAGAGCTGGTGGCGGGACACTCCTACATTCCCACCGACAAAAAATCCAACCTGCTGATTTGCATGCAGGCGGTGGAGACCATGATTTATCGAGTAGCGGGTACCGCGGGAATCGCCATGCACCTGCCGCTGACCAGCACGGGCAACAACCTGGCCTACCGCAAGAGTTTCTTCAAGAGCGTCCACGGCTTTGACAAGGTTATCAAGATCCAGAGCGGGGACGACGACCTTCTAATGCAAAAACTGGCATCAGAACGTCCCTGGGCCATGCGGTACTGTGTCGCCGAGGACACCTTCGTGACCACCAACGGCAAGGAAACCTTGAAAGCCCTCTGGGAACAGCGCAAGCGCTGGGCTTCCAAAACTATATACTATACGCCCCGTATCGTCTTTGTATTGGGAATGGTATTTGCCCATCTGGTGATGCAATGCGTCGGAGCCCTAACGGCAGCCTTGGATTCCAAGATCCTTATGGCATTTTTGGCCACCTTCCTGGTGAAGTTTATAGGTGACATGGTCGTATTTGTCCGCGGCCTCAAGATTTTCAAGCAGTTGCACCTGGTCAAGTGGTGCCTGCCCCTAGAGATTATTCACGCCCCCTTTACTGTTCTTGCCGTCATCTTTGGCGTGCTGGGACGATTTAAATGGAAATAAAATATGGCAACAGCAAAAACCACCACAGCAAAGGCTACGACAACAAAGTCTAAAACTGCAACCAAGACTGCAACAAAAACTGCAGCCAAGGTCAAGGCAGCAAAGCCCGCTGTAGAAGGCAAGACCCTGATTATCGCCGAAAAACCCAGCGTAGCACTGGACTTGGTCAAAGTTCTTGGTCAGAAATCCTTTACGAAAGGTAACGGTGTCTACGAAAGCGACACGACCATCGTAAGCCATGCTATTGGCCATCTGGTAGAAATATCGGACCCCAAGGAGATTGACGAACGCTACAAGAAGTGGGAGATGAGCACGCTGCCGATGCTGCCCGAGAAGTTCCCCCTGACAGCCAATCCCCAGACCAAGAGTCAGCTCAGCATTCTAAGCAAGCTGGTAAAGCGCAAGGACGTGACAACCATCGTGAACGCATGCGATGCGGGTCGCGAAGGTGAACTGATTTTCTTCTACATTCTGGACTATATCCAGAAGGGAAAGCCCACCACCAAGACCATCAAGCGTCTGTGGATGCAGAGTATGACCCCTGCGGCCATCCAGGAAGCGTTCGACAACATGCGCGACGGTGCCGACATGGAAAACCTGAAGGCAGCGGCCCTTTGCCGTAGCGAAGCCGACTGGCTGATTGGCATGAACGGCAGCCGCGGCCTGACCGCTTATAATAGTTCCATGGGCGGTTTCCAGATTACCCCCTGCGGACGCGTACAGACCCCGACGCTTGCCATCATTGTCGCCCGAGAAGAGGAACGCCATCAGTTTGTCCCCCAAAAATACTGGACCATTGATGCCGATTTTGACAATGGCGGAAACATCTACCAGGGCAAGTGGTTTGTTGCCAACGGCGACTCCCGACAGAAGCAGATTTTTGACGAAACCCGCGCCAAGGAAATTCTTGAAAAGTGCAAGGGCAAGACAGGTTCTATCGACGAGACCACCGCCCCCAGTTTCCAGAAATGCGGTCAGCTTTACGACTTGACCACCCTGCAACGCGAAGCCAACAACCGTTTCGGCTTTAGTGCCAAGACGACCCTATCCATTGCCCAGGCTTTGTACGAACGCCACAAGGCAACCACCTACCCCCGTACCGACAGCCGCTGCCTGCCAGAAGACTACGTCGGTACCGTAAAGAGCACCCTGGGAAAGATTTCAGGCTCCCTGGCCCAACATGCCCAGACGGCCCTTAGCAACAACTGGGTGGTGAAGACCCCGAAGGTCTTTGACAACAAGAAAATTTCTGACCACTTTGCCATTATTCCCACGGGTATCATGCCCAGCGACTTGTCCGAAGCGGAACAGAAAATTTTCAACATGATCTGCCAGCGCTTTATCGCCGTGTTCTTCCCCCCTGCAAAGTACCTGAACACCACCCGCATTACCACCGTAGAAAAAGAGACCTTCATCACCGAGGGTAAGATTCTTGTGGAACCGGGTTTCAAGGCCGTATACGGAAAGGACGTGGACGACGAATCCAACATTCCGCAACTGAAAGGCAACTCCGCAAAGACTGTTGAAATTGAGGCAAAGGAAGATTTCACCAAGCCTCCTGCACACTATACCGAAAGCAGCCTTCTTTCCATGATGGAAAGTGCCGGTAAGCTGGTGGAAGATGAAGAACTCCGCGACGCCATGAAGGAACGTGGACTTGGCACTCCCGCCACCCGTGCAGCCATTATCGAAAAGCTGGTGACAGATAAATACGTGGTTCGCGACGGCAAGGAAATGATTCCTACCGCAAAGGCGTTTGACCTGATTAAAGTTCTGAAGGCCATGGATATCGAGGCCCTGACCAGCCCAGAACTGACCGGTGAGTGGGAATACAAGATGGAGCAGATCGAAAAGGGCAAGGAAACCCGCGAGAACTTCATGAACGGTATTGTGGACATGACCCGCACCATGGTGAAAAACATCAAGGGCTTCAAGGAAGAAAGCACTACCGGTGAGGCAAGCTTCAGCCCGGTGAACGGCAAAAAGGTTCTTGAAACCGTAAGCCGCTACACCACGGAAGACGGTATCGTCATTCGCAAGATGATTGGCGGCAAGCGTTTGTCCAACGAAGAAATCGTAGAATTGCTGACCAAGCGTAAAATCGGTCCCCTGCCCGGGTTCCGCAGCAAGAAGGGTGCAGAATTTACGGCAGTGGTCATCATCAACGACCAGAACAAGATTGAATTTGTATTCGACGACAACCGCGAAGGTGGCGAAGTAGAATTGGGCGACCAGGTGGGATTTTCCCCGCTGGACAACTCCCCGATGTACGAAACCTTGACAGGTTACGTCAGCGACAGCTATACGAAAAAGGAACCCAGCGGATTACAGCTTCCAAAAATTATGCTTGGAAAGGAAATCCCCCTGGATCAAATTCAGAAGATGCTTTCTGGAACGGGCGTAAAGACGGATCTCATCAAGGGTTTCCGCAGCAACAAGACGCACCGCAACTTTGACGCGTTCCTGTACATCGACAAGAGCGGCAAGTTGAAATTCGATTTCCCGCCCAGAGAGTTCAAGCCGCGCCGCTGGGGAGCCAAGAAGGCCACAACAAGCACGACCTCTGGAGAAGACTACGTACCCTAATGAAGATTAGAGCCATAGCCCTTACCGCCCTTAGCCTGTTCTGTGCAATACACGCACAGACAGTTCCCAGCGATTTGAGTCAGGCCATTGCGGAGCTGGCTCCCGACACCTCGGGAAGTTCCAAGCAAGCAAATGCCGACGAATGCGACATTACGAAAAACCCCTACCAGCTTCCCTGCGAGATCATGCCGCTGTGGGATTCCCTCAACTTCAAGCAGAAAGCCGCCCAGATGGTCATGGTCTACATGTCTCCGGCGGAATTTATCATGAAGCACGAGTTTGGAGGGATTCTCGTCATGAGGTCTCATCTAAGCAACCTGACCCGGTTTAAGGCAAACCTCGGTCTCGTCAACAAGATGAGCAAGATCCAGCCCTTGGTGGCCGTAGACCAGGAAGGCGGCTCCGTCAACCGCATGGCAGGCATCGACCCTAAGTGGAGCAAGACCCCAAGTGCCAAGGCCATGAGAAAAATGTCCAGCGATTCCATTCTGCACTTGGCTACAGAAATTGCTGCCGTCATGAAGAGCGCAGGCCTGAACCTGAACCTGGCACCGGTTCTCGACCCCGCCTTTGACAGCCGGGGAAAGAAATCCTTTATGGAAGTTTCCGACCGTTCCTGGGGCGACGACACGACCAATGCGGGCAAAGTCCGAGCCTTTGTGCAGGGCATGAAAGCAAACGACGTCGTTTGCGTCTCCAAGCATTTTCCCGGATACGACTCCTGGACCAACAGTGATTCGCAAATCGCCTTCAGCACGACCCCCAAGGAACGCATCAAGAAAAATGTGGAATTATTCAGAGTGTTGGCTCCAGATATTCCAGTCACTATGATGAGCAGTGTACGGTTTATCCGCATGTCGACCCGACCCGCAGTCTTTGAGCCGAAAATTGTGAACATGGCCCGAGAAATGTCCCCCGACATGGTTATCCTTACCGACGACCTGTGGGGAACTTCCCTACGAGCGTGGATCAGCGGAACAGAACGGGTAAAAAGCCAGAACTATCCCGCCAAGGATTTCAAGAAACTGGTCCGTACCGCATTGGAAGCCGGCAACGACATGTTCATGACTACCTATCCCCAAAAGGCGGTAGAGATGATCCAGAACCTGTCTGTTCTCGGCCTGACAAACAAGAAACACAAAAAGCGCATTGAAGAATCCTGCGCTAGAATCTTGAAACTGAAATACAAGATGGGCTTGCTGAAAATCTAGAACATGACCTGGGTTTCGGCCTTTGTAATGTTCTTCACTTCTTTCTTGATTTTATCGGGACCAGCTTTTTCTAGACAAAGCTTTAAAATTTCTGCGGCAGCCATAGCGTCGGCTAAAGCCCGATGGTGATTGAAATCCGGAAGGTTCAACGACATGACGAGATTGTGCAGGCTGTAGCTGCCCTGACCCGGGAAAAACCGGCGGGAAAGTTTTACGGTGCAAAGCCTCGGCGGGTCAAACTTGATGCAAGAGCGTCGAAGTTCTGCACGCATGAACTTGCTGTCAAACTGAACGTTGTGAGCCACAAAGATGCGGCCCTTCAGGAGTTCGGCAACCTCTTCGGCGATGGAACTAAACTGGGGCTGTCCCGAAACCATCTCGTCGGTAATGCCCGTCAACTTCTGGACGAAGGGCTGGATAGGCATTCCCGGATCCACCAGAGTCTGAAAAGTCTTAACCACTTGAAAATCATCCAGCAGGACAATTCCCACTTCGGTAATACGCCCATTCTCGGGAGTCCCGCCAGTAGTTTCAAGATCAACGACAGCAAACTTCATAAGGATTACTGAACGGGAATTTCAAACTCGAGAGTGGAACGACCTACTTCGCTTACCACCTTCGCTTTTAACACGCTGGACTTGGGACGGGCATAAAGGGGCACCACCAGCAAGTTGGAAATACCGCTATCTTCGCTGGCGGTCGCTTCGGTATCACGGACGGTCTTAGAAAAGATGGGGGTCTTGCCCTTGTCGTAGATGGTGTAGGTCAATTCGCGAACCATACCCTTCTTAATTTGCTTGGTAGGCACCTGGAAATAGACGATGCCTCCCTTGGGTACTTTACGCAGACTATCTTTGATTTCCTCTTCGGTTGCAAACTCGGCGTCCATAGCCATGCGGACATCCTTCTTCAGCTTATCTACACTTTCGTAGGCCACAGAAATCTGATACTTGGCATCTTCAGGAATTGCGGAGGGACGAACATCGCGGATATTTTCGTTATTCTGGTAATATTCCCAACGACCATTGTCATGCAAGATGACGGCGGCACCAGTTGATGTCTGAGCCACAATATCGCCACCCGCAAAAGCGAGCCCTACAAGCATTAAAACGAGCACAGCCCAAAATTTTTTCATAGACAAACCATCCCTTCTCTGTTTTTATTTCAAATATATATTCATCGTTTAATTTTATTCTCGATAAAAACGACAAATATCCTAGCGAAGCATATCGCAAATTTCTGCCCCGATTTCACCATTCTGGATAGTGGTCACCAAAAGCACCTGCTCAATATCGGAAGGAGGGTTTCTTGGACCCGAGAATGACTCACCTTGGGCGATTTCCTGAAGCATCCGTTCCCCGAGGGCGGCATGCAGGGCAAGACTTGCATCGATATACTTCAGGTGGGTGGGTTCATCAAGAATAAAGTTCAAGGGAGCCTTCTTGTTCAAGACCCGCATCTTGGGAACCATCATGCCAAATTCGTCTTCGACACCCATATTGGCTGCCACCATACGGGGCTTCTTGAGAATGGCAGTCACCACCGGCAAGGAAAGCACACTTTTTATTCCGGTAGCCGTCACCAGAAAGTCGCTGGACTGAACCGCTTCCAGAACAGCCTTTTCGTCCAGATGGTCTATGATTTTTACGTTGTTATTTTCCAGAACGTGACAAAAGTCGCTACCCGTATTTCGATTCTTGGTGTCGGTAACGGTGGTCACCTTAAGTCCGCGGCGGATTCCCTGGAGGGCAATACCGCACCCCACCTTGCCGCTTCCAAAAACCAGCAACTGACGGTTTTCAAAGTTACGGTATCCCAGCTGTTCAAGGGCGCGGAAATAACCATCTCCAGTTCCAAGAGTGGTTTCGATGCGTTTGACGATACCGCTGTCGGCTACATATACCGGATAAGAAGACTTTTCAAAGAACTGAACACCACTTCGGGTCAATTCCACAAAGCCCTTTCGGGGGTGGCAGAAGGAAAACTGACCGGCACAATCCAGAATCAAGTCAAAATCATCAGCGACGTTACCGTTTTTCACGTCGGAATCCGTGATGACAGGAATTCCCGATTCCCTGAGGAGGGACACAATTCTTGCGTCGTGGGGCATGGACGCCACATCGGAAGACTCCGCATAACCAACGCACAATTCCGCACCGCCGGCCAAAAGCGTCCGATACTGCAAAAGCGTGTTTCTGAAAATCGGCGTTGCCGCCAGAACTTTCAGCCCCTCGAAGGGACGTACACGAATCCATTGATCGGCTAAAAGCGCCAACGCCGGGTATTCGCGGGGTTCATAATGTTCGTTGATAATGTCATCAAAAAGCATGGTGCAAAAATAAAAAAATATCAGGGTTCTGAAATCAGATATTCTATATTGTTCACGCTTTGAAACTAAGGAATTTTTATGAAGACTCTAGTAAAAAAATGGATTGAGCTTAGCCTCATTATCCGAATTGTAATTGGCCTTGTCCTTGGTGCCGCTCTTGGCCTATTGGCACCAGGTCTAAGCGGAATCGGCATTTTGGGAACCCTGTTCGTCGGAGCCCTGAAGGGTGCCGCCCCCATCCTGGTGTTCGCACTAGTAGCAAGTTCCATCGCAGGGGCCGGCGAAGGCATTGGCAGCCGCTTCCGCAAGGTGATTCTTCTTTACGTCATAAGCTCCATTGGAGCTGCCGCCCTGGCTGTTGCCGGTAGCGAAATCTTCCCCGTCACCATGCAGCTTACGGCAAACGCCGCCGAAGGCGCTGCCCCTAGCGGCATCGGAGAAGTGCTGACAAACCTGGTAAAGAACTGCGTCCAAAACCCCGTAGCAGCCCTCGCCGGAGCCAACTACATCGGAATTCTGTTTTGGGCGATTGTCTTTGGACTTGCCCTTAAAAAGCTTCCTGTCGCCCATACAGTAACCGTCATAACCGACGTCTCTGCGGCAATCTCCCAGGTCATCCGCTGGATTATCCAGATGGCACCCTTTGGCATTATGGGACTTGTGTTCTCCTCTGTGGCAGAAAGCGGCATGAGCATTTTTGCGGACTACGGAAAACTGCTTGCCCTGCTGGTGGGCTGTATGCTGGTGGTAGCCCTGGTCTTAAACCCGCTAATCGTTGCAATCACCTTACGCAAGAACCCCTACCCCTTGGTTTTCCGCTGCCTTCGTGACAGTGGCATTACAGCCTTCTTTACCCGCAGTTCCGCCGCAAACGTCCCGGTGAACATGGCCCTCTGCGAGCGCCTGGGTCTGGAAAAGGATTTCTATTCCGTGTCTATCCCGCTGGGCTGCACCATCAATATGTGCGGTGCCGCAGTAACCATTGCCGTGATGACTTTGGCTGTAGCAAATACCCTAGGCATCCATGTGGATTTGCCGACCGCGGCAATCCTTTGCGTTATGAGCGCCATCGGAGCTTGCGGAACCTCTGGCATCGCAGGCGGCTCCTTGTTCCTGATTCCCATGACATGCTCTATCCTTGGCATCAGCGGGGACATTTCTATGCAAGCCGTTGCCGTAGGGTTTATCCTGGGCGTGGTACAGGATTCTATGGAAACAGCCCTCAATTCCAGCAGCGACGTAATCTTTACTGCCACCGCGGAATACCACCACAGGAAAATGAATAAAATCTAGATTCAAGGCTAGATTTCATACAAATTCATCAAAGGCCGCTGATAAATCTTCAGCGGTTTTTTCTTTGGCCGTTATTTCAAGTGTCTTTATTGAAAGTTTTTTGTAAGCATTCCAGGTAGGATAATTGATTAATATCTATTTTTTTGATGAATTTAATGAGGATAACTATGTTCCTAAGAAAAATCTGCTGTAGCCTTGCCCTAGTGGCATCTGCAGCCCTTGCTCAAGTCTCCCTGAACGAGGCAGCACCGGCAACTTCCGCCCCCGCCGCCCCTGCGCAAACTCCAACGGTGGACCAGTCTGCCGAAACCAAGGGAGCAGCACCCGCCGCCAAGGAAGCATCCAAGGCCGACGAAAACGGCTCCACCATTTCGGTGTTCGTTAAAAGCCCCGAAGAAATCAAGGCCCTGCAGGAAGACTTGAAATCCTTGCAGACCATGGCCGGCGGCTCCAATCCCGAAATTGAAGCCCTTATGAAAAAGGCAAACCGCATTGCCGAAATGAACAACCGGTGCGCATCTATTTCTCTAAACGATGTGCTGGACACCACTTGCGGTCACTTCTATGAAGTGGAATTGCCCGCCTTCGAAAACAAGTTCATGGAACTTACTGGTGAAGTTCGACTGGGTTCCATGCGCATGGCCACCACCTTGGAAGAACGTACCCGCCAGCTGGCTAGCTGCTCCGAGGCTCTTACAAGCATTGTGATCAGCCGCGACCAGCTACTGAGACTCCGCGGAAACATCTTCCTGGAACCCATCAACTTCGAAGGTGATTTCGACGCCGAGTACAACTACGCGCTGTCCTACGATCCCTCCAGAATTGAACAGCAACAACGCTTGGCCAACCTGTGGATCGAGAAGTGCGGTCCCATCGTCTTGCGTCAGTCCGGCAGTGAATTCGCCCCCATGTTTATAGCCACCTTGAAGGTGAAGAACGACTCCTTGAAGAAGGCCGGCTCCAACGTAAAGTTCATGATGGACAAGAACAACTTGGGACTTCGAGTTGACATGCGTCGTCCGGTGAATGGCGCTTACTACCTGAACGGAGTCCGTATGTTTGAAAAGACCTTGGACGCTAGCGGTAAGTCTTCTCACCTGCGTTTCGACATCAAGGGCAAGAAAGCTAAGCTGACCATTCCCGAAGACGGCGTTATTGAGGCGTTCAACGGACGCCAGGCTTTCACCAAGCTGAAAAAGCCCGAGATGATCGGTCGCTGGATGTGGGACGAGACGAAGCTGCCCGACGCTCCCGAGGAAATCGCCGAACACGATGAATCTGAAAAGATGACCAAGGAAGACTCCTTGACATACAAGGAAGGCATCGAAGAACTGGCTCGCGCAGAAGAAGCCGCCAAGAAGGAAGAACAAGTTAAGCAAGCAGCCGACGCTGCCGCCAGCAGCGGCAAGTCCGGCATCCGCTGGGTTCCCCTTGGAATTTCCGCAGCAGTTCTTGTAGGCGGCACCGTCATGGCGGTTTTGTTCAACAACAAGGCCAAGAGCGAAGCCGACGATTACAAAAAAGAACTGGACGCCAAGCCCGACCAAGCAGCCGAGTCCGACAGCTACGAAAAGCACAAGGACAACGCCAAGAGCGCACAAACCATGAGAACCGTCGGTATTGCCGCCGCCATCCTAGGCGGTATTGGCATTGGACTTTCCTTCGCATTCTAAAGGGGCAAATATGAAAAAGATTAATTTATTCTTGATGGCTCCCATTGCAGCCTCGCTTATGTTCGCCTGTTCAGACTATGTAGGCGAAATGGAAGACAACCACAGTGAATATCAGGACTACATCGCCTCCTTGGAATCATCTAGCTCCGATGAAGATTCTGATGAAAGCAGTTCTTCTGTAAAGAAAGATGAAGAAGACGAATCCAGTTCCTCCGTCTCCGACGAAGATGACGATTCTTCCAGTTCCGAAGCCGCAGACGACGACTCCAGTTCTTCTACAGCGGAGTCCAGCTCATCCGCAACGGCAAAGACCATCAAGTGCGGCGACCTTTGGTGCGGCCCCCTGGATGCAGAAGGAAAAGTTGAAATTCCGGGACAGAAGGGCGATTTTTCTGGATACTGGCTCGATTATAACGACAATGCCGCCCCCTTAAACGGGAACTCCAGATTATTTTTCCCAAAAGATGTTAAAGAAAATACATACGGCAATTTCTACGGACCATTGACCGAAGCATATGGTGGCATCAAGGCATACTCGCAAATAAACCGCAAGTATGAATATCCCTACGCAGGCGTTAAATTTGACATTGTAGATAATGTGGGTACCGGCGGCAATATTACCGACTGGGACGGCATTTGCGTCACCTACTATTCCAGCATAGAATTCAATATTATCTTAGCGGAAGAAGACGAAGCATCCGTTACGGAATTCAACAATTATTATGCTTCCATTCCCAAGTCCGAGAAGGTGGCTGTCGCCAACATCACTTGGGAAAAGTTCAAGCAGGAATCGGGCTGGGGAAAAAAGGTTGACCAGGCCTCCATCCTTAAGAAGGTCGCTACGGTTCGCTTTAGATTCAGTAGGAGTGGCGATTTCGCCATACTTTCCGTGGGTCGTGCAGGATCTTGCACCATCGATGCACCTTATCCTCCCGAAAAGACCTTCAAGTCCCTCGCCGATATCGTGCCGTCGACTCCCGAAGAATCCTCTAGCTCTGTAGCATCATCCAGTTCAGTCTCTTCTTCCAGTTCTGAAGTTTCCTCCAGCTCCGTAGCAACAACCTACAATCTCTGTGGAGACCTTTGGTGCGGAAACGCAGCGAACTCCTCCGAGGGTAAGGTATTCATCCCCAACAACGATAATGAATTGGCCGGTTATTGGTTCGACTACGATGACGCCATGGAGTATGGCGATTCAAAACTGATTTTCCCGCCAGATGTAGAGGCCGATAATTACGGTAATTTCTACGGTCCATTGGCAGAAGCCTACCTCAAAATTACCGGCACCGCCCAAATTGGAACAGCTGCTGAACCCGGAGCAAACCGCGTAGGCATCGGATTCAGTGTCGGTGGCGAAGAAAACTCTGAGAGCCTTGGGGCAAATATCACATCCTGGGAAGGTTTCTGCGTAGCCTACTCATCCGAAATGGACTTTAGTGTAGAGGTCAGCCCCAGAGATGTTCGATTGACTGATTACGACGATCCTAAGGCTACCCTTACCCAGTCCGCCTCCGTGAAGGTCGCCAACTTTAAGTGGACAGACTTTTCCCAGGAGGGTTGGGGAAACAAGGTTGATGTCAACGACGTATTGAGAGACGCTGCAGAAATTAAGTTCGTCTTCAGAAATAGTGGCAAGTTCAATATCTATACCATTGGCCGCTACGGCACCTGCGGAGGAGCCACCTTCAAGCCAGCAGCCAAGAAGCCCTGTGGCGACCTTTGGTGCGGAACAAACGATACCGGCAAGAAGGGACAGGCCACTATCCCTCTTAGCAACGCGACCAACAAAGCGGGCCTATGGTTCGCCTATTCAGACATTGCCGATGGAGGAAACTCCGAGCTAGTGTTCCCCGGTATCGTCACTAGCGGTGACTTTGCAGACATGGCAAAGAAATACGAGAGCATTACCGCTTCTTCAAAAATAGGCAACGCGTATGAATATCCGTTTGCAGGCATTGGTTTTAATCTTGTAGACGAAGACCAGCATGGCGGTGATATTAACGATTGGGAAGGTATCTGCCTGGCTTATACATCTACAAACAGTTTCAATATTGAATTGACTCCGGAGAACGAAAGTATCTTTACCGTATACAACAACTACAAGGCCAGTGTCCCCAAGGCAGCAAGCTTTAACGTTGTCGATATCCCATGGAGCACATTCAAGCAAGAATCCGGCTGGGGAGTCACGGTTGATAAGGGAGCAGCCCTCGCCCAAACGGCAGCAATCAAATTACGGTTCTCCAACAACAACGATTTCATGATTTACACTATCGGCCGTCTTGGAACCTGCACGGGCGAAACCTTCTCCCCCGTAAAGTGCGGTGACATTTGGTGCGGAACCAAGAACGCCGGGATGAAAGCAAACACCGGAGTTAGCAGCGCCACAGCAGGCACCATGTACGCTTACAGTGACACCGATAATCTCTATGGAGGAAACTCCATTGTTACCTTGAACAACGAAGGCTTGGCAACAACACTGACAACGAGTGAAATATCCTTTACTCCCTCATCCAATGCAATTGACTATACCGTTGAAATTGGAACAGCCTATGAATATCCGTTCGCCGGTATCGCCATCATCACCAAGGGCTACGGCGAAGGCGTGAACATCAAAGACTGGAATGGTATTTGCCTCAGTTATGAATCCGAAGCAGGCTTTTCGCTTGAGTTGATCCCCGAGGATGAAGCGCGCATAACGGAGTACAACAACTATTACGCAAACATTCCCAAAGCAAGCACAAGAACAACCACCGATTTCTATTGGGCAAAGTTCAAGCAAGAAACTGGCTGGGGCAAAATTGTAGCACAGGCAACCATACTGGAGAAAATCGCCGCAATCAAGTTTAAGTCAGGGAAGACGAATTCTGGCCGAAACAAGATTTACGAAATCGGTAAGGTCGGTACCTGTACAGGCAAATAAAAACATTCAAAGTTCTAAAAGCATTCAATCCTGTGCGATTTGCACAGGATTTTTTTATCTTTGGGACAAAACTTAACCGGAGGCTAGTAAGCACTATGGCACTTCAATTCTACAACACCGCATCACGCAAGAAAGAACTGTTCACACTTCCTGAAGGCGTTCCCGCCGTGCGTATGTACTGTTGTGGCCCTACGGTGTACCACTTCGCCCACATCGGCAACCTCCGCACCTACATT
>JAZRXW010000093.1:0-46369 GCA_045600425.1 Fibrobacter sp.
ACCGATCATGAAGGTTGAAATCCAGACCCCGACCGAATTCCAGGGTTCCGTTGTTGGTAACGTTTCTCAGCGTCGTGGTACCATCGTCGGTACAAACGAAGAACTGGGCATGACCACCATCACCGCTGAAGTTCCGCTGTCCGAAATGTTCGGCTACGCAACTGACCTGCGTTCTATGACCCAGGGTAAGGCTGAATTCACCATGGAATTTGCAAAGTACCTCCCGGTTCCGCGCAACATCCAGGAAGAACTCATCAAGAAGTACGGCGACAAGGCTGGCGCACGCGCTTAAGGAGACCGCTAGCTCGACTGCAGGAAACCACTTCCCAAGCCTCGCTGCTCTCACAAGAAGACCTCGGTTCATACCGAGATTTTCTTGTTCACGGGGAGACTGCAAGCGTTTTTGAAAAAAGAGTCCCGCGATTGCTCGCGGGACTTTTTTGCTTCGTCGGACACAACACAAGAAGGCTTCGCCACGCACCAAACAAATGCGAAGGCCTCCCATAAAAAAGAATCCCGCGGGACAAGCCCGCGGGATTCAGTGGAATTAGAAGAGAACAAGTGTGCTTCCTACCTATTCCTACCCCGCGGTTCGATCCGGCATCCCTTCTCTAGAACCAGAAATAGGTTGGAAGCACGATATTAATATACCCCAAATTTCACCCCCCGACACAAAATTTATTTCAAATCAATATTCCCAAAGAAAACGTTCCAATATGGACTAAGGACGAGATTATTGTATATTTTAGGGAAATCAAGATGGATCTCCAGAATTAGGATTAGGAGGAATTGTGGAGACAATTAAGAAATCCGCCAAAAAAGCACTCGTTCGTTTATTTGCGTTACCATTCGCACTGCTTATAGCCTCAACTTTAACCAGCTGCGATTGCGAAGATTGTTATGAAGATTCCTGCAAAGAGATTGCGGAATCAAGTGTTGAACTTCAACCTTATCAAAAGGATTTCGGCAACATCGGTCAAAAAGCTCCCCGAATCTACAGACACGACCAAGGTTCAGAAATAAGGTTCTCGGTACAAGACGATACCACGTTTTGGACGAAGCGGCAGGATTTTTGCTACACGCTCAATATCCAGACTCGGGAGGTCAAATGGGTTTCTGAATACCCCGTCGTGAAAATTGACTTAACAATGGACGCGAGTTATCTAGAAATATCCTATAAAGACTGGAATTACTACCTTCCCCTAGATTCCACAGGCATTTCGCGAGACTCTTACTCGGAAGACTTTGAAATTCTCGACAGTCTCCAAATTGATAGTGTCACTTATAAAGATGTGGCAAAGATTACGACCCGTACGAAATTCAAAACCGACTCCCTCAGCAATCTCATTGAGGACCTCTCCCACGCTTATTTCCACGAAACATTTGGACTGTTGAAAATCGAGACAAGCGACAGTAACGGCATTACCCTGGTCAAGCAAAATCCGGAGAACGAAAAATGAATTTATTCAAAAAGTTTCTCTTCATTTTGCCCACGATTCTTACAGCCTGCAATTACATATTCTTCGAAGACGAATACATGTCCAGACCGTACAACGTCTTTATCGAAAAACAAAGTCCCGTGGACCATTACGGGACTTACAACAGAAGGGATAGCATTTCCTTCAGGGATAACTTCGGAAACAAGGACTCCTTCATCGGGGAAACCCATATCAATGCAGAAGACAACTTCGAATACATTTTTTCCGGCAGCCTGAACGAAATTAACGGAAGCATATTTATGCAAATAAATCACGATGGTGGCTACATCAACCTAATTTGCGACGACGGGCGATTCAACAACGGCGAAGCCAGCTTCCAGATAAATACTAGAGATACCCTAACCAGCAAAAACGGGGACAGAATCCTTCACAGGGCGTCCTTTGAGATTGAATCAACAACCTACAGCCATGTTCTGATTTTTGACATCACTGGAGCCACGAAGGAAAAATGTCGCTTTGACAAGTTGTACATTTCCCGAGACGAAGGACTTCTCCGCATAGACCTGCAGGATTCCATAAGCCTCACAAGAAGCAACTAGAGGAAAAAGCCTCTAAGCCTTTGTGGATTTTTTCGCTTCCCGCCACAGTTCCTGGAGGCGCTCCGGCGTTTCCTCCTGCATCTGCTTGCCCTCTGCCCGAGCCAAGTCCTCGACAATTCTAAATCTTTTCTCGAATTTACTATTTGCTCTTTCCAATGCCAGAGCCGCATTGAACCCGCAGTGCCGCGCCACGTTCACTAGGCTAAAGAGAATATCGCCGAACTCGTCTTCCATGCGCTCTATATTGGGATTTTCCGCGGTGGCCGCTTGCATTTCGGCGCGAAATTCGCTAAATTCTTCCACGGCCTTGTTGAACACAGGTTCAGCCTCGATCCAGTCAAATCCAACCTTGGCGGCGCGGCGCTGAATTTCCTGGGCGCGGGCCAGCGTCGGCATGCTCTTGCTTACTTTATCCATAGCGGACTTGCCCGCCATTCCTAGATTATTCTTTTCCGCAGCCTTGATGCTTTCCCAGCGGCTACGTAATCCATTTGGATTATTCACGTCCAGGAATTCGTTCTCGTTTTCCACCTTGACGTCGCCGAAAACATGAGGGTGTCGCCGGACCATTTTTTCGCAGATTCCCTGCACCACATCGTCAATGGAAAAATCCTTGTTGTCTTTGGCGACCTGTGCGTGAAACACCACCTGGAAGAGAACGTCACCCAGTTCCTCGGCCATGTGAACCTTGTCGTTTGCCTGGGCGGCATCGATAAACTCGTGGGATTCTTCAACCAAATAAGGGAGCAGGGACTGGTGCGTCTGCTTACGGTCCCAGGGGCAGCCATTTTCCGAACGGAGGGTGGCCATGATTTTCACAAGATCGTCAAAGGAATATTTCATATGGAAAAAGATAGAAAAGGAGAAAACCTGCTTCAAATGAATTTAGGCTTCGGCCAGCAACAGGGAATCCAGCAGGATCTTTTTTTAGGACAGCGCAGGCAGGAATCGCATATAAACCAAACGGACATCAAGGAAATTGGACCCGGTGAATTTCCGCTTTTGCTGCGGGATTCCAAGCTCAGGCCCAAGCGCCTGTTCTATCGCGGGACATTGCCGCCTTCTGACTGTATCGGGATAGGAATGGTGGGAACCAGGCGCCCCAGCAGTTCGGCCAAGGAGTTGTGCCGCCGGCTAGTCCGTTCCCTGCAGGGCACCAAGGCCGTGGTGATCTCGGGACTTGCCCAGGGCATCGACAGCTACTGCCACGAGGCGGCCCTAGACGCAGGCATTCCAACGGTTGCCGTAATCGCCCAAGGCCTTGAGGCACCCCTGACGGGCGACAGGCGAGTTCTTGCCCAGCGAATTGTTGACGCAGGCGGCGCCATCCTGACGGAATACGAGGGAGACGCCCCCAGCTACCGCGGGACTTTCCCTGCCAGGAACCGCATCATCAGCGGTTTAAGTCGGGCAGTAGTCCTCGTCCAGAGCAAGACCAAGGGCGGTGCCCTGATTACCGCAGACTATTGCCTCCAGGAGGGCAAGTTGCTGCTGGCGGTCCCAGGAGACTTCGACAGCGAGGTTTGCAGCGGTCCAAACCTCTACCTGGACCAGGGGAAGGCAAAGCCCGTTTTCCGCCCCGAGAGCCTGCCTCTGGTGGCAGGAATCCCCCGAACGGAAACTCCATCTTTTCTTTCGGAAAAAGCACCTGCAGAGGCTGCAAACAGCTTTTCCAACCTCAAGAAAGCGGGAAACAGCATTTCCGGATTAAAATCGGCCGGATGCCACCTAACCCCAGACGCTTTGACGCTTTTTACCCGCTACAGAGGGTTTCGCAAGACAATTTCCGAAATAGAAGGAGAATGTAACTTTAAGACAGTCAATATTTTAGCTATATTAACAGAACTAGAGATTGCGGGTTTGGTTGAAACCCGGGACAACCTTCAATTTTATTTTAGCGGAGCTGTTTAAATTGCGTAAGCACCTTATGATCATGTTTGCCATTCTCTTGCTGGCCGCAGGTATTGTGGTGGCCAACTTGATGTTCGGTAAAAACAGTCTAAGGGAACAGCATCACATTACACGAGAGAACGCTCAATACCAGATGAAGATTGATTCTCTTCAGAAGGTACTAGATCAAGGCAACGAGACTATTGAGCGTTTGAAAAACGACTCCCTGTACATCGAAGAACAACTTCGTACCAAGTATGGGATGAGCCGCAAAGGCGAAAAAGTCTTTCAATTCGTCAGGTAGCCTGGGTACTCCGTTTTCGTTCCGGGGGTGATATTGGGCTCGCCCTCCGCTCCTTCGGCTGCGCCTCAGTCACCCGCTTCGCGGAGTCGGTTGATCCCAACACCACTCCCCTCCTCTGGCACGTCGATGGACGTTTTCAAGATAGCAGGTCGGCTGCAAGCCGGGTGGAGCGCAGCGCAGCCTTCGAGCGACAAATTACTAGCCCGGAGCGTAGAAAATTTCCGATTTCTCCATACGTTCTTTCGAAAAAACAAAGAGGCTGCGTCAGCGGAGGGACTGGTAATTTGAGAGTGAGGAGTCCGGCGAAGCCGGGTGGAGCGCAGCGCAGCCTCCGAGCGACAAATTACTAGCCCGGAGCGTTAGCAGCCCATCCCCCAAAAACTATGCCATACGGCTTGCGTCTGTGCTTGTGGTCTTTTCCACTTTCCCGGCAAAATAGCTATAAGCTGCGGGAACGATAAAGAGGGTCATGAAGGTCGCAAACGTGAGACCACCCGCAATAGCAATACCCATTGCGACACGGCTAGGCGTGCCCGTGAGAATCAGGGGCACCGCACCCAAAACCGTGGAAAGGCTAGTCATGAGAATGGGGCGGAAGCGGCGTTCCGCCGCTTGCCTAGCCGCTTCAAGCTTGGAACATCCTGTAGAAGCCGCAATCTGGTTGGCGAACTCCACAATCAAAATACCGTTCTTCGTCACCAAAGCAATCAAAAGAATGAGTGCAATTTCACTAAAGATATTCAATGTCTGACCCGTCAAATAAAGACAGGCAAGCGCCCCCGCCAAGGCTAACGGTACCGTAAAGAAAATCACCAGAGGAGCACGGAAGCTTTCAAACTGTCCCGCAAGCACCAGGAACACCAAGGCCAAAGCCAACAGGAAGACAATGTACAATCCAGAAGAGCTTTCTTCGAATTCCTTGGAAGCTCCGCTCAACGTCGTGCTGACGTTCGGATATTCCTTCAAAACATTTTTTGCAATGCGACGCATTTCCTCTACGCCGTCGCCGATTGTTTTTCCTGGAACAAGTCCGGCTTGGATGGTGGCGGCACTAAAGCGGTTATATCGTGGCAAGGAGGGAGAAGCAGAACGTTCCTTGTAGGTAATAAAGTTATCCACACTTACGGCTTCGCCCTTATTGTTCTTGACTGTCAACAAGGACAGGTTCTGCGAAGTCGCCCGGTACTGGTAACCAACGGCCCCCACAACGCTATACTGGCGACCTTCCTTGTAATACTCCCCATAGCTTTGATCACTGATGGACAGCTGTACGGCTTGAGCGATATCACTAACAGAAACGCCTTCCTCATTTGCCTTGTCCCGCAGGATTTCAATATGGAGTTCAGGTTTGGTAAATTTCAGATTGGTATTGACCACGCTAAAGACAGAGCTCTTGCCGGCTTCTTCCATGAACTTGGGCACCAATGTTCGCAGCACCTCGATGCTACCCGCCTGCAGAACGAACTGAACAGGGAGACCTCCTCTCTGGGTGCTAATACTTTGAGGTTCAAACACCATGACGCGCAAATCCGGATACTCATTACCAAGAATTTGAATCGCGTGAGCGATTTCACTTTGCGGACGTCTCGCTTCCTTATCGTCATTAAGGGAAAGACGAATTCTTGAGTTTCCCGCATTCCAGGCGCCCGCCTGCACTTCCTTGTATTCGCCGCTATCCAAGATTGACATAACCTCGTCTACGAAGGCATCGGCCATACGTTTTGTGCGGGTCAAAGTCACACCTTCGGGCATATTCACGTTTACCATGACAGAGCCGGAATCTTCCGTAGGAGCCATTTCGCTACTCATGTCATTGAAACAGAAATAAGCGGCAAACAAAAGCCCCGCCACCACAGGGAACAACAAAATTCTGCACTTCAAGAACCAGCCCAAAAGAACCGCATAGAATTTATTCAATCCGTTAAAGAACGGCTCCGTCCAAGTGTAAAAGCGTCCCTTCTTTTGTTTCCGCAGGAACTTGGAGCAAAGCATAGGAGACAGCGTCAATGCACACAGGGTGGAAAGGAAGACTGTTCCTATCATCACCGCAACAAATTCACGGAAGAGAAGACCCGTGGTACCACCAAGAGCAAGGACAGGAACAAACACCGCCATCAACACGATGGAAGTTGCGATAACGGCAAAAAAGATTTCGTTGGTCCCCGCCACAGCCGCCTGTTTGGAAGTCATTCCGTTTTCAATCTTGTGGTAAATATTTTCCACAATCACGATGGCATCGTCCACCACAAGACCAATGGCTAGAACCATGGCAAGTAATGTCAAGACATTAATGCTAAAGCCGCACAGGTACAGCACAAAGAAGCTACCCACCACAGCTACCGGCACCACCACCATGGGAATAATCGTTGTACGTCCTTGACGCAGGAACGCAAAGATAATAGCAATCACCAAAAGGAAGGCCACAAAGATAGTCTCCACCACTTCCTTGATGGAAGCCCGGATGTTAATGGAGGTATCACGTCCATAGAGCATGTCCACACCAGCGGGAAGTTCACGGCGGATATCCTCAACGCGCTTGTAGAATTCATCGGCAATATTCACATGGTTACTTCCCGGCTGGGCCACCAGGGCTACGGTCACCGTATTCTTGCCGTTACGTCTAAATCCCTTTCGGGTATCCATCGGTTCATAGTGGATGGTCGCCACGTCGGATACGCGAATCACCGTTCCGTCGCTTGCTGTTTTTACGGCCACCCGCCCAAAGGCTTCGGGGTCGGCGATACGTCCCAGGGTACGAATAGATAGAGTCGTCTCGGAACCTTCGATAGAACCCGAGGGCAATTCCAGATTGCCCTTCTTGAGGGCGGCACTCATCTCACTTCCGGTAACGCCAAGAGCCTGCATCCGGATAGGATCAATCCATAAGCGAACCGTAGGTTGCTTTTCACCCCAGATAATGACTTCGGACACTCCAGAAATAGTCTGCAGACGTTCCTTCACGTGGTTGCGGGCCAGTTCAGAAACGTCCATGGCGTCAAGCTTATCGCTAACAAGACTCACCATCAAAATCGGGTCAGAGTCGGAGTCGCTCTTGTTCACCGTCGGTTCGTCCACATCGTCGGGCAACTTACGGCGGACACGGCTTACGCGATCACGGATATCGTTGGCAGCATCTTCCAGGTCCATGCCCGTTTCAAATTCAACACTGATGTAGGAATTGCCATCCGAGCTGGTCGATGTCAAGGCCTTGATGCCAGGAGCACTGTTGATGGACGACTCCAGGACCTCGGTCACCTCCGCTTCAACTACAGCCGCATTGGCACCGGGATAAGAAGTTCGAACCTGGATGATGGGATAATCAACGTTTGGGTATTCACGAATGCCCAAGTTGCTCATACCGAAGGCACCAAGCAAGATGATGACCAAAGCCATCACAGTCATAAGCACTGGGCGACGAACAGAAAGGTTTGCTACACTCATTTTTATCAGTTATGAATTATGAATTACGAATTACGAGAAATTGTCTATACAGATCAGCATTTTTTTCAATAGCATCTATCTTCGTTCTCTCGTAATTCATAACTTGTAATTGGTAATTGGCGAAGCCTTAGTCCACTTCGTAGTCGGTGTTATTTCGAATTTCACGAATACGGACTGAACTGCCCTGACGGATACTGATAAGACCGGAGGTAATTACCGTGTCTCCAGCGTTCAAACCCGATAAAATATCAACCGCGATGGGAGTGCGAAGGCCAGTCTCCACACGGACCATTTTTGCCTTGCCTTCGTTTACGATAAACAGGAATGCTCCATCCTTGTCCAGAGTCAAAGCCTCTGCGGGAACGGGAATAGTCTTGGCACGTCCCGAAGCGTTTCCAGAAGCAAACTCGACATCAGCCTTGGCGTAACCGCCAGCAATCAACTCGTCCTTCGAGTTGTCCACCGTCACAAGAATCTGGCGAGTGCGGCTACTTTCGGAAATCGTAGCGTCCAGGGCACTTACCTTACCCACCTTTTCGATGTTGCGTTCTTCATCTCGAAGAGTAATGGAATCACCAATCTTGATCGAAGAGGCATAACGTTGAGGCAAGGCGATTCGTGCCTTCAATTTTCCGACTTCACTTAAAGTGGCTACAGAGGTTCCCGTGGTGAGCCATGCACCAACGGAAACATTGACAAAGCCCAACTTTCCGTTAAAGGGGGCGCGGATCTCGGTCTTGGCAATTTGAGCCTTAATAAGTTCAATGGAAGCCTCGGCAGATTTTAGAGATGCTTCGGCTGATTCCAAATCAGCCTGAGTTGCCGCATTCTTTTCTAAAAGGCCCTGTGTGCGATCTTTTTTCTGCTTGGCCAACTGCAAGCTTGATTCGGCCTGCTTCAGCTGAGCCTTCAATTCTGAATCATCAATTTTTGCAAGAAGAGTTCCCTTGGAAACTTTAGCCCCATCCTTAGCATAAAGTTGAATCAAGCGACCGTTGGTTGCTGCCGTCAGTTCAACGCTATTCATGGCTTCCAATGTAGCCATGGTCTGGAAAGAGTTGTTGGCTTCGTGGAATTCTGCAATGTAGCCTTCCACAGCAAAGGTCTTTGCACCACGACCACCAGGGCCGCCAGGTCCCTTGCCAGCGGAAGCCTTTGCGTCGGGAGCCTTAAAGGGAGGAATTTTCGCTCCGGGAGCATCATCGTTCCCACAGCCGGATACAAAGACGGACAATGCAACGGCAGCTAAAAGGGCTAAAATTCTTTTTTCCAATCCAGTTTTCATATCGCTCATTTAGATGCCCAAACACAGAAATAAGTTGCTTTTGTTCCTACGCCTCTCTAGAATTTCACATTCATCAAGACACCGCTTCCATCATCATATACTTGCGGGAGAAAGTCAACGCGATTCGAGAAAGCCTTTGACGATGTAGCACGATAAACGCGGATGGAATTCAGTATGGAAACCACACGATTCAAGACTAACGCTCCTACGGAAGCCTGGAATATAATGCGACTCACACGGTAATGACGCAAACGACTTTTGTACTCGTCTATGTGTTCCGAGGTCTCCGGATTATCGGAGCTGCCCCAGTCCCACATAATACTTGCATCAAGTTCTTCATCGATTTTCTTTCCCGCACGGATCATGGCCTGGTTGTAATCTTCGTCCATATCCGGAGAGGAATTCTGGCCTTCAACGCCCGCACGGCTACGGTAATCACCCACGGTATTCAGCATGGAAACGTTCTTGCTATCGCTGGTAAGGCCTGCGTGTCTAACCGCATAGTTATGGGCGGAACTCACATAGCGTTCCCCGATGAAATAAGAACCGATGGCGGTCACCCAAAGACCAACGTCAGTCCACACAAAGGGGCGAACCATCTCCTGTTCCCCCAGGTAGAGTTCACCCATACCTGGCAGTAAAGCAGACGCCCCCAGGGCAATGCCCCAGCTCTTGTCGCTGTTCTTGCTCACGTTGTTGTCGACGGAAATCACCACTTGGGAAAAAGCCGTGACCGCAGCAAACAACAGGATAAAAAGGAACTTCATTAAAATCCCCAGCTAGCCTGAACGTTTACACCAAATCCACCAAAGAACTGGACTCCGCTATCAAAATGCAAATGATCATACCAGGACAGATCTTCCTGATAGAGGGTCTTGTTGTAAGCGTTTGCCGTAAGGGCCGCATCTACCGCAGAGATAATGTGGTTCAGGATAAGACCTCCAAAGAACCAAGCCTGCATGTCCGCATAGTCGTTCGCCTTGTTACGCATGGAGCGGTACTCGTCCATGTTACTAGAAGTACCAAGGGGTATGGTAGAAGATTCAGGATTTTCCAATTCAAGACTTGTGGCAAGAGCTTCGTTGTCCAAATCGTCCCAACCAAGCACGTAGGACTTGTCAGACAACAGCTGGTAGACATCCTTGTCATTGTAGAAATTGATTTCCTCCATCTCATCACCAAGGCTTACAGGATTGCTGACGAAGTCATTGAGAAAACCCTTGTCGTTATAGTACAGCTTGGACTTGTCAAAGCAACCGTGAGTGCCAGCTTTTCCCTGGCCGTAGATGCCTTCACAGAAAGATTCACGAGACCCCAGGTAGCGGGTGCGGAACTCAGATTCGTAGTTGCGGGCATCCTGATCATACAAGTCACGCATTTTGCGTTCATAGCGGCCAATGGAGTAGTGTTCCTTGGCGTAGTCCTTATACTTGTCCACCTGCTGGTCGTACTTGTATACGGAGAAATAATACCAGCTTCCCCACAGGGCGGCTTCCAAAGCAAGGTAGATTCCCCCTCTTGCCTTGGTGAAGGAAGAACCTCCCACGTAAAGCTGACCACTACCCGGAACCACAAGAGACATAAACAAAGCCTTGCGGGGGCTTCTGTAGCGGCCCTTCATCTCATCGATACCATTGACCTTGGAAACTTTTACCGGTCCCAACAAGTCACGACGGTTCATGGAACTGCTGGAAGGAATCACTGAAACGGAACTACTGGAATTTGCAGCAGCCTGAGCCGCCTGGATGGAATCCGCCTGAGCGGCAGCAATGGAATCTGCAATCATCTGGGCCACAGCAGCGGAATCACGCGCAATGGCATCCAAGTCTTCACGGACTCGGGCAGAATCAGCATAAGCCTGCATGGCACGTGCATACTCTTCGTTTACATCCACATTCTTGTTTTCTGCGGCAGCAGCTGCAGCGTCTGCTCTGGCGGCACTATCCATAGCGGCCTGAAGGCGAGCTTGCTCCATAGCCTGACGCTTGGCTTCGGCAGCATTCTGAGCCTCAACTTGCCCGATAGAATCCAAGCGAGCTTGTTCTGCACGCTGGGCCTGCAATTTTTCGTAATCTTCAGGCTTCATGGTAGCCTTCTCGTAGGCATCCCGTTCGGCATCTTTCTTAGCCTGGAGTTTGGCAGCTTCTTCCTGACGCTTGGCTTCTTCAGCAAGAGCCTTTTCTTCTGCAGCTTTCCTGGCAGCAGCCTGCTTCTCTTCCTCGGCTTTCTTCTCTGCCAGAGCCTTTTCCTCGGCGGCCTTCTTTTCTGCTAGAGCCTTCTCTTCGGCAGCCTTCTTTTCTGCTTCAGCTTTTTCTGCAGCAGCCTTGATAGAATCTGCACGAGCAGTTTCTGCTGCAGCCTCTTCCGCTTCAAATTCTGCAAACAAATCTCGAGGCTGGGCAAAAGACTGTCCAGCCATTAAGCAGGCCACGCAGGCCACAACTTTTACAAGGGGAATCAAAGCAAACTTACGCATACGTCAAAAGTAGAAAACTTAACAGCCCCTCGCCAACAGAGCAACCCGCAAAAAATTATAAAAACGCCAAAAGGCGGGGTTCAAGGTCAAAAACCAGCTTCACCCCCGCCACAAATTCACCAATTTTCACAGATAGCCAGCTTCATGGGTAGTATAAGAGGCATAAATCGCATAAAACAGACCGAATTTTTCATGTTTTTGCAAAAATCGACGGCAAACCTAGGACATTGGCGTGCGCCGCTTTGCAAACAAATTAAATATTAGCAGGGTTCGAGAACATTTTAATCTCACAACCCCGCCTTTTCCCCGATTTAAATTTCCAACCACAAAAAAAGAACCGCCCCCGAAGGAGCGGTCCAAAGATTTCGCCTTTAAAGAGTTAGCTTAAAACTAAGCCTGTGGACGCTTCGCGTCCGGCCAAATTAAGCCTGTTCCTTAACGACCCAAACCTTAACCTGAGCTTCTACGTCGCCGAAGACCTTGATGGTCACGGTGTAGACACCCAGCTGCTTGATGGGTTCAGCCAGTTCAACCTGAGCGCGAGTGATCTTAACACCCTGCTTGGTGATTGCGTCAGCGATGTCAGATGCGGATACAGAACCGTACAGACGTTCGCCTTCAACAACGCGGCGTTCCATGTTCACAGAAATCTGAGAAAGCTTTGCAGCTACGTCACCAGCAGCAGCCAGTTCCTTCTGGAATGCGGCTTCAACGGCAGCGCGGTTGTTTTCGATTTCAGCGACAGCTTCCTTAGTTGCACGAACAGCGAGCTTGCGAGGGAAGAGGTAGTTATTTGCATAACCGTTCTTAACCTTCACAACATCGAGCATCTTGCCCAAGTGAGGGACATTAGCCTTAAGAATGATTTCCATAGTCTAGTTCCTCCTTATTAGCGCATGCTGTCAGAGACAAACGGAAGGATGGCCATCTGGCGTGCACGCTTGATAGCTTCGTTCAGCATACGCTGATACTTTGCGGAAGTGCCAGAAATACGACGAGGAATGATCTTGCCACGTTCGGAGATGAAACGACGGAGAGTCTTTTCGTCCTTGTAGTCAATGAACTTGACATTGTTTTCCGTGAACCAGCAAGTCTTCTTGCGGCGGATACGGGTTGCCTGCTTCTTATCTTCAAAAGCCATGATTAAGCCTCCCCTTCTTCGTCTGCGTCAACCGGAACAACGTCATCGGTAGACTGAGCCATGTCTGCATTGTAAACGATTTCAGACATCGGATAATCAGCGAGGGTCATCCAACGGAGAACGTTTTCATTGAGCTTGAGAGCTGCTTCCATAGCGGCAACAGTTGCAACTTCTGCCTTGTAGTAGAAGATTACATAGAAGCCGTGCTGGCGCTTGTTGATAGAATAAGCGAGCTTGCGCTTGCCCCAATCGTCACGGCGCAGAATTTCGCCGTTACCGCTGGTGATGTTAGCGGCGATGGTCTCGATTTCAGCCTTGATGGCGTCGTCAGAGATCATAGCGTCGATGATCACCATAGTTTCATACTGTCTCATAATGAGATCCCTTTGGTCTTTCGCCCAGGTTACCACCATTGGCCCCGGGAGGGTTCCGATAAAATCGGTGGCACAAATATAGTAAAAACGAGGGGCTTGTCAAAGATTTAAATCGCGAACTGGACCCCGAGGAACCCGAAAAGAGCCCAGTCATTGACCCCGCGGTTAAAATAGCGCTGGGAACCGATTTCTACTGAAATCCACGCAGATTTAAGAGTCTCCCTAGCCCAAGTCCATACAGACTGCATATTGAATGCCAAACCTGGGGTCAAAGTCAGCTGAACGGCTCGTGAAAAATTGTATTCTAGCAGGACACTACCCGTAGCCCCAAAAAACCTCGAAAGTACATAACCGCCGCCAAGGCCAACGCCCAACGAAAAACCATCCAGGGAAAACATCTTTTCACAGGAGGCACTTGTTGAATCTTCTTCAAAAGAACCGGACGATGGATAATTAGAACCTTCGTTCTCATTACCGCTTATATGTTCCCGCACCTGGCGTCTGAATTCAGAAATGCTAGTATTTTCAAATCCAAAAACAGGTTCCACATACAAATCAAGCTTTTTCCAAGCCTGGTGAACCCGAAGATTAAGACGGTAACGCTGGTACATGATCATAACATCGGAATCTAGATCCCCGCCCAAGAAACGAACATCTATGCCAGCGCTCACCCTAGGCGTATAAAAAAATTCTAGCTGAGCCTGCCAAGTACCAATGCAATCGCATTCTTCAGTAGGATTGTAAATTCCAGCACCGAAACCAAACGACAACCCCTTTTCCAAATAAACGGTCTGGCGAGGAAGGGGGATATTCTTATCCACAAGCTTCACTATTGATTTTTCGGCTGTACTTGGAATTGTGTCCTTAGAAACAGAACTGTCGGCAGCAACTAAGTCCACGACTGTAGAATCTGATATTGCGGAGAGGGTTGTCGAGTCTACCCTAGAGGTATCTGCAGCCGAGGTCGAGGAATCCGCCCACTCAACATACTCTCCGAGGGGAGCCAGGGAATCATTGGTAACGCCGATGTTTGACATAACAGCAGACTCAGGTTCCTCTTCGTCGGGCATTTCACATAGAACATACACGGAGTCCGACCAATTGGAATTGCCGTCCGCCGCTTCAGCAGCGAAGGTGACCATAGCAAACAGAACAACAAATAAAACGGACTTCATTTCTAAATTAATTATAATAAATCCGTCTCCGACGAACCTTCGGTAGCAGCGTTTCCGTCCGCATTTTCAAAACACTTTTCAACTTCGGCGCGATAGGCTGCGGAAGTATCCCAAGGGAGCAGCCATTCCATCGATTTCAGGACAAGGGCGCGGGCGTTTGGCACATCAAACCCGGCATTGCCGATTTCAAGATAACGCCGGGTACTGTTTTTGAAATCGTAATAATTGATTTCAAAAAATCCCCCATCGATAATCGTATAGCTAATTTTTTCTTGCTGATATTCCTTGATGGACTGAATCAGCGGGAGAACTTTGGAGACGGAGGCAGAGTCCATCGGTTCCCACTGGCAGGAATCCTTGGCGTTGTCACCAAAGCCGCAGGGAGAAGTCACACGGCAAACAAAAGTGGAATCATCTCTTTTTTGTACAACCGTTTTGCTTGCGTCTCGACGCCACGCATCTGAGCTTTCAATGACAAGCTCATAATCAAGCCCACGATTTTTCTCCAGCATTTCCGAAGGCAGTTTGCTATCGACAATGTGACCAAAGGGAGTAGCACAGCCACCTAGCCCGCCATCCTCCACCATATAAGCGACAGAAGAAACAACCATAAAAACAGGGCAGAAAATCAGGCAGAACTTTTTACCCAACTTAAGGAAATAAACCAGCAGGCTAAACAGCAAAAAGGGACAGCCCACTTCCAGCAAATATTCGTAAGAGAAATTGAAGAAGTCAAATAAAACATGTCGAAAAAGAATGGTCGAAAGGAGCATGCCCCACATGATGAGCCATAAAATTTTCAGCGGTTTGGTTTTTACGATTCTAAAACAATAAGCAAGAACAACGCCGTTCATCACAGGCAAAAAGAATAGTATTAGGTCATAGTCCAGAACAGAAAACAGAATCGTTCCAAGAACGAGTCCAACAATGGCAAGCCAGTGTTTTGCACTTTTCATCTTGAAGGTCCGTCCCGCCATACCGAAGGAAAGGTACAGGGGAACAAATAAGGGAACATCCCTCAATATTATTTCAATGGGCGCATTTACAATACACTGCACAGCGGCAGCTACTAAAGGCAACGACCAAAGAATTAGCCACAATTGCTTGTAACGGACAGACTTTTGATAAAACGCAGCAAAGAACATTCCCAGCAAGCAAGGGAAAGCCAATGTCAAAAGCGTTATAAGGATGAACGTTATATTAAAATGGAAATAACTAAGCATTTTCACCCCCGTTTTTATTCCCTAGCGCATTTTTTCCAATTGGTAGAACATTCTCTCGATGGCGAGGGCCTTGTGCACATGGGAGGCGTCAGTGTTGCAGAAAAACAGCCGACGGCGGCTCGCTGCCTGAAAATCATCTAGGATGATATCCGTGCAGTAGCCATCCAGGATTTGGTCTGTGGAGTATTCCTGACTATAGGATGCAATGGCCTTTTTCAACTTGATTGCCGTTTTTGATTTTGGTTCGTCCAGCAAAGTCCAGCCTGTAGATTTTTCGGTGACGAATTGGCAATAGACGGAGTCGCCCTTCCCGCGAATTTTAAAAGCGGCTGGCTGAATAGGATTACCTTCAGCATCCATAAAATCGCCTTCATCCGCGGAGTAGATTTCAAAATCAAAGTCTTCCGATTTTGACAAGGCCGTTTGATCCAACTTTTTGTCTTCAATAGACGCAAAGGGTCGCATCATGCTCAAATACATAAAGGACCACACGTTAAACACAGACGTAACAACCATCACGGGAATAAGTAGCCATTGCCACTTTTTTCGCGGGTTAAATTTTCGTCCCAGCCATGAACAAAAGAGATACAAAACCACAGCAACAATGAGGGTAACTAGCGTTCCCCCAAAGGACCCCCAATGGTCAAAATCTTTTGTCAATAAGACACTTACTAAGACGCCTACACCAGTCAAAACAGCTACGGTAGTCACAATCCAAAGGGTCGCCCACAGTGGCTTAAACCGAACCTTGGCATGTAGGGCAGAAAACAGGAAACCCAACGTCCATGGAATCGCAACAATCAAGCTAAGCAGCAGGATAAAAATCCCGGCGACGAGACTGCTAAAGATGGAAAAGAAACTCCAGAAGAAATTATACATATCTAACCTCTAATCATCCTCAATATACACAAAAGCGCCCGGCGACGTGCCGGGGGCGATTGTAAAATATCTTCATCCTTATGCTAGATCCTTCGTCGCTTCGCTCCTCAGGATGACGCGGGAATGGAACTCGGAATGACGCGCGGGGGCTACCGGTCTAGTAGGTTCCCAGAAGCTGACGGACCTTGTCCATCATGGCCTTGCTCTTGACGCGGGCCTTTTCCTTACCGTAGGCGAGAATCTTGTCGATTTCTTCGGTGTGGACCAGAAGGTCGAAGTACTTTTCGCGGGCGGCACCCAGGTGTTCTTCAAGAACGTTCTGCAGTTCCTGCTTGGCGTGGCCCCAGCCCATGCCGCCTGCGCGGTAGCGGGCAGCCAGAGCTTCGGTCTGCTCCGGAGTTGCGAAAAGCTTGTACAGTTTGAACACGTTGCAGGTATCCGGATCCTTAGGTTCTTCGATGCCCTGGGAGTTGGTGACGATCTTGCCGAGACGCTTCTTCAAAGCCTTGGAATCCAGGAAGATGTCGATGTAGTTGTCGTAGGACTTGCTCATCTTGCGACCGTCGAGGCCCGGAATCACGCCGGTGGATTCCTGGAAAACCGGTTCAGGAACGGTGAACACATCCTGGCCAAAATGCTTGTTGAACTTGATGGCGATATCGCGGGCAAACTCCACATGCTGCTTCTGGTCCTTACCGACGGGAACGATGTCGGCGTTGAACATGAGGATGTCAGCATCCATGAGGCAGGGGTAGCAGTAAAGCCCCATGTTTACGTTGGCGTCAACGTCTTCGCCAGCAGCTTCGTTCTTTGCCACCTTGTCCTTGTAGGCGTGGGCGCGGTTCATGAAGCCCTTGGGAGTAAAGCAGCTGAGAGCCCAGCTCAGTTCAAAGATTTCGGGAATGTCGCTCTGCTTGTAGAACAAAGTTTCTTCCGGATTCAGGCCCAGGGCAAGCCAGGTGGCGGCGACCTTGTAGATGTTGTCACGCATTTCGGCACCGTTCTGGACGGTGGTAAGGGCGTGATAGTCTGCGATGAAATAAACTGCATCGTAGGTCTTGGTAAGTTCGAGAGCCGGACGTATTGCGCCCACATAGTTGCCGAGGTGCGGAGTGCCCGTCGGCTTGATACCGGTAAGAGAAATCTTTTTCATGTGCGCAAATTTAATAAAAATTACAGGCTACGAAGCCAATCTTCAATGAACTTACTTTCCAATTCGTGGGCAAATTCGTTGGGATGGTTATTAGTGGGGCTGATTCGTTGCTGTTCAAGAATATTCTGCTTTTCTTCTTCGCTGGCAGGATTACGAGAACTACTGATCAGCATTGTGACTCCATCCACTCCCCCATCCAAATCCAGATACGGCAATCCCCATTTTTTTGCGATTTCAACTGTTGCGTCGGGATAGTCCCTAGATATACACCCATTGGAAACAATCAGACCAATCTTTGCCTGGGGAAAATGTCTGGTAAGATGGTCCAACGTTATATTATAGGCACCGTAAAACGTGGTATCCACGAAATCGTCCATAGAGCCAATGGGGATTTCCAAGTTGCTGTCATTGATTCCATAATAAATGGTTATATAGTCCGCACTGGAAAAATCTGTGGTATACAAAAGGCCGTGGGGAAAAGTAAAAGAACGCTCTACACTAGAACCCCTGTACATAGACATTGTCGAACCATTTACAGCAATATTATTCACCAACATACCAGTTCTATTTCCTATGAGATAGGAATAAACAGGTAGCTTTCCTTTATACTTGCCTTCTTGAATAGCGGGGGTCGGGCTAACGCCGGCCCAATCGCCCATACTGAAACTGTCCCCTATGACAAACCAAGTCTTGCCACATAGACTGTCATAACCGTCTCCACCCGAGACACAGGTGAAACTGTCTTCATTTGTATCTGCCGATTTATCCCCACATGCAGTCAGGAAAAAAAGCTGCAAGGCAGCAACAGTCACAACAAAGGGACGGGTGAAAAACATTTACTCTCCTTGTTGCAAACGAATATAAAAAAACTGGCAAAAAAAAGCCGACGTAACTTGACGTTACGCCGACCCTTCTCTCTCGTTTTAGGAACTCAAAAGATCTTAACCGTAAAGAAAACCGAGAACCACGGCAATAACCGAGAAGACCACAATCTGCTTTACGATGAAAATTTCTCGAGATTTCATAACGGACCTCTGGATAGGGTGTTTTGCTTGTGACCATAAAATATACAGAGGCATCCTGTATGAAACATTTGTAAGAAGTAAAACGCAACTAAACCATTTTTTTGTGAAGTTCATCAACAGATGTGCTCATGTCAACGTTTTTTTCTTGGCAAAACGTCCGTTTTTCGAATTTTCTATATATAGGGCCACCATGGCAAACATCGGATACAGTCTTTTACTCGTTCTTGCCGCCTTCATCTGGGGCACAACCTTCGTGGCACAAGCCGAAGGAAATAGTGCAGGTCCTTTCGTTTTTACCTGCACAAGGAACTTCATTGCAACTTTTCTGCTGTTTGGACTGGCGAAATTACTTGATTTTGCGGGAAAAAGCAGCCGACGGCCCCAAAATCGGGAAGAGCGTAAAAAACTGTGGAAGGCAGGAATCCTCTGCGGAATCGCCCTGGCATTTGGCACCAACTTTCAACAGCTGGGTTTATTTTTGGGTTGTTCCGCGGGAAAATCAGGATTTTTGACAACCTGCTACATCATTCTTGTGCCAGTCCTGAGCGTTTTTCTCGGGAAGAAAATCTCCGGAAGAATCTGGTTTTGCGTCGGTCTGACATTGGCGGGTCTGTACCTGCTGTGCATCAAGGAAGGGTTCAGCTTTCAGGCTGCCGATGGCGTATTACTGCTGTGCGCCTTGTCCTTTGCAAGTCAAATCCTGATTATAGACAAGTACGGAACCGAGGTGGATAACGTCAGACTTTCCGCCATCCAATGTCTGGTAGCCTGCGTGTTGAGTGCAATCCCGATGGTGGCGGTAGACCTGAAATTCTCCTCCAGCATTGCGGCAAATGCCATCGAAACTTACACCCACTGGAACGCCTGGATTCCTCTGCTGTACGCCGCGGTTCTTTCCAGCGGGGTGGCATTCACCCTGCAGATTGTAGCCCAAAACAAGATAAGGCCCACGGTAGCTTCCCTACTCATGAGCCTTGAATCTGTATTTGCGGTTCTCGGGGGCTGGGTAGTCCTAAACGAACGTCTAACCCTTCAAGAAGGCATCGGCTGTGCCCTGATGTTTTCCGCGGTCATACTCGCCCAAATTCACAGCGAGTCCTAGCATTCTTTAAAAACTACCTATAATATAAATCCAGTTATTTTCCGGAATTTATAGGTAAAGTTCTCGCTTTTAGCGTTTCATCTTCTTCTTGAGAAGCAGCAGGCCGCCCACGGTCATAGCAGCTCCCAACACCAGCGAAAGCACTGCGCTACGGCTAAATCCTGCAATGACGTAAGTCACGAAAGAAACGCTTGCCACATACAAAACGTAGGGAATCTGCGTGTTCACATGATTCACATGCTCGCACTGGGCGCCGGCACTTGCCATAATCGTAGTGTCTGAAATGGGAGAGCAGTGATCCCCGCAGACGGCCCCAGCCATACAGGCGGAAATAGAAATCACCATCAGGTTGTAATCTACACCACTAAAGGCAGCCACCACAATGGGAATGAGGATTCCAAAAGTTCCCCAGGACGTACCTGTGGCGAAAGCCAGGAATGCGGCAATGACGAAAATAAGTGCAGGCATAAAGTTCATGAATCCTGCGGCACCCCCGCTAACGAGACCCGCCACAAATTCCTTGGCCCCGAGGGTATCGGTAACGCCCTTCAGAGTCCAGGCTAGGCTTAGAATGAGGATTGCAGGCACCATGGCCTTGAATCCCGAAGGGACGCATTCCATGCACTTGCCAAAGCGAAGCACACCACGGGAAACATACAGAATCAATGTCGCCACCAGAGCGGCGAAGGACCCCAGCACAAGACCGACGGACGCATTACTATTGGCAAAAGCATCTACGAACCCCTTGGCATCTGCCCCGCTGGCAAAGAAACCGCCAGTGTAAATCATCCCGATGGTGCAGAACACAATCAGCAATACAATGGGAAGAATCAGGTCTATCACCTTACCGCGACCTTCGGGAATATGAACCTCGTCCATCTTCGCCTGAATCATTTCTTCTGCGTTTTCGTACTTCTTCATAGGGCCAAAGTCAATTTTCCAGAAGACAACCAGGAAAATCGCTAACAGTGTAAACAAGGCATAAAAATTATAGGGAATCGCCTTAACGAAAAGCCCCAAGCCATCTTCCCCTTCTACAAATCCGGAGACCGCCGCCGCCCAGGAACTGATGGGAGCAATAATGCAGACGGGAGCCGCCGTGGAATCAATCAGATAAGCCAATTTTTCGTGACTCAACTTGTACTTGTCCGTAATAGGACGCATGACGCTTCCCACGGTCAGGCAGTTAAAATAATCATCGATAAAGATCATGATGCCTAGACAGACCGTTGCAATCTGAGCACCAGTCTTTGACTTAATGCGTTTTTTCGCCCATTCGCCAAAGGCTGCAGAACCTCCTACGCGATTCATAAGGGCCACCATAGTCCCTAGAATCACGAGAAAAACCAGAATACCTACGTTCCAGGGATCGGACACCTTGGCGATCAGGCCGTTTTTGAACACGGTATCCAGAAAAGTGCCAAAACTGCCCTGGCAAATGAAAACACCACCTATAACGACACCGGCAAACAGCGAGGAATATACTTCCTTAGTGATGAGAGCCAAGGCAATAGCCACAATGGGCGGCACTAGGGACCAGAACGAGCCTGTTACAAAAATCCACTGATCCATCGGTTAGGCCTCCTTTTTGAGGCTAGTTAAGGGCGTCTTGATCCCCACCTCCTCCAGTTTTTCGAGAACCGCGATAGCATAATTCAATGCTTCCAGCGCGTGGGAATTGGCATATACCTTCAAATCGTTCAGAGCCATTACCGCCCTTACATTATCCATGTTTTTTTCGGCCATACGAGTCACCTCCTAAGCAATTAACTATACCCTAATCTATAAACCAGCTAATTTTATGTCAATAAGCATTCTCCAGAAGCAAGCCTTCACCCTCTTTTTTAAAAACTTCGGACACAGACGTATACAAATTGGTTCCTACAGAAAACATTTTGTTGTATACAGCCTAGTCCCAAAAGACCTGTTTTAAAATAATTTTTAGGTCAAACAAACAAGGATAGGTATATGAAGTTCAATAAAATCCTCATGGGTTCCTTAGTAGCCGCAGGGATCACCGCATCTTCTGCTTTCGCTGCCACCGCTTACCAGAATCAAGTCGGTTTCTTGACCAATGGTCAAAAACAGATGGCCGTCGTAGACGCAGAAGGAAAAGATGTCCAGTTTAAGGACGAAAGCGGCAAGGTAGTCCTCACCGTTACAGCTCCCAAGGCTGAAATCTGGACTCCCGCAGGCGACACCGCAGCCTCCCTGGTGGACTTTACCGAACTGAAGACCGCAGGCACTTACCAGGCCTACGTGGGTGACGAAAAGATCGGTCACCCCATCAAAATCGCCGACGACGCTCTGGAAGCTGCCGCCAAGGCCTCCTTGAAGTTCTTCTACTACCAGCGTGCCTCCACCGCCCTTCCCGAAGAATTCGCCGGCCAGTGGGCTCGTGAAGCAGGCCACCCGGATACCGCAGTGGCATACCACAAGTCTACCGGTCACGACCGCATGGTGGAACCCAAGATTGCAAGCCCCAAGGGTTGGTACGACGCAGGTGACTACGGTAAGTACATCGTGAACTCCGGCATTTCCACCTACACCCTCCTCCAGCTGTATCAGCACAACAAGGAATATTTCCAGAAGACTTCTCTGAACATCCCCGAAAGCAAGAATGAAGTTCCCGATATTCTTGACGAAATCCGCTGGAACCTGGATTGGATGATTACCATGCAGGACACCGACGGTGGCGTGTTCCATAAGCTCACCACCCTGAAGTTCGTGGGTACCGTGACCCCGCTGAAGGCCTCCTCCACCCAGCGTTACGTCATCGGTAAGGCAGAAGAAGCTACCCTGAACTTTGCAGCAGTCATGGCTTTGGCTTCTGAAGTTTACAAGCCCTACGATCCTGAATTTGCACAGAGATGCATTGATGCCGCCCAGCGCGCCTACATGTGGGCAGACGAACACGCCGGCGAAACCTATGTGCAGCCCTCCGACGTGGGAACCGGCTCCTACACAGGCGCAAGATCTGCAACCATCCGTTTCTGGGCACAGGCCGAAATCTATCGCGTCAGCGGTGACACCACCTTCAAGAAGCTGGTAGACAAGAACACCATCCGTACCGCAAACACCCGCATTCCTAGCTGGCAGGACAGCTACATGCTGGGCGTGTTCACCATCGCTACCAATCCGGGCATTTTCAATGAAACTCTTGTGGATTCTGCAAAGACCCTCATTACCAACAGCGCCGACAAGTTTGTCCAGAGCCTGGAAAACAACGGTTACGGTGTCGCCCTGGACAAGGGAGACTTCTACTGGGGTTCCAACGGCGTAGCTTCCAACAAGGCCATGATACTCATTCACGCCTATATCTTGACCAAGGATGAAAAGTACCTGAACGCAGCAAACAGCATTGTGGACTATGTCCTTGGCCGCAATCCCATCGACAGATCTTACCTGACCGGCTACGGTGTCAATCCCACCATGAATCCCCACCATCGTCCTAGCCAGTCCGACAGCATCGAAGCTCCGGTTCCCGGCATGGTGGCCGGCGGTGCCAACGCCAGCGCCGATGACTGCGCAAAGACCTACAACAACCCCAAGGCTGTGGCACGTTCCTACTATGACAACTCCTGCAGCTATGCAACTAACGAAGTGGCCATCAACTGGAACGCACCCTTCGCCTACGCCATCGGAAGCCTCCAGGCTATCGCTTCTACCGGCAAGTCCTACGACGTAAACGAAAAGACCAACGTCCAGTATGAACTGACTCCCATTATCCCCAAGAGAATGGAACGTAGAGCCCCCGCAAACGAAGGCAAGCGCCTCGTAGTCCGCGGCAACAAGGTTCAGCTAGAATTTGTGGACCAGAACGGCGTCAAGAGCTACCTGAACATCAAGGGCCGCCGCATCCACTAAGATGATCGACTAAAAAACTTCATATCCAAATCCCAAAGCAGCATTCTTTTGAATGCTGTTTTTTTTGCACAAAAAAAAGAGCGACTTTTACGGACGCTCCTAAAAGAACCACAAGTAAACCAGACTACGACAGAACTTTTCTCAAAGAGGCTTCATCCCCGATGTTTTCGATAAACCGCAGTTTCTTTCCCGGAAAAAGCGTTCTCCAGCTTTCTTCGCTGTCCTTGGACTGCTGAAGTTCCATACGGCGGCGAGCATCCTCCGGAGAAAACCCGCGGTTAGTGACCAGACGCTGGAAGCGAAGCTCCGCGGGGGCGGTTACCACCCAAATTTCGTCCAGCAGTTTTACCAAGTCGGGCACATTTTCGAACAGTGCCGCCTCCACGTAGGCGGGGTTCGTCCGGATGATGTATGAGGTAAGGACCGGATAGACGAGATTTTCAAGACGGATGCGGGCAGACTCGTCCTTAAAGATTAATTCTGCAAAGAATTTACGGTTCACGCCTTCTTCCGTCAGGGCGCCTTCGCCAAATTCCTTCGCAACCGCCAAACGTAACTTCTGGTCGTCGCGGTACAACAAGTGCACCGCCTGGTCTGCGTCAACGACAGAAAATCCTCCTTCCCGAAGAATTCGACCTACGAAGGATTTCCCCGCCCCGATTTGTCCAGTAATGCCAATCAAGAGGAACTCCTATTTACCCAAGGCAATCATACAGAGGCCCGTAATAATACCGAAAAGGGCAGCCCATTTCAACGGGCTCTTGCGTTCCTTGAACAGCACAAGACCCGCCACAAATCCAATCAGGACGCTGGAACGCCGGAACACCGTAATTAGGGAAATCAAGGCATCGGGATCACTGACCGCCAGAAAATAGCAACGGTCAGCCACAGTCAAAAGAACCGCCACCAACAAAAAAGTCCAGCGGAACTTGAAAGGCGTCGTGGTCTTGCGCTTGGGAAACCAGGTCACCGCGCAAACTGCAAATTGCCACATGAGCATATAAATACTGAACCACACCTGCACCGTCATAGGTTCAAAATCCATACGCTGCAGAATAAACTTGTCGTAGGCACCGCTGCAAGCCGCAAGCATAGTGCCAAGCACCATGCAAATCACCCAGCCGTTGCTGAAAAAATGCCCCATCTCTTTACGGCCGGCCAAGCTGAGCGCCACATAGCTGCAAAGACAGACTGCTACCCCAGCCCACTGCATCGCCATGGGCCGCTCCCCCATCAAAGTCACCGCAAGAAAAATGGTAAAAACGGGAGCCAGGGCACGGATTGTCGTGGCAATGGAAAGTGGCAAATGGGCCAAGGCGTTGTAGGTCAGAATCCAGCTTCCCCCCACGATGAGGGCCTTGCCTGCAAGAAAAAGATGACTCTGCCAAGGTAGGCTTTCACAATGTCCAGTCAAAAGTATGGGAAGCATGATCAACGCATAAAAGGCGCTGCACATGAAAAGGACAGGACGAACCGCATTATCCTGGACCGACTTTTTCTTAGCTAAATCGTAACATCCAAGAAAGATTGCCGAGGCGAGAGCTAAAAACAACCATGACATAACGCACACAATTTAGAAATACCACTTGAAAACCCCAAGGTTTAATCTATCTTTAGGATAATCTCAACATAAGGAGCCCCACATGGGTATCAAAGGTAAAGCAACATCCCTTCTTGACGAATTCAAGGCCTTCGCATTCAAGGGCAATATCGTCGACATGGCCGTCGGTGTGATCATCGGTGGTGCATTCGGTAAAATCGTTTCCTCCTTCGTTAACGACATCATCATGCCGGCAGTTGGCGTTATGATCGGCGGCGTTGACTTCAAGGACCTCAAGGCAGAACTGGTTGCCGCCAACGGCGACACTCCGGCCGTATTCATGAACTACGGTATGTTCGTTCAAAACATCGTAGACTTCTTCATTATCGCTCTCGTGGTCTTCCTCGTCATGAAGAAGTTCATGGGCTTCATGCAGAATATGCGCAAGAAGGAAGAAGAAGCCGCAGCAGAACCTCCTGCACCGCCGGCACCTCCTGAACCGTCTGCAGAAGAAAAGCTCCTCACCGAAATCCGCGATCTTCTCAAGAAGTAAGAATTTGGCTCGAGCCTAAAAAAGAGACCCCGTCTGGGGTCTTTTTTTTTATTTCCGCATACATGATGCGGATAACTGTTTATGAAAGCAAGAAATCTACTTCAGGCAGATTTGTGCGTCGGCAGTAAACGGTAAATCCTCGATTTGCGGGGTGGCAATCACTACCTGGCAACCCTTCTCGCGAATCAGGGTTGCCACCGCGTCTCGTCGGTTAACATCCAGCTCTGCAAAAATATCATCCAACAGGAGCACAGGCTTTTTCAGGTAGCGTTCCGCCACGTCAAAGGCGGCAAACCGCATGGCCACTGCCGCAGAGCGGCACTGCCCCTGTGAACCTACGGAACGCATCTCGTAGCCGCCAATACATAGGGACAAGTCATCTTTGTGGGGACCCGACATGGTCATACCCTGCATTTTTTCTACAAAGGCAAGACCGTCCAACTTGCGGGCAAACGCAGTCCGTAAAGTTTCTTCGTCTACAGCCTCCGGCGATGCACTGTAGGACCCGCAGGAATCCGCGGCAATCGCAGGCGACGCATCCAGGGAAGCCTCCCCCAGTTCTTCGTCATCCATAAAGACGGCGCCGTCCATAGCGTCCAACTCCTTCATGATGGAACTTTTATACTGGCAGGTAATTTCGTCTACACCGCCCGAGAGTTTGCGGTAATAAGACGTAATAATCGGAGAAATCTCCCGGGACAAATTCAAGCGTGCCGCCCAAAGTTTCGCACCCTGTTCCACCAGCTGGTACGTAAGGACCTGAAACAGTTCCTCCCCGCCAACTGCAGTTCCCTCTTTCTTGAACTGCCTAAGCCATTGGTTACGCTGTTGCAAAACCCGCTTGTAGCGACGTAGGACAGCGGCGTTTGCGGCAGACCTGAAACAAAGAATTTCATCCAGCCAATGCCTGCGGACCTCGGGAGCCCCACGTAAAAGTTCTATGTCCGATGGTTGCATGATGACCGCGGGATAGTTCCCGAAAAAACCGGACGGAGACTTTAGACTTTCGCCATCCTGACGCACATCGTTTCCTCGACGGTGAACCCTGATGGCCCGCTTGCACTCCTGAAAATCTTCGCGGAAAGTCCCCCGCAAGAGAAGTTCATTGGACTTCCACTGGATCAGTTCCTTTAAATCCCTCGCCCGAAAAGAAAATCCCTGAGAAAGCAGGTAGATTGCCTCCAACAGCGAAGTCTTGCCGCAACCGTTGGGACCGTACACGACGGTAATCCCGGGACCAAACACCTGTTCGAACCCGCGAATGCTGCGTAAACCGTCTATGTAGATGCTTTCAATCACCCAGTGCGTTTCCTATACTTGCGTTCCTGACCCGCGCTCTAGGGAATATAGCCTCGTAGGCCCAAGCTCAGGGGAGCCCACAGCCCAGCCTCGGTTTCGTAAGTCAGGGCATAGTTCACATCGAAAGGATACTTCTTCTTGCCAATGCGAATCTCAAACTTGTAGCCGGCACCCACCATAAAGTTCAGGTCGTCCATGCCCAGGCGCACCGTTCCGTTGGGAATCATTTCACATTCAAAGCCCACGCGGCCCGTCCATACATGACGATCCGGGTCAAAGGCAAGCAAAGTGTCCGCCACCTGATAGTCAATGGCTTCCATCCAAGCATAAACAGGCTTGCCCATCACTACGGAGCGGTAACCAAGTCCAATCTGCAGAACCTTAGGGCGAACACCGTCGGTACTTGCCACGGAGTTGTCCGTGCTGGCATTCTTGGTCCACTTTGCAGACAAGTTCTCGCCAAAACTCAGGTTACGGATCACCACGGAAGAAGACCAGTTTTCGTTCCATTGACGCAGCCAGCTTAAATTAAAGGATACCGGGCTGCGGTAATCATCGACCAACTTGACGCCATCAAAATATCTCGCAATTCCCATGTTGTCGTAACTCATGGAAAGGGATACACCGAAGGCATCACGACGGGTGGCGCGATAAGCAAAACCCAGGTACAGCATAGAGAAGAAGGGAGACGCAGAACCAACCGTCTCGTCATCTTCGTTAATAACATCAAAGTCCAGGTCGCCACGATAGAGCATGGCAAAACCCACACCCATGCGTTTTCCCACCTTGGATTCAATACCCAAAGAACCGCCCATACGGTCCAGGTCACGCCTTTCGGCATTGAGTGTATAGGCAAAGTTCTCCCTGAATCCAAGAATTGCCGGGTTCCAGTAAGCCGCCGGCATAGAAGCGGTATCTGCAGAGCCCGTGTTACCACGGCCCAGTTCGCGGGTACCGGCACCCATACGTTCCACAAAGCCGTCAAAGCTACCCAAGGTCGCCTTCTGCCTAGCCATGACAGGCACGGCACAGCAAAGAACCATAAAAACAACGGAAAGTACAAATACGCAGAAACAATTGTTAATTGTTAATTGTTCTTTGTTCATTACTTGTGCCCTCCCAAGGTCATCACCTTGCCCCACCCGACGTGGCCGTGATTGTCCTTTACCCGAACATAGTAGACACCCATAGTGCAGGGACGACCATACTCGTCATAACCGTCCCAGAAATCTTCCTTGGGATTAGTACTGCGAGAAGCATCTCCATCGCGGTAAGCGCTCTTCACTATTGTGCGGACTTTTCGCATGTCATAGCTGAACACGTCGATGGTGATCTTGGAGGATTCCTTCACCTTGTAGGAAACCAGCGCCTGGTCCCCCGCAGTAATGACCGAAGGAACCATTCGGACAGAGCCCAAGTTATCTCCAAGCTTTGCACGGTTCAAGATGGTGGACCAAGTTGCACCGGAATCGGCGGAAACAGAAATACCGTTCCCATAGGTGGCAATGGCAAGCCCCGTAACGGACTTTGTCAGAGGGAACGCACAAATAGAAGTGATCACCACATTGCGGTCGGTGGCACCAGACGCATAGCCATAGAGCCACACGTTCTTTCCGTCTTCGTCCACATCCCAAGCGCGAACCCCCTTGGGTTCCAGCTTAAAGTAACCGCTGACAGAAGCTCCCGACGTACCTACCGCCACAAAAGCGGTGTTCCCCAGGAAGGCGACCCCACTGACCGTGTAGTCCCCATCGTCATAGACATCTTTCTTTTGAGCCTTTCCTGCAGTATCCAGGAAGGCTACCTTCTGGAAATCCTTGTCGCCATCAAACATACGCCAGAGATTTCCCCTGACGCTTCCCTTTTCCATGCGGGAGGTTTCTGCAATGATCTGCAAAGGTTCACCGCCCATCCACAGGCCGGTTACGCGGGCATCTTTTCCTAAGGTCGAGGAAGGCTTGCGAACAGAACCATCGGGGGTATACACCCAAAGGCCCTTCTCGGTGGCAAGCCACAAATCGCCAGTTTCCGGATGGCGTTTTACATCAAAGATATAGGGATTGTTTTCGCGTTTCCACTTGTAACTTCTCTTCAGGGAATCCACGGAAGGTTCTTGAACATTCAAGACGTAGCTTGCCATTTCCGCTCTACTTCCGGAATGGTCGTAAAGACGAATTCCCGCGGCACCCGCAGCCATCCAAAGTTTCTTTGCAGAAGAATCGTATGCAAAACCGCCCACCGCATAGTGCATGGTAGAGTCCATGTCCTCCAGCGCTGCGGGCACTTCAAGAGGAGTCTCGATTACATTGTCCATACCACGGACCGACAAAAAGCCCGACGGTCTCAGGTAAGCGTCATCGTCGTTTTCTCCGAACATGGGGAGAACGTAACCAAGCTTTCCTGCGTATAAGGAAGCAGTACGGCGGTGTTCAGCCAGCATATCGCTAAAAATACCATCTTGTACAGCCGTTATAGAATCGCTTAGACGTTCCTGTTCGCTTTTTACAACTCGGACAAGTCCAGAAGTTCCGACTTCCAGATCCAGCAAAGTCACGCCGCTGTAGATGTCGCCTCGAGAAAACACCCAGAGGGTTCCTGGTGTACCCGTTTCGTTAACGTTCAAAGCGTAGTTGCTAAACAAAGTCTCTGCAGCCATCGGCACCGTCAGGGACAACGCCACCGCACAGGCAACCTTCTGGAGAGACTTTTTCAAAAAAACACGTTTCATAGACTTCCCTAGCGCATGTCGATTTCGTCTACGTCATTTTGAGACTTGTAACGAAAATCTTCGATGGAAGCAGACTTAACAATCTTCAAATTCACGATGTTGTACCAGGAGCTGTTGCCGGCAGGATCCACCGTAAACAGACGCACCGGAGAGAAATCCTTCTGAGAAAGCCAAACTTCCATCTGGGTGAACTGCCCCGCATACTTTTCGGGATCGAGCTTCAAGACCCACAAGGTCTGGCCGCCAAAGGAGCCGGTGCTCATCTGGGTCGCCTTGCAGTTCAGGTACTTGAAAAGCAGTTCCGAAGGATGCAACTGACTAGACAAATCTTCCACAGCTTTAATAAGGACCTGTTTTTGTTCCACATTGTGCTGCCACAAACTTTCCCCATCGCTGTAGAAACGGATACCCGCCATGTCCAGCTTGAACTTGTCGCCTTCGCCTACCAGCAGGCTTCCATTTTCGGAGGCAATATCCGGAGAGTCCGCATAAAACACCTGGACCTTAAAATCCAGACTCCAGATTTTTCCTGTTTTAAACCAAGCCTTCGATTTTGCCATGGCTTCATCAGCGGTCAAGGCGAATGCAAACTGGCAAACCAGCAAAAGAACCAACAAGAGAAGTGACTTAAGAACACGTAATTTCTTCATAATGAACAAATTTACAAAAGTGCAGGTGATTAGGTTCTACAACTCAACCTAAATCGGAAAAAACAGCAAGTGAACCTATACCAGCGCTGGTTTATGCCCTCCTACATACCAAAAAACGTTCAAGCTTTGGTCTTCAATAACAGAATTTTCTAAATTACGGCAAGAAAATTCAAACCCTACTGGAAATTATTATGCGTAAACTGATTTTGCCCCTGGCATTGGCTACCGCTGGACTTTCGTACGCTGTGGACGTGGAATTCCACGGTGACGTGAATTTTGACTATGCCAGCTATTTTAATGATGACTTTGACCCCAACAATGCGGCAAACCAGGACATCGACCTGTCCCTGAAGGCAAATCTGGACGAAAACATTTCCGTAGTCGTTACCGGAAACACCACCAGCAACTACGTCAAGAATGGCGAAACCGCAAGCGCCGAAGTTCGCCACGGTTACGCACGCTCCACCGCCATCAACGACGTGGACAACCGCTATACCTCCTTTGACTTCAAGGGCGTACAGCTCCGTTGGGACGCCTCTCACGATGTAAGCGTCATCTTTGGCGACATGACTTACAGTGCCGGTAACTACAACTACTACTTCTGGCGCGACGCCTCCCGCTACGCCGTCATTACCCGAGAACAGAATCTCCGCGGTATTGGCGTAGAATTCGGTAACGAAAAGTACGGTAACGGTAAGTTCTACTTTGGTGCTTCCGAAAACAGCCGCAACTCTCTGGCAATGTTTGCCACCTATTCCTACCCCATGTTGAACCGTCCGGACGAACACTTGATCTTGACCCCGAGTGTGGACTGGGTATTCGGCGAACACATCGGCCGCAGCCACACCTACGTTCTGGGTGTAGAAGTAGACTACTCCAGGAGCTACGAAGTATTTAACTACGGTATCTATGCGGTTTGGGGACTTCACCCCTACAAGGGTAACGGAGTCCACAGCTTCTTGCTGGAACCCAGCATGAACTACGGCATCTTCAACCTGGCCTCCACCTTCTCCTACGTCATTACCGACAGTGACTACGACGTGGCACCGCAGCTCATGACCGAAGACCAGATGCTCTTCTCCATCGAGCCCAGCTTTAACATCCACAAGAAGTTCACCATGGGCGTTAGCTACGAATATCACGACCGCAACGCTGACGAAAACAATGACGAATACCAGTTCCTGGGCATGAACTTCTACCTGTACCCCACCATGAAGACCGAAGTGGTATTCTGGTTTGGCTACAACTTCAGCGACGAAGACGTAGACCCCTTCCAGGACGCCAAGTTCGCCATGGGTTTCAGCGGCAAGGTAAGCTTCTAATCGCCTAGAATCCAGTGAGAATCCGGGCGCTAGACTCTATCCGCGGCCTTCTGCTTTTGCAGATGACCCTGGATCATTTCGGCAAGCCCATCTACACCTACCTTTATCAGTGCTTCGGCTTCTTTACTGCAGCCGAAGGCTTTTTTTTCTTGTCTGGATTTGTGGGGATGTACGCCGCCGTAAGCAAACAGGCAAAGGACCCCTCCCAAAGCTGGATGCGTAAACGTGCAGGGCGAATTTGGATTTACCACACGTTGACACTCGTGACAATGGCGACTCTGGCGTACTTCTGCCTCCCCCGAATCGCCTACCTGTTCCAGCCTATTTACAACCACCCGCTACAAGCAACCGCCCTAAGCCTCGTGCTGGTCCACACCCCGGTATGGATGGACGTGCTACCGCTGTACGTCATTCTCATGCTGGTGGGAAGCTTTACCTTCCCGCGATTCGTCAAAGCGAAAAGCAAGACCCAAGTATTCTTGCTGTGGCTCCCCTCCCTGGGGGTATGGCTGGCGGCACAATTTGGACTACGTGACGCCGTTAACGCAATATTTCCCCGCTGGACCTACCACGGAGACTTCGACCCCTATTGCTGGCAGCTAGTCTATTTTACAGGTGCTGCTGTTGCCGCCTGGTGGAAGCGTGCAAAGGGCCAAGTAGACCTGCAGGGGCAAAAGCTTGAAGAACCCTTCCCCGAAACAATGGCCGCGGTCTACATCCGTAAAGCAACCTCCTGGTTGCTCCTCCCCTTTACGTTCTGCCTGCTATGGTCTCACCAGCTATTGCCGCTACAACCCCCAAGCGAGTTCCTAACCAGCAAGGAGCACCTGGGAATCCTGCGGTTCGCAGACTTCTTTATGTTCATGATGCTCATTGGCGGAATCGTCCGAAAGTGGCCAGCAGCGTTGGACTTTAAATGCACCAACGTTATCGGCAGACACAGCCTGGATGTCTACTCCGCCCACATCGTGTTCCTGCTGCTATGGTTCTCGACCCCGGGCAGCATTAAGTACCAGAGCCCTTGGAACGTTGTAGCCCCAATTACCACATGCCTACTGCTTTGGGCGATTGCAAAACTCCGGGAACCAAAGACAAAAGCCAAATAAAATATTTCCCTGTTCTTGCAGCGCAAACCCGAGCATTCAAAAACAAAAAAAATCCTCGGCGAACGCCGAGGAATTCTTATACCCTGAAATCTCTTTCAAGGACGCTCTGTTTTCCCGAGAAGCAGCGAGCGATGTCACACGTTCTTCTCAAGACGAAAAGCGAGCGGCTCTATGCGAAAAGCCCCCGGTTCATTACCGAGGACTTTTCATTCTGAAATCTCTTTCAAGGACGCACCGTCATCCCGAGAAGCAGCGAGCGATGCCACAAGTTCTTCTCAAGACGAGAAGCGAGCGGCTCTATGCGAAAAGCCCCCGGTTCATTACCGAGGACTTTTCATTATGAAATTTCTTTCAAGTACGCTCTGTCATCCCGAGAAGCAGCGAGCGATGCCACAAGTTCTTCTCAAGACGAAAAGCGAGCGGTCTTATTTTCCCAGGAACTTCTTGCCCTGGCCGTATTCGTCCTTGTACTCGATGTAATCAGGAACAAAGCCCTTGGGGAAGGAGAAAGCGATGTTTGCAGAGCACTGGAACTCGTTCATCAACTTACCCTTTTCGTTCTTCTTGAAAGGCTTCTTCTTCTTTTCGATCTTCTGGTCGTTCTTGGGGCCAACCAGTTCTTCCTTTTCGCACCAGCCACCGGTGGTGGTAGCAAAGACTTCCTGACCATCAGCAGAGACTAGCTTAATCTTGGTGGGGTCAAGTTCGGTGTTGTTACCGGTAGAAGCCCAGAACTGGATTTCGCCGGTAAGAGAAGTCGGACCCATCTTGATGGTGGGCATAGCCATGACGTAGCCATACTTGTCGATACGACGGTTGACCGGTTCGCCAATCTGTTCGCCAAAGATCAGGAAGTAACCGCGAGTGAGCTTGCGGTTCTTGTTCAGGGCGGACTGGACATCGGCATTTGCCGGAGCAATTTCAGCAAGCTTCAGCAACTGGTATTCAGCAACCACGGGATCAGATTCGGAAGTTGCAGCACCGAGGTTCTTGGAAACGTATGCATTTTCTGCTTCGGTACGCAGAGCCTTGATGGAAGACTCGGAAAGACCGCGACGCTTGGCAAGGGATGCGGCAGAGTCCAGCTTGGCAAAGGCATTCACAACAGTTCCAAAGTCAACGCCTTCTTCACCGGACTGCTTCTTGCCCTGGTCGGCAATGAGGTTCACGTAGGTCTGGATAACTTCGGTGTTCTGAACCTTGTCGACGATTTCGGTAAACTTGTCAAAATAGCCTTCGGCCTTTTCGCTATTCACGTCAGCCTTCAGTTCCTTTTCGGCACCGAGGACCAGAGCCTTGGCAAAGTTGTCGTAGTATTCGTCGGAAACATCGCCCTTCTTGGCGGCTTCCACATAGGACTTAATGGCGTTTGCGAAACGGCCTGCTTCCAGGTGTTCATCACCACGGGATTCGTTCTTGCTCTTGCAACCGACCATAGAGAATGCGACGGCGGCAGCCATGGAGGCAATAAAGATTTTTTTCATTTTACTTGTTCCTTATCAGAAGTTTAGGCCGTTTATCCTCAAAAAGGTTATTTAGCCATTTCCGAAATAAAAATAAATAAATAAATTTGTACTATCCGAATAAACGTAGGTAAAATTTTCTTTTGGGAGGCACTTTTTCGGTATGAACATCCTTGTCGTAAGCCCGGAAGCAGGAAACTGGAAGCACACCAGTCCCTTGGCCACGGCGGTCAACCGCATGACAGACGCTTTTGCTAGCGCCGGAGTCAGGGTTCTAACATGTTCTCCCTTCTTCAAGAGCCTCATGATTAACGCCGAAAGTTACCAGTGCGTCTACACAGGCGAAGAAAAACTCCACGGCAAGACTTTCCAGATATACGTTTCCGACAAGGACCCCCTCCATACCTACATTTACAACGAGGAATACTTCGACAGACCCGACGTTTACGGACCTCCTGATGAGGTCCCCTATACCGACAACCACCTTCGATTTGCATTTTTGTCCTCTGCGGCTCTGGCTTACGCCGAGGCAACCTCTTACGGTTGTCAGGCAATCCTCGGCCACGAATGGGGCGGAGCTCTTGCCGGCGCACTGACAAGAACGGTCTACGCCGACTTCGCCAAGGACATCCCCTTCTTCTTCAACGTCCACAACATTACGTACGACTTCCACGTGGCGTCCAGCGAGATCGAAAAGATTGGCCTGCCCCGCGAAAACTACAACATGGACGGCTACGAGTTCTGGGGAAAGGTCAGCCTGTTGAAGGCAGGCATCCTCTATGCCACCAAGGTACTGTTCCCGTCGCCGGGATACCGCGACGCCATGCTGAACACCAACCTGCCCGGTGGTCTTAGCGGATTCCTGAACCGCAATGCAGATAAATTAATCGGAGTGCAGTTTGGCGTCAGCTACCAGTTCTGGGATTTCAACGGCAAGGAGAACTTGCCCATCAAGGAAGCCAAGCACCGCGCCCGCCTCGCCCTGCAGCAAAAGCTGAACGTGGACTTCAAGGACAAGATGGTCCTCTACGTTCACCTGGATAAGGAAGCCGGTAACACCTCCGAGACTCTCGCCACCATCCTTTCGGACGTAGCCCACCTGGATGTATTCATTATCGTAGGCGTATCCGCCAAGAATGGCGACTGGAACTACTACAAGGATTTTGCCCAGCAGTACCCGGAGACCATGTGTCTCCAGGACCTCGACGAGGAGCAAAGCCTGCCCGAGCGACTCCGCGACGCCCTGGCCGGTTCCGACGTTCTTTTCGCGGCGAACCTCCGCGAACCGTCTTCGTCCATCATCCTCAAGGCCATGGCCGCAGGCACCCTGCCGCTGACAGGCCGCTCCGTAGGTGTTGCCGCCATGCTGGTGAACTACAGCCTCGAAACCGCAGGCGAAGCCAACGCCTTCTTGGTAGAAGACGCCAATGCGCCACACCTGATGCTCAACTGCGTCCGCGACACCGTAAACGTCTACAAGACCGAGCACGCCGATTGGGACAAGTGCGTCGTAAACGCCTACAGCGGATTCCACTATGAATGGTGCCGTACCATTTCCAAGTACCTGCTGATCCTTGGCGAACTGGGACTTTGATACCCCGCCAAAGCACAAAGTTGTTTGTATAAAAAAAGACAGGCCTTACGACCTGTCTTTTTCAATGGAGCCTCTCGGGCTTGAACCGAGGACCGGCGGGTTATGAGTCCGCTGCTCTAACCAACTGAGCTAAAGCTCCGGTACGCCTTGCGACGTTGGGGTGTAATATAGTAAAAAAATCGAGTTTAAAGAAACCGAAACACAAATAAGTTCTTCTTTTGCAGACGAAAAATGTGGATAGCACACCCAATTCAAGAATTTTTAATAAACACAACACTTAAATTAGAATTTTAATTTATATTTTAGGTTAATCAAAAAAAGGAGAACATGAGGACATGAAATGCAAATCGTCTATGCCGATAAAGAGTTGGCAGCATGCGCCGGCGATAAATCATTTGCGGTAAAAAAACTAGGGCAGCGTCGTGCAAACATCTACTGGGCTAGACTTGAAACTCTTAAACAAACTTGCAATTTGGGAGAATTAAAGAATATGCCAGGCCGTTTTCACGAACTGACAGGAAATCGCGCAGGGCAATGGGCTTGCGATTTGGACCACCCTTATAGGCTTATTTTCAAACCATTAATCAACAACGAAGGAAATACCGTCGGTTTAATTGTAGAGCAAACAGTCTCAATCATGGAAATTGTTGATTACCATAAGTAGGATTTTATATGAACGTATATCATTGTGACGAACTTGCAGTAATTTTCCCGCCAGGACGCGATCTAGCAGAAAAAATTCAAGAAATGGGAATGGACGCCAACGACCTGGCCGCTCGCATAGGCTACACACCCAAGGCAGTGAACGACATTCTACAGGGAAACGTCCGCATCGTCTCCGAAGTCGCATTTCTCTTGGAAATGGTGACCAACATTCCCTCCAGCTATTGGCTTCGTCGACAAGTCAGTTACGACGAATACCTCATTCGCGAAAAAGTCAAGGCAAGCCTCGGAAACCAACCCCTTTGGAAAAAATCCTTCCCGGCAGAAGCATGCGCGAGAAACTGGATCGAAAAAGCTCCCGAGGGAAAGTCCAAAACCGAAACCACCGCCAACGAAGTCCACACGCTACTAAAGTTTTTTGCAGTAGGAACCCCGCAGGCCTGGGACCGCTATTACAAAGACGCACGTCTAAAAGTCGCCTTCAGGATTTCCCTGGCAGAGGTGAAAGACCCTTACGCCATGTCCATGTGGATTCGCCGGGGAGAAATCCTTTCTGACGAAGACCCCATGGAACCGCAAGACCACAAGGCTGTTCGCAAGAAACTAAAGCAGCACCTATCCGAAATTATTGATTTTGCAGCGGCAAACAAAACCCTTCCCGAAAGCGCAAAGGACATTACCTACAACACTCCCGAAGCCGACATAGTTGATGATTGCATGACCGGGCTTGCAGAGCTTTGCCGCAAAATCGGAATTCGCATTCTTTTTGTACAGAACTTCAAGACAGCTCCCGTACATGGAATGTACCGCTGGTACAAGGATGTTCCCTTAATTCAACTTCACGACCGTTTCAAGAGCCGCGAAGCCATGTGGCACACATTCTTCCACGAACTCGCCCACGTTCTATACCACGGCAAAAAAGGAATCTGTCTGCAAAATGTCGATATTACCCACCACCATCCCGAAAAGGAAGAAGAAGCCGATTGCTTCGCACAAAAATGCATGGCGGAGGCGGGATTTGTGGATGGTTAAGATTGACGGGGAGGATTGCGTTCAATTATCTTGAATAAGTAACAGTTTTATGGTTGGCGGCTCTCCCAGATTTCCGTGTCGGCAGAAATCCCTCAAGAAAGGTTAACGCAAAATGATTTCCTTCACTTCTGTAGAAAATTTTTTTGAAGAATGCACCACTGGAATAGAATTCAAATACAACGACAATTGGTACTGCATTGAATTTGACGACCCTTTCAAAGGAGTTGGAAAAGTTCGCATTCATTTACAAGATGAAAATGGCGATGGATATTTCGACCCAAGCCGATGCTCAGAGTACAAGAGTCTTGAAGATCTAGTCCACACTTACAAAATCGCCGACAGGACTCTAGCAGAAATCATATGCGACGAGAACAATATTCCAAGAACAGTTCTGCCTGTTAAGCGTCATCTAGAGAAATGGCAGGTTGATTTATTCGAAGATAGGGAGACTGATGAACATAAGTAAGATTCCGGACGAACAGAGAAAAGCATTTTTGCCCTTTTTTATAATAAACAACCAAACCTTCACCAGGTTCTGGCTGTTTTTTTTATTTATATTCTCCTTGACATAGTTTTCCGCTGCACAAGTGGCGAAGGACGCAGGTTTAATAGAGAGTTTTGCCCTTATTCTAGATACGGAAAATTCACCACTTTCATAAGTCACCAAAGAATAAGGCTAACACTCACGTCTTTATGGGCGTGGGTCGTTTGTGCTTATTTGGTGACTGGGTTGTGGTGACCCTCCGTACTAGTAAGCGCAGACGATTCCACGCTTTTTTTGCATCCATAAAAAATTTTAGCAAAAAAGCCTACTCAATATTATTAGACAACAAAACCAACCACTTTCAAAAAAGGAGGCATATGAGTCTTACCAGAAACAAACAAATTGATATTTTCCATGCGGAATGGGTTGATGGAGCAGAATTCTGTGGTGATGACGAAATTCCACAAGTTCAACATCAAGTAAGTGAAACTCCTGAAAAGATGATTCCCTTTTCAGAAGCGGTCAAAAAGAAAATAACTATTGAAGAAGCAAGCAAAACCTATGTCCATTTCTTTGAACATGACTTCAAATTTTGGAGATTCATCAGAAACCCGCGGAAATATTTCAAAAGACTGAGAAAATTTGCAGGATTGATATCTCCAGACATCAGTCTCTACCTAGACATGCCTTTAGCCATGCAATGTTACCATGTTTATCTGTCTCGGGCGATTACGTTCTTCCTGCAAAAAAATGGATTTAAGGTTATACCTCTTATTCGATGGTCAGACGAGCGATCATATCGCTTTGCATTTCAAGGTATTCACCACCAAACCATCGTATGTGTAAGCATTTATGGAGGACAAAAAGATGAAGAAGTCCGAAAAATTTTCTATGACGGTTTCATAAAAATGATTGAAATTGTAAAGCCTTTGCACATTCTATTTTATGGTTCCATCTCTTCTGAAATGAGGGCATATTGCGAAATCAGGAACATCATTGTCACAGAATACAAGGTCAATCAAAGAAATAATAAAATTTCATCACACAAGCGAGACAACTTTATAAAAGATTTACCGCTATTTAAATAAATGCAGAAAACCATTCAGACACAAAGTGAAGACAAGGTCGCTTTCCTTCAAGGAGAGATGTCTTTGCTGTTGTCTGAACGGAATACATGCCCATATTGTAGCAACGATACCTTTGCAAGGTACCTACAAAAAATCGTCAAAGCAAAAAAATTGAACTCGCAAAAATTTTGCAGTCAAACAGGCTTATCCCCCCAAATTTACACAAGGATAAAAGATGATGATTACAGGCCCTCCCTGCCAACAATTGTCGCCATCTGTGTCGGACTGAGAGTCAGTTTTGAATGTTCTGAGAATCTGTTAAAATCCGCCGGTCTTATACTTACAGGATCTACAGAACATACCTGCTACAAGGTATTGCTGCAAAATACTACAGAAATCACAATTGACGAAGCAAATAATTTCTTGACGCAACAAGGATTCAAAGCCATCAGCGACAAGTATCTATACAACTCACAAAAAATAAATTCCTCGGCAAGGAACAAAACAAGCGAAAAAACGACAACTTTACATACACTGCGCTTGAAATCAGCTTAATTTCGCTATTTTCACATTCCTTCACGAGGAATGCAAAAAATAGTTCCAAAATCTATCTCTCCCTTGTAAAAACAACATAGGGACCGATATGGGAACAAATTACAGCGGATTATTTCATGGAACAGTGGGTGCAAGAAATCGAGCAAAATCCTGTAACGCAGATTTCATGCACTCAGAAATCACGAATTGGGCCAATAAAGAAGCACAAAAACTGGAAAGTATATCAAAAAATAAACGTCGGGATTTCAACACAGCCTGCATCGCAATAGACTCGGAAACTGGTCAACAATTCATTGGTCGAAACGGAGGTATTGAGCTCAACAACACTAAGAAAAATTCAGCAATCTTTGGAGAACACGGAGTATTACCACCTAAAACACTAAATCGATACCCGCTTGGAAATTGTGCCGAAGTTGACGCAATAAACCAAGCATTAAATGCAGGAGTCAAAATGGAGAATATCTATATTTCAACCATACACACTTACAAAGGTCATGTTGGCGACCCCAAGGAAGCTTGCGAAAATTGCACGGAAGCTTTTAAAAACAGAATAAAAGGCAACCACACCGGATGGAAATTTTAAGGAGTAAATAGAATGATCTCAAGTACTTTAAAAAACGTCTCTTGGAACGGTCGCATTGCGTATGCAATTATGTGTGCGGAAAAATATTTGTCAAAAAAATACTCTCAAAAGAATTGGTCTCCCCTTTTCGAAAAGTTATGGAATGCAACCGGAGAAATGTTTCTTGACGAATGGTCCAAAAGAATAATTGACATCTTGCCAGAATGTTTTTTTGAATTTCCTTCCTATGAAACATCTGATTTCAATTATTTGACAAAGGAGGAATATGATGTCTTTAAAAATTTATATGAAGGATTGGGCGACGATTACGCAACACTCATAGAAGCCATTCATAGCATGGAAGAAATTTACGCCTTTACCAACATTCCTGGCTATGGTGAAGAAAGCCTAAAAATTCTTGAAGATATCACCAGTATGCTCGAAAAAGAGAACATTCCTCTACCGGATCCAAAACTTGTGGTATTCTCGAAATTCAGCGAGAAAAATGGCTGGGGAGAGCCTTTTGACGGAACAAAACTTTCAATTATCTTGAATAAGTAACGATTTTATGGTTGGTGGCTCTCCCTGCCAACCTTTTTCTTTTGCTTTTTATTTATATTCTCCTTGACATAGTTCTCCGCTGCGCAAGTGGCGAAGGATGCAGAATTTAACGTAGAGTTAGCTCTTATCCGCGAATCTGAAATCGGCAAAATTTCGAAAATTCCCAAGGATGAGGCGAACGCTCACGTCCAGAAATGGGCGTGGGTCGTTTGTGCTTATTGGGAAATGGTTTTGCCGAACCTCAGATTCGATAGGTGCATTCGGTCCACGCTTTTTTATTTGCATTAGCAAAGAGCGCGGCACAAAAATCACCTGCACAGGGCTAACCTCAAAAGAGGAGCCCACATGTTCGAACAGGTTTTCAAGAATATCGACGACATCCTTTGGAAAGAGGGTGGCTGCAGCAACGAATTGGATTACGTGGAACAGACCTCCTGGATCCTTTTCCTCAAGTACCTGGACAACCTGGAAAGCGAACGCGAAGACGAAGCGGCCCTCCGTGGCGAAGATTACGAACGGATCATCGAAAAGAAATTCCGCTGGGAAACCTGGGCGGCTCCCAAAACTTCCAAGGGCGAACCGGACCACAACAAGGCCATGACCGGCGACGACCTTATTGATTTCGTGAACGAAAAACTTTTCCCCTACCTGAAGAAGTTCAAGGAAAAGGCTTCCAGCGCAGCATCCCTGGAATACAAAATCGGTGAAATTTTCGGGGAACTGAAAAACAAGATTACCAGCGGCTACAACCTCCGTGAAATTCTCTGGTATGCCGACAAGCTCAGCTTCCAGAGTAGCGAAGAAAAGCACGAAATGAGCCACCTGTACGAAGACAAGATTCACCGTATGGGTAACGCAGGCCGAAACGGTGGCGAGTATTACACGCCCCGCCCCCTGATCCGAACCATCGTGAAAGTGGTGGACCCAAAAATTGGCGAAACAGTTTACGACGCCGCCTGCGGAAGCGCAGGGTTCCTTTGCGAAGCATACGCCTACATGAAGGAAAAGGTGAAGAACGTTTCCCAAAAGGAAACCTTGCAGACCAGCACCTACTACGGCAAGGAAAAGAAGGGACTGGCCTACATCATCGGCATCATGAACATGATTCTCCATGGCGTAAGTGCGCCCAACATTCTGCACACCAACACCCTGACCGAGAACATGGCCGCGGTAGAAGAAAAGGACCGTAAGAATGTAATCCTGGCGAACCCGCCCTTCGGTGGCAAGGAACGCGCCGAAGTCCAGCAAAACTTTGAAATCAAGACCAGCGAAACCGCCTACCTGTTTATGCAGCACTTTATGAAGATGCTGAAAGCCGGCGGCAGGGCTGGCGTTGTCATCAAGAACACAGTGCTGAGCAATACGGATAACGCATCCATTGCCTTGCGTAAAAGCCTCCTTGAAAATTGCAACCTCCACACCATCCTGGATTTGCCCAGCGGCGTGTTTACCGGTGCCGGCGTAAAGACCGTGGTGCTGTTCTTTGAAAAAGGCAAGCCCACCGACAAGATTTGGTATTACCAGCCCAACTTCGGCAGAAACCTGGGCAAGACAAATCCCCTGAGTGAAGAGGATCTTGCCGAATTTGTCCAGCTGCAAAAGAAAAAGACCGACAGTGAAAATTCCTGGACCATCAAGGTCTCGGATTTGAATGAGAACTACGATCTTTCCGTAAAGAATCCCAATCGCAAAACCGAAGTGGAGCTCCGCGAACCTTCCGAGATTATCGACGAAATGCATCGCCTCAACAAGGAAAGTGAACAACTCCTGAAAGAACTCGTCAAAAGCATGAAGTAGTTTGCCATCGTCATTCCCGGCTTGACCGGGAATCTAGCAACACGAGTGTCATCCTGAGCGTAGCGAAGGATCTAGAACAAAAAGGTTTATATGAGTAAGAAGAATGTTGAATGGGAATGGAAGAAACTTGGGGATGTGTGTGAAATTGTTAGCGGACGCAACCAAAAAGCCGTAGAAGTTCCTAATGGGAAATATCCCATTTACGGAAGTGGTGGAGAAATGGGGCGTGCCAATAGTTTTATTTGTCCCGCAGGTTGCACCATAGTTGGCCGAAAAGGATCAATTAACAACCCCATTTTCGTTAATGAACCATTTTGGAATGTTGATACAGCTTTTGGATTTTCGCCCAAAAAGAATTGTAATTCATTCTTCTTATTCTATTTCTGTAAATCATTTGATTTCTATTCAATGAATAAAGGAACCACAATTCCAAGTTTGGTAAAAGCGGATTTATTAGAAATTTCCATTCCCATTCCGCCGCTGGATGAGCAGGAGCGGATTGTCAAGGTTTTAGACGACGCCTTTGAAAAAATTGACGCCATCAAAACCACCGCCGAAACCAACCTCCAAAACGCCAAAGACCTTTTCCAAACAACCCTAAAAAAACTTTTTAGCGAAATATCAAAAGATAATCACGAATTATTGAAAAATGTTGCAATAGACTTTTCTAGAGGCAAATCAAAGCATAGACCAAGAAACGACAAAAAACTTTTTGGCGGAAACTACCCTTTCATACAAACAGGCGACATTCGAAACTCCGGCAAATATCTCATCGAATACACTGATACATACAATGAGTTCGGCTTATCACAAAGTAAATTGTGGCCGAAAGGGACACTTTGCATTACTATTGCAGCGAATATTGCGGAAACCACAATTCTTACTATACCTTGTTGTTTTCCTGATAGCGTAATTGGCTTTATTCCAAATGAAAAACGAACAACTGTCGACTACGTTTTTTATGTACTTCAATTTTTTAAAAGTGAATTACAAATTCTAGGTAAAGGGGCTGCCCAAGATAATTTAAATCTTGCAACATTTGAAAAAATGACATTTCCGTTTCCTCCCCTCCCCATCCAAAAGCAAATTGTCGCCAAGCTGGATTCCCTTTCCGAAAAAGTCAAACAACTAGAATCCAACTACAAGCAAGTCCTAGCCGACTGCGACGAACTGAAGAAGGCTCTTCTCAAACAAGCGTTTGAAGGAATGCTCTAGATTGCCACGTCGCTTTCGCTCCTCGCAATGACACTATAGGAAAGAACTTCTTGCATCAATTCATTTACTGAACACTAGCCACTAACCACTGCTTACTAGATTATGAACGAGTCCGATACCAGACGAAAGAAGATTGACCCGAAGCTGAAAGAAGCGGGTTGGGAAGTGATTCCGGAAAGTGAAATCTTTACGGAACAGTCTGCCTATGAAATTGCGCCGGGCCGCATCGCCAATCACGAGCGCAATCCCAAGAAAATCGACTATCTGCTGGTTTACAAGGGCATCAAAATCGCCATCGTAGAAGCCAAAAAAGACGAGGTGGATGTTAGCGAAGGCGTGGCCCAGGCCAAGGAATACGCCAAGCGCATGAGCATCCGCTTTACCTATTCCTGCAACGGAGACAAAATCTGGGCCATCGACATGAAAACAGGCAAGGAAGGTCTTATCGATGCATTCCCATCTCCCGATGAACTATGGGCAATACGGTTCCCCGTCAACAATCCTCTCCGTGACAAGCTGAATGCAGTTCCGTTCAATCGCGATGGCGGCAAGTCACCCCGCTACTATCAGGAAAACGCAGTCAACGCCGTAATGGACGCCTTCTCCCGCAAGCAGGATCGCGTTCTCTTGACTCTTGCAACAGGTACCGGCAAAACCTATATCGCATTCCAAATCTGCTGGAAATTAACACAAGCCCGCTGGAATGTTAGCGGCACAAGTCGCCAGCCTCGAATACTGTTTCTTTCCGACAGAAACATTCTTTCTAATCAGGCGTTGAACGATTTCGGGCAATTCCCCGAAGATGCCATGTGCAGAATCACTCCCGAAAATATTCGCAAGGCAAAAGGCGATGTTTCCACAAGCCGTAGCATCTACTTCAGCATCTTCCAGACCTTCATGACAGAACATAAGGGAAAAGCCTTGTTCAAGGCCTATCCCGAAGACTTTTTTGACCTGGTGATTATCGACGAATGTCACCGCGGCGTAGCCAATGACGAAAGCCGCTGGCGAGGCATTCTTGAATATTTCCAGAAAGCCTACCATCTAGGTCTTACCGCCACTCCAAAGCGAAAGGAAAACGCCAACACTTATAAATACTTCGGAAAGCCCGTCTATGAATATTCCTTGAAGCAGGGCATCGAAGATGGTTTCCTTACTCCATACCGCGTCCGCATTTCTAAATCAAACATCGACACATACGCCTATGACGAAGACGACGATGTGGAAAGTGGCGAAGTGGACCCCAACCGCATTTACAACGAAAATGATTTCTATCAGGGAAACATTGAAATCCGCGCCCGCGACGAACACCGCGTCAAGGAATTTCTGGATCAAATCGATCCCGATGAAAAGACAATCGTATTTGGCGCCACTCAGGCTCACGCCGCCATTCTGCGAGACCTAATCAATCAAAATTCCAAAAAGCCAAATGTCGATTACTGCAAGCGCGTCACCAGCGACGACGGCGACAAGGGCGAAAAGGATCTCAGGGCGTTCCAGGATAACGAAAAATTGCTGCCCACCATTCTCACCACGTCGCAGAAACTTTCTACAGGCGTTGACGCAAAAAATGTTCGCAACATCGTTTTAATGCGCCCGGTCAACAACATCATTGAATTCAAGCAGATTATTGGCCGCGGCACCCGTCTGTTTGATGGAAAGTACTTCTTTACCGTCTATGACTTTGTCGGTGCCAGCAAGAACTTTACCGACCCCGATTGGGACGGCGACCCGATTTGCGAAAAGTGCGGCAATTTTCCCTGCACATGCGGAAAACGCGGAGGCGGCAACAAGCCTCCCGTAAAGCCCAAGCCTTGTAAAGTTTGCGGCAACTTACCTTGTACCTGTCCAGTACAAGATCAAAAAAAGAAGAAGGTGGTTATCGAACTTTCGCCAGGCCATAAAATCCAGCTGGCGACCGAATGGACAGAACGCTTCATGTTTGACGGCGAACTCATTACTATCGAGCAGTTCATTAAAATTCTCTTCGGTAAAATTCCAAGTTTTTTCAAGAATGAAAAAGACCTTCGCACAAAATGGTCCGACCCGAAGACTCGCGAAGAACTTTTGCAACGCCTCGCCGATGGAGGTTTCAGCAGAGAGCGCCTTCGCCAAGTGCAGACACTTACCGCCAACGAAAAATGCGATTTGCTAGATGTCCTTGAATATATCGCATACCAAAGCACGCCAATGGAACGCGCCGCACGCGTCCAGTTGATGCACGATAGCATTATTCAGGAACTGACAGATAAGCAAATATCTTTCGTAGAGTTTGTCTTGAAACAATATGTGGAAAACGGCGTAGATTCGCTCGCTCTTAAACAGTTGCCAGAACTCGTCAAGCTCCAATACGGAACCGTAAAAGACGCTTGCAACAAAATGAATGTGGACGCAAAAACGCTAAACAGAATCTTTGTGGATTTCCAGAAAGTTCTGTATGCGTAAAAGCCTTACCCCAAGCACCACTTCCAAACGGGAACGACTTGAATTCCGTCATCCAGAACGGCTTCGGAATCCCAGGTGACAACCAGGCAGTCCTTGACTTTTATTTCATCGCGGGCAAGACGCAAGGCGGACAGTTCGCGATTCGATGTTTCGGATTTTTCCATGTTCCAGGCGACTTGGATTAGCTGCCGTGATTTTGAATTTTGGTCAGTCACCAAAAAGTCAACTTCGCCGCCAGATTTGTTGATGTAATACTCGATTTTATTGTTGCCGCGGCGCAGGTGCATAAACACCAGGTTTTCAAGCAGCCAGCCTCGTTCCGCATCGTTCTTTGGAGTCATGGCGCGAATGAGTCCGGTA
>JAZRXW010000094.1:0-60547 GCA_045600425.1 Fibrobacter sp.
CAGAGTTGCAGATTCCATTTACTGGTTGGGCCGTTATATTGAACGTGCAGAAAACGTGGCACGCGCCATCGATGTCAATCTTCAGTTGCAGTTGGACTTGCCCGGCGAAGAACGCCCCTGGGAACCGGTGATCCAGACCGCCGGTAACGCAGACGCATTTTTCAAGAGCTACGCCCACGTTTCCACCGAAAACGCCCTGACCTTCCTTACCTTCGACAAGGAAAATCCCAGCAGCATCATTTCCTGCGTGGCAGCCGCCCGCGAAAACGCCCGCTGTGTCCGTGAGCGAATTTCCTCGGAACTTTGGATTGCCATCAACCAGTTCTATCTTAAGCTGAACGATCCTGAAACCCAGAAGCAGGCCCTGGCCGCACCCCACGCCTTCTACTGCAGCGTAAAGGAATTCAGCCAGCTGACCGTAGGTATCATCCAGGGCACCATGACTCATGACGTGGCCTGGAACTTTGCCCGCCTCGGCACCATGATCGAGCGCGCCGACCAGACTTCACGAATTCTGGACGTGAAGTATTACATCCTTCTTCCGGATGTAAGTATGGTAGGCATGGCCATGGATACGGTGCAGTGGAATGCGGTTCTCAAGAGCGTAGGCGCCTACGAAATGTTCCACCGCAAGAATTCCAATGTAACGCCTCAGAACGTGGCCGATTTCTTGCTCCTGAGCGAAGACTTCCCCAGGTCACTTCGCTACTGCCTGGAGCAGGCAGAAATCAACCTCAAGAATATCGCCTTCCCCGTAAAGAGCAACGCGGACTCTCTCCGTCTCCTCGGGAAGATGCGTTCTGACATGGCTTTCTCCACCATCGAGGAAATCATCAGGAGCGGTCTTCACGAGAAGATTGAAGACGTGCAGACTCGCCTCTGCGAGCTAGGCACTCAAATCTGGAAGGATTTCTTCTGCTAGTACCGCGCGGTACAAAACAGCAAGGTTTCTTAATCAGTCAAAAAGTTTGCTGATCCACACAGCAAAAAAGGCGCAATCCATTCCATAAAAACGCGCCGCGGCAGGGATTTGGTAATGCACTTCCCTGCCGTTTTTTTTTATAGAGACTTTAGCGCGCCAGTCTCGGAATCCATGATATAGCCGCGAACTACAACATCCTTAGGCATCAGGGGATGATTTTTCACCAGGTCAACAGTTTCAAGAACTGCGGCCTCAGTATCTTCGAAGCCATGCAGCCAGGAATCTAAGTCAATGCCGCAATGACGCATGAGGCTAATGTGTTCTTCATCGACACCACGTTCCTTCATCAAGTGAAGCATTTCCTGAGCATCCATGCCCTGAACGCCGCAGCCTGTATGACCAATGATCATCACCTCATTGACGCCTAGTTCATAAATGGCAACGAGAAGGCTACGCACCGTACTATCAAAGGGATTGGTAATGGTGCCGCCAGCGTTTTTGATCATCTTCACATCGCCATTCTTGATGCCTAGCGCTGCCGGCAGAAGTTCCACCAAGCGAGTGTCCATGCAAGTAACGATGGCGATTTTCTTATCGGGATATTTGCTGGTAGCAAACTTTTCGTATCCCTTGCTAGCCACAAATTCCTTGTTATACTGCAACATTTCCTGAATCATATCGGCCTCTTTCAACTACTTTTTTCAAAATCGCTTATAAAATAGGTTTTCAGTTGAAATTTATAAGCGGTTAAGAGACAAAACTTCCTCTTGTTCGCAAAATTTCACTTATAAAAATCATTTTCACATTTGATTTATGAGTGAGTATTCGACACCAGAACGCATTTTTAAGCCCAAACAGTACATACAAATTAAAAATCTACTTATAAAAGGAGCATTCCTCAAAAATTTATAAGCGAATTTAATCAAAACCTGCTAGCAATTTCATAAAAACCCATAAGCGGCTTTACATATCCCGCGCTATTTCTTTTCCTTTAGCAGGAACCCTGCCACAGATTTCTCGCGGACGAATGTTTTCTGGGCTGCATTCTGCACATCAGCTGAGCTAACCTTGTTCAAGCGGTCTGCCCACTGCATGAAAATTTTATAGTCACCATACATTTCATACCAGGCTAACATGGTAGCTACATTTTCCATATCTGTAAGGCTACGGACAAGGCCAGCATAGGCGTGGTTTTTAACCTTCTGGAATTCCCGTTCACTAACAGGCTCTGTCTTTAATTTTTCCAGTTCTTCCCAAATGATGGATTCCACTTTGGCAGGGTCAGCATCGGGACGCATGTTCACACGAACGCTAAACTCGGAGACATACTTGTTGGGACTATTGCTGGCACTAACACCAACAGCCAGTTTTTCCTCTTCAACCAAGCGCTTGTACAGCTTGCCGCTGCGACCGTTCAGTACGCCTTCCGCAATATCCAGAGCGTACAGAATATCATCTCCCACTTCTGGAGTTTTGAATACCAGGTTATACATATTAGGTGCATCGGGACGTTTCACCGTCAGGCGTTTTTCCCCAGCCTGTTCAGGATCGCGGATAGTTAACGGCGGGAATGCCTCCCCCGCAGGAATTCCGCTGAAATACTTCTTCACCATCTCCATAGTGGACATCGTATCCAAATCGCCCGCCAAAACGAGAATGGCATTGCGGGGCTTGTAGTATTTGCGATAATGTTCGTCAGCCATTTCACGAGTCAGATTAGCAATATCGCTGGGCCAACCGATGGTGGGCACGCGGTACGGGAACGCCTCGTAAATCATAGAATTCAAGGTTTCGTAATAGCGTCCCGTAGGCTTGTCGTCATAGCGCATGCGGCGTTCTTCACGGACCACATCACGTTCAGAATAGAATTCACGAAGTACGGCGTTCTGCATACGATCTGCTTCCAACCACATAAACATTTCAATCTTGTTCTTGGGAAGAGTCACGATGTAAGCGGTCATAAGGTCCGTAGTAAAAGCATTGAGACCCGTTCCACCAGCAGCCTGGTAGGCGCCCCACAGTTCATCCTTCACAAAGATTTTGCGATGTTCATTGACGATAGAGTCGTGTTCTGCGGTAAGTTTCTTGACGGTAGCTGTGTCGCCGGCAATCTTTGCTGGGCGAATCAGAGACTGAAGGCTGTCCTGCAAGGCCATAAAACGAACGTCTGCCACACTATCCTGAATACCCACCTTCTTGGTACCCTTGAACAATTCATGTTCTAGTAGGTGAGCAAGACCAGACTTGCCCGGGACCTCGTGAACAGAACCTGTCACATAGAACAAGCGACAGCTTACGGTAGGCGCCTGGTTATTGGGATGCAAAAGAACGGTTAAGCCATTGGGTAAAACTTCACGATGTACAGGAAGATTGACATCGGCCAGAACTGAGGTCGGCAGCACCATGGAAAGCGCCGCCATAACATGCAATAAAACTTTGCGAGAAAACTTCATGTTCTTAATGTAGCAAAAGCGGAACGCCCCCCATCCCGAGACGTCCCGCAAAAATTAGCCCAATGGGGCAAATCAAGCTAAATCAAAAGCCCAGTTCTAAATTTCAGGCATTTCCAGCAGTTGTTCCATATCGTCGGCACTAATTTCAAAATCTAGATTGCCGTTTTCGATAATGCGTTCCGCGTGAGTAGACTTGGGAAGTGTCACCAAGTTCAACTGCAGGCAGAAGCGGTTTGCCAGCTGGGGAACGGAAACGCCATACTTCTTCGCCATTTCACAAACTGCAGGGACATTGGCCAGGCGACCTGTAGCATTTGGAGAATAAGCTTCAATCCGGATTCCGTTGGAATGGCAGAATTCAATCAACTCCGTGGGAACATGCCCAATGTGAACTCGAATCTGATTCACTACCGGCTGGACACGGCAATTATCTTGAATATTCTTGATGTCATCAATACTGAAGTTGGAAACACCCAGGCAGCGGATCTTGCCACATTCGTTTGCCTCTTCCATAGCTTTCCACACCTGCAGATTTTCTGCAAAGTAGGATGGCGCATTGGGATCCTTCATTTCTATCCAGGGCTTGGGCCAGTGAATAAGCATCATGTCAATGTGGGGTGTTGCCAAGCGTTCAAAACTATCCTGAATGCTCTGCTCCGCACCCTTGTAGCTCTTGACTTCGGCGGGAATCTTGCTGGTCAAGAAAATGCTTTCGCGATGGATGCCCGTTTTCTGGAGGGCAGTAGCGAGTCCCTCGCCAACCCCGCGTTCGTTGCCGTAAACTGCAGCAGTATCAATATGCTTGTAACCTGCTTCAATGGCAGCCACTACGGCAGAAGCGGCTACATCGTCGGGTGTCTGCCAAGTACCCAGGGCAATTTTCGGAATACGGGCGCCATTTGTCAACTTGAATGTTTCGTCTAAAATCATAAATACCTCGCAGGTTAATATAAACTAATAAGACATTAAAAGCAATAAATAGCGGGGGTATCAGGCACATATTTTCCACAACCCCGCTAAAAAACACGCGTTACGAGAATAAAATCGTGAAGTCAGCCTTTATCAGCTGGGGTACAGCACATTTTTTGCCACCACCCCCGCTAAGTTCAGATCAAAAACAGAATTATCACACAAAAAAAGCGGGGTTACAGTTCAAAAACAACCGTAAACCCCGCCATATTGCCATTTTAAAATATCCAGCTACACGTCGCCAATATCGCCGGTATCCACAAAGTTGCGGATAGCCTTTGTAATGCGCATGCTGCAGAAGTTGGGACCGCACATGGAGCAGAAATGGCTGGACTTGGCCTGGTTTCCGGGGAGGGTTTCGTCGTGGAATTCCATGGCCTTTTCGGGATCCAGGGACAGTGCGAACTGGTCGTTCCAGCGGAAGTCAAAGCGAGCGCGGGAGAGGGCATCGTCGCGGAACTGGGCTGCAAAATGGCCCTTGGCGATGTCAGCGGCGTGGGCGGCAAGCTTGTAGGTAACAACGCCTGCACGAACGTCGTCGCGGTTAGGCAGGCCCAGGTGTTCCTTGGGAGTTACGTAGCAAAGCATGGCGGTACCGTACCAACCGATTTGAGCCGCACCAATGGCAGAGGTAATGTGGTCGTAGCCGGGAGCGATATCGGTGGTGAGAGGTCCAAGAGTGTAGAAGGGTGCGCCGTGGCACTTTTCCAGCTGGCGAGCCATGTTGTCCTGGATCTTGTGCATGGGCACGTGGCCCGGACCTTCGATAATCACCTGAACGCCGTATTCCCAGGCAATCTTGGTAAGTTCGCCCAGGGTGTCCAGTTCACCGAACTGGGCTTCGTCATTGGCGTCTGCCAGAGAACCTGGACGAAGACCATCACCCAGAGAAACAGCCACGTCGTACTGGGCAAGAATTTCGCAGATTTCGCGGAAGTGGGTGTACAGGAAGTTCTGCTGGTGATGACGCATCTGCCACAGAGCAAGAATAGAACCGCCGCGGCTTACGATACCGGTGGTACGCTTGGCGCACATGGGAATGTGTTCCAGCAGGAGGCCTGCGTGAATGGTAAAGTAGTCCACGCCCTGTTCAGCCTGTTCAATCAAGGTGTCGCGATAAAGTTCCCAGGTCAGTTCCTCGGCCTTGCCGTTCACCTTTTCAAGAGCCTGATAAATAGGCACTGTTCCGATAGGTACGGGGCTGTTGCGGATAATCCATTCGCGGGTTTCGTGAATGTGCTTACCGGTGGAAAGGTCCATGACAGTGTCAGCACCCCAACGTACGGACCACACCATCTTTTCCACTTCTTCTTCGATGGAAGAGGTAATGGCGGAGTTGCCGATGTTACTGTTGATCTTCACCAGGAAGTTGGTGCCGATGATCATGGGTTCACATTCGGGGTGGTTGATGTTACCCGGCAGGATGGCGCGGCCGGCTGCGATTTCGTCGCGGACGAATTCTGCAGTAATGGGCTTGCCGTTTGCCTTCAGCTTGCCTGCGGCTACCAGCTCGTCGATGCGCTGGTTTTCGCGGATGGCTACGTATTCCATTTCCTTGGTGATGACGCCTGCGCGGGCGTAGTCCAGCTGGGTCAGCTTGTGGCCAGCCTTGGCTCGCATGGGGTGATGTTCCGCATTAAAACGCAGATGGTCCAAATCGTGATTTTCACGACGGGCACGACCGTAGGCGGAAGTCATATCGTCAAGCTGTTCAGCGTCGCCGCGTTCCACAATCCAGCTTTCACGGAAACGTTCGATACCCTTGGTCACATCGATGGTTGCGTTTTCATCGCTGTAAGGTCCACTGGTGTCATACACCGGGACTGTGGGAAACAGCGGATCCTCGGTTTGAATTTCGCGCATACCTACGCGGATATCAGGGTAAATCTTACCCGGAACATAAACCTTCCGGGAATTCATAAACGGTTTCAGAAGGGAATTCTTGGATTCCACGAGAACCTCACTTTTCCTTCGGCCAAATTACTGGCACAAGTTCAAAGGGTATTTTCTCAGCCACGGCCACTCGACTCGCAGCACCCCTAAGTTACATGACCGCAATATAGAATATCTTGAGGATAGTGGTTAGTGATTAGGAATTTCGGGAATATTTCGTGGGGGGATTTAAAGATGTGATTGTCTCGAAATCGCAAGCTTTTACATCTTGATGCCCTAGCCCCTAGACCCTAGTCCCTAGCCCCTATCAACACCTGCTTTTTTCGGATCATAGGGGTCCACATGGACCATGGCATCCACCACATTTTCACCGGATTCAAGAATGCGACGTTCCACTTCCTCGGACAGGTCGTGAGCAGCAAGCAAGGTCATATCTGCAGCCACCACAATATGCAAATCCACATGAAGGTCACTACCAACATAACGAGTTCTGAATCCGTGAATGCTAATGACCCCAGGGGTTTCCAAGGCAAGTGTTTTTAGTTTACTAGCAATTTCTTCCGGCGCTCCAATGTCTGCCACCTGATGAATTCCGGGCCAGGCAATTTCATAGCCGGAATGCAAGATAAAGCAAGCCACGATAATGGCGCCCACGGAGTCCGCAAACCAAAGCTCCGGAAAAACAATACCGATACCCACCGCAATCAAAACGGGGATGGAGCTGTAGGCGTCACTGCGATGGTGCCAAGCGTTTGCCTCCAGAGCCTGACTGCGAATTTTCTTCCCCGCCTTGCGGGTGTAGCGGAAAAGCACTTCCTTAACAATGATGGAGAGCGCCGCCATAACCGCAGCTATCCACTCCGGATGGGAAGCGCCCTCTTCACCCAGACGCAAAGTTTGGATGGCATCGTAACCTAGCCCGAGGCCAACTGCACAAACAGCAACGCCGATGCCAACCGAGATAAGCGTTTCGAAACGGCGGTGTCCATAGGGATGGTCTGCATCGGGAGGCGAATTCCAAAAGCGGGAACCCACAATGACGGCGATGTCTGTAATAAAGTCAGACGCACTGTGAATGGCATCTGCAATCAACGCCTGAGAACCGCCGAAAAAACCGGCCAGTCCCTTCCCTACAGAAAGAGCCACGTTCCACCCCAGGCCAACCCAGGTCACGTGCCGGACTTCAGCGCTGTCATCATGCTTTGCAATGCGAGTCATACTTTAACCACTACACCACGCAATATAACAACTTGCGTAAATACGGACTAGATGAATATATGCAACCCTCACCCGCTTTCGGGCATCTAATCCTGCGATTAATTCCCAATACTTTCTATCTTATACTTGCGCTATGAAAAAACTGCTGAAATTTTTAATCTTTGTCGCAATCGTGGCTGGCATCGGCTATGGAGCCAAGACCTTCATACTGAATAAAAAGGCCGAAACAAAAATCGCCACCTTGGTGACAACCGCCGTCACCCAGGCGACCATTACCACCACCATTTCAGCAACAGGCTCCCTGGAACCCGTAGACCAGGTGGAAGTGGGTACTCAGGTTTCTGGCGATATCAGCAAGATTTTCGTGGATTTCAATTCCAAAGTCAAAAAGGGGCAAGTCATTGCAGAGCTGGACAAGTCCAAGTTGCAAGCTACCCTGAACCAGGCGGAAATCGCCTTCAAGTCCGCAGAGAACGATTACAACTACAAGAAAAGCACATTCGAACGCACAAAAAAACTGGCGGAAAGCAACAGCGCCAGCGCTGTGGACCTGGAAGCAGCAGAGTATAGCATGAACGCAGCCAAGTTCACTGTTGAACAGCGAAAGAATGAAGTAGCACAAGCCCGCCTTAACTTAAGCTATGCCACCATCAAGAGCCCCATTAACGGAGTTATTCTAAAGCGGGCCGTGGACGTAGGCCAGACGGTGGCCGCCTCCATGAGCACTCCTACCCTGTTCATCATTGCAAAGGACTTAAGCCAGATGAAGGTGATGGCTGCAGTTGACGAAGCTGACATCGGCCAGGTCAAAAAAGACCAGCGGGTAGAATTCACGGTAGATGCATTCCAAGATGAGAAGTTCAGCGGGAAGGTTCAGGAAGTCCGCTTGAACCCCACAACCACGAGCAATGTGGTCACTTACACCGTGGTCATTACCGCAGAAAATCCCGACCAGAAGTTACTGCCCGGCATGACCGCCACCTGCACCATCGTGACGAAGGAAGTCGTCGACGCAATTTCCGTCCCCGTAAAGGCGCTGAAGTTCACTCCCGATGAAAGTACCCCTATGGCAGAGCGCAAAGGCCCTCCCGAGGGAATGAGGCGCGACGGACATCCAGGAAACTTCGCTGGTAAGGAGGGGGCCGGCAAAGATGGCGAAATGCCGCCCCCGCCGCCCGACATGGGAGCAGGCGGTTCTCCTGGCGGACCCGCAGGCGGTCCCGGCATGGGTCCTGGAGGATTCGGCGGCAAAGGAAGCTTTGGAAGCAAGGCCGGCGGCAAGCGTAAGCCTCACCTGAAGGGAGATCTCGTATGGGTGAGCGTCGGCGGAAAAGCAGCTCCCCGCCGTGTAAAAACCGGTATTAGCGATGGCGTGAACGTGGAAATCCTTAAGGGTCTGAGCGTCGGCGACCAGGTTGTTACCGGCCAGCAAACCGAAGAAGACTCCACGGAAGAAAAAGAACGGGCTCGCAGCCCCTTTATGCCTGGTCCTCCTAAAGGCGCCAAGAAATTTAAAAAGTAATCCTAAGACAAAAGTGCCTTTATTCTCTTAGCTCGGATCCCCTCGAAAAGAATTTTTAAAGGCATTTTTTTGAAAAAATTGTCACCAAATAAGAGATAATAGCAATTTAGTGACAAAAATCACATACAAATTAACATAAATTGCAATATAATGCAACATAAATCGGATGTTATAAGCACTTTTTTGTTCTAAAACAAGGACAATCTTCCTCAAACATCTGTGTTTTCAAGGAATTTGATACAAACAAATTAAAAATTTTATCACTAAACCAGCAATAACAGCAATTCAGTGACATAAAAATCGAAAATAAGGTATAAATGCAAAAAAGACCTCCAAGGAGGTCTTTTTCTTGATTCGCTTTTCGCATCGCTAGTCGTGAGGCGACTCTTGACTCTTAGTCGTGGCGCTCGCCTTGCTAATCGTGGCGCTAGTTATTTCATAACTAGCGCTTGACTTAGCGGTTTGGCAATGACGGCAAGCTAGCTTGCCGTCGCAGCCAAACCTTGCTAGTCGTGGGACTCTTGCCCTGCGGGCTGCGAGTCCTTGACTAAAGGTTTTGTTATGCAGGCAAGTTAACTTGCCTGCGCAACAAAACCTCTTTAGTCATTCATCATATGATCGAAGAACTTGCGGTAGTTGTCCTTGTCTTCGGTCTTGCGGATGGCGATAGCGTCCTGGGGATGACGGTTCAGCATACCGGTGATCATCTGCGGGATGATGTAGCCCCATTCGTACTTAGCCTGGAGCGGCAAGAACAGTTCCTGGTAGGCATCCAACACCGGACGCAGATCGTACTTGGGATTCTTCAGGAAGCCGAGGAGAAGTTCGGTGGTGCAGTTGCCAGCGCCACGACCCATGCCGGAAACGGAACCGTCCAGGAAGTCCACGTGGTTGATGATAGCCTGGATGGTGTTGGAGAAAGCCAGCTGCTGGTTGTTATGGCCGTGGAAACCGAACTGCTTGTTCTTTACGATACCCTTATAGCGCTGCATTTCCTTATCGATGTCTTCCTGGTAGAAGGCGCCGAAGCTGTCCACGAGATACAGAACGTTAGCCTTGCATTCTTCGTTCACCTGGTGCAGAGCTTCGTCCAGTTCCGGACCGCGGTCACGGCTCACAGCCATGATGTTCAAAGTGGTTTCGTAGCCCATGTCGTGGAAGGCGTTCACCATTTCGATACCCTTGTCGATGTTCTTCACGTAAGAAGCTACGCGGAACATCTGGTACGGGCTTTCGGAAGCGGGCTTCACAGCGTCCATGTTCACGCGGCCCACGTCTGCCATAACGGCCATCTTCATCTTGGAATCAATGCCGTCCTTCACCTTCCAGAGCAGATCGTCTTCGCAGAACTTCCACGGGCCATATTCCTTGGGGTCGAACAGTTCCGGAGAGTTCTTGTAACCCATTTCCATGTAGTCAACGCCAGCGGCGGACAGGAGGGTGTAAAGACGACGGACGAATTCCAGAGAGAAGTCGTGCTTGTTGACGAGACCGCCATCGCGGATGGTGCAGTCGAGAACCTTAATGCTTTCGTAGTACATAACTAGGATCTAGGGGCTAGAGGTTAGGATTTAGGGGATACGGGCTAGACATTCTACAATCATCCAGCTGATGCATCCTCGTTTTATGAGGGCAAATGTAGATTAAGGATTTTCTCGGGTCAAGGGAAAAGGTACGGAAGAATCAAGTTTTCTCCATTATCAACGCAAAATACGCGTCAATAAAGCTTAAAAGTCCAAATTTCGCGTAATTCTAGGTCCTATTCTTCGGTTCCATAATTTCTAAAAATGAAAAAACAGAAGAATTCAAGATAAAGCAGAAACCTGTCAAGCCAACTAATCAACGCAAAGAATGCGTAAATCATACATTTGTGTTTTTCAACCTCTTCCTTGAGAACTTTCAAATGCTTTTCAATTAGGGAAATCTCCTTGGCAAGATCAACCTTATCAACATCGCAACCGGCAGCTTTACCAGCCCTTTCTTCAGCAAGCTGTTTGTTCTTTTCGGACATTACACTAATAGAATTCACCACAATTCCTACAACGATGTTCAAAATAATAAAGGAGGCTATAATAACGAAGGGTACAAAGTAAATCCAAGCCATCGGGAACACCGCAATAACGGGCCTTGCAATTCCCATAGACCAAGATTCCAACGTCATGATTTGGAACAACGAGTACATAGACTTTCCGATAGATCCAAACCATTCTGGGAAAGCCTCTCCAAAAAGCATCGTGCCAATTACAGCAAAGATATAATACAGCAAAAGCATCAACACAGATGTCCAGCTCATGCTTGGAATGGAATGGCCAATCGCAGAAACAATAATCTGGAGACTTCGTACTCCGCTAATAAATTTCAGTGCTCTGAAAACTCGGATAATCCGCAAAGATCGCATGGAAGAAAGTGCACTGAAATCAGAACAAATCGAGGCCAAGACAATAAGGAAATCGAACCAGTTCCACCCACTCTTAAAATATTTCAGCCGCAACGCAGCAATCTTCATAACCGCTTCGACAACAAAAATCCACAAACAGGCTTTATCAACCCAATTTAAGACATCCCCCACTGCAGCGACAATGGAAGGCGAGGTCTGTAGACCAAGAACGATCGAATTAACAATCACAATAGTAAGAATGAATGTGTTAAATACGCTGGACTTCACAATTTTTTCTAGCAGTTGCATAAACACCTCTTAATCAAATAACGACAATAAATATAAAACAATTTTTGAGCACGAAGTTTTATTAAACACAGTTTTATTTGCCAAAACTTCACAGCACCTAGTTTTAAACCCAAGTTCCAAAGCAATTCGGCTTGCCGACATTTTCATAATTTTTTAAATTTGGCGCCCTATGAATCCAAACGGCGCAATTATCGTTCAAAGTAATATGGAAATCATGGTGGAAGTAGACGCTCCCACCTACGAAGCGGCTCGTGACGCAATCGCCCCTTTCACAGAGCTCGTTAAAAGTCCAGAACACCTTCACACCTACAAAATCAGTCCTCTCAGTTTGTGGAACGCAGCAGCCACAGGTCTTCGCGCCAAAGAAGTTTTAGAGCGCCTTGACGCACAGAGCCGCTACCCCATCCCCCAGACCGTCATCACCGAAGTGGAAGACTACATGAGTCGCTACGGCCTTCTACGCATGAAGAAGGACGACGGAAACAATCTGATTGTAGAATCCGACGACAAGTTTATGTTCACGGAAATCTGCAAGCTGAAGGAAGTGGAGCCCTACATCGTAGAGTTCATCGACGACACCCATGCCATCGTAGATCCAGAACGTCGCGGTCACCTGAAAATGGCACTCACTAACGCGGGATTCCCCGTGGAAGATTTAGCCGGCTATACCGTTGGCGACCCGTTGCCCATCAAGCTCCGTGACACCATGCTTAGCGGCAAAGAATTCAAGCTTCGCGACTACCAGAAGGAAGCAGCCCAGGTGTTCTACGCCTCCGGATCCGAGAAGGGCGGTTCTGGCGTTATCGTGCTGCCTTGCGGTTCCGGTAAGACCGTTATTGGCATTGCCACCATGGCTCTCATACAAACTAAGACGCTCATCTTGACGCCTAACATTTCCGCATCCCGCCAGTGGATTCGCGAAATTTGCGACAAGACGGATCTGACACCCGACATGGTAAAGGAATACTCCGGCGAAGTGAAAGAAATCGGTCCGGTAACAGTCGCCACCTACCAGATTCTCACACAGCGTAAGCGTGCCAAGAAGTCTAATGAAGAGGCTACCGAAATCGACCTGGAAGAAGGCACCGAAGAAGAAGTCAAGAAGGAACTGGCCAACTTCCCGCTATTCAGTCAACAGAAGTGGGGCCTCATGATTTATGACGAAGTGCACCTGCTTCCTGCACCGGTATTCCGCCTGAGCACCGAAATGCAGGCCACCCGCCGCCTAGGCCTTACGGCAACGCTAGTCCGCGAAGACCACAAGGAAACCGAAGTCTTCAGCTTGATCGGCCCCAAGAAGTACGACATTCCCTGGCGCATTTTGGAAGCACAGGGCTGGATCGCCACCGCCGACTGTAACGAAATCCGCATCCCGATGGAAGCGGAACTCAAAATGAAATACGCCCTGGCTCCGGTCCGCGACAAGATTACCTTGGCCAGCACCAATCCCGAAAAGACCGATATTGTGCAACGTCTGCTGAAATTCTACGACAAGCCAGACGACCGCGTTCTGATTATTGGACAGTATATCGAACAACTGGAAAACCTTTCCAAGGTCCTGGAAATACCTCTCATTACCGGCAAGACCCCGAACAAGGAACGTGACGTTTTATACGCCAAGTTCCGTGACGGAAGCCTCAAAAACTTGATGGTCTCCAAGGTAGGAAACTTCGCCATTGACCTGCCCGACGCCAACGTGCTAATCCAGATTTCCGGTACCTTCGGTAGCCGTCAGGAAGAAGCTCAGCGCCTGGGTCGAGTTTTACGCCCCAAGAGCGACGGCGGTGCCGCACACTTCTACAGCATCGTGACCCAGGACTCCAAGCAACAGGAATTTGCCATGAATCGCCAGCTGTTCCTGACCGAACAGGGTTACGCCTACAAGATTATCAAGCGCGGCGACTGGGATATTCTCGCAAGAACCCCCGAGGAACTGGCCGCAAGAAAGTAGAATTTCGGCAAACAACCTACGTCCGGCTTTAAAAGACGGTGGAAGCCACTCAATTACAGAGGTTTCCACCGTCTTTTTCTCTTTCTTTCATTCATTTTTTTGCAAAACTCTTTTTTTTATATATCTTTTAGATGTAAAAGAAGAGGTTTTTTTGAGCCAGCAAAAGATTAACGGAAAGACGGAGACGCTCTGCATCTTCGGTAATCCCGTCGGACATAGTAAATCCCCGCTGATGCACAACGCGCTTTTCAAGGCACTGGGCATCAATGCAGCCTATTTACCCTACGCTCCGGAACCAGAGTCGCTCTCCCAAGCCATTCAAGGCTTTAGAGCGCTCCGTTTTAGAGGAGCAAACGTCACTATACCTTACAAGACTCCTGTCATGGATCTTGTAGACGAACTTTCAGACATCTCCCGATTTACAGGAAGCGTCAACACCCTCTACTGGAAAGACGGGCTTGTGGGAGGCACCTTATGCGGCACCACAACGGACCCTTACGGATGCATCCGTAACCTGGAAGAATTCGGGGTCTCTCCCCAAAACACAACTGTTGCTCTTCTTGGAAACGGCGGAGCCGCAAAAGCCATCGCCTTCTCCCTTGTGGAATTGGGCAATCAGGTGACCATCGTCTGCCGTAACCTGGACAAGGGCCTAGCCCTTGCCGACAGCCTGAACAGGTTCTTTGACGGTCGCGCACCTCAGGTAGAAGCAGTGACTTTCCAAGACTTCTACGCGGTCTCCCCCGACATCAACATTATTATCAACGCAACGTCAGTGGGCATGACACCCAACATCGATGAATCGCCTTTGACCATGCGAGACTTACACGCCCACCAGGCCGTATGCGATATTGTGTATACCCCTCTGTGCACAAAGCTTTTACAAATGGCCGAGGAAAAGGGATGCAAGATAGTGACCGGTGAAGGAATGCTGGTACACCAAGGTATCGAAAGTTTCCGCAGGTGGTTCCCTGCAGAGACCACAGACAAGACAAACGAGGAACTAGCCGCAATTATGCGCGAAGGAATGCAAGGATAATTTATGAAGCACATCTTTTTCACCGGATTTATGGCCAGCGGAAAATCTCGTACAGGCAGAGCCCTTGCAGAACGATTGCACCGTCCCTACGTCGATACGGACGCAGTCATCGTAGAACGCGCAGGCAAGACCATCAGTGAAATTTTTGAACAAGACGGCGAAGCCAAGTTCCGTGAAATGGAACGCGAAGTGGTTGCAGAATTTTCCGTCAAGACGGAACCGCACATCATCTCTCTTGGCGGTGGAGCCTTGACGCAGGCTGCAAACTTGAAGGTCATCCGCGAAAACGGGACCATCATCCGCCTGTGGGCAAAGCCGGAAGTTCTCTCAGAACGCATCGGCCGCAAGAACACCCGTCCCCTGCTAGCAAACCTAAGCGACGAAGAACGTCTTGAAAAAATCAAGCAGATGCTAAAGGAACGCGAGCCAAACTACGCTCACGCAGACTTCAGCGTTGAAAGTTCCAACGAATTTTCCGAGGACCATGTCATTGAACGCATCCTCCACATCTTGAACTTCTGGGAAAATCACGCCCTGGACGTACTTCCCAGCAGCGGCGGACGTTACCCCATCTTTATCGGCAAGAACATCATACCCGACGTAGGCGTCTTGTTGGAATGTCTGAAACTCATGCCGAAGTACGAGTTCCTGGTCTGTACAGACACAAATATTGCCAAGGCCCAGAGCCGCACCCTGACGGAACTCAGGAACCAGGCAGGACGCTGCCCGGTGTTCAAGTTCCAAGCTGGCGAAAAGAACAAGACCTTGCACAACTTGAATCAGCTATACAGCTTTATGCTGCACCGCGGCTACACCCGCAAGAGCTGCCTGTTGCAGTTCAGTGGCGGCGTGGTAGGCGATATGGCAGGATTCGGTGCCGCCACCTACCAGCGAGGCATTCCCTTCATCCAGTTCCCCACTACCCTTCTCTCCATGGTAGATAGTTCTGTAGGCGGAAAGGTTGCCGTAAACCATCCCGAAGGCAAGAACATGATTGGAGCCTTCTACCAGCCCGAAGCGGTGGTTTGCGACATGGCGGTTCTTAGCACGCTTCCCGAAAACGAATACCTAGCAGGTCTTGCTGAAATCGTAAAGTATGGCGTTATCTACGACGAAGAATTCTTCCGTTACATGGAAGAACACGTCGCCGAAATCAAGGCTCACAACCTGGACGTGCTAAAGCATTTGATTTATCGCAGCTGTGCCATCAAGGCGGAAGTCGTGGGAATCGACGAAAAGGAAGCAGGACTTCGAGCTATATTGAACTACGGCCACACCTTCGGTCATGCCATTGAAAATCTTACCCACTACACCACCTACACTCACGGCATTGCCGTAAGCCTGGGTATGCGAGTCGCCGCACGAGCCTCTGTACTTTTGAACTTAATGTCTGCTGAAGACGAAGCCCGACAGAACAAGCTTTTGGACGATCTTGGATTCCCCAAGCATTACAACATCAATGTGGAAGGAGCGTGGGATGCCATGGCAGTCGACAAGAAGGCCGAAAAGGGAACCCGCGTATACATCTTGCCCACCAAGATCGGTGAAGTCAAGAAGGTTACCAATATCGACAAGGAAATTGTTGCACAGTCCTGGAAGGCAATTCACGACTAGAAAAGTCTTCAAAGACGTTTTTATGATTTTTATGAGGAAACACAAATGAGCATTCTAGTTACGGGCGGAACAGGAGCGTTAGGTTTCCATATTCTGTCTAGTTTGTGTGGAACTTCCCACGAACTCTATAGCTTCAGCGACGAACAGCCTCAGCCTTGGCAAAAAGTGGAAGGAGCCACCTATCTTAACGGCGACCTTCTGAATCCCAAGGATGTTCTGGAGATGATGCAGAAGGTGAACCCCACCCACATCTATCATCTAGCCAGCCAGTCTTCTGTAGGCATTAGCTACATGAAGCCAAACGAAACCTTGAACATCAATCTGATGGGTACCCAGAACTTGCTGGAAGCTGTTCGACAGGTTTGCCCCAAGGCCAAGGTCATGCTCCTAAGTTCTAGCGAAATCTATGGGCGTACCGACAAGAACCTGACTTATCTTCACAAGGAAACGGACCTTCCCAATCCACTGACTCCCTACGCAACCTCCAAGGCCTGCATGGAACTCTTGGGTAACCAGTTCCGCAATGCAAACGGTCTTCATGTTGTATTCGTTCGTCCCTTCTATTTTACAGGCCCCCACCACAGCCGCCGTTTCGTCATCCCCTCTATCGCCTATCAGCTGGTCAAGATTAAATACTACGGGGCGGAACCCACTATCTATTCGGGCAGTTTGGATGTAAGCCGTGATATTGTTGACGTGCGTGACGTAGCCCGCGGTATGATTCAGATTTTAAACCAGGCCGAATCAGGCGAAGTCTACAATATCTGCAGTGGCAAATCCTACACCATCCGTGAAGTGGTGGAAATGATGGTGGACATTGCCGATGTCAGTGTCGATTTCCGCTTCGATCCAGGCTATGAACGCCGTAACGAGATTCCACTCCTGATTGGAAATCCGGAAAAGATTTTGAACATCGGCTGGAAGCCCATGATCAGCATGGAAGACAGCCTGACAGACTTGTTCAACGAAATGGTGCAACGTCGAAGAACCGAACTAAAGATGGGTATGGGCAAAGACCTGCGACTCTAATTTCGTTCATCGGAAAAATCCGTAAAATATCCACTTTATGTCACAGTCAGTTACCCTTGGTAACTGACTTTTTATAATTTTTACCCGATGAGAAACAACGTTTTGACATTTGTATTTTTCGTGCTACTGGCAGCCTCGTTGGACTTTGCCGCCAGCGTGACCGCACCTCAGGGCGGCCCTCGCGCCGCCACTGTAGACGACTTTATGCCCCATCCTAATTCCGCTAAGGAATTTAACGAAACCTGGAGCTACCAGCTGGTATTCGACAACGGCACCCGAGCCTTTGTGAATTACGCCACCCTCTATATTCCGGGAACCGGAACCAAGATTGGCTGCGACATGACTTTCTGGAACTTCAAAGGAAAAACCTATACCATCGGCCGTCAGTATCCTCCCGAGCGTCTCAAGGCAGATAAGGCGAACGCCACTTTGGATATCAAGGGCGAATACAAGATGGAAAACAAGCCTGGCAAGGGTCATCGTGTTCTCTTTACTGCCGATAAAAACGGCAAATACCTTCTTGACGTAACCTTTGAATCAGCAGAACCGGGAAAGGTCCTTGGAAACGGAGTCTGGAACATCGGCAACAATAAGTTTGGTCAGTACGTCCATATTCCCTACGGGCGTGTTTCGGGTAAAATCGCCTATAACGAAGACACTATCCAGGTAAAAGGCTACGCCTACATGGATCACGTATGGCAGACTGTACAGGCGACAGACATCGCTGTACGTTCCATCAACTTTAGCACTAACGCCCGCACCCCTCTTTACGCAGGTCGCATTTCCGTAACACCCGACGGGAACCTGCTGGGATACGCCATCTACAACGGCCCCGAAGGTAGTCGAGTAGTGACACCCAAGGCCATCAAGGATAACGACGCCAACTATTCCGGCAAGAACTTTCCAAAGGGCGACCTGACGCTAGAATGGAATGACGATACTCCGGCCCTGAAGTTTAACGCCAACAAGACATACCAGAAGGCAAGCATCCTTGATAAGGTAGACGGCTGGTTTGCGAAAAAAGCTTTCAAGATTGCAGCCGGCGAGTTGTTCTTCTACCGCGGACGAACCGACGGAAGTAACGGCAAGAAAATCGACTGGTGCGTCACAGGAGGCAAGTAATGACGAAATTCCGCCCCTGTATCGACCTTCATGACGGAAAAGTCAAGCAGATTGTAGGCAGCTCCCTTTCTGATAGCGGGGCAGGTCTGAAGACTAATTTCGAGACGGACCGTTCTCCAGCCTGGTTTGCAGAATTGTACAAGCGGGACCACATTAAAGGTGGACACGTCATTATGCTGGGCAAGGGAAACGAGATTGCTGCAAAAACAGCTCTCGCCGCCTATCCGGGCGGTTTACAGGTAGGCGGCGGCATTTCTGCAGACAACGCCAAGGAATATCTGGACGCAGGTGCCAGCCATGTGATTGTAACCAGCTGGATTTTTCCTGATGGCAAGCTGAGTCGCGAACGCCTAAACGCCTTGGTCGCTGTTACAGGCAAGGAACATCTCGTCCTGGACCTCAGCTGCAAACGTACCGGTGTAGATCCTCAAGGCAATCCCCAGTGGAGTATCGCCATCAACCGCTGGCAGACTTTGATAGACATTCAAATCACTCCCGAGACCTTAAAAGACTTGGCTAGCTACTGCGATGAATTCTTAGTTCACGCCGCCGACGTAGAAGGCAAGCAACAGGGAATGGATGACGACCTCATACGTTTCCTTGCAGAGCACAGCCCCATTCCGGTTACTTATGCCGGAGGCGCCAAGTCTTTGGCGGACCTGCAACACTGTAAAGAAATCTCTAGCGGAAAAATCGATTTGACCATCGGAAGTGCCCTTGACCTGTTTGGCGGAAAGGGCGTCAAATACGAAGAATGCGTCAAGTTTAACGGAGAGGCATAACGTGAGCCACAAGCTGAAGCCAACAGACCAACTGGATTCCCGCCCTGCAATCTTTGGACGTACCGTAACCAGCACCTTTCCCAAAAGTTTCGGGCTAAAGCACAAGCCTCCTGGAAACATCCGTACTTGCTGGATTCCGCCTATCGTATTCGGGTCTGCGGCACTCAATTTCTTTAAACTTCTGAAGTTGCGTTTTTATCTCAAGAAAGAACGCAAGACACGCCTGTCCAAGAATCCCGACGACGTAAGCGTTCTCTACTACTCCGACAACCTGGATGAAACAAACGGCATAGCCAATAACCTGAGAAACGTCATCCCCTACATGCGGGCTCATGGGCTTAAGGCCTCCCTTGCAGGAAGTGCCTTCAACACCCGCCCCTGCGGCGTTGTGGAAAACGGCTATTGTATCTTGCTCCCCCGTATGTTCAGCATGGAACAGCTGGGGTATGCCAACAGCGAACTGGCAATTCCCCGCATAGGACCGCTGCTTCGCCTGATAAAGCGTTACCCCATCGATATTATCGAGCTGGAAACACCTAGCCCCGGAGCTTGGCTCATCGCCATTTGCGGACATATCGCAGGTATCAAGATTATGAGCCACTACCGTACCGATGTTCCGCAATACACCCGTACCTTGGTCAAGGCCAAGTGGATGCACTACTATGTGCTGAAACTGATGCAGATTTTCTATTGGATGGCCCGCCCGGTCATTAGCCCCTGCGACGACTATTCCGATGCGCTGGTCAACGAATTGAAAGTTCCCAGGAACCAGGTGAAGCTTATGCCCCGAGGGCTCCCCCTGGAAAGATTCCAACCGGAATCTCGCGGCAAGGGAGTCTGGGAAAAATACGGTTCAACCCGAGAACAGCGTCCCGTGCGTTTCGCCTTTATTGGACGAATTTCCAAGGAAAAAAATCTGGAATTCTTGAACAATCTCTGGAAGAAATTTTCAGCAAAATACAACGATGTCGAGCTGATGTATGTGGGCTACGGCTGGTACCTGGAAGAAATCAAAAAATTCTTTGAGGGTAACGACAGCGTTCACTTTGCAGGTGAACAAGGTGGAGAAACTCTCTCCAGCCTTTATGCCGACGCAGACTTCTTCTTGTTCCCCAGCACTACGGACACGTTTGGAAACGTGGTGGTAGAAGCCATGTCCACAGGCACTCCGGCAATTGTCAGCAACTACGGCGGCCCCCGCAATATTGTGGATAGCGAAAAGCATGGAAGGATACTTCCCATCGATGAAGACAAATGGATGGAAGCCTTGGAGGGTTGCCGCAAATTGAAGTTGGAGCAGGCCGAAACTTACGAGCAGATGCGAAAGGATTGTCACGAACGTAGCAAACGCTACACTCTCGAAAACTCCAGCAAGGCTCAGTTCGAATACTTCCGCCAGATTGCAAAAGACTTCTATAAAATATAGGTTCGAGGTTCGAGGTTTGAGGTTCGAGGCGCGAGGCGCGATTATGGATTTCGTAATTAGTAATTAACAACGATGGATCCACAAGAATTAAAAAATCTGCGAAACTGGTTTAGAAAAAACGCTGCGGAACTTCCGTGGCGTCTTTTGGATTTGGATGCAAAGCGGGACCCCTATGCCGTATGGATTAGCGAGACCATGTTGCAGCAAACCCAGGTGGCGACAGTCATTGATTATTTCACCCGCTGGATGAAACAATTTCCTGACATAGACAGCTTGGCCAATTCCAGCGAGGAGGAAGTCTTTAAATACTGGCAAGGATTAGGGTATTACAGCCGGGCACGAAACATCCTGAAAACAGCCAAACTGGTCGCCGACTCACAGAAGAAACCTGGCAAATCCTGCCTGAGGCAACCAGCAAATCTGCCCTCCACAAGAAAAGAACTGGAAGCTCTGCCGGGCATTGGCGCCTATACTGCGGGAGCAATTCTCAGTCTTGCATTCCACCAGCAGGAAGCGATTCTAGATGGAAATCTAGTGAGAATTTTTTCACGCTACCATCTGCTAGATTTTCTCCCCACGGACAAACGTCCTGAAGGCACTTCCAAAATGAGTTGCAGCGAAACTTATTGGAATTATGCCCGACAGGTGGCGGATTCGCCTAAGGCCTACTTGCATAACGAAGCCCTCATGGAACTGGGTCGACGGATCTGTAAGGTGAAAAATCCAGACTGCGGAAACTGCCCACTGAAAGGAGGCTGTGCAGCACACGCCCAGAACAGAACCAGCGAGTTTCCGCCAACAAAAAACAAAGTTCAAAAAGACTGGCATGGAACCGTCTTGATTGTAGAAAGCCTGGACCAGAAAATTCTTGCAGTCCAGGGCGGTCAAAAATTTTTCAACAACCAGATGGCCCTTCCCCACTTTGAAAGCCAGCGGGGGGCCGCCGCCGGATTGTCTTTTCAAGCAGAAACGTATGTAAACGCAGATCAAGTGGAAAGTGTTATTCCCGTGGGAAAAATCAAGCACAACATCACCGTCCACAAGATGGAATGCCAAGTTCTGCACATTCTCCTGAAAGTTTGCGCCAAGGAAGCGTCGGTTCATCTAGAGGCCAACCAGTGGAAATACTCCTGGACAAAAAAGACGAAGGTCTCTGAGACCTTCGCCAACACTTTCAGTTTAAAATCTTTGCAGCTGCTCTAACCTGCAGGGATTATTTTAAAAAGTTTTTTTCACCGTACAAACAAAGCGAACTTGTCCCTGATTTGTGTTCGGGGCTTCCACCTGTTCCTTGCCTAGGCTATGGAGAATGGATCCCGTCAGGTAAAGTCCCAGCTTTCTAAACTGTTGTTCGAAGGTTGCATCCCAATACCAGTCTCCCTTGACCACAAACGGGTCGGGAGTGCGAAGGTTCCAGCGGGCATCACTTCGGTAATGTAGACCGTGGGAAATTTTGAAAGACTTTCGGAAATACCAGTCGCCGGTAAAGCCAGTGAAGAATTCCGCCGGAGTTACTTCAAAGCGACGACTCGAACCGTTTATATGTTCAAATCCTGCGCTGGCGTGAAAGGCAAACAATTCCTTATACCACAGGTCCAGCCAAAGCTCTGCTGTCACCCCATTAATCCACTCATTAATTCGAGAGACTTCGCCTTCTCTGTAATACCGGTTGCGAACATATTCTTCAACGACAAAGCCTGTGGTGTCAAAGGTTTCTGCACCATGTTCCGCCCAGAAGGTTGCCCGACCTCCTAAAGCCACATGACCGATGGTGTCCGCAAAAGAAACATATCCCTGGATCAGATTCATCTGACCATCAGGATTGTAGTTGATGGTATCGGAGCCAAAATACTCCTTGGAATCCGCCATGGGATTTAAGCGGGTTCCAGAAATATTCTTGACACCCACAATAATTCCCAACTGCTTTTCTGCCGGAATGTACAATTCCACGCTGTCCTGGATGAGCCAGTCCCGATCATTAACCGCAAACATAGCGTCCACTGTTAGATAATTCGACGGCTGAATCCGCAATTCCAAGAAAGGCAAAGCCACAAAATCCTCTTCCAGTTTTGTGTACACATAGCCGGAATCATCTACAGCTCTAAAGGCAAGACCTGCACCAACTTGGAACACGCCCTGCTTGCAAGCTTCACCACATTTGTAGTGGATATTTCCGCTCAGTTCCTTTCGATTTCCTTTTTCCTTACGGAGGCGATGTTGATATTCCCCATCTTCGTACACCACGGTAGCAGAAACATTGGCAATGTCTAGCCGTCCTTCTATACGAGGGCGGTAATGGACTGGAATCCAGTAGGAGCTTTGGCCCATAAGCCACAGATATTCTTCACCTACTTGCAAGCTTGCATTCATGAAATCGTTTGTATACCCGATGCCACCATAGGCGGAGCTGAAAAGGGGATAGTTTTCACCAAAGTGAGCGAATTCATCGGACACATAATGCTTGCGGAAGGAGCGAGAATATTCGGAATACATGTCGTCCTGGAAAGCTCGGGCAGTCGCCCAGAACCCCTTAAAACTAGGGGTACGGAAACCACCTTCCAGAATAGGAGTGCGGTTATCCGGGCGTTCCTTTTCCGTCAGCAAATCATTGTAGATCATGTCGCCAAGTTCGTTTCCGGTTTTCATCCACACAGAAGGTTCCATTACATCCCAGCTGGGAAGAATGGACATGCGGTTCAACAGCAGACGCTGGCGGAGCTTGGCCGGAGACCAAAGTTCCGATTCGGAATGAATACCTCCAGCTCCCAAAATGCGGTCAAAGAAATAAGTGGGAGAACCCACGAGGAAAGTACCATCGGCACGAGTCACCACATCCATGCCTTCCATCTGAGGAACTACCGCAGCAAAATGCGGAACCGCAAGCAAGGCGACTGCGGCAGCGACCTTCGATAAAAATGTCTTGGTAGAGGATTTCATTACCAGATCCTCCTTTCTACATAAACACCAAAGGTCATCATATTGGAGCGTTCTGGCAACGTCCAAAGTTCTTCCCAATGGGCGTTAAAGCCTACCCTGTAATTTTCCGTGGTCCAAACAGGAAGATTCAATCGAAAGAACCAGCCAAACTCAGTTTCATTATCCACCAGTGTTCCGCCAGCTTCTTGCTTAAACGATTCTTCGTCAATGCTGTTTTCATCATAGTCGGCACGAGCCCAAACGCATTGGAAGCCCACACCTAATTCCAAAGGTTTAATCCAGGCACCATGCCATGACAAACCCAACTTTCCATTAACCTGATGGATGCCATATACTATTTCATTGTCCATTTCAGGCTTGAAGTAGGCGTAGTCCATAGTCACAAAACCATCAACATCCTTCCAGTAGGTGTAGCGGATTCCTGCCCCCCCATAAAAGGTATTGCCCACGGCATCCTGCAAATCACCCCAAGGATAAATTTCGCCCCCATAAAGAGTAACGAAAAGATGGTCAAAGGCGACATCTTTTTCCTCTGCAGAATTTCCTGCAGACAAATCCTGAGCAAACGTAGCTATCGTCAGAGACATCACGACAACAGCGGAAATAACAAGCTTTTTCATAACTAATGCTTCCGGGCTAGAGCTTGGGCAAAGAATCCGTCAAAGCGGGAATCCTTGTTACCAGGAAGAACGGCTTCGCCAACCTTTTCAAATTCAGGATGGGCCTTCAGAAATTTGGCAATCACCTGGGTAGTTTCTACAGGATCCGGGCTGCAAGTGGCGTACACAATGCGGGCGTCACCGTTATCCTTCAAGCGGGTTGCTGCCCCCTCCAGAATCTTGTACTGAAGTTCAGCCAGTTCCTTGATGGATTCCAAGGACAGTCGGTAAATGGCTTCGGGGCGACGAGCTATGACACCCATGTTGCTGCAGGGCACATCCAGCAAAATTCGGTCGAAGTAGGTTCCAGGTTCCAGGTTCGAGATTCCAGGCTCCAGGTTCGAGGTGCGAGGTGCGAGGTTCGAGGATTCAGGCAGGTTCAGCACGTCGATGCAAGCCGTACGTATATTCAATAGTCCCAGACGATCCGCCAGATCCTTCATCTTGTCAAGGCGATTTTCAGAAACGTCGCTGGCGTAAATATCCAAAGAAGAATCCATTTCGGCCATCAGGGCGGACTTGCCGCCAGGAGCGGCACAGGCATCCCAAACGCGAAGGTTGGGTTTCAAGTCAAGCAGTTTTACCACTTCGTAGGCGGAAGGATTCTGCAGGCTGAACTCGCCTTTGGCAAAGGAATCCGATTCAAGGACAGCCTTCAGCTTTGCCTCTGCAGGAACCTGCACATAACGGTCATACAAGATGGAGGCGTTTTCAAAGCCCAGCTTTTGGGCAAGCTTAGGCGCAGAAGTCTTCTTCAAGTTTACCCGCAGCCATTCCACCGGGCGCTCCAAAGTGCGTTTCGCTAGAAGCTCCGCAGTGTCCGCACCATAAACGTCAAACCAACGGCGGACAATCCATTCGGGAACAGAGTTCTCCACAGAAATCCGGCGTACGCGTTGGGGCGGCAGCTGAGGAAATCCAGACTTTTTCGCAGAGTTCAAAACGCCATTAACCAATCGGGCGGCACCATCGCCAAAGCCAACAAGCTTTGCAAGATTTGCGCTGGTGCTAATGGCTGCATAGTCCGGGACATTCATAAAGAACATCTGGAACAGGCCCATTTCAAGAACTATTTGAAGTTCCGGAAAAGGCATTTTCTTTACCAGCGTTTTGATGAAATACTCCAGATAAAGATGGCGGCGGCAGACGCCCAATGCAATTTCCATGGCAAAGGGAGAAAGTCCGCTTTCCTTAATGAAAGATCCATCCTTCGCCCACTGCAACAAAACGCGGTAGGCATCGCGACGTTCCTTAAGCTGATCCTTGACTTCGTTCTGCATCAATAAACCAATTAAAAGTTATGAGTAGTGAGTTATGGGCACTGCCGCTGTATAGTTATCAATGAAAAATTAAGAATTAAGGATTAAGAATGTTGATAAAGGCGCTTCGCGCTCAATATAAAACGGCGCAGCCGTGATTATAATCATTCTTCATCTTTCACTCTTCACTGTTCATTGTTCATTGTTAATCGCCAAAGGCGAGATTATCGTGATTCTGGATGCCACGCATAAAGTCTGCAACGGGCATGGGCTTCTTGCCTTCAGCCTGGATTTCAATGACTTCCAAAAGGCCCTCGCCAGTGCCTACGTAAAAACGTTTGTCCTTGAAGGCCACTTCGCCAGGATTCAGCTTGGGGCCGTTTTCGGGAGTGTCGGTAACACGGAGGTAGACCATGCGGCCACCCAACTTGCCGTATCCACCGGGCCACGGATTGAAGGCGCGGATGCGATTGTGAATGACACGAGCCGGCAGATTAAAGTCAATGAGGCCTTCTTCCTTCTTCAGCTTGGGAGCACCAGATGCCTGGGCATGATCCTGAGTCAAATCCTTTTCAGTGCCGGTAATGAGCTGGTTGATGGCATCGTCCAAAGCGTCGCAGCCGGGAGTCACCATCTTTTCAAGCAAGCTTGCAGTAGTATCCTGATGGTCGATGGGAATTTCACGCTGGGCAAGAATGGGACCGTGGTCCATCTTTTCGTCCAGGCGGAAAACGGTAACACCAGTGGCAGGCAAGCCGTCGGCAATGGCGCGCTGTACAGGGGCTGCACCGCGGTACTTGGGAAGCATGCTGCCGTGAACGTTTACGGCGCCGAACTTGGCAACGCCCAGAATGTTCTTAGGCAAAATGGAGTAGGCCACCACCACAAAAAGGTCTGCGCCAAAAGCACGGAGTTCCTCTTCAAATTCGGGAGCCTTCAGGTCCACAGGCTGCAACACCGGCAGGCCATATTCCAGAGCCAGGCTCTTTACCGGCGGAGGAGTCAGCACACGGCCACGTCCCGCAGGACGGTCCGGCTGAGTTACAACACCAACAACTTCTGCAAAGTCACTTTCTTTCAAGTGCTTCAAAAAACAAGCCGCAAATTCCGGCGTACCCATAAATACGATTTTCATAGGATGCAAGATAGAATTTAGTAGGAAGTAGGAAGTAGGAAGTAGGAAGTTTTTAGTAGAAAGTTGGAGGTTGGAAGTAGGAAGTAAGAAGTTTTTAGTAGAAAGTTGGAGGTTGGAAGTAGGAAGTAGGAAGTTTTTAGTAGAAAGTTGGAGGTTGGAAGTAGGTAGTAGGAAGTAAGAAGTTTTTAATAGAAAGTTGGAGGTTGGAAGTAGGTAGTAGGTAGTTTTTAACGGGAAGTTGGAAGTTTTTGGCGGGATGGTGGATATTTGAAGATATTAACGAATAGAAAATGCAGGTTTTAATCTCATAATCTTTTTTTGTGCGTCACCAGACGCACCATTATTCACTATCTACTTCCTACTAACTACTGCGAAATTCTATTTTTCCCTCCGCTATGAGAATTCCTTTACAGATAGCAGTGATTTTCGCCATTTGCCTGGTTGGAGAATTTCTCCACCGCGTAGTGGGCGTTCCTATTCCGGGAAACATTCTGGGAATGGTCCTGCTTCTTATATTACTTTGTGCTAAAATTCTCAAGCCGGAACAGATTTCCGGAGTTTCCAGTTTCTTCTTGAACCATCTGGCGCTTTTCTTCTTACCGCCAAGTATTGCCATCATGACCGTCGGCGACGATATTCTTAGCCAGTGGCCCCTGCTTTTGATTCTCTGCATTGTGCTGACCCTTATTACCTTGGCAGCCACCGGCCTTACCACACAGTTCCTCATCGGCCGTCAAGAGAAACGTCTGAACACGGATCAGCTTGAAGACGAAGAAATGAAACAAAGTTCCAGGGGTAAAAAATGAACGGCATCATTAACTCTCCCCTGTTCGGAATTTTCCTGACCTTGGCCGCCTTCGAAGTGGGCGTTGCTCTGAACAAGAAATTCAAGTACTCCATCTTGAACCCACTGCTTATCGGCTTGATTTTAATCGTAGGCTTCCTTATGATTACGGGAATCAGCTACGACAGCTACAAGGTGGGTGGCGACTATATTTCTGTAATGCTGGGTCCTGCCACCGTCGTTTTGGCAGTTCCTCTCTACAGGCAGCTGGGCAACCTAAAAAAGCATTGGCTCCCCATTTTGGCCGGCATTGCCGTAGGTAGTCTCACTTCTATTATTTGCGTGGTTGTTTCCTGCAAGCTGGTGAATATTAGCGAAACCTTGATGCTATCCCTAGTTCCCAAGTCCATTACCATCCCCATGGGTTCCGTGGTTTCCGCACAAATCGGCGGTATCCCCAGCATCACCATTATTTCCATCGTCATTACGGGAATTACCGGCGCCGTCACCGCTTCGGTGGTCTGCAAGTTCTTCCACATTAAGCACAAGGTGGCCCAAGGCATTGCCATCGGTACCGCGAGCCATGCGCTGGGCACCACCCGCGCCATGGAAATCGGCGAAACCCAAGGAGCCATGAGTTCCCTAGCCATCGGCATCGCTGGAATTTTTACTGCGGTGGTGGCACCCCTGCTGGTGGGTTAAACAAACCTTATTTAACTAAAATAGCGGGGTTTTCGCGCATTTTTCTTCCACGCCCCCGCTCTTACGTTAGTTTATTCTAAGCATTTCAATAGTTTTAGAACAAAAAATCGCCGAAAATCTCTATTTTCAACACAAATACCGCCTGCACAGTCATTTTTCAACCATATTGTTACAGATAAAGTCTTAAAATAGCGGGGTTTTCACGCAATTTTAAACCACACCCCCGCCTTTTTGGCGAATTAAAAAAATTAAGCCTTCCCCACAAGGATTTCAGCCAGAACACTTTCCCCATCAGGAATATTACAGAGTTTCTTGATTTCGTCTTCGTAGTAGAAGTGTTCATCACGGGCGGTCTTTCGAAGTACAAGTCCCGACAGTCGCAGGGATTCCGCAATGTATCCCGCATTCATGTTCAACAGACGGTAAGCTCGTTCTCCCAAAAGATTACAGGCTTCTTCCAAATTGGCGGTCAAGACGATAGCAAAAGAGCTGTTTTCCGCAGAAGCGGGCACACAATGACACTTGTTATATTTTTTTGCGTTCACTGCACCGGACTGCATATAAATAGACTTACGCACAGGAACATAACGGTACACGCCAGGGTACACAAACATCACGTCAAATGCAACAACCCAAATTTTCAGGAGCCCCGCTCCGTATAGATTGATTTGCCCTAGTTCCAACCAACGCAACATGCTGGAAAAATCATCTAGATCCATTCCCTTTTTTAAGAAACTTTTAACCTTAGGCACAGATTCGCAAGCTTCGTCCCCCGCATTTTTCAAGTCATCAAAATATCGTTCGTTAGTGAACTTTACGGGACTCAAGGGAAATTCATCTCCGGGCAAAGCCTGGGTTGCAAGCCGCCGGACTCGAATACACTTGGAGAGATCGTTAATGCATTCCCCGCGGTTCTGCCGCATAAATCGGGATGGATACCGCGACGCATCGTACAAGGCAACTTCTTCCGCGGCCATACCGTAGGCCAGGTCCATTTCCCCGCGGTTAGAATAAGCGGACTCTCCCACCCCGTCGTCTAGAGAATTAAAGGCAGTCTCGCTATACTCGGGAAACACCGAAAGGCATGCTAGAGGAACCTCTGTAGCAGGCAATTTCAAGGATACGGCCAGCAAATCATCCACAAATCCACCTAAAGGAAAGACCTTCGCTCCTCGAGATTTTTCGTGAAGTATCACCGCAGCAGCACAAGCTCCCACATCCTTTTGAACTTGGGAATAAGCCGACTCCCCAAAACGCCAAACAGAACGTTCAAGAATTCCTGTAAACAAGTAAAGTACAGGAGTCTGCTGGATTAAATCCCTGTGGGGAAATGCCTCAAGAAGTTTCTCCATTTCAGGTTTGCCGCCAATACGGACCAGCTGTCCAATCACATCAGGAGCGCCGCTTCGACCGGCAAAGTCCACAGCATAAATACCGTCGGGGAAATCTCTACCACGAAGCACCAGGTATACTCCAACAGGCTTTAGCCCGTCTCCAGAACCGTATCCGAAGGAGGGTATTTCTCCCTGATGCAAGTCAATACGTTTGCAGTCCAGGTACCTACGGTCGGGTGGCAACTGTTTTTCCCAACCCACTGGCTTTGCATCAGCCGCCTTCTTTGGGGCATACATCACTGATTCATGGAATAGCTGGGAATAGTACTGCATAAGTTCAATATAGCAGTTTGCAAGAGAAACATAACGTTTTTTCATCAATTTCTGCACATAAAACACTCTCCGAGTCAAAACAGTCAGCACACTTAATACCAATTTGTTAATTTATCATTTTCCATTATTTCTAAAAATTATAGATGTTTGGCTGCAGTAGATGTAGTTTAACCAAAACATTTCTTTGAGGTTAAAATGAATATTAAAAGAAAGTCCTTGTTGACAATCTCCGCAGCAGCAATGTTTGCCATGGTAGCAACGGGTTGTGGCGACGACTCCTCCAGCAAGCCCAACGCCCCGTCCGATCCGGAAATTACCATCCCGGATCCCTCTACTCCTGCAGATCCTAGCGATCCCTCCGCAAATCCGGAAGACCCTTCTACTTCTACCGATCCCTCCACCACACCCGACGCACCCAGCGTCGTGATTCCTACCCCCGAGGGCAAGGGCCTTCTGGTTGATGACTTTGAAGACGGCAATGCGGTCAGCGAAAGTCTCGGCCCCAAGGCTGGCTGGTACTCCTATAGCGATGATTCCAATGGCGGTGCTTCCGTTATTACCATTCCCGAAGGCGAAGACGGCTACCCCACCGCCTCTCCTGTGGATAACGGCTCCAAGTTTGGCCTGAAGGTCAACTACACTCTGGATGTTGGCGATTATGAATACGACCCGTACGTAGGTTGGGGCGTCAAGATGGAAGAAGATGACGCAAACGCCAAGTTCGGAGGCATTACCTACTGGTACAAAGGTGGCGCCCACGAACTCCATCTGGAAACTTCCGATGTGGAAGATTACGACGTTCACATGGTCAAGGTTCCAGCCTCTCGCGTTTGGAAGCAGGTCGTAGTCCGATTCAAGGATGTAGCTCAAGCTGGCTGGGGTGTCGAAGTACCCTTTGACGTCACTCACTTGAACACCATCAGTTTCCAGGCTAAGGGATCCAAGACCAAGGTTTCTTCGGACTCTCTCTTCATCGACAACATTTACCTCCAGGACACCAGCGAAGTTGCACCGGACGAAAAGGACATGACCATCAATCCTGCAACACCTCCTGCACTGGGTACCTACACCAAGGAAGAAATCACCGTCAATACCCCGCTCCAGGAAAAGGCCATGAAGTACCTGGACAAGGGCGTGAACTTCACCAACTGGCTGGAAAATGCAGATGGCAAGTTCAAGAAGTTCGAATTCGGCGAAGCTGACATCAAGCTCCTTTCCGAAAGCGGTTTCAAGAGCCTCCGTCTCCCCATTGACCTGGACCTTTACGCCAACAACCGCGATAAGTTCGTCGCAGACACCACTGGTGCAACCGCTCTGGAATTCGACGACGAAACACTCTTCACCGTTCTGGACTCTTTCGTGGATTGGACCGCCAAGTACAACATGTCCTTGGTCATCGACTATCACGAATACGACAACAGCTACAACAAGGCTTCTTCTGTTAAGCCCACTTACCAGAAGATGATGGCAGAAGTCTGGAAGCACGTTGCAGCCCACTATGCTGACAACGAACGCGAAGACCTGTTCTTCGAACTGCTGAACGAACCGGATATGACCGATGGTGCGGTTACCGCAGCCAACTGGACTGCAGCAGCCCAGGGTATGATTGACTCCATCCGCACAGTAGATAAGAAGCACACCATTCTCTTCGGTGACATCAAGTGGTACTCCGCAGATGAACTGGCAAAGCGTGCGGCCCCGTTCGCAGACGACAACATCGTGTATGTCATCCACACCTACGAACCCTTCGCCTTTACCCATCAGGGCGGTTCCTGGACAGACTACGCCACCATCAAGAATCTGCCCTTCCCCTACGATCCGGAAAAGTGGTCTGAATACTCCGCTGACTTCGGTGTGAACAAGAGCACCAAGAGCTATGTAAAGACCAACATCAAGAACTACTACAAGACCGGCAACAAGGAAACCATCTTCAACCTGGTTCTCAAGGCAAAGAAGTGGGCAGGCAAGCATCAGGTTCCTCTGATTATCAACGAATTCGGCGCTCTGAACCTCCGTTCTACCGCAGAATCCCGCCTGAACTACCTGACCGCCATGCGTGAAATCAGCGAAGAACTGCAGGTACCTCTGACTCACTGGGGTTACACCGGCAACTTCTCCGTAGTTGCTGACGGCAAGCTCATCGAAGGTATCGACGAAGCCCTGGGCCTCAAGAAGTAAGAAACAAATCTCTTCATGAACACAGGTCGTCCGTTTTTTGCGGACGACCTTTTTTCTATACGTACTAGATTGCGTTATTCATTATTTCAAAGTCTTGTACATGAGCACATATACAGAAAAAAAGAAAATGAGGAGAAGACGTTTTTTGTACATTGTAACCGTAAATATTTCCTGGATTAGATTTTGAAACGACACAGGTTCTTATCGAACGTTGCCGCAGTTTTCTTTGTGGCACTCACGACAGCAGGTTCAGTCCTCGCTGCCGGTTTCTATGGTAATCAAAGCGACATTAAGTGGAAGACAGCAGGTACGGATCATTTTCAGTTCCACTACCCCGCAGAGTATACCGACCACGCCTCCAAGGCATCGGCATACGCCGAGGCTGTTTACGACAGTGTAGTCAGTCGCTACCAGAAGGGTTTGACGGGACGGGTGAATGTCACCTTGAACAACGCACTGTACAGCAACGGTTCCGCCATTCCCAGCGAGAACGCCTTGAACCTGTGGCTCACCAACTGGGATTTTAAAATTAGAAGTTCACACGGTTGGCTCTCCGATGTAGTCACCCACGAGTTTAGCCACCTTGTCAGTATTGAAAGTGGGGCAAAGGTCAACCCCCATTGGTACGGCTTGCAGTTCAGCTACGTCGATTACTATAACGAAAGAACCACTTCCAATGCAGCCACCCTCCTCCCCTTCACTTTGCAGCCTCTTTGGCTTGCCGAGGGTACGGCACAATACGAATCCAGCCGCATGGGCTTTGACGGTTGGGACTCCCACCGCGACATGCTCCTCCGTGTAGCCGCCTTAAACGACGACCTGCTTTCTCTCGAATTCATGCACGATTTTTCCAGCAATTCCCTCTACGCGGAATTGGGTCCCTACACCCAGGGATTTTCTCTGGTTCTCTACATCGACAAGCACTACGGCGAAGATGCGGTTCCAAAGATTTGGGCAAACCTCTCCAAGTTCCATCGTATGACTTTGGACGGAGCCATCAGGGCGGTTCTTGGCATTAGCGAACAGGAACTGTACGACGCTTGGAAAAAAGAGTTGACCGATAATTACACAGCCCTTAAGGATTCCCTGGGAACACTAGTCGAAGGAGAAAAGCTAACAGCGGACGCCTTCTGGAACGACTTTCCCATGGTAGCCGGAAAGAACCTCTATGGAATTTCCAACTTCGGGGGCGAATGGTTTGACGGTGGCATTTTTAAGATGCCTCTAGAGGACACCACCGCAGTAGCGGACTCTCTCCAGGACTCTACGGTTGCGGTTCAGGACAGTTCCGCCGCCGTTCAGGACAGCACCTCCGGAAGCGTAACCGTCGATGTGAGCGAAATGGAAATTGAAGGTGCAGACAGCACCATCGACATTTCTCAGTTTGCCAAGCATGGTTTTACCTTAAAGAAACCTTGGTTCGACAAGGGCATCCATGTTTATGAGGACTCTACCCGAGGCCCGCTCCTTGCCTACGTCAGTTACCAGAATCGAGACCGCGACGGACACGCCCACTTTGACATTGCCGTAAGCGACACCAACAAGACTCAGCTAACGGTCACTTACCTGCTAGACGCGGTCTATCCGACCATCGATCCTCAGGGAACCTCCATTGTTTTTGCCCGCAGAGAGGACAAGAGCACTCGCTTCGTCCTGAGCAAGGTAGGGCTTCCTGCCGACCTGAAAGACTATACCTCTGAGGAGCCGGTTGACCTTTACCTGCCGGACCAAAGTTTTAAATATTATAACATCTACAGTCCAAAATTCAGTCCCGACGGAAAGCGAATCGCCTTCAGTTTCTTTGACAACGAAGTTCGCGGCATCGCAGTCATTGATTCCGACGGCAAGAATTTCAAGGTGGTCAGCGACCCGAAATTTGACGAGCGGGACGTGAACTGGATCGACAACGACAAGATTATTTTCGCAAGCAATCGTAACGGAATTTTCAACCTCTTTGAAAAATCCCTAGGTAGCGGTACTGAACACGCCCTGACCAACGTTCTTGGCGGAGCATTTACCCCTACCGTCAATCAGGATACCATCTACTACACCAATTACGACAAGGACGGATTCTCCCTCTACAAGTTGCCCTACAGCATCTTTGTTCCTGCCACCGCAGATACGACCATCACGGTTTCAGAAAGGGACAGCGTTATCCACATTGCCGACACTACATGGAGCAGTTGTCAGGAAGCTCAATTAACGGATTCGCTCTTTGAGGAAAAACAACCGCTCGTCACAGATACTACCATCACCGACAGCATCCTGCAAATCCAAAAGGACTGTGTATCCCTTCCCACTATCGCCAGTCGCGATAGCATCATCAAGATCCAGGACACCACCCGAACTATCACCCAAAAGGACGGAACGAAGGAAATAGTCCTGTACGGAAATCTTCCTGAAAAAATCGTCAAGCCCATCCAGCTAAACGACCTGGAATTCGCAGGTATCGAAAACAACTACCGTCCTATCCCGACAATACCGATGTTTGTCCCCATGCTGGTGTTTAACGAAAACGCGCCGGACTTAACCGTTTTTGGCGAAGGACAGTTAAAAGTCAAAGCAGGTCTTGCCGCAGTTTTAAGCGATCCCCTCAAGAAAAACACCCTTCAAATGGGTCTCCTGTTGGAATTGGGAGAAGGTTTCGACTACATCAATGGCGACGGACTAAATCCCGAACAGGAAAAAGAATTCTTCGTCTCCTGGGAAAATCGCAGTACGCCTCTTGACTTAAGCCTCTCCTACACCTACGCCAACTATACCAGCAAGGACACCGTACGCTACGAAGATGTTCGCGCCCACGGTGGAGACAGTCTGGGCGTAAATCATTACGCCGTTCCCATGCAAGCCATTACCGCATCCGCCGGCTACAGCATTTTCAAATCCATCGACACCCTGCAAGTGGTCTTGGGTTACGACTGGGCGAACTTCAACCTCTACGAAGATTCCTTCCAATGGACATACCAAAAGAAGATTACCGCCCTCATGGCACTTGGCCTTTACGGAGATGCAGGTGAAGATTCTGGAATTGACGGACAAGGCAACGGTCTTATGTTGTACTACCAGTACATGAACAGCGACCTTTACCGTCCAGGCACTTTTGCAGAAAGTTTTACTGTAAACGCCTCCGGTTCCATTACGCCCAAGTACAGGAACTTTAACATCCACACCATAGGGCTAAACCTTTACGGCAGCATTCAAAGCCCATGGACAGGAGCCCGGCTTGCCGCAGGTGGAAAAATCGGCGGTATCCTCAGCTGGAATACGGATGCCAAGCAAGACACCTTGGACTCCTACTACTACAATCCCGTTTTCCTGGAAGGCTACCCCTACCTGCGTAGTTCAGAGGACTATACCTTGGCAGGAACAAAGACCGCAATGGCCGAAGTCCATTACTTGTTCCCCATCTATGACGACTGGAGAAAGTCTGCATGGATATTCAGCACCCGCAGTTTCTATTTCGACCTATTTGCACAAATAGGTGCCGCCTGGAACAGCAAGTGGTTCGATTCGGACAAGCTGACCGACCACAGGTTCTGGGACCGAAGTGTCGGCTTGAGCTTTAGAATGAGTAACAAGATATTCTACAGCATTCCTGTGGATATCACCTTCACTCTTGCCCGAGGCCTGAGCCGCATTGGAGAAAACAAAGATCTTTCCGGCGGACGCAAGTTGAACCCCATTGATTTGCCGCTACTTCCCGAAAGCATCGCACCCACCCGCATCAGCATCGATATCGGCATGGGATTCAACAATTCCTGGCAATAGCCGAACACATCAGGATTTGAACCATACGAAAAAGCTCCCAGTAATCTGGGGGCTTAAACTTATACGGACTACCTACGTCACTGTTTCTTTTTGTTGATTTGGTTTGCTTCACCAGGCAACAACTGCCCGGGACTCGTTCTCTTGCCGTCCATCCCCGTAAAGTTAGGATTGTAGGACTTGACTTGGGAACGCTTTACTTCCGCCTGAACATCTGTCAAATGACGTTCCCAGTCTTGCATGGCGTTGTCCAATTCGGTGCGAGCGGTAAGCATCAACTCTTTCAACTGAAGCAATTCCAACATTTTATCTCGCTTCATGACCCAGAGTTCTTCTTCCTCCGGCATCCGTTCCAGATTGTCCAGTAAATTCAGATACTCCTCTTCGGCCTCCTTGTACGCCTTGTAGGTGTCCTTATAGACCATATAGCGGTCAGCCACCAGCATTTGCTGGGCAGAAGAATGTCCTGAGCAACCAACGAAAAACAGAAGACCCAGAGAAGCAAGAAGCCATTTCATAAAAAAGACCTTTCAAGCAAGGAACTAGCGCTTGATGTTATACAAGCGTTCAAATGTCACATAGCTAGTAAACGTCGCCGTGTCCTGGACAACCGGATTTACCATGGTGTTCTTGCCCACTTTCACTTCGCGTTCCTGGCAGGGAATACCAGTTTCCGGGTCAATCATGACTTCAAACTGGGTCTGGTACTCAGCCTTCTGGCCACGGTTATATGCCTGAAACTTTTCCGGTACAATCTTACTGTTAACGTGCTGTTCCCAAATGTAATAGGGGAAGCTTTCGGTTTCCTGCAAGTAGACCACATAGTCAAGGCACCTACGGCGATCACGATTTTCAAAACCCTTCACCACCACGGAGTCAATTTGAATAAGGGCAAAATTCAGACGACCACGGTCCTTAAGAATCTGTGTGATGTTACCCTTGGTCGGAATCTCGCCGACGATTAAATGGTCCATTTCCCAGCGGTGCTTTTCAGCACGTTTTAAATGAGGAATGTAATCCTTATTAGCCAACTGCCTACGCCATCGCTCAGGAATGGGAAGATGGGTGACTACGGAATCGTAACCGTCATCGTAACCTTCCAGCTGAATGACATCTCGATCCAGCGCAGTCATTTTCACTTCAGCAATTCGCCAAGCCAATTCTTGAGGCATAGAATGTTTTAGATATCCGGCAGAATTGTTTCCCACAAACTTGTGAGACATCTTCAGGGTATCGCCAGCACTTTCATAACGAAGATCCACATAGGTCTTCGTGATGGTTCCCACCTGCTCTTCACCCTTCAGGTCCAATGTGGAAAAATAGCCTTCAGCGTAAAGTTCCACATCTACTGGCTGAGAAAGCTGGTAGTTAATGGTTAAACGATCCTTGTCACAAGAACACAGGAGCAAAGCGGCCCCAAGACCAATCACAGTTCTTAATTTCATCTCTTACCTAACAAGATTACTCAACCAAGGAAATTTCCTTAGAGGCAATCACCTTGCCTTCGCCGCTAAATTCAACCACAATGGGACCCGGAGTCTTGATGTGCATCAATTCACGAGCGGAGATGTAACCCCCATGTTTTGCTTTTGCCTGAAGGGTGTAGGAATCCGCCTTGTTGCTTACAGCAACTTCATGAGACCAAAGTTCCTTGCCCTTGTTAGCCAAAGTTCCCTTGTAAAAAGTAATTTTCAGCTTTGCAAAGTCAAACTTTCCGCCGTACTTGCACTGCAAAAAGACAGGTTCATCTAAGCGAATCTGGCTTGTAGTATCAATAATGGTCTGAGACTGGAAATCAAGACCGCGGCCAACGATTACAGCACGGTCAGCACTACTCGATTCGCAAGCGACCAGGGAAAACAACAAAAATGCACCAGCAAAAATAAGAGATTTTTTCATAGAAAGCCTCATTTGTATTCTTTTAAAATAGAAAAATCAAGAAAAAATTATTCCAGCTTTGTGTAAGAAATCCTATGTCCATTAACGAGACAGCACAAACATCATTTCCAGATGGGGGGTCTGAGGATAAAAAGCAAAGCCTTCTGCATGCTTCAGCGCAAAACCTGCCGCAGCAAACTTTGCATAATCTCGAGCCAATGTAACCGGATCGCAAGAGACATAAATCAGGCGATTTACGGAACTTGCCACAATGGCTTCCAAGGCTTCCTTAGGCAAGCCTGTTCTTGGAGGGTCAACAATGAGCGTAGCAGGAATGTCCACCACATTTTCTGCCAGCCAGTCTTCTGCCGGGGCTGAGACATTTTCGACGGAAGCTTTGTGGGAAGAACCGCATTGCCCATCAGTTTCTACAGACAAGTTAACCTTAGCGTGTTTCAGGCAGCCGTCCTCCCGCTCTACAGTCGTAATTTTCTTGAACTTATCCTGAAGGATTGCAGCAAAGAACCCGACGCCACTAAACAAGTCAATTAACCATTCATCACTGGCTTCGCGCTTTTGGATTCCTTCATCTACGGCACTCCGGACGGATTCAACCAACTTGGGCAACAGGTCCAAATTACTCTGGAAAAAGACTGATGCATCCGCTTGGATTTTCTTATTTCCGATGTTCACAACGCTGATGGAATTTTTAGCAAATTCCTGGGAACTCATACCCCGATAGTAATAAGAGATTTCACCAGAGCCGTTATCAAAGACATTGAGGTCCAACTCCCGAAACTTCTTGGCAGATTCACCAAAGAGATCTTTTGCAGGGCCCTCAAGAAACTCGTTTAAGGCAGGAGTCAAAACTGGGCATTTCTTGAAATCGATGATATCGTTACTTTCCTGTTCCCTAAAGCCAAAACGAACCTTGGAAACCATGGAGGGACGACACACCACGCGGGCACGATTGCGATATCCCCAAGAATTCCCCGTATGGATGACAAAATCCTGAGGAAGTTCCGCATGAGCAAGACGTCTAAAGTTTTCCCGTTCCACTTGTTCCATATAGGACACTTGTTTTTCGGAGGCCAAGTGCTGCATGCTACAGCCACCGCACTTTCCAAACAGCGGGCAAAGCGGCTTAACACGGTCTGGGCTCAACTCAAGAATTTCAATAGCACGCCCCTTGGTAAAATCTTTCTTGGAAAAAGTCAGACGGACTTTACAAAGTTCCCCAGGAAGAGCTCCTGAAACAAAGCAGACACGACCATCTTCAAGACGTGCCATACCCTCACCGCCCTGCACCATCTTTTCTATGCGAAGTTCAAGTACTTGAGAATTTCGGTCACCTTGCGGTTTTCCAATATTTCTACGGTTGTTGCCGCGAGGCCCCTTAAAGTTTTTCTTGAAATCTTTCATATCGTCCGCCCGGGAATTTATCTCAGGGAATTACATCATCGGTAACTTATTTTCTTCTAATGGTCGGAACACTTGCCAATAGTTTCTGGGTATATTCATGCTGAGGTTGAGACAAGACCTTGTTTGCGTCTCCACGTTCTACCACTTTACCAAAGTACATCACCAGAACGTCATCACTTAAAGCACGCACCACCTGCATATCATGGCTAATGAACACGATGGATAATCCCAAATCATTTCGAAGATCATCAAGTAAATGAAGAATTTGTGCTTGAACAGAAACGTCCAAAGCACTAGTCACTTCGTCACACAAAAGAACCTTGGGATTCACCATCAAGCTGCGTGCAATACAAAGACGCTGGCGTTGTCCGCCGGAAAATTCATGGGGGAACTTTTCCAAGGCGCCATCAGGAATGGACACTCGAGAAAGCAGGTCCTTAGCCTTCTTGCGGGATTCCTCAAAGCTTACGCCTCGGGCCATCAAGGGCGCCGTCAAGATTTCAACAACAGTCTGCCGCGGATTCAAGCTGCTGAACGGATCCTGAAAGATCATCTGCATCACATCGGACACCCGCTGTTTCTCGGGACCCACAAGACCATTTTTGACGCTCTGTCCAAAGAGCTTCATCTGGCCTTCCGCCATAGGGACAAGCCCCACCAAGGACTTTACCAAAGTGGACTTTCCACAGCCGGACTCCCCCACAATGCTTAGGATTTTTCCCTGCGGAAGTTCAAAGCAGACATCGTCAACTGCAGTAAAAAACTTCTGGATTTTTCCAAAAACGCCTCCCCGGATGGGAAACTTTACCGTCAGGTGATCCACCTGAAGGGCAGGTGCCGCAGAAAGGCTATCGCTAGCCATCGACTTCTCCATCCAAAGTGGCAAGAGCCTCCTGGACATTCTGTTCCGTCTTCAGCAAAATCTGACGGCACTTCCGGAGCAGTTCTGTAGCCTCCTGAACTTGACCGGCCAATTCGTCAATTTCCATTTCGGAGTTGTCAATTCGTTCCAGAATGCTTTCCAAACGCTCCATGGCGTTTTTATACTCGAAGTTTTCATTACTCATATTTTGAATATAGTTATCTTTAACATCGTGCTTACCGCAAGAAAAATGTTTTGCGTCCTTTTAACCGCCTTTACCGCTCTAATCTCAGGAGCGGCTCTTGGAGCATGTTCAGAAATACCAAGCGTTCCCTCGGAAAGAGACAAGGTTACAGGCATTTCTGTGGCGATTCTACAAAACGATTTGCTGGACTCAACCTCATATAAAATCAATTCCAACGATTCCGCCCAGATTGTCGCTTTTGTTCACCCGGATAAGTTCGCCGAGGAACTGCACTACTACTGGTACCACGAGGATGAGTTTTTGGATAGCGGCAGCACATACTCCGTCACCTTCATGATAAAAAAGTTGATTCCCAACCGTCTTGTCGTAATAGACGACCAGGGAAACTCTCTGGAAACGACTTTTGACATCGTCTTGAACGCTCCACCCCGTATTGGAGCATCCATGATTCCAGCAGACAGCACCGTATTTCATCAAGATTTCCATACCCCCATTTTGTTCCGCTGGTACACTTACGACCACGACGACGCAGTCACAAGCACGCTCATCCTGGACGGTGAGGAATACGACGTTGGATACCTGACTCAAATTACGGAATCTGGATTTGAAGAAGGAGAGCACTCATACCAGGTGATTGTTACAGACAGTCATGGAGACCTGGCCGTCTCTCCCAAGCGGGTTTTCTTTGTTGAACCGGAGGATTCCTGATGAAGACCTCCAGCACGTTTCGCAAACTGTATTTTTTTGTACTCGCATTTTTAGCCTGCAATCTTGTAAACCTAATTGCATGTTCAAATTCTGACGACTACCTTTTTAATCAATCCGAAACCACGTTTATCCAAGTCAACGCCTATGTAACCGAGTCCTTCGAAAACAGCGCCGACCGCAAAAAGCAAGACACCCTGATTCCAGGCGACTCCGTTATATTCCTAGCCAGTATTTCCCCCTCCAAATCCATTCGTATGCAAAAGTATTTTTGGACGATGGACGGTTCAACATTTGCAAACGAGTTCAGCTTCAAAAGCACCATCAATCAGCCAGGCTTTCATCAGATGGCATTTGTTCTGGTAGACCATTTTGGGGACACCCTAAGTGACACCCTAAACTTGTACGTGGCATCGCCCCCTGTCCTAGACACGGTCAAGTTCTTCCCCAGAAACGAAACAAATAAAATCGTTGCCACCGACCCATTAAGTTTTGCTTGGTCTCTTGCTGAGGAAGATTCGCTATGGGATGTTTTCTACCGATTTACTTTGCAGGAAATCACCACCGGAAAAACCGTAGTAGACACCATACTTCCTCATCCCCAGTTTATTTACCGGATGGGATTCAAACCCCTAGAAAAATATTCCTGGAAGGTAAAAGCCTTTAACGAACTGGCTCAAGAATCCAAGGAAATTTTAAGCAGCACTTTTTCCACCGCAGGCCAACCCAAGGAGGGCGGCATTTCCGGATATATAAAGTCCTCCTATTCAACTGCGAACTTGCCCTTTACACTTAACCTTCTTGATACTTCAAACATCGTCTGCAGAACCGTCCATATGTCAGCCCAAGGGGAAAAATTCTTCAACATCAGTCCCGTCAAGAGCGGGCGCTACAAACTAACAGCTTCCATTGACGACCATCCTGATTATCCGCAAACCGACTACGTTATCGATGTAAAGGAAGGTCTTTTCACAGACCTTGGCAACATCTTTCTGGAAGATACCATTCCGCCTTCAATCCGACACATTGATTCCCTTGATACGCTAACCTCTGCGGACACTTTGCAGTTTATCATTTCCGATGGAGGGGGCAACATAACCCCAAGTCGCATCAGTGCAAAACTAGAACAGAAAATTGTGGCCGGAACTGTTTTTTCTGGGGACACCCTATCAGTACCATTGCCTGAGCTCAATAACAGCTGGACCTACAGAATACTTACCATTACAGCTTTAGACCAAAGCGGCAACAAGGCTTTAAGAACGTTCTATATCAAGCCCAACAAAACCTTAGATGAGGTGTTCAATGATTAAAAAATTATTGACACTTCTGAGTTTTTTGTTCTTGGTCTCTTGCGGAGACTCCAGCTATTTTAATGATACAGAAGGAACGCAACTGCATCAGTACATATTTGCAGTTCCAGAAAGCTATACCGGAGACGCAGCCTCTTATTTTACTCCCGTCAAGGAACTTCTCGTAGACCAAGGTCAAACTGTAAAATTCGTGGTCGGCTATTCCATTGACGACCTTATGACTACCGAAGATTCCACTTCAAAGTATTACAAGAACTTCGTATGGGAACTTGACGGAGAAAAATTCTACAGCAACAGTTTCCGCTATACATTCCACAACACAGGAACCATCCACGGAAGCTTAAAAACCGTAGACTTGTACGACGACACGTTGCTTACCCCCCTTACCGTTTTCGTCAACGCTCCTGAAAAAGTTGTTCTCGAATTCCCTTACAACGGGTATAATCAAGCAGAACCCTCCACCACATCGGAACTTCCCATGCGCTGGAAAATCACGGGTCTCGAAGAATGGGAAGGCGCTACTTGTAAAATATTCATCAGTAACGATATAAAAACTGTTTGGGAGAACCCGATCGGGGAAACAGATTGCTACGACCAGGCAACACTTTGGGGCCCCCTTTTAGGTTCTCGAGAATGGGTATACAACAATCTTGGCATAGACTTACGAGATTCCTCCGTCACTTTCTATTGGGGCATCAAGTACACCATCTACACCGATGGCAGTTTCAAGACCGAAGACTCTACCGACGTATTCCATTTCTCCACCAAAATCCTTGACAACAAAAAATCAATTGTAAAGATACCCATTAGATACAAAGGGGGATATGCTTCAGCCAATACAAAGATTACCTTTGTTTCTGCAGACGGCGATACTATCTGTTCCCTAACAAATAATGACAGTGAAAATACAATTAGTCAAAAGATTTCGCCCCAATCGGGAATCAAAGTTTACTTACAGGAACTTTCCCTAAAAGACTATGGGTCAGATTCCTTGGTCATTGACGTTCCCCCAAATACAGCGGTAGTTACAGACACTGTTGTTCTAGTCGATAACGTGCCCCCGCAAATAGCGCCATCAAGCACAGTACAACACCTTGACAGTAGAATCAAATTCTCGATTTACGATGACGGTTCGGGAATTAACTACAAGAAGATTTCTGCGACAAGAGATGGAATACCTTTGAACATCGATGTTGCAAGCGAAAGTGTTTACGTTTATCACGCATGCAAACAAGACATGGAATGCCACATCAAAATTCATGTGGAAGACAACGAGCGAAACGCTGTGTCGGGATTGTATTGGGAAGTCATCTTGGATGACGAAACAGACGAGGCTAGAATCAACGGGCCTTTCTTAGCGGAGGACGAATGATGAAAGTATTTCTACTCCTCCTTCTGTTTTTCTTAGGAAGTGCATTCTGCGCAAACGACAGTACATCAGCCACACAGAAATATCTCCACATTTCCACCATTCCCAGCGGAGCAGACATTTTCGTTGGGGATCTGGTCCCCAACTACGGTCACTATCCCGATTACAATTCCCCTCAGTTCATTCCCGTAGATGGCGACGAGATTTTAATAGCTCTTTTCAAGCAGGACTTCAAGGATACTCTTCTCTATGTCAACCTCTCAAAAAAAGACACCTCTTACTTAATCGTGTCCTTAAAGCCCTCCTACGACAACGACTACGTCGATCAGCAGCAAAAGTATATTGCTAAAAGAGGGCGAAGAGCATTGGGAACAAAGCTTATGCTATCCTCCATCATTCCTTTCGTTGTAGGGGCGACCGGGACGATAATCTACAGCTATAAGGCAGGACAAGCGGAGGATTCCCAAAAGTTTTTAAAGAATAGCCTCATTGCCCAAGGCGACAACTACCTTCAAGCAAAAGATGATTTAAAGGACCAGCGTTCTTCTGCAAAGACCGCCAAGAAAACTGCCCTAGCAGGAGTCGCCATAGGGGCTGCCCTGTTGTCCATCGGGTTTATTTTATCGTTTTAGGTTCCCATGAAAAAGTATTTATTCGCATTTCTCTTTCTGGCGACATCCATTCTCTTCGCCCAGGAGCCTCCAGGAATCCACGCCAACGTAGAGTTGGTTTCTGGCACCAAGCAAAACGTCCAGTTTCTCGGAATCCATCAGGACACCGTCAATTTGGGCGGTACCATCAAGGGAGTGTTCACCGTAGTAAAAATTCATCGGGAACGCTTTAAGTCCATCGTAGACGATCAGGGAAACGACCTGCTGAACAAGCCAGTTCAGGAAGCACCATCACCAACCACAGTCGCAGGCGATTCCAGCATTCAAGATTCCAGCGTCCAAAACACTTCTGTTCAGGATTCTTCCCTGCAGGACTCCGCTATCGCCCAAACAAACCCTCAGGATACAGCCTCCGAAAGACAGCCCACCTTCCTTGACTCCGTAGAAGGCAAGCATATTTTCGTCGCACTTGAAAGGCGTTCCATCGACTCTTCTTTAGCATACGAACTGAACCGCCTCTCCACCAAAATACTGCAGGAACAAGGTGTTCCCGTAATTTTCACGCCACGCACCAACTTCGGATACTGTCGTGAACAAAGCTGCATTAAGGATTCCTTGGCAGCCTATGGAGCCGCCTCCGTTTTTATCGGCAGTATCTCCGCAGCCAAGGCTTTAGACTCCCTTAACATTCTGATGAATTATACGGTATTCGAACCTGCAGACACCACAAATCAAAAAAACAACGAAAAGAGCGGCAACAAAACCGCAGACAAAGTAAAGTCAGCATCTATGACATTGTCGTCTCTATCGGCGTTAAGCGACGCTATCGGAAAGGACAAATTAAGTTCGTTCATCCAGCAGCTTCTTGGAAAAAACATTAAACCCAAAGGTCCGCAAACTAGTTACATCCATGTGGAGACCGATCCCGAAGGTGCCAACCTGGAAATTGCCGACGGAGAAGGCTTCTGCAAGACACCCTGTACCTACCCCACCTTGGATACCGGGAAAATCGTCCTGTACGCCTACTGGAATGTAGACCGTCATATTTGGGCCGCCAAGAGTGTCGTCAAGCCAATTCCTGGCGACACCAACAAAATTTCTCTCAAGCTAAAAAAAGCAAAGCCCGAACTTTATGTGACATCCAGTCCTGTGGGTGCAGAAATCTATCCCGGTTCCGCCCCGCTGACCAAGAAGTCAAAACCTATCGGGCGGACCCCCAGCAAGTACCCGCTGGACGTTCCGGGCTTATCCACGGTGCAATTGCGTAAAGAAGGATTCCGCGACACCACTGTTACCATCTACGCTCCCCCGACGGAAATGACGACTATCGACGTTCAGATGGAACCTCTGACAAAGCCCGAGGAAATCCTCCAGCAGCAAGAATGGCTACGCTCCAGGAAAAAGAACTTTGTAGGTCACGCCCTGATGGGTTCCGCCATCGCCCCTATTCTAGTCGGAGCCCTAATCACTTACCTAGCCGTAGATGATTACGACGAAGCGAAAAAAATCAAGAATGACTTGAAAAAGCCTGCCGCCCCAGACGGAGCCAAGTTCCAGAAGTTGGTGGACAAGAACCACGACCTGGTAGATAGCGGCGACCGTAAAATGATCGTGGGAGGTTCCCTGGTTGGAGCGGGAATACTCTTGTTTGGAGTAGGATTTACCTTGTCCTTCTAGAGACATTTCCAAAAACACCCCAAAATCATCTGTCTTTTTTGTTTTTTATTTTCCTTCAATAAAAGAGAAAAATTAAATTTAGGGTGATGCGTAGAATTTTATTGACTTCGACTCTCCTTGCGACGGCTGTTTATGCAGCCGATTTTGAACGTATCAACTGGCGTTCCCAGCTGTACGTGCAAGGTGAACCAGCCTATCTGAACTTTGAAGGTGGCAAAATCGACGAGGAAGTTTTCTCTATCCCCGTTTCTGGAGGTTTCCTTTGGTCTCCCCTGATTACGCCATTCTGGAAAGCAGATATCCCTTTTACCCTCTGGCTGGGTCTTGAAGTCAACTCCTTCCAGATGGGCACCATCGGTAAGGACCCAAAGGGCAACGAGCTCAGCTACATGACGTTCGCCCCTTCCCTCCTGGCAGGTTTTACCTTCAACATCGCCGGAGACTTGGACCTGAGAGTCCTGGGCGGATTTGGCAGACACTACTTTGAAATCACCAACGAGAAAACCGACAAAGAGGCAGAAACTGTGGTCAACACAGCTTTTGTTTCTGGAACGCTGGAATACAGCCTCACGGAAATTTTCCAAGATGTTGATTTAAAAATCGGAGTTAACGTCCGCAAAGAATTCCTGGCATACGAAGACATCGATGGTACAAGCAAGAATGTCTTCGATATGAAGTACAAGTGGCCCGTACGTGTAGGTCTGGAACTGTCCTTGGACTTTGGACGAGAAAGCCGCCGGGACCGCCAGATGCGTTTCAAGCTCCATGACCGCGACGGAGTTCTCCGAGTCAACAGCGAAGTCAAGGACACCTTGTCCGACTGGGACTGCATGACCATTGAACGTGATTACGGATTCCGCCTGGACGAAAACGGAAACCTGCCCGACAAGAGTGAAGCATTCACTCACACTCAATTCGCCGACGTTCTAGAAAGTTTCCTTTCCTTCTGCCACCCGGCAGACCTAGCCACCAAGGAACGTCTCTACGCCAAGCTAGATAGCGGAAAGATTGAAATCAAGGAATACCAGGCATCCCAGGAAGACGCTCGCTTCGAGCAAGTTATGGCTTCCAACGATCCTGAAATGCTGCAGATGTTCCTGGATTACTATCCGGACTCCCCTCGCAGGGCAGAAATCGAAGCTCGCCTCCACAGCAAGAGCGAATATGAAGTCTTCCAGGAAGCCCGTCAAAAGAACAACTTTAAAGCCTACCTGGCTTACCTGAACGACAATCCCAACGGAGCCTTCCGCGATGAAGCCGAAGCCAGCATTTTCGAGTTGGTCAAGGCCGGACAGCGAAAGAAAGATTACGAAATCTACCTGAAACGATTCCCCAACGGCAAGTTCGTGGAAGAAGCGAAGGCAGCTCTTCAGGCAATTAACCAAGGCCAAAACCCCTAATATAAAATTGGGCGTGACTCGCTAAGAGCCACGCTTTATTTTAACAAGTACCATCTTTTCTATATTTGGGTTCATGATGACAAACAAACGAATTACGTTCTTTTGCCTTATGGCAGTATGCCTCCTAGCAACCAACCTGATGGCAGCAGATTCCACAACAGCAGTTCAAGTGGCTGCTGCCGGTACCGACCAGGCGGCTTCCAATGGTGGTATCTACACCCAGATCATTGACTGGTATAATGAACATCTGAGCTACGGCACCATCACGCTGCTTATGGCTATTGAAAGTTCCTTCGTGCCCTTCCCGTCTGAACTGGTGGTTCCTCCTGCCGCCTACAAGGCACTACAGCCAGGCTCCGACTTGAACATCGTTATGATTGTTCTTGCAGCAACCATCGGAGCTCTCATTGGAGCTTACATCAACTACTACCTGGCAAAATTCCTGGGCCGCCCCATCATTTACAAATTCGCCGACAGCCGTTTCGGACACTTCCTTTTGCTGGACACCTCCAAGGTGGAAAAGGCTGAAAAATATTTCCGTGACCACGGTGTCATCTCCACCTTCGTAGGTCGTCTCATTACGGTGATCCGTCAGCTCATTTCTATTCCCGCAGGTCTTGCCGGAATGAAGTTGCTTCCCTTTACTTTGTTTACATTCCTGGGAGCCGCCATTTGGAACACCGTACTCGCAGTGCTAGGCTATATGGCACACGGACAAAAGGACATTATCGAAAAGTACAATTCTGAGCTGGCCATGGTTCTTGTGGGATTTGGCGTTCTGTTCATCGGTTTTATGGTTTGGCAGGCAATCAAGCCCCGCAAGAAAACCGATACAGCAGAAACAGCAAACAGCTCTGAAGAACAGAAATAGACTATGACATCACGGGGGCTTCATCAGAAATAGAGTAGATGAACCCCAAGCACTAAAAATCGCAGTTTTCCACGCAGCGGTTATGTTCAAAGCGAGCTTCGAAAACCTTTATGCCCTTGTTATAACGGCGATAAGGTCCCTCTCTTAAGCCTCTTTTGAAATGCATTTCTTCCTTAACCGCTCCATTCTCGTCAAAGACTTTGGCGACTCCACTCACCGACCCGAACTCGTAGGGAATACGTCTTTGCAGCTTGCCCTGTTCGGTAAACTCTTCGCTCATACCGTGCAAGAAACCGCCCTTGTAGGTCTCGGTCTTCTTTTTCTTGCCGTTTTCGTAATAAGTGGTGGATACGCCTTCTTCTAAATCTTCACGGTAACCGATAGTCTGCCAGAGATTACCGTTTTCAAAGTAACTGCGATAGACTCCATCCAGTTTTCCGTTCTTGTAGGGAGCTTCGACCGCAACCTTTCCATTGGGATGGTAAGTGATAGAAACTCCCTCACGGATTTCGGAGCCTTTCTTAACTGTGTAAATGCGGGAAACCGCCCCATCGGGAAACAAAGTTTTTACCGTATCAAGTGAAGATTCCGCTGCCGCCGGCAACGCCAATTGGGCTGTCGCAGGGGCAAAAGCCCCCGCAAGCATGGTTGTACCAATTATCACCGAGCAAAAAAAGGTTTTCATTTGCATCAAATGTAGCTAATTAAGTCAGAATTATCTATTTTGCGGTGGAATATGCGTATTACTTTTTTGAATCCTCCGTTCCACCCCATGTTCAGCCGCGAATCTCGCAGCCCCTGTGTAACGAAGTCTAGTACTCTTTATTGGCCCATGTTCCTGAGCTACGCCGCTGGCGTCTGCGAAGCAGACGGCAACGAAATTCAGCTTATCGATAGCCCCGCAATGGAACTGGACCTTCCCAAGACCTTGGAAGGCATGAAGAAGTTCGATCCCGAACTTGTGATTTGCAGTACAAGCACCCCCAGTATTATTAACGACCTTAAGGTAGTCAAGGCCATCAAGGAAACCATGCCTGCCGTAAAGATCGCCATCATGGGTACCCACGCCACAGCGGAGCCCCTAGAATCCATGGAAATGGAACCGGCCCTGGACTTCGTGATCATTGGCGAAGCCGACTACACCAGCCGCAACCTGGCCCGTGCACTCCGCGGAGATGAAGGTGCCGCTGCCATCGGCCAGTTCCCTGGTCTCGCCTACCGCACTGCCGAAGGCAAGGTGGACTTCCAGCCCGAAGGTCCCAAGATCGAGAACCTCAACGAAATCCCCTGGGTCTCCAAGGTTTATCGCAAACACCTTTACAGCTGCTACAAGAAGTACTTCTACGGAGCCAACCTGAACCCGCTGATTGTTATCCTGAGCGGTCGCGGTTGTCCCAACCACTGCAGCTATTGCGTTATCCCTCAGACCTTGAACGGTCACAAGTTCCGCCGCCGCGACCCCAAGGACGTGGTGGACGAACTGCAGTACATCAAGAAGAATTTCAAGGACCTGGGCGAAGTCTTCTTCGAGGACGATACCTTTACCGCGAGCCACGAGCATGTGCGCCAGATTTGCAACCTGATTCTTGAACGCAAGTTGAAGATTACCTGGAGCTGCAACGCCCGTGCCGACGTTCCCCTGGATTTGCTGAAGCTCATGAAGAAGGCCGGCGGCCGCGAAATGTGCGTAGGCTTCGAAAGCGCTTCCCCGGAAGTGCTGCAGAACATCCACAAGGGAATCAAGAACACCGACAAGGCAATCGAGTTCACCAAGAACGCCCGCAAGGTCGGTCTCTTGGTTCACGGCTGCTTTATGGTGGGTAACCCGGGCGATACGCCCAAGACCCTTCGCATGACCTTGAACTACGCCAAGAAGTTGAACCCCAACACGGCCCAGTTCTACCCCATCATGGCATACCCCGGTACCGAAGCCTACAAGGAAGCCCTGGAATCCGGCGCCCTCAAATCCCGCGACTACAACCAGTGGCTGGACAAGGACGGTTTCCACCGCACCACCATCCAGCGCGGAAAGCTTACCAGCCAGGCCCTGGTGGACTTCTGCGACAAGGCTCGCCGCGAATTCTACCTGCGTCCCAGCTACATCTGGCATCAGGCTATCATGGCCCTGAAGAATCCTCGTGAACGCTACCGCGTGTTCCGCGGTTTCGGTACCTTAGTCAAGCATTTGTTCCGCAAGCACGGCCAGCTGGCTCCTGTTGCAAGACAGGCTCCGACTATCAAGCCGTAAAGTCAAGCTGTCAGGCGACCGCAAAAAGGCAGTGGGAATCGCGAATAAGCAAAAATTCCACTGCCTTTTTCTTAATTTATCTGCATTCAAGCGGCTAAATCGCAATAAAACGCTCTTTTCAGGAATGAATTCCAGCCGTTTTCGGTCCAAAAAAGTGAAACAAACCGGGAAAAGCGCCCTGGATTCTGTATAACATAACAAAAAGGCGGTGGCAGCACTTGTTTCGAGCTAGTTACCACCGCCTTTTTTTTCACCGAACTCTACACTCCGCTACATTAGATATTTTCGTACAAGTATTTCAACGGTCTCATAATCCAAAGGGCGTTTGCTAGTCTCAAAAGTCATAATGAAATTTTCACCCGGGAAAAATCCATTCTTCTGAAATTCTTCCAACTTTAATGCCATGTTAGAGACATAGACCGGATCATCAATCAACCCGAAATGTTCCCAAATATATTCCTTACGTTTTTTCTTGTTAAGGCAAGTGAAATCCGGAGTGATTATAAAGGTTTTCTTTTTAGAAGGGCTGTCTCGAAAACACGACGAAACCTTCAATCGATGAGGGAACTCATAACGGTACGGAACCTTAAAATGAAACAATGTATTTGCGATAATAACTTCCGATTTCGACCGCACACGTTCACCCTTAGCAGAGTTCAACACGAGACCATCCTTCTCAAATGAACGGCCATGATATTCAACATCCTGCCATTCTTCCGCAAATTCATCATCCGAAATAAGTCGAGATTGCGTTATTTTACGGCGACCAGGATGTTGCCTAGACCAGCAACTTTCTGCAACTTCAGGATGATAGCCTGCAGCGCAGACTTGCAAGACCTTCAACTGGTCGCAAAGTTTTTTTAGCAAAGAACTGTCGTAATCTCGTTGTGCGATTCGTTTTGCGATATCCCAATCCCGCTTGGGTATAAAATTTCCCTTTTTTCCAGATTCTTTCGTCACATGGTAATATTGAAACGATCCATTGTGTGGAGACACCCTCAAATAATCCGAAGGAACATTTTTCAATAGATCCTCCATTTGTTTAATGGCGCAGGACAAATCACGAATACGTTCATTCAATAGAGGACATATTTGATCTTTCTGCAAGCTTCTTAAGACATTTTCCATATCGATCCTTTCAAAATTGTTGAAAACACCCCAACTCAACAAAGAGTTCGGTTTTCAAATTAACATATCTAAGAAACAGGATATAAGAAAAACTGGTAAACCAGATAAACGATATACTAAAGAAGAGAAAAAAATCCCTATACCACAAAATATAGAATAAAAAAAGAGAGGCAGAAAACATTTTTTTCGAGAACTCCATCGTCTTTTTCGTAGGACAAATCAGGTCATTCAACCCTAACGAGGTTGCATACTCTATGAAATTTTTCTATAATTAGAGCTAATTTTCTTTTAAAGGAGTCTCTATGACAATATTCTGCCCTAACTGCGGTAATAAAAACCAAGATGATGCAATCTGCTGTTCCAATTGCGGAGAAGCGCTCCCCCACAATGACGGTAGAGACGACAGCAAAATACAAGTCACCATGCCCAACCTTCCTGATTACGAAAATCCGGATCCTGTAAAAGAAGCAGAATTTGCGGCAGCACTGGAAGCGGCAGGTATAAATTTCAAACAGTTCATGGCAATCGCCCTAAATCTAGCCATTCTAGCATCCTGGGCAACATATTTACCATCAGCACATGGCGAAAGTACATTAGGAGCATACATCATTATTGATGGCGTAGGAGCCTTGTTTGCCATGTTATTGAATTCAAAACTATCCTTCGCAATCACATCCTTTATAAGCATCATCCCGTTCTTTATATTCTGTTTTGATCTGAATGACACTTGGTTAGGAGTTGCCGTTTGCGAAGGCATAATACTCGTAATATGCAATGTTTTCATCGCAATAAACGCAAAAAAATAAAAGAAAGGAGTTCGCAAAGCGAACTCTTTTTCTTATTCATAAAACCATCGTGAACCAAACTGCGGTGCTATACCTCTAACGAGACATCAACATCCTATGCAGTTTTCTTAGTGCTAGCCACTGTGGCAAGCCCTGCAACTACTTAGTAACTGCAGCAAAAGCCTTTTCAAGCTTGGCCATGGCTTCGTCAACTTCAGCGGCGCTGACGTTGAGGCAAGGCAGCATACGCAGCACGTTGCCCTTGGCGCTAAGCACCATGAGCTTTTCGGCGCGGGCGGCAGCTACCATGTTACCCACCGGCAAGGACTCGTCCAGGGCAAGGCCGACGATAAGGCCTTCGCCGCGGATTTCCTTGATGACGCTGTACTTGGCCTTGATATCAGCCAGGGCAGCGCGGATCTGAGCAGCCCTTTCTACAACGTTCTTCATGAGCGCAGGTTCAGCAACCTGGTTCACCACGGCGAGACCTGCAGCGCAAGCGATGGGGTTGCCGCCGAATGTTGTGCCGTGGTCGCCAGCCTTCAGCTGGTCTGCAATGTACTGACGCAGCAGCACGCCACCCAGCGGGAGGCCGCCACCGATACCCTTGGCAAGAGTTACCAGGTCCGGCTTGAGGCCGTACTTTTCAAAGCCAAGAAAAGTTCCAAGACGGCCGCAGCCTGCCTGGACTTCGTCAACGATCACCAGCACACCGAATTCCTTCTGGAGGCTGTTGATGGTTTCAACCATTTCTGCAGACAAGGTCATGACGCCGCCTTCGGCTGCTAGAGATTCCAGCATGATGGCACAGGTATCCTTGCTAACTTCAGCCTTGAGGGCTGCGCAGTCATTCCACTTCACATGAACAAAGTCGGCCGGCATATTGCCGAAGCCCTCGCGCAGAGCCGGCTGACCGGTAGCGGAAAGAGCAGCGAAAGTTCTGCCGTGGAAGCTGTTCACGAAGGTGATGATCTTCTGCCTGTTGGCTTCACCCTTGCGATCGAAATACTTACGTGCAAACTTGATGGCACCTTCGTTAGCTTCGGTACCGGAGTTGCAGAAGAAAGCCTTGTCAAAACCGGTGATTTCCAGAAGCTTCTTACCCAGTTCTACCTGGGGCATGTTCACGTAAAGGTTGGAGATGTGGTTGAAGCTATCCATCTGCTTCACCACAGCTTCCTTGATGGCCTTGTTCTGATGGCCAAGAGCGTTTACTGCAATACCTGCAACAAAGTCCAGATACTTGTCGCCCTTGGTGTCGTAGAGGTAAGTGCCTTCGCCCTTTACAATTTCAATGTCAGCCTTGCCATACAGCGGGGCAATGACGTTCTTATCCTGTTCTAAAAAACTCATAATAAAAACCTTCGGTTAATGAACGATGAAAAGTGAAAAATGAAAAATGCTTTAATCACGCCTTCGGCGTCTTCTTAAAGGGCGCGGAGCGCCATTATTACAATTGTTCATTGTTCATCGTTAATCGTTAATTTATTTCTGAATTGTTCCGTAGTTGTGTTCGCCGTTAATCTGCTTGATGAAGGATTCTGCATCCTTCCAGCCTACGATATGAATGCTCTTCAGTCCTCGTCGGATAGACTTGAAGCTTTCGCGGACCTTAGGAATCATACCACCGCTAATAACGCCGTCTTCAATCAACTTTTCAGCATCGGCTTCAGAAAGTTCAGGAATCACCTGCTTGTCGCCATCGAGAACACCCGGCACATCGCTTACCAGCACGAACTGGTCAGCCTGAAGTGCCACAGCCAGTTCGCTTGCAGCAGTGTCAGCATTCACGTTCCAGCTAACGCCGACGCCGTTTTCGTCGGGGCCGTAAGAGATGGGGCTCACCACAGGCACCCAGCCTGCAGCCCACAGGTCTTCCACAATCTTCGGATTTACGGACTTGACTTCGCCTACCAGGCCAAGGTCTACCTTGCCCTGCTTCTTGACGACTTCAAAAAGTTTGCCGTCCACACCGGAAAGACCGATGGAGTTCACGCCGTTGTTCAAGAGCATGCGAACCAGCTTCTTGTTCACGTGACCAGACAAGGTCATTTCCACCATCTTCATGATACCCGGTGTAGTTACTCGGAGGCCATCGATAAAAGTGGGCTGTTCTCGCAGCAGGGAAATGTTTTCGTTAATGTCCTTGCCACCACCGTGTACAACGGCGACCTGGCAGCCCATAGCCGGAAGCTTGGAAACTGCTGCCACAAAATCGGCCAACTTGGCTTCGTCAATAGCCAGGCTGCCACCAATTTTTACAACCACTTTTTTCATTTTCTGTGATGTCCTCACTAGGTTATGCCGACGAACGTAAAATAAAATCGCCAGCGGTTAATCCATGCGAGAAAATTTAGAAAAACATTGTGCGTTCTCAATGGTTTTTGTTATATTTAGAGCATACACAAGTATAACTAAAACCCCAAAGAGGTATAACATGGCTATTACTAAGGTTTGGCTCGACGAATCTTCCGACGAATGCGTTTCCTGCGGTGCTTGCGAAGCTACTTGCGACGCTGTTTTCACCGTTCCTGAAAAGATGCAGGTGAAGGCTGACGCTGATCTCGCTGCTAACGAAGACGCAATCAAGGACGCAGCTGCAGGCTGCCCCGCTGGCGTTATTAAGTTCGAAGAAGCATAATTCTTAAGCTTAATGCTGCAAAAAAGGCCCCCTTAAAGGGGTCTTTTTTTTATGCGGCCATAGTTTATTTCGGCGAAAAGGCGGGGTTGTAGAACATTTTCATAGCTGAGCCCCGCTTTTAAATTACTTTGTCTATACAAACAAGCCGTCAAAGTCACTGTTTCATGGAAAAATCGCCCCAAAATGGCCCCCCGGAAGCACAAATCGACCTATTTGGGGTTGGTTTACGGGTAATTTAAGACAAGCCGCTTAAATTTTAGCGGGGTTCAGGCGCACTTTCCCTGCAGCCCCCCGCCTTTTTAGGGTTTTAAGCGTTCGTACTGCTCTTTGATCCAGGAGTCGCTGCGGGCCACACGTTCAATGCGAATTTCATCCAGAGCTCCGTTCCAGGTTTCGGTATCGATTTCATTGCCGCCAATGCGGAGCGGCACCTTGCGGTCTAACCGGTTGGGAACGAACTCCTTGGCCGAAACCTCATTACCGTCGCCATCCTTCATAAGAACCACTTCACCGTTCACATACATACTGACCATGTTGTTTGCGGAAACCAACACAAGGTTTACCCACTCCCCCACGGGAACGATGGATGAATCGCCGAAGGCTAATCCCTCGGGAACGGCAGGCTGGCTTTTCAGCACCATAAACTTTCCGCGGGCACTTTCAAAATGCCACTGGAAACGTGAAGTGGAATCGCTCCAGTAGGCCCGCTGGGACGCAAGAATCTGGTGTTCGCCGTTAGGGCCGTCCCACTTGGTCCAAAGGGAGATGGTAAAGTCCCCGGTGCAGGGGTCCAGCAAATCCAGGTCGATGAACTGCCCCGGCTTCAGGCGGATCGCCTTGCCCGAAATTCCCTCCACGTAGTCGACGGTGGCGGCCAACGTGGAATCGTTATCGTACACAACCTCGGTACCGTCCATGCCGAGATAAGCCAGCGTTGTCTCGACGCAAACACCCTGCGAGCAACTATCCGAATTAGAATCGCCCACATTAGGAAGTTTCCAGTCTTCAACATCGGGTACAAAAATGCGAATGCCTTCATCACCTTCTTCGTAATAGGATCCGCGGTCCGCCACCAACCAAGATTTATCTTTCTGATAAAAATCCAACATGGGGAGAACGAAAGCCATCCGAGAACCGTAAGTAGTGAATTCCACACGGGCCTGCAGCAATTCATCACCTTCAGGATTTTCAGAGTCCGTGTAGACAATGGTAATGTCTCCGGAGGGCATATCCTTAAAGAAGAAGTAACCGTCCGCGTCCAGAGTGGTAGTCACGTCGCTACCCACAATACGAACCGTACCGGTGTGGCGGCCAGCGATCTGTCCGGAATAAGCCCTGCGGGGGCCCACGGTAATGGAGCCTTCATCGCGGGTTTCGGCCAGAGCAAAACCGCAGTCATCGCCGGAGGAAGCGAACAGCACATAGCTTGCGGAACTATCCACCTTCAGTTCGTACTTGCCATCATCGCCCGCAACGGTTTCAACAGAATCCTGAATGGAACTTTCAGTCCATCCATCATAATAAGCAACCACCCGAGCGCCCTTTACTGGTGTGCCGGCAACATCAAGAACAACACCCGACGCAATGGAATTTCCAATATCGGTAACACCACCGGCAACATCGTGGGAATCGCTGGAGCAGGCCATCAATGCAGCCATCAGAATAGAAGAACCTGCAACCAGGGCAGCCCTTAAACCAAGACTCCGTTCAAGCCTCTTTTGTACCTGCATTGTACCCTCTGCGATGGAATCAATAAAATCAAAATCCAGAATTTTCATCGACTCGCCTCCTCCACCTTCTTGCTCATGGGGAACGCCACCACCATCAGTTCGTAAACCCGTTCCACGTTCAGGTCGTTGGCCGCCCGTGCGATAATTTTCTTGCGGGCTTCCTCCAGCACTTCCACCGCATAATTATAAGAACTTTCGCTCATGGCAAGCGTGGTAAAGGCAGCGAAACGTTCCTGCTTTGGCTTCTGTTCTACAGCACCAATGGCATGCTGCATATATTCGCGACGAATTTGACGCAACGCCATGGGAGGAATTTTTGTCGCATCCAGCATTTGCGCAGTTTCTTCGTAACGTAGCGAAGACGTGTCATCAACTTCCCGAATCAAGCCCCACTCCAGCAGGTTCTTCACGGCGTCGTGGGCCTCATCGGTGGTAATCTGCGGCTCCACCATGCGGGCAAGCTTCATGTAGTCCCCATTCCAGGGCGAACTCACAGCCAACTCGCGAATAATCGGATAGTACCATTTGCTAAAGTAAAGCTGTTCCCGAGCAGTTATGTGAGTAAATTCAATCTGCTTACGAATTTGAACAATCTGCTCCCAGGCCGATTCACGAGCATCCACCTGCTCCGCCTGATTATATTGAACCAGGGCCTCAAAATAGGAACGCTGTAAAGGTTCAAAATCCATAGCCTTGGCCAGTTTTTCAATGGATTTCGGTGTCAAGTTGAAACGTCCGCGAATCACGTTTAAGCAGTAAGAACTGCTGCTAAATCCTGCTTTGGCAGCAAAGAAACGATGGGAGAATACGGCCCGCATCTTCTTCTGTTCATCAAAATAGTCCTGCAAGAACTTTCTGAAATCGTCGTAATCAAACAAATGTTCCAAGGCAATGCTCATGGAACGTAAAATAAATAATTTTTACACATTAATCAATATAATTATCAGAATTAAAAGCTTTCAAAGCAAACCGAATATTTCAATTTAAGAAAAATATTTACACATTTACCGACAAAAATCGGGTTTTCACGCAAAAAAGAACCTGAGTAGCAAACTCAGGTTCTTTTTTGATTCTTCACTCCGTTCAGAATGATGGAAACAGGCGCGCCTCGCGGCGCGCTAGGTTCAAAGCTCGGTCATGGGAAAACGCAAGCGTTTTCCCGCGACACTCGCTACTTTAATCCTTGGCACGCTTCGCGTGCAAGGTTCTGTAGTTTTCAAATGCGTGAGCAAGCTCCCGCGCTTGAAAACTTACTTTAATCCTTTCATCATGTTCTTGAGGAGGGAGTTCATCTTTGCGGGCTGCGCGCTATTAGGCTTCTTCTGCTGGTTGGGAGCTCCTTTACCAGCAATCTTTGCCTTCAAATCAGCAATGGTTGCATGACCCTGGAGGGCTCCCTGAGCACGGTCGCGGCCATTGAAGTTACCACGATTGCCCTGGCCACGAGGACCTCCAACACGCTGACCGCGGGGACCGCTAACACCAGCACCAGCAACGCCATCCACCTGTTCAGTCTTCATAGACAGGCTAATGCGCTTCAGCTTAGCATCCACAGCCATCACGCGAACCTTTACGATATCGCCAACCGTAAGAACGGTCTTTGCGTCTTCCACGAACTTGTCGCTGATTTCGGAAACATGTACCAGACCATCCTGATGGACGCCGATATCCACGAAGGCACCGAAGTTAGCCACGTTAGTCACCACACCTTCCATCCAGCTGCCAGTAATCAAGTCGTTAATATCCTTGATACTGTCATTGAACTTTGCGTAGCGGAATTCCTTACGGGGGTCACGGCTAGGCTTCTGAAGTTCCTTCATAATATCCTGAAGCGTTTCCTTACCCACTTCATCGCTGAGGAACTCTTCGATATTGATGCCCTTGACCACTTCGGCATTGCCCACCATTTCCTTGACAGGCACACCCACCTTTTCGGCCATCTTTTCAACCAGGGCGTAGTTTTCCGGATGGACCGCAGAATCATCCAGCGGATTTTCTGCACCCGGCACACGCATAAAGCCTGCAGCCTGTTCAAAGGCCTTGGGACCAAAGCCCTTCACCTTCTTCAGGTCTTCACGGCTAGCGTAAGCACCATTGTCATCACGATACTTTACAATAGCTTCGGAAAGAGTGTTGCTGAGACCAGCCACATGAGACAGAAGCGGAGCACTGGCGCTGTTTACGTCAACGCCCACCATGTTCACGCAGGATTCCACCACTTCGTCCAAACGCTTCTTCAATTCACGCTGGTTCACATCGTGCTGGTACTGTCCCACGCCAATGGACTGCGGGTCCACCTTCACCAGTTCTGCCAGCGGGTCCTGTAAGCGACGGCCAATGGAAATTGCACCGCGGGTGGTCACGTCTTCCTTGGGGAATTCCTGAATGGCAATCATGCTTGCACTATAGACGGAAGCACCTGCCTCGGAAACAATAACGCGGGGCGGGACCTTGCCCTTAAACTTTGCCGCCATTTCAGAGCAGAACGCATCCGTTTCGCGGCTAGCCGTACCATTACCGATAGCGATCAAGTCCACCTGATACTTGTCAATGAGACCCATCAGGTATACGGCGGAACCAGCCTTGTCATTCCAAGGTTCGTGAGGCTTAATAATACCATGGTCCATAAACTTGCCGTTCTTATCCAGAACAGCAACCTTACATCCAGTTCGGAAACCCGGATCCAAAGCAAGCACGGCCTTGTGACCTGCGGGAGCGGCCAACAAAACATCCTGAAGATTCTTGCTGAACACCTTGAAAGCTTCTTCTTCGGCAGCGTCCTTCAAATTCAAACGGACTTCACTTTCCATGCTGGGAGCAAGCAAACGTTCCCAAGCATCCTGGCACATTGCTTCTAGATAGGGAGTCCAAGTGGTCTGGCCCTTAATAATGTTTGTCTTAAGATAACCCACCATTTCTTCGGTCGGCACTTCGATGGAAAGACGGAGAACCTTTTCCTTTTCACCGCGGCGCAGTGCCAGCATACGGTGACTCGGAATCTTTGCTACCGGTTCGCTAAAGTCGTAGTAATCCTTGAACTTGGTCTCTTCTTTTTCAAAATCCTTCTTGACCTTAGAAATCATAACGCCAGTCTTTTCGACCTTGTTACGGAGATATTGACGGAATTCAGTATTGTCAGCAACTTCTTCAGCCAAAATATCGCAGGCACCCTTAAGAGCAGCCTTGGGGTCGGCAAGGCCCTTTTCTTCAGAAAGATAAATGCGAGCAATTTCTTCGGCAGTGTTGCCCTGTTCCTCCTGAGCCCACATAAGACGAGCCAGAGGTTCCAGGCCCAATTCCTTTGCAGCTGTAGCACGAGTGCGCTTCTTGGGCTTGTAGGGAGCGTAAATATCTTCAAGCAGGGTCTTATCCTTACAGGCTTCAATCTGAGCCTTCAGTTCGGGAGTCAACTTGCCCTGTTCTTCAATGCTCTTCAGGACCGTTTCCTTACGGTCGGTCAATTCCTGAAGATAGTCGCGACGGTGGCTAATGTCGCGCAGTTCAATTTCGTTCAATGTGCCCGTCTGGTCCTTACGGTAACGAGCAATAAAGGGGATGGTACCACCCTGGTCCATCAATTCCAGCGCCTTGGACACGCGCCATACTTCAAGGTTCAGTTCTTCAGCAATAATCGCGGAGAAATCCATAATATAGTTCCAGTTTTAGAGGCAAAGCCCCGGTGACCGTTGAGGGTCCAACTGCCCCGCACGGTCTGAAGGATTTCCAAAGACTTGGCACGGTGCTCGCGGCCCTATTTTTACATGCGAGTAAAACACCCGCACTCCCTTCCGGAAGCAAGGGGGAATATAGCTTAAAAAATTGTCAGCAAAGTGACAAAAATCCCGCAAGGACAAAAAAAGGAACCCACCGGCAAAGCCGGTGGTTCTTCATAGACGGGCAAAGCCCTATGTTACGGCACGCGCTAACACGCGTACGCAGTCTGCCACCTGCGATGGTCCTTACCCGGCTACCCGTAAACGGGTTATTTCTTTC
>JAZRXW010000095.1:0-99372 GCA_045600425.1 Fibrobacter sp.
GATTGTCATCAAGAAGGATGGCAAGGAATTCAAGCGTACTCCGGAAGTGTTTGACTGCTGGTTCGAATCTGGCTCCATGCCTTATGCTAGCCGCCACTATCCGTTTGAAAACAAGGAACTGGTTGAAAAGAGCTTCCCGGCTGACTTCATTGCCGAAGGCCTTGATCAGACCCGCGGTTGGTTCTACACCTTGACCGTTCTTTCTAACGCTCTGTTCCAGAAGCCTGCCTTCAAGAACGTGATCGTGAACGGTATCATCTTGGCCGAAGACGGTTCCAAGATGTCCAAGTCCAAGAAGAACTATCCGGACCCCAACGAACTTATTGAACGCACCGGCGCAGACGCAATCCGCCTGTTCCTCATCAACTCTGCTGCCTTGAAGGCCGAAGACCTGCGCTTCTCTGAAGAAGGCGTGAAGGGTATCGTGAAACAGGTGATGCTGCCGCTGTGGAATGCCGTTAGCTTCTTCGTTTCTAACCACAACGCCGACGCCGCCAAGGGCCAGCTGAAGTGGAGACCTGGCGATGAGGTGAAGGGCGACAGCCACGAAAGGCGAGTGCAGCGAGACAGCGAAGCTGGCTCATTGCCGAGCCGCAGTGGATGGCACGAAGTGCCAAACGAACTGGACCGCTGGATGCTTGCAACCTTGCAGGATTTGGCCGCCAAGGTCGAAGTGGAAATGAAGGCATATCGCCTGTACAACGTGGTGCCCGCCATCATCGCCGCTGTGGATGACCTGACCAACTGGTACGTCCGTCGTAGCCGCCGCCGTTTCTGGAAGAGCGAAAACGATGGCGACAAGAATGCCGCATACGCAACCATGTACAAGGTTTTGGTGGACTTCTCCAAGATCCTTGCTCCGTTCCTGCCGCTCCTGGCCGAAGAAATCTACCAGATTCTCGTTCGCGAAGTGGATGCCAACGCACCTGTGAGCGTACACCTCTGCGAATTCCCCAGCGCTGACGAATCCTTGAAGGACGAAGCTCTGGTGCAGCGTATCGCCATGGTCCGCGGTATGGTTGAAATGGGCCGCGCTATCCGCGCTACCAACAACGTGAAGAACCGTATGCCTATCGCTTCCATGACTGTTGTTCCGCATGGATCCGTGGAGCTCGATGTCGCCCAGACCATGAAGGACCTCATCCTCGAAGAACTGAACGTTCGCGAAATGAAGTTCCTGGAAGACGAAACTGTTCTTGTTAAGTTGTCTGCAAAGCCCAACTTCCTGGGTATCAAGGCCAAGGGCCCTGAATACGCCAAGAACATGAAGGTCATCTCTGCAAAGCTCAACAGCCTGAGCGCTGACGAAATCAAGGCTCTGCAGGGTGGTGAGACCATCAAGTTCGAATTCGGCGAAGTCGGTGCTGACTGCCTCATGATTCAGCGCATTGTGCCGGAAGGCCTTGCCGTGGACGCTGACAGCCACTTTACCGTTGCTCTGGACCTGAACGTTACCGACGACCTGCGCCGCGCTTGCGTCGCCCGCGAATTGGTGAACCGCATCCAGAACCGCCGTAAGGATCAGAACTACACCATCACTGACAAGATCGAAGTGACCTTGTTCTCTGACAGTGAAATGTTCAAGCAGGCTGTTGCTGAAAACCAGGATTACATCATGGGCGAGACTCAGGCCGTTGAGCTGACCTGGGCTGCCGCCGCTGATGGCCTCGAAGCCAACGACGCTGACGGCGAAGCTTTTGCTTTCACTACCGTCAAAGCTTAATTGTCTTAGACAATAGGCCTCTAGATTATTTTATCTAGGGGCCTTTTTGTCAAAAATTGTCGTTCGTGGGAATGTATTTTTGTAAATGAATTCTTGAGTGCGTGGAAACTGAAAGGAAGATGTATGAAGAAATTTGATTTTGAAAATTTAGAGATAAGTCAGGAAATAAAAACATTTGAAGTGTTTCAAGTATTGAGAATGCCTGATATCTTTCTTGAAGTTGAGTTTAAGTATCCCAAAACTCCTACTTGGAAGGGGTGCATTCCTATATATGAAAAATATCAAGGCCTTGATAAAACGACCTGGGACAAAGAAAGCGTTGTTGATTATGTAAAGCAGTGTTATGATGTACTAAATCCTCAAAACGCTAAGTTGTGGAATGATAATGAAAAAAAACATTGGGCTGAGTGTCCCAATGCGGATATGGCGAAGATTTTGTTTGGGGTGCTGAATACAGAAAATCAGTATCATCTAACGGGTTGGCTGTGCCGTCAATGCACAGATACAAGCAGTGTAAATTCTCAAGCTGCAAGTAGAATCCGTGCTTTGAAAAAGGATCATGGTTATCATATTGCAACGAAAGACTTTCGATGTGATGTGTGCGGAAAAAATACAACGCATGATATGTTGATTAGGATATCAAGGACTATTGGTTCTAGCAATAAGAGATTTTCGATTCCGAATTCTTTGATGCGACGGATAAAAGAATTGTTTGATTATACAGATGCTTGCTTTAATGAAAAGCATTCAAGAGGTGCAAAGGATTTGGTTGTTGATCATAAATTTCCCTCTACAAGATGGGCTGTAGGAGAAACCCCAAATTTTGCATCTATGACGGATGAAGAAATAAAACAGAAATTTCAATTGTTAACGCAACAGACGAATCTTCAAAAAGAACGCTTTTGCGCAAAATGTTTGCAAACCGGAATAAGAGGAGACTTTTTCGGAGTTGATTGGTTTTCAGAAGGTGATTGCAATTGGAAAGGAAGTAATAATTCTGATGAGAATGGTTGTCGGGGATGTCCTTGGTATGATTTGGCTGATTGGAAGGAAAAATTCAATAAAGCTCTGAAAGAAGTTAAGCGCTGAATGTTATCAATAAATATTTGCTGAAGGGATTGTAATGATAAAATCTGTTGGTAGTATTTGCTCAGGGATTGAAGCTGCATCTGTTGCATGGAAACCCTTTGGTGTTACTTTTAAATGGTTCTCTGAAATTGCAACTTTCCAGTCAAAAGTGCTTAAGGAAAAATATCCCACGGTAGAAAACTTAGGGGATATGAATAACATTCCTTCCTTGCTTTTAAATGACAAAATTGATGCTCCTGATCTTATTTGCGGGGGGACTCCTTGTCAGGCGTTCTCTTTGGCTGGAAATCAGAAAGGGCTAAATGACGATCGAGGAAACCTTACGCTGAAATTTGTAGACATTATCAATGCAAATGATGCTGCTAGAAGTCGTAAAAGGAAAGGAAGGTGTTTTGTTTTTTGGGAAAATGTGGAAGGTGTTTTGACTGATAAGACCAACGCATTTGGTTGTCTTATTGCGTCGCTCGCTGGACTTAAGGATATAAGGAATGTAAGTAGGTGGCCTTCTGCAGGGGTGCTTGAAGGACCTGAAAGAAATGTTGCATGGCGTGTTTTGGATGCAAAATATTTTGGGTTGCCACAACAAAGAAGACGTTTGTATGTTTTGGCTTCAGGGAAAAATTTTCATCCAGAACAAATTTTGTTTGAAGAAAAATCATGTGAAGCCAGTGATTTCCCCAAGACAAAGTTTTCTTTTGTAAAAGAAGGCCACCATTTTGAAATTTTTCGGTCGTATTCTGATTGTCTCTATGCTGCGTATGGGACGAAGTGGAATGGGAATGCTGCTGCATATAATGGGTCCTTGTTCGTTGTGCAAGATGAACGAGTGAGAAGACTTTCTCCCTTGGAGTGTGAACGATTGATGGGTTTCCCTGATAATTATACAGATATCCATGGAGCGAAAAAAACTAACCGATATCAGGCTGTTGGAAATTCATGGGCCGTTCCTGTTGTTAAATGGATTGGTAATCGTTTGATTAATGGAAAAAAAATCGCTTTCGTTGCTAGCAAGAACAAAAAGGCTTTGAATGCAGAAGAACTTGGTCAGGGATCATTTCTTTATCACATGGGAAATGAAGTGAGTGAAAAAATTGATCATTTGAACTTAAATACCTCGGTTGTTCCTAGTCATTGCTGTTTTAAGACCATGCAAGATATCGTGGCTCCTTATGTTGGACAAGACATTTTTTTGTCACCAGTTGGGTGCCATGGAATTCTTCGTCGAAAAAATGAACGAAATATTTCAATTAATGAACGTTTGGAAAAAGCTCTTATGGGTGTTTCAAAATTAATGGATGCAATGGAAATTGAACGAAAATCGAGGGTTCAAAAACGAGGTAAACGAGGAAAAACGGTTTCTGCAGATGTTTAGTTTTTTTATTGAGGTGCGTTAGGGATAGTTACCCGTATGGGCGGAGACTTTAGGCTCCGTTGCGAAGCAATATAGCCCGACCCCACGGAGTGGGGGAACGCCCAAAAGAAGAACTGAACATTCGCGAAATGAAGTTCCTGGAAGACGACAACCGTGCGAGGCGAGCGCCGCGACCAAGCTTGCTTGGGCATGGCTGAGCCGAAGCGGTTGGCACGAAGTGCAAACCGTTCTGGTGAAACTTTCTGCAAAGCCCAACTTCCTGGGCATCAAGGCCAAGGGCCCTGAATACGCCAAGAACATGAAGGTCATCTCTGAACGATTGTCAAAGCTTACCTCTGCGGAGATTAAGGCGTTGATGGGTGGTGACAACCTCGAAAAGCGAGAGCAGCGAGAAGACTTGTCTTCTCATTGCCGAGCTGAAAAGGTTGGGCGCGAAGCGCAAACCATCAAGTTCGAATTCGGCGAAGTCGGTGCTGACTGCCTCAAGATCCAGCGCATTGTGCCGGAAGGCCTTGCCGTGGATGCAGACAGCCACTTCACTGTTGCTCTGGACCTGAACGTCACCGATGACCTGCGCCGCGCTTGCGTCGCTCGCGAACTGGTGAACCGCATCCAGAACCGCCGTAAGGACCAGAACTTCGCAATTACCGACCGCATCAACATTGAACTGTTCTCTGAAAGTGAAATGCTGAAGCTGGCCGTTAAGGAAAACGAAGCTTACATCACCGGTGAAACTCAGGCTAACGCAATCATCTGGAAGGATTCTGCGGCAGGCTTGCAGGATACTGACGCCGATGGCGAAAAGGTTGCAGTCGAAGCTGTGAAGGCCTAACAAGGCGGACGTCGCGGACATGCTTGCATGTCCATGACTGAGCCGCATAGGCTAGGCACGAAGTGCTCAGGCTTAATTGACCCGCGTGTCATCCTGAGGCGTAGCCGAAGGATCTAGCATATAAAGCAATCCCCGAAGTACATCGCTTCGGGGATTTTGTTTTGTAAACGCAATCTCTTGCGGCTCGCTAATATCAGAACATAAATGTTCAGACGCACTACTCACCTTTGTGAATTTTGTTGTATTGTTTTGCTTAAAATTTTACTTAAAATTTTGTATATTGAGGAATGGAGGTTTTGTATGCCGTGTATTCTGCCTGTATCTGATTTGCGAAACTATAACGAGGTTCTTCAGAATGTTTCCGAGGGGTCTCCTGTATTCTTGACTAAGAATGGCCGAGGTTGCTTTGTTGTCATAGACATCAAGGAATATGAACGCTTGACCGCCGAGTATAAGTTGCAAAAATCGCTGGAAGAGGGTGAGCAATCTGCGAAGGAATCCGGCTGGCTGTCGGCTGCAGACGTGCGTGCAAAGTACGAGGTCTAAATGGTCTCTGTATTTATCTCCCCGAAAGCCGTTGAAGATTTAGACGGTATCAAAGATTATATTGAAATCGAATTGAAAAGTCCGCAGGCTGCTAAAATTGTCGTTAAGAAAATTATTGACGGCTATGAAAAGCTAGCAGAATTTCCGGAACTTGGTGCTGAAATTGAAACTACAAACGCCTTTTTAAAATGTTATAGGCATCTTGTTGTTGATAACTATGTGGTTTTCTATCGTGTGGAATCGGGTGATGTTTTTGTTGTCCGAATACTTCACCGACTGATGGATTATTTGAAAATCTTGTGATTATGGAGCTTTAATTCCTTGTGTTTTATACAGTCTGTATTGTCATTTTCCGAGGGGTCTCCTATATTCTTGACTAAGAACGGCCGAGCATAAGTTTCAAAAATCGCGTTTTTAAAAAGATTTATATTTATAACCGAGGTAACAAAATGAAAGTTTTATTGATTAATGGAAGTCCCCGCAAGAATGGCAACACTTTTACCGCTTTGAACGAGGCTGCAGAACAGCTGAAGAAGAACGGCATCGACAGCGAAATCGTATGGATCGGCAATAAGGCCGTTCGCGGTTGCATCGCCTGTAACGTCTGCAAGACCAAGGGAAATTGCCGCTGCGCCTTTGACGAAGACATCTGTAACGAAGTCATCGCCAAGATGGAAACCAGCGATGCATTGATCGTGGGTTCTCCTGTTTACTGGGGCCAGCCCAATGGTTCCGTACTTTCCCTGATCCAGCGTATGGCTTATGCTGCCGGCGCCCATTTCCAGGGCAAGCCCGCCGCCGCTGTTTGCTGCTGCCGCCGTGGTGGTGCAACTGCTGCATTCCAGACTTTGCAAATGCCTTTCCAGATGCTGAATATGCCTATCGTTACTTCTCAGTATTGGAACATCGCCTACGGCCGTGCCGAAGCGGAATCCGCCCAGGATACGGAAGGCATGCAGACCATGCGCACTCTGGCAAACAACATGGCATTCATGCTGAAGAAGTTCGCCACCGGCACCGCAGAGGTTGAAGCCAAGGAACCCTGGCAGCCCATGAACTTTGTGCGGTAAGATTAAATTTTCTTAATCACTTTTTAAAACAAATCCAACGTACTGTCCAGATAAATTTCTTCCCTAACATTCAGCTGGTATTCTGGCTTAGTCATGTAGTAAAGCAGAAATTCCAGGATGAGGGCGCTGCCTAGGCTACGGCCTTCGATCTTGAATTGAGAAAAACCGGCGGGGGCGTAAATGTTTTGGATGTCCTCGATGCCGATGAAACCTGGGTTGTGCATGGCGTCGGAAAAACGGTAGCCGTTCTTTGCGCCTGGCGATCTGCAGATGTGATCCTTGCAGTCTTCACCCAGGTTTTTACGGCTTACATTCTCGTAACATTTTTTACGGTCGGCGCAGCCGAACCAGCAGCATTCATTGCAGAGAAATTCCACCTTCTGCTTTTGTGCGTCGGGCAGTGCGCACAATTTTCCCAGTTCTTTGTTCAGCCTGAAATCAGGAACCACAAATCGGAATTCCTCGCGGTTTAATTCCTGTTGGAATTGCGTAAATTTCGTCTGCACTTTTGTGGTGGAAGAAATGAAATAAAAGTTCGGGTAATTTGTCTGCAAATAATTCAGCAACAGGTCGGAGTGGATGATGACGCCATTTTGCACGAAGTTCTTGCCGGCGTCGCTGTCCCGACCCGAAACATTCGAAAACAACTCACATAACTCATTGCACTTTTTATCGGACAGATGTTCTTCGCGCAACAAGGAATTGCTGAAGGTAAGTCTTGCTGAAATTCCGTATTCCTTTAGAAGTTTTGCCACCTGTTCCGGTGCTTCGTCCCCAAAGCCTACGCGACCCCCGCCCCAGATGCAATCGCTGGGCGCCCCGTAGATGGAGCCGATATCGCACCAGTCGTAAAAATATTCGGGATGCTCACGAAACAAGGGCAGAAACGCTTTGTACAATTCGTAGAACTCGAACAGCCCAGGAAGGTGGTAGAAGACTTTCATTTTTAAATCCTTAACCACAAAATAGAACTTTTACGGAATGCTAAATTCCTTGTTTGTCTTTTGCGGAAAGGACTTCGTTCAAACTTCCGGTGCGGTAGCCTTTTTTGTCAAAAATGACCTGCGAAAATCCCAATTCAAGGAACGTTGAAACGATGGCGTCCTGATGGGTTTTAAACAATTCAAACTGCTGGGGAAGAAGTTCAATAGAAGCCGCGAGGGTTGTCGAGGCAGAGGGCTGCGCAGAAACGGACCACGGGGGCATTGTAATAGTGGACTTCGCAGTAACTGGCTGAGATTGTTCTGTAGCGATTTCCCTGCATCGAACACGGTATTGCGTAAATCCCAAACCCTGCAAAAACTTTTCAGCGGCTTCTACCAACTGCAATTTTTGTCTTGTAATGGCTTGCTCGTACGGGATGCGGCTGGCGAGACAGGCGAAGGAAGGCTTGTTGGCTGTAGCTAGGTTCAGTTCCCGAGATAGTTCGCGGATTTCAGCCTTGGTGAGGCCCGCTTCCCGCAGAGGGCTTTTGACGGAAAGTTCTGCGATGGCCTTCATGCCGGGGCGGTAATCCCCTTCGTCGTCCTTGTTGCTGCCTTCGCAGATGGTTATTGGGGTACCAAGTGCATCGCGGCCGGATGCGGCGCGGAACACTTCTTGCGAAGTTCCAGACGCTTCCTGCACATTACAGAACGCCTCCCGCGCAACAGCCTGAATAGAAGAAAAAATCTGCCTCTTGCAAATGTAACAGCGGTTGACCGGATTTTCTGCAAAGCCAGGAACAGACATTTCATCGTGAGTGATGAAGATATGCCTGATGCCTTCCCTTGCACAGAACGCTTCGGCTTCGTCCATTTCTACAGAGGGAACAAGATTTGATTTCACCGTAACGGCAATGGCGTTTTCGCCAAGAACGTCGTGGGCGATTTTCAAAAGAAATGTGGAATCCACACCGCTAGAATAGGCGATGGCTACCTTGCCATAGCTGCGGAGGATTTCTTGCAGTTGGATTTTCTTTTCCTGCGCGCTCATGCCTTGATTTTCAACATCCTTATGGCGCTTACGGCAGCACCGTAACCATTGTCGATGTTCACCACGGAAACGCCTTCGGCGCAGGTGTTCAGCATGGTTAAAAGCGGGCTCAATCCGTTAAAGGATGCTCCGTAACCAACTGAAGTAGGAACTGCGATGACGGGAGCTTTGGTAAGTCCTGCAATGACACCAGCCAATGCGCCTTCCATTCCGGCGACGGCAATGACAACGTCTGCCTTGCGGATTTCGTCAATCTTTGCAAGAAGGCGGTGAAGCCCTGCAATGCCCACGTCAAAATGGCGCTCTACCTTTGTGCCAAAAAATTCTGCGGTCTGGGCGGCTTCTTCGGCGATAGGCAAGTCGGCGGTACCTGCACAGCAAACGGCAATGGAACCCTTAAGCGCCTGTCCAACTCTCGCCGCTTTTGTACTCGTGGTTCCCTTTGCGATTCCCTTGACCCGCAAGGTTAAAATTCTGGAAGTCTCGTCATAGCGAATAGGCTGCGCATCTTTTGTTGCGCATTTGCCTGACGAAATCTTCAACTTTTCCAATATAAAATCAGCTTGTTCCTTTGTACATTTTGTTCCAAGTACAGAACATTCATTCTTGGCAAAAGTTTCAAGAATTTTCAACAGCTGTTCCTTGGTTTTGCCAGGGCAGAAAATGGCCTCGCTGGTGCCGGTTCGCTTCTCGCGGCTAATATCTAGTTTTGCAAAACCGATGTCATCGAATTTTTCGTTATTCATGATCAAAGTCCGTAGGCTTGTCGAAAAGTTTTTTCTTCAGTTTTTGCAACTTGGGAAGGTTCGTCGCCGCGTCAAGACTCCCTAGTTTCAAGGCCTCGTCATAAAGGGCTGTCTTGTAGGTAATCTTGTCTAGCACGATTTGCAAGTGGGCCATTTCCTCTTCGATAATGGTCTTTCGCTTGCGAAACATTTCGGCACGTTCGTTTAGGGTCTTGTCGCCCATTTGGAACCACTTGATGTACTGGGCAATTTCCTTGATTTGTAAACCAGATGATTTTAGGCATTCTATCATGGTGAGCCAGGACAGGTCTTCGTCGGAATAAACGCGTAGGCCTGAACTGTTCTTGGCGACAAAGGGGAGTAAACCTTCCTTTTCATAATAACGCAGGGTGTGTGCCGATAAGCCAGTCTTTTTTACCACTTCTCCGATTGAGTAACCCATAGAAAATCCTTTTTTCATAAAAGATAACACTTGGAGTTAACTTTAAGTCAAACATTTTTTAGCTTTTTTTCAAAAAAGTATTGTATTAGAGTTAACTCTAGGGTATATATTTGTCTTAGTAAAATTTGTAACAAGCTTAAGGAGCTCGTATGTGTTGTTTTATTGCCCCCATGGCAGAAGCCATCGTTACCACAGTAACCACTATCGTTTTGGAACAAACCGATAAGTCCGCACAGCAAACCAATGCCCTCCAGGTGGCAACTAAGAAACAGACAATCTGCAAAAATCTGAAGGTCCTCTCCAAAATGCTTTGGGGCGGTTCTGTCTTGCTGGCATTTGAACATGTTTGGCATGGTGAACTGCAAGCTTTCTATCCTTTCCTTACAGCCGCTTCCAGCCCGGAATCCTTGAATGAAATGTGGCATGAGGTTGCTACCGTGGGTACATCCATGGCTGGTTTAGTAACTGTCGCTTGGGGCGCTCTTATGGTTGTTCGCAGTAAGTTCCATAAGGCTGTTCCTGCTGAAGTCTCTGCAAAGGCTGGTAAGTAATGACTTTGTTAATCACGCTTTTTGCTGCCGTTGTTTGCTCTGCACTCTGGTATCGTGATGTAGAAAACAAGATGCACTTGTCTCCTCTGTGCTATATGTACTGGGGTGCATCCCTCATGTGGTTTGTGGATGCCATTTTTGAATACGCGGAACTTCGTGCGGAGTATTTCACACCGGCTCTTGGCGATATGTTGAACGATGCTTTCCTGGGTATTTCGGCAGTTGCGCTGGGCCTTGTGATTTGGCTTGCACTTCTCTTTATTAAAGATCCCAAGGGTCGTTTCCATAAGGTGGCATAAATGGACCGTCGTGATTTTATAAAGACTGTAGGCTCTGCTGCCTTAATCAGTGCCATGGCAACTCCTGTTTTTGGTAAGCCCAAGAATCAGGAAGTCAAGGAACCTGGCGCAGATGTTTCCAATGTTTACTTTACCAAGGATCTCTCCGCAGAAGGTCTAGTCAAACTTTATAACAAGGTGAATCAGAATATTTCTGGCAAGGTGGCCATCAAGGTTCACACCGGCGAAAAGAATGGTCCCAACATTTTGCCTCGCGAATGGGTGAAGGCTGTGCAGGCTTTAATTCCCAATTCAAGCATTGTTGAAACCAATACCTACTATCATCCCAGCGATCGCGACACCACCGAAAAGCACCGCGAGACTCTGAAGGTGAATGGCTGGACTTTCTGCCCCGTAGACATCATGGATGAAGAAGGAACGGTGATGCTTCCCATTCCAGGTGGCAAGCACTTTAAGGAAATGAGTATGGGCGGCCACATCGTGAATTACGATTCCATGGTAGTGCTGACCCACTTTAAGGGGCATACTATGGGCGGCTTTGGTGGATCCCTCAAGAACATTGCTATTGGTTGTGCTGATGCAAACGTTGGCAAGAAGATGATCCACGAAAAGATGGAAGATCCGGATTACAATGCAAAGCCTGAGTTGTACCCCAAGTGGAGTAACAGCGGCAAGCGCTTTATGGAAGCCATGGCGGAATCCGGCAAGGCGACTGTGAATCACTTCAAGGGAAAGATGTGCTTTATCAACGTGCTGCGCCGTATGTCTGTGGATTGCGACTGCGCCGGTGTTGGAGCTGCAGAACCTACCTGCCGCGACATCGGTATTCTTGCTTCCACCGATATTCTTGCTGTGGACCAGGCCAGCGTGGACATGGTTTACAAGCTGCCTCTGGGCGAACTGAAGGATATCAAGGAACGAATCGAAACTCGCGAAGGTCTTCATCAGCTCCCTGCCATGGAAGCTCTGAAGATGGGCAACCGCAAGTATCGCATTATCGAACTGTAATGTAAGGGTGTTTTATGGATCGTCAGAATTCCAAGGAGCGTGATGTGTCTACCGTTTATTTTACCAAGGATCTCAGTGCCGCTGGCGTTTTGAAACTTTACGAAAAGGTGAATCAAAACATTTCCGGCAAGGTGGCCATCAAGCTCCATACCGGTGAACCTAACGGTCCAAACATTATTCCCCGCGATTGGGACGAAGCCTTGCAGAAGGCTATTCCCAATAGTACCATCGTAGAAACGAACACCTTGTATCAGGGTGGCCGTTATACAACCGCAGATCACCGCAAGGCTCTGGAAATCAATGGTTTTACCAAGTTCACCGTCGTTGACATTATGGACGAGGACGGCGAAACTCCCATTCCTGTGAAGGATGGCTACTGGCTCAAGGAACTTCATGTGGGTAAGCACATGTTGAACTACGATTCTATGGTGGTATTCACCCACTTCAAGGGCCATGCCATGGGCGGTTTTGGCGGCTCCATGAAGAATATCGCCATCGGTTGTGCCGGCGGCCAGATTGGCAAGAAGGAAGTCCACATGGGTTCTGTCGAGGGAACGGAGTGGATAACGGGCGCCAAGTTCATGGAACTGATGGGCGATTCCGCCAAGGCCACCTGCGATTATTTCAATGGCAAGATGTGCTTTATCAATGTTCTGCGCCGTATGTCCGTGGACTGCGACTGCGCTGGTACCAGTGCTGCGGAACCTACCTGCCGTGACATCGGTATCCTTGCATCTACCGACATTCTTGCAGTGGACCAGGCTAGCATTGACATGGTGTACAAACTTCCGCCTGAAGAACTTGCCGACTTGAAGGAACGAATTGAGTCCCGAGAGGGCCTGCACCAGCTTGATGCCATGGAGCACCATAAGATGGGTTCCCGCGAGTACAAACTAGTGGAAGTTTTGTAATTTTTCTAACGAATTGAATCGTTTAAAACAAGTGTCGAGGTTCCTATGTCTCTTGGAATTCCAGAAATCATCTTGATTGTGGTTGTGGTTTTGCTGCTTTTCGGCGGCAAGCGCATTCCTGAACTGGCCCGCTCCCTTGGCCGTGCCCAGCACGAATACAAGAAAGCAAAGAATGCCTTGAAGGAAGAAGCAGAAGACCTGCAGAAGACCGTAGAAAAAGCTGGCGAAGCTGAAGCGAAAAAGGAACAGGGCTAAAGCCCTTTGAGGTCGCTTCGCTTTGAGCTGTGAGGGACGGAGGCTTTGCCTCCTTGAGGTGGGAAAAATGAACCTCAAAGGCGAGAATCGCCGGTCTCATACCTCAAAGGTGCGTAGCACCGAACTCATACCTGCATGACTAAAGAAGATCAAGAACAGACGTTGGTCTCTCATTTGGAGGCTTTGCGTACCGCGTTGATTCACAGTTTTGTGGCACTTGGCATCGGGATTATCCCGATGTTTTTATTGTCGTCTTATGTTCTTGATTGGTTCAGCGCGGAGCTTGTTGCCCAGAGTGGTGCCACCCTCCATTACTTTTCTCCCATGGAAGTTTTTTTGCTGCAGTTGAAAATTGCGGCTCTCATGGATTGCGTCATCTGTTCTCCGTACATCGCCTGGAACGTATGGAAGTTCGTTTTGCCCGGCCTTTATGAAAATGAACGGCGGTTTGTTCGCTCCATCGTGTGGATGACCAGCGGGCTTTTTATATCTGGTGTAGTCTTTTGTTTGGGGATTTGTTTCCCTCTGGTGGTGCGGTTTGGCATGAGCTTTGAAAGCGAAAGTCTGCAGCCTATTTTCGGGGTAGAAAACATCGTTACCTTGGCGTTATGGCTGTCGCTTGCTTTTGGATGCATGTTCCAGTTCCCGCTGGTGACTTACGCCTTGATTCGTGCTGATATCGTCTACTACGAAACCGTTTGTCATGCCCGCCCCTATGTGGTGGTAGCAATTCTTGTACTTGCTGCGTTTCTTACACCGCCGGATATTATTAGCCAGTTAATCTTGGGTGCTCCCACATACATTCTTTTTGAAGCGGGTCTCTTTGCTGCACGAAAATATAGGGGAAAGCAGTTTGAAGAATGTAACGAAATGAATTCTCCTGTTCGGGTGGAACGTAATTCTCGGGAGTCATCGCAATCGGATACTGTTTCCTGCAAGTCTCAGGATTTGTCGCGGGTCGCTTCAGACGATGTTGACTTTTCGCAAGCTGCGTCTCCCTACCAAGTTGGTACGGAACGAAATGCGGACAGTTGGAAACCGTTTTAAAATATTCTTGAAGGCTTCTTAGGACATTTACCGCTAAATAACTGCTAATTTACTATTTCACGAAATCGAAATCCTTTGTTATTATTATCTTTGAAACGAAAGGTTAGATTGGTAAATGAAGCAGATTCAGTTCGCATACGAGAATCCCATAGTTTTAGGAGATATTCTTCGTCGCATAGGTCGATTCCGCGGGAATAGGCCTCTGAAGTTGCTGTTTCATGTTTACTCGGAACAGACCGATTTTGAACAACTGAATTTGGTCTGCAATACCATTGTTTCTCAAATTCCAGATGCATTATGTGTGGGCTGTTCCTGCAGTGGAAGTGTTGTTGGCGGTCTTTTTTCCGGGGGAACCGTTACCATTGCCTGTACTCTTTTTGAACAGGAATCCACCCAGGTTGAAATTTTGCAGTATGTCCTGAATGAGGATTCTGCAAGGCCGGTGGCCGAGGATCTTGCCAAGGAAGTTGAAAAACGCCCTTGGGTATCTGCCGTAGAATTGCTTGCTGTTTCTCGGGATGTTTCCTATACGTCTTTTTGCGGTGGCATAAAAAATCTTCGCAAGGACATTCAGATTTTTGGTGGCGAGGCTAGTCCTGCGTCGGAGGAAAGTACGTCGTATGTTTTCTCCAATGTGTGCGGTTTCTCGGACGAGTCTGTGGTTTGCGTTCTTTATGGGGGACCGGACCTCCATACAGAAGTTGTGAAGGTGGGTGGCTGGAAACCTTTGGGAAAGCCTTTTACCGTAACGAAGGCTCAGGGTAATGTGTTGTGGGAACTGGATGGAAGACCTGCATTCGAGGCTTATTCCAAGTACCTGAATATTCAGAACGATTACTATTTCTTCCACAACACGTTGGAGTTTCCTCTTTTTTACAGCGAGGATAGCGAGTATCTTCTCCGTTGCCCCAAGGCTTGTTCCGAAGAGGGGGCGCTGCTTCTTGCCTCTGATATGAAGGTGGGGGCCACAACACGAATTACCTATGGCGATCCCCAGTCCATTATGGATAGCGTAAAGTGGGGAGCTACCAAGATTTCCAATTTTTGCCCAGATGTTATCTATATGTATTCCTGCGTTTCTCGTAGGACATTCTGGGGAGAGTCTGATATTAAAAAGGAATTGACGCCCTTTAATTCCATTGCACCCACGTTCGGCTTTTTCGGTGCTGGACAATTTTTGCGGGCAAGAGATGCGGTGAAACTGCAAAATGCAACCATTGTGCTGGCTGCCTTGCGGGAAGGTGAGGCGAATCCGTCCAGGGTGAAGACCGCTCAGGTTTCTGATGGAACGCGTGCGGGCAAGGTTTCTGTGATTACCCGTCTTGCAAACTTTACCAACGTCTCCTCCGCGGAACTTGTTGAAATGTACAACAAGATGACCAAGAATTCCATTACGGATCCCTTGACCGATTTGTACAACCGCGGCGAAATCCAGCGTCGCATCGAAGAACGTTTTGCGGAATATCCCAACGAACCCATGTCCCTGGTGATGATTGACATCGATAACTTCAAGTCCGTCAACGACACCTACGGTCATAAGGAAGGGGACAACGTCATTGTGGGACTTTGCAAGCAAATCCAGATGGCGACCTTCGAGAACGCTCCCGACGCCGATGCGGGCCGTTGGGGTGGCGAAGAATTTATGATTATGCTTCCGGATATGGGAATCAAGGAAGCGGTTGCCTTTGCGGAGGCTGTCCGCACAGGGTTTGCCCAGGTCAACTTCCCGGCGGTGGGCAAGAAAACCATCAGCCTTGGTGCAACGGAACTGAAGAAGGGCGATTCCAGCGATTCTATTTGCGTTCGCGTAGACGAAGCCCTGTACCAAGCTAAACGGACTGGCAAGAACAAGGTTGTTGTTCTTTAATTTTTCCCATATTTGATGGGGAAGAATTTCTGTAATACAAAAACATTGTTGACCTAGAGCATGCTCTAGGTACTATATTTATGGATGAGGTAATACAATGAAAGTCTTATTGATTAATGGCAGCGCCCGCCAGAAGGGCAATACTTATACCGCCTTGAACCAAGTGGGAGAACAGCTGAAGAAAAACGGAATTGAAAGCGAAATGGTGTGGATTGGAACGAAACCGATCCGCGGCTGTATGGCTTGTAACGTCTGTAAGACCAAGGGCAATTGCCGCTGCGCCTTTGACGAAGATATTTGTAATGAAGTTATCGCCAAGATGTCCGAATGCGACGGCCTGGTAGTGGGCTCCCCGGTTTACTGGGGTCAGCCCAACGGAGCTGTTCTTTCCCTCATCCAGCGTATGGCCTATTCTGCAGGCGGCATGATGGCGGGTAAGCCTGCCGCAGCCGTTTGCGTCTGCCGCCGCGGTGGTGCAACTGCTGCCTTCCAGACTTTGCAAATGCCCTTCCAGATGTTGAACATGCCTATCGTCACTTCCCAGTATTGGAACATCGCCTACGGTCGCACCGAGGGCGAATCCGCTCAGGATGAAGAAGGCATGCAGACCATGCGCACTCTGGCAAACAACATGGCTTTCATGCTCAAGAAATTCGCTACCGGTACTGCAGAGGTCGAAGCCAAGGAACCGTGGCTTCCCATGAATTTCATCAGATAGTTGTATGGTAAAACGAGCGGCTAAGGATCCTTTCGTCATCGTATATATTGCGGTGATTGTCGTTTCCTGCGTGGGGTTTCTTATTTCAACTTTGAAACTCCATTCCTTGCCTAGTCTTGGATATGCAATCAATGATGACTTCTTGAAACTATTGGTCCAACACGAAAATTACGGAATTATCCAGGATTCCTCGGCTGTGCTTACGGTTACTTTTGGAGTGGCCGTTTGCCTTTACATTGCCCTTAAATACAAGTTTACGAATTTTCAGAAAAATCGCAGGAAGTGGAACTTGGCTGCGTCGCTCATCGTGTTTCCGTTTTTGGGAATCTCTGCCTCTATTGGACCTAACTTGGATTTCCCTACAAGGCTAAAGGCTGAACCAAGGCTTCAGAAGGAATTTGTTGTCAGCAAATATGCGTCGCATGGTCATAAAAGTGGAACCTCTTACCATCTGCAATTTAATAGTGGTTCCACATTTATGGTGGGTTCAAAAAAATATAACGCCGCTTTTGTCGGGCAAGAATATTATACGGTTTATCAGGGAAATATTTTGATTCGGATTTTTTCTCCTGGTGTATATCGCCTGGATGGTGAAAATTAGGAAATTTTATGAACGTTTTTAAGGATAAAGTAGTTGTAGTAACTGGCGGTGCTCACGGCATCGGGAAGACTATTGTTAGCGAATTCGAAAAGGAAGGGGCAAAGGTTGCTTTCATTGACATTCGCAAGAATCCCTGTTTTGTAGGTGACTTGTCCAAGAAGGATGTCCTGGAAAAGTTTGCCGAGTTTGTCATTGAAAAATACGGTCACGTTGATGTTCTGGTAAATAACGCACTGCCCCTGATGAAAGGCATCGATGAATGCTCTTACGAGGAATTCAGCTATGCCTTGGCTGTAGGGGTGACCGCGCCTTTTTACTTGGCGAAACTTTTTGCTCCCCACTTTGCGCCGGGTGCGTCCATCATCAATATGTCTTCGTCCCGCGATCGCATGAGCCAACCCCAGACTGAAAGCTATACGGCGGCCAAGGGCGGCATTGCTGCTCTCACCCACGCGCTAGCGGTGAGCCTCGGTGGGCGAGGCGTTCGAGTGAATTCCATTTCTCCGGGCTGGATCGATACTGACTTTACGGTTTACGAAGGTCCAGACGCAACACAACAGCCTGCAGGTCGTGTAGGCAACCCGCTGGACATTTCCAATATGGTACTGTTCCTGGCCAGCGACAAGGCCGGGTTCATTACCGGCGAAAACATTTGCATCGATGGCGGCATGACCAAGCAGATGATCTACCATAACGATTGCGGCTGGAAACTGGGTGGTCTCTAGTTTTCCTGTTTTGTATATTGCCGCTGCAAAATGAGGTGTTTATGGCTGAAATTAAAAATGTAATTGCGTCCGGCGCCGCTTTGGATGGCTCCGATGTCGAAATGGAGTACGCTGTATTTGGCGCAGGGCCCAAGCCTTTGATTCTTATTCCTGGCTTAAGTCTTCGCAGCACTTTGGTTTCCGCAAGTTCTGTGGAAACATCCTACAAGATTTTTAAGGATGAATACACGGTCTATCTTTTTGACCGTCGAAAGAATATGCCGGCCGTTTATCCTGTCTCCGAGATGGCTCATGACTTGGCTGTTTCCTTGAAGGCCATTGGCATCCAGAACGCCGCTGTTCTGGGAATGTCACAAGGCGGAATGATCGCCCAGCATGTAGCGATTAGCAATCCTGAATTGATTAGCCATTTGGTACTCTGCTCAAGTTCTTCCAAGGCGGAACCGCTGCAGCTCGAAGTCATTGGAAACTGGGCGAAGCTTGCTCAGGAAGGCCGCGGCGAAGATTTGATTCCCGATTTCATTGACAACGCTTTTACACCGTCTTTTCTCCAGCGCTACCGTCGCGCCCTCATGATGATGTACAAGAACTTGACCGCAGAGGAGTTGCGTCGTTTTGCCATTACTGCAGAAGCCTGTGCAGGCATAAACACCTACGACGACCTAGGTAAAATCAAGTGTCCCACCTTTGTCATTGGCGCAGACTTGGATCATGTGGTGACTTACGAAGCTTCTGTAAAAATCGCAGAAAAATTAAAGGCCGAAAATGTTCCCTGCGAATTTTTCACCTATGAAGGTTTTGGCCACGCCGCCTTTGACGAAGCCAAGGATTATAAGGAACGCATCCTTAACTTCTTGCACAGTTGCTAGAACGTAAAATCACCGCTTCCAGAGGTCTCAAGAGATTCGATAAAAGGTTGTCTCCGTAATTGGAGATGACCTTTTCTTGATTTTGGAAAATAGCCTTGTCCAGTTCCACAGCGGTTTCGCCGAGATTAACCAGGATGGTATAAACGTCCTTATCCATCCCCGCAGAAGAGAATCGCTTATAACCCATAACCTGCGGATGGTCTTCCAGGATGATTTCCAGATTTCCACCGTTCAATGCGGTGTATTCGTTTCTAGTTGTTTTCGTCTTTTGCCGCAGTTCAATTAACGTCTTGTAGAAATTCAGGACAGAACATTCGGTCTCTTGCTCTGCAGAAACATTCAATTCCGTGAAATTTTCGTTGATGCCAAGCCAAGGATTCCCGCTGGTAAATCCGGCATTTTCACTGCAGTTCCACTGCATGGGAGTGCGGGCGTTGTCTCGGCTAAAACGGTTCACGAATCCCATGGCTTCGTCTGGCGTAAATCCTTCCTGTAATGCCAAGTTGTATTGAGCCTTGGTGTTGACTTCATCATACTTGTCAATGGAATTCCACTTCACGTTGGTCATGCCGATTTCCTGACCTTCAAACAGGAAGGGCGTCCCTCGTAAAGTCATCATGAGAACGGCCAATGCTTTTGCAGCCAGCTTGTTTTGCTCAGGATCTTGCGCCACCTTACCGCTGAAAAAGTTGTTCACGCTTCGAGGCTTGTCATGATTTTCAAAGAACACCGGGTACCAGCCGTTTTTTGCGGTCGCCCGCTGGCTTGCAATGAGGGCTTTTTTAAAGTCCATAATGCCAAAGGGGGAGGGCTTGCACCAGATTTCCACATCATGGAGATGACCGAATTCAAAGAGCATGTCAAACGCACCTTTTTCGCCCACCCAGTATTTTAAATCCTCGGGGCCTACGCCGTTTGCTTCCGCTACCGTAAAGACGTTTTTCCCTTCGGTTACATTGGCCTTGAACTCCTGCAAAAAATCAAGAATCCCCGTAGTGTTTACCGTCATTGTGTGAATGCTTACCATGCCATCGCCTGCGTCGGGCTTTCCGCTTGCAAAGTCCGCCGGTTTCTTGATGTAAGGAATGGCGTCAATTCTAAAACCGCCAACGCCTTTTTTAATCCAGAAGTTGGCAATGTCATAAAGGGCCTTCCGGACTTCGGGATTTTCCCAATTTAAGTCCGGCTGTTGCTTGGCGAAAGTGTGCAGGTAGTATTGCTGACGCTCCTCGCACCAGGTCCAGGCGGGAACCCCAAAAATACTGCGCCAGTTATTGGGCGGAAGCGGATGTTCTCCAACTACGCTGGAAGGAATTCCATCTCTCCAAATGTACCAATCGCTTTTGGAGTTATCGCGGCTCTTGCGGGATTCCTTGAACCAATCGCATTCTTCCGAAGTGTGGTTGAATACCAGGTCCATGACAATTTTGATGCCTCGCTTGTCCGCTTCCGCAATTAGGCGGTCCATGTCCTCCATGGTGCCGTAAAGAGGATTGATTTCATAGAAATTGGAAACGTCGTAACCGTTATCGACCATGGGGGAGGCGTAAACCGGAGTAAGCCACAAGGCGCCAACCTTCAGGGACTGCAAATAGTCTAGACGGCTGGTGATGCCGTTAATGTCCCCGAAACCATCGCCATTGCTGTCCTGAAAACTGCTGGGATAAATTTCATAAGCGATTGTTTTTTTCCACCAATCCTGATTTTGAAAAACGCTTAAACTTGACATAGAAAATCCTTTTTCTAAAATCTATGAAAAAATTATTGACTAAATTTAGGGCGTTACAAAACAAGGAGTTTTTATGAAAAAGTTTTTTGCCGGTTTGGCTTTGGCTGCCGCATTTGTGTTTACAGGCTGTAATGAACAGGACTCTTCCAAGACGCAGGCCGATATGTCTCTGGAAAAGGTGAAGCAGGCCAAGGTTTTCGTTTTGGGTTTGGACGATTCCTTCCCGCCTATGGGCTTCCGCGACAAGGACAACAACATTGTGGGTTTCGACATTGATTTGGCTAAGGAAGTTTCTGCTCGTCTTGGGGTTGAATTGAAGACGCAGCCCATTTCCTGGGATGCCAAGGAACAGGAACTGAACACCGGTAAGATTGACTGCATCTGGAATGGCATGAGTGTTGATGCGGAACGTGCTGCCGCCATGAACTTGAGCGATGCTTACCTCAAGAATCGAATGATTTTTACTGTCAAGGACAAGGCTTTTGCAAATCTTGCAGCTCTTGCGGGTAAAAAGATTGCTGTGCAGAATGGTTCTACAGCCCAGAAGTTACTGGAAGCTTCTGACGCAGGTAAGGCTGCCAAGGAAATCGTGCCCTTTGACGATAACCAGACCGCTTTGATGGATTTGGAAAAGGGTGGTGTGGAAGCCGTGTTTCTGGATGAAATCGTTGCCAAGTATTGGATTGTCCAGAACGCCAAGGATTACGTTGTGTTGGAAGAAGGCTTAAGTGATGAAGAATACGCCATTGGTTTCCGTAAGAGAGACCAGGCACTTCGCGATGCCGTGAACGAAACCCTCAAGGCAATGCAGGCTGACGGCAAGTTTGCCGAAATCTCTGCCAAGTGGTTCGGAAAGTAGGCCTGAGGTCGCTTCGCTTCAAGGTGCGAGTTCGTGCCGTCGGCACTTTGAGCGAAGAATGGCGCCATAGGCGCATTAATATATGATTGAACATTAATAAGCAACATCTTTGTAGCGAACCTGGAGCCTCGAACCTCGTACCTCGAACCTGTTATGTCTGATTTATCTTCGCTTTTGCCTATTCTTTGGGGTGGCTTTGTCACCACTCTTGAAATTTTTGGTTTAACGCTCTTGTTTTCCATCCCTCTGGGTCTGCTGATTGCAGTTCTCAAGATGAGCAAGTACCGCGTAATCCGGTATCCGGTGTCCTTCTACATTTCCGTCATGCGAGGAACTCCACTTTTGCTGCAAATAGTCGCCATCTATTTCGGTAGCTACTATCTGAGTGAATACTCCGGGCTAGGAATTTCCTTCGACCGATTCCCGGCGGTCATTGCCGCCTTTAGCGTCAATTATGCGGCTTATTTTGCAGAAATATTCCGCGGCGGTATTCAGGCGATTCCCAAGGGACAGTATGAAGCCGCCCAAATGCTTGGGCTTACGAAGGGTCAGACGTTTTTTCGTATTATCTTGCCGCAAGTGGTCAAACAGGTTGTTCCCGCCAGTGCCAATGAAGTCATTACCTTGGTGAAGGATACGTCCCTAGCTCAGGTCATTGCCGTAACGGAACTTTTCTCTTTGGCGAAAAAGCAGCAGGCCGCATACGCTAGTATCTATCCGCTGTTTGTTGCAGGTGTGTTCTACTATGTCGCAAATCTTTTGCTCAGTTGTCTCTTCGCCTATATCGAAAAGAAGTTGAATTATTATAAGTAGTAGGAAGTGGGAAGTAGGTTTATGTTGGATTGTCCTTCGGTGGACATCATTAAACCTCTAGGAGCGAAGCTCCGACCTCACACCTCAAGCGAAGTGAACCTCAGTGGTTAGGTCGGCGCGGAGCGTCTTTTAGTGGTAGAATTATGGATAATGCTGTTTTAAAAGTTGAACATTTGAAGAAATCCTTTGGGGATAATCACGTTCTTAAGGATATTTCCTTTGACTTGAACGAAGGGGAGGTCCTCTCCATCATCGGTCCCTCTGGTAGTGGCAAGTCCACGTTGCTTCGCTGTATAACCCAACTGGAAACGATGAACGCAGGAACAGTATCGGTAAATGGTAAGGATATGGTTGTGGGCGTGGACAAGAAGGGTGTTGCCAAGTATGCTCCCGCCAACGTTCTTCGTGAGATTCGTCTTTCCACGGGTCTTGTGTTCCAGAATTTTAACTTGTTCCCCCATTTGACCGTTCTGCAGAATTTGACCATAGCACCTATCCGTGTTTTGGGTATGAATCGGGAGGATGCACGCAAGCGTGGCCGTGAACTTCTGAAACAGATGGGCTTGGAAACAAAGGAAAAGTCTTATCCCTGTGAACTTTCCGGTGGGCAGCAACAGCGTGTGTCCATTGCTCGTGCTCTTGCCATGCAGCCAAAAATTCTTTTCTTTGACGAACCCACCAGTGCCTTGGATCCGGAATTGACCGGCGAAGTCTTGAAAATTATCAAGGGTCTTGCAGATCAGAAAATGACCATGGTAATTGTTACTCACGAAATGGCCTTTGCCCGTGATGTGGCCAACAAGGTAATTTTTATGGATCAAGGTGTGATTGTGGAGCAGGGAACTCCCGATTTCGTGTTTAACCAATCTGGAAATGAACGTTTGGCGAGTTTCCTGAGCCGGTTTACTCAAGGTTAAAAACGAACATTTGGAAATCCTAATTTCAAAAAAGCTTTTTTTGTATATTCGTCTTGTTCTTGAATCCTGAATGTTGTTTTTGGAGAAATAATGGATATTGGATCTTTGCATTTTCAGAATCCCGAAGCCTTTTGGCTTTTTCTTCTGGTTCCTGTTCTGATCGTCTCCTACATTTATCGAAACCGTCGTCGTAAGAGTACCATTAAGTTTCCCGCCCTTTCCATTGCTAAAAAGGCGGCTCCCAGCAATCGAGTCCGTCTCCGTCATATTGTCCCCGCTTTACGGCTTCTGGCCTTGTGCTGTTTTGTAGTGGCTCTAGCCCGTCCTCAGAATTCCATGGAGGTAGAATACACCTCTACCGATGGTGTTGACATTATGCTGGCTCTTGACGTCTCCGGATCTATGGGGACCATCGATATGTTGACTCGGGCTGAACAAGCTAAGGTCAAGAGGATGGATGCAGAAAAATTCTACAAGACCGGGGAATATTGGAAGTACAGCCGTCTAGGTTATGCCCAGGAAGTGATTGCTGAGTTCATCCAGAAACGCCACGCGGACCGCATTGGCCTTTCTGCTTTTGGCTCTAGGGCTTTTACCCAATGTCCTTTAACATTAGATTATGGTTCCCTTCTTGAAATATTGAAAGCTTCCGATGACCTGGCCAAGGATTCCACTGTGGCAGGAAGCACTGCCATTGGTGATGGTCTTATGAACGCCCTAGCCCGTTTGAAACAGTCCGATGCCAAATCCAAGGTGGTGGTGCTTTTGACCGATGGTAAGGATAACGCTAGCATCGTTCCCCCCGATCGTGCTGCCGAAGTGGCTCGTTCGCTTGGAGTAAAAGTTTACACCATCGGCGTGGGACTTCGAGAAGGTAATATCCTCAGACCGCAGCAAACCTTTTTTGGTGGCGTATCCTGGGTAGAAGAACCTGTTCCTGCAGAAGTGGGGATCGACGAAAATGCCTTGATAAATATTGCAAAGAAAACTGGCGGTCGCTACTATGCGGCCCAGAACAAGGCTGACTTGGAAAAGATTTATACCGAAATTGACCAGCTAGAAAAGACGGAAATAGAAACCATTGCCTACGCCCGCTATGCCGAAAAGTTTTATCCGTGGCTTTTGGCGGGTGCCATTATGATTTTACTAGAACTTCTGTTGGCCAATACCCGCTTCGTCCGCATTCCCTAAAAAATTCTTCATTTTTCACTTTTCACTTTTCATTTTTCATTTTTCATTCTTCATTCTTCATTCTTCATTCTTCATTCTTCATTCTTCATTATTAATTGTTAATTGTTAATTGTTAATTGTTCATTGTTAATTGATAAAAGCCTATGCGTTTTGCTGAACCGATGTTCTTGTGGGGCCTTCTTTCATTACCCCTGTTCGCTCTTCTCTTTGTATACGCTTACTACCGTCGCAAAAAACTTTCGGAACGCTTTGTTTCTCTCACGATGCTTCCAAAGCTTTCTACGTCGCACTCGCCTTGGCGTCGCTTGACCAAGGTCTTGCTGTTGCTATTGGCAATCGCCTTTTTGTTTGTGGCTCTTGCCCGCCCTCAGTGGGGGAGGAAAATGGAACACATTGAACGCAAGGGCTTGGACATAGTGCTTTTGCAAGATGTTTCGCTTTCCATGCTGGCAGAGGACATTAAGCCTAATCGCCTGACCCGCAGCCGCCATGAAATTTCTGCATTTTTGGAGTCTCTGACAGGAGACCGTGTGGGCTTGGTGGCTTTCTCTGGTGATGCTCAGGTGATGGTTCCCTTGACCCTGGATTACGGAACTGTTCAGTCCATGCTCCGTGAATTAAAACCGGGCTGGCTTTTGCCGGGAACCAATCTGGAGCGTGCCATCCGTAAGGGAATGGACTTGTACCGCAATTCCAATAGCGGCACTCAGTATTCTGTGATGATTCTTATGAGCGATGGTGAAGAACTGGAAGCCGCCGCTGTGAATGCCGCCAAGGAAGCTGCCGAAATGGGCATCAAGATTTACACCATCGGTATTGGTTCCCGCGAGGGTGTTCCTATTCCTGTTCCTTCAAAGCATGGCGAAGTCTCCTACAAGAAAGACGTTCAAGGAAACATCGTGACCACCCGTCTAGAAGATGGAACCCTTCAAGAAATTGCAAATGCTACAGGAGGCTTGTACTTCTATGCTAGTCCCGGTGAATTTCAGCTCCAGAAAGTGCTGACTGAAATCGCCTCCATGGAAAAGAAAGACCAGTCCAGCGACCGTATGGACAACTACCAGGACCGTTATCAGGTGTTCTTGGGGCTTGCCGCCCTGCTGTTCCTTATCGAAGCTTTGGTCTCCGAGAGAGGTCGCCGTCGCAAACAGGTTGCGGGTCGATTTAGTTAATTTTTGTTATCAAGAGGTGTGATAAATCTCATTGACTGAGGCACCTCTTTTTTTTATTTTAGGCACAGGTGTATAAAAATAGGGCGATTTTTCCCGAAATCGCATCTATTTTGAGATTTTGTTGTTTTTGTTCACCCATTTTTACACAAAAAGTCCACGAAAAAAGGGCTGATTAAAGTAAATTATGGGTGTAAATTGTCAAACTGAAACGGAGTCTCTATGCTTGACCTTTTAGCGGTCCAATCTGGCACTGCCAATGCTACTTTAATCACCTTGGCCTACACCCTCATTTTGGCCTTTATCCTTTCCTCCGTCATTGCCTGGACTTACGAAAAGACCTTCCTAGGTCTGTCCTATTCTCGCAATTTCGTCCAGGGCATTGTTCTCAGTTCCGTTGTAGCCGCCATGGTGATGTCTGCCATCGGCGATAACGTTGGCCGAGGCCTTGGTATGATGGGTGCCCTTTCCGTGGTTCGTTTCCGTACCAGCTTTAAGGATCCTCGAGACATTATGTTCATTTTTGCTTCCCTGGGTGCGGGCATCGGTTGCGGAGTCTATGCCTGGGGTGCTGCCGCCGGTGGTACCTTGGCTTTCTGTCTGGTGGCCTTCCTCATTTCCCGTACCGGTCTTGGTACCAAGCACTTCTTTGACGGTATGCTCCGTTTTGCTATGCCAAACGAAAGCGCTCCCCGCCAGGCTATCGAAGACATTCTTCGCAAGAACCTCAAGACTTATATTCTCATTACCATGCGTGAGGTGGATGGCGGTGCCCGTGTAGATTGCGCCTACCAGGTTCGTCTCCGTGCTACCAAGCCTGCTGCAGAAATCCTTCAGGAATTGTCCAAGGTCGAAGGCATTTCCGATGTTCAATTTATGATGCAAGACGCTACCACAGAAATGTAAGGAGAAAAATCATGAATAAGATTGAAGAATTCTTCGACACTTTCTGGAACAAACACAAGTCTAACGCAGGTGTTGCCCATGCTTATAAGCACAAGTTGATCTATGCTTGGTGTTTGAGCATTGTGGTTGTTGTAGTCATGGGCTTTATGTTTGCTGGCAAGGCTTCCATGTTCCAGGGAATTGCCGAAGCTACCGAAACGACCATTAGCCTGCCTAGCCCGACAGAAGTGGTGAAGGTTCATGTGATGCCTGGCCAGTCCATTCACGTTGGTGATACTATCGTGGAACTCAACCGTCCGGACCTGGTGCTTCGCATTACGGAACTGACCCGCGAGCTAGATGCGATCGAAGGTCGTAGCAGCTTGTCTAATGCAGAAATTGACCAGAAGGTTGCCGAAGTCAAGGCCGATCTTTCTTCTCGCAGCTTGTCTCTTAAATCCGAAATCCGCAACCTGGAAACCGAATACCAGAGAAACAAGGAAATTACCGCAAAGCTGAAGAGCCTCAAGAATTCCAACGCTCAGAGCGACGGTAGCGATGCAACTATGTTGCGTATCAAGAGCTTGAAGAATGAATTGGCTGTACTTCAGGCCAACGCCAACGAGCAGATTAAGCTTCTCAAGAGCAGCGGTCGCCTCCAGAAGAGTGCAGGAAAGACCGAAGTGGAAAATCTGAAGAAGGAACTTGCTGAACTCCTGAAACAGCAGGAAGAACTTGTCCAGATTGCAAAGGAAGACTGGGTTGTGGGCTCTGTAAATGCCCGCGATGGCGAAAAGGTTTCCAGTTTTGCTCCCATCGTAACCTTGACCCACAAGTCTCCGACTTTAGTTCGCGGTTACATTCATGAACGTATGTACCAGCGCATGGACATTGGCGAAACCGTGAAAATCCGTACATTGGGCGGTACCGGCAAGGCGGTAAAGGGCGAGGTGGTTGGTCTCTCCAGCCGTATCGTGGAATTCCCTACCCGTATGTGGAAATTGCCCGAAATGCCTATTCACGGTCGTGAAGTCATCATCAAGATTGCTGACGACAATCCGTTCCTGCTGGGTGAAATGGTCACCATCTCTGAATAATCGATTTTCTTTTTGAAAGAGCAATTGAGAATCGCAGAAAACTGAAAAACGTACTTAGGATTTGTTTATGAAAAAGTTTGGCTTGGCAACTCTCGCTTTATCTGCAGCTGCGTTTGCAAGTCCGTTGACTTGGGAAAGGTTAATCCAGTCTGTAGATGAAGACCCTCGTTACCAGACCGCCCAGAAGCGTGCCGAAATGACTTCTTCCGGAAGAAGTACCAAACTTTGGGACAAGATGGAATTACGCTACAAGCTGGATGGTTTTAGCTTTGCTAGTCATGACTTTGAATTGCGTTTTGTTCCCAAGTCCTTTGGCGAAAGTGCTGCCGATAAGGATCACTGGGACGCTCAGGCTGCATATCAGAAGGCTCATCTGGCGGCTGACCGTGGCGTGCTGTTGTATGATCGCTATGAACGTGGTATTCATTACCTGTTACGCAAGCGCATTAACCAGCTGACTAAGGAATTGTACCAGGTAAACCTGGACCGCATTGAAGTTCTTCACTTGAAGTCTGGCGCTCCTAGCTTCAATCCCCAGGATTTGATGGACGCTATTGAGAAGGAAGCGGACCTTCGTGCAGAACTGATCAGCGATAGTACTTCTATGGAATATTACGCAAATAAGTTGCGTCAGTGGGTTCCCGACTTTGATTCCATTGAGTTGGATTCTACCTGGCTCCCTTCCATAGACAATGTAATCCTGCAGTTGGATGGTGGCGTTACCGTTAATGAAAATTTCCCGCTTATTGCCATGGCCGCCGGTAAGATGAAGGAGGAAAAGTCCAAGGCCCGTCAGGATAATGCCAAGGACCGTGACTACATTTCCCACATCGGTATTGGCTATTCCTTGCAGATTGAATCCCTTATGGAAAAGTACAAGGACTTGGATGCCTATGATGTTTTTGGCACAGGAGCCTATAAGGATTATGAATCCGAATTTGTCAGCAAGACCGGTTGTACTAGCCAGATGGGTTGTACATCAACTGCAAGAGTCCTTGTTCCCGATACAGACAATCGCAAGACTGCAGATAAGTTCTTTGCAAATCTAGCCTTCCGTCTGCCGTTCTTTGATAGCAACAAGGATAGTGAACTTCGCACTCAGGTTGCAGACCTGGACGCTGAAGGGGACTATATGGACGATGTTCGTGACGTTAACCAGAAGGTAGCTAAGCTCGTAGAAGAAATCAATTCTCTGGTGGCTCAGTGGAAAGTTCAGAAGGAATTTGTGGAACAGGTTTCCTCCAACAGCATTTTTGAACAGTTTGCCAAAAACGCTGGCTCCGATCCTTTATTGCAGTTGCGTGCCCGCGAAAGTGCCATTGCCAGCACCATGAAGTCCATTAAGCTGGAAAACGAAATCTACAATCGTTATTTGTCCTTGCTGCAATATGCAGGCGTCCTCTCCGAAGAAGGCGTACAGAACCATTTGCAGAAGGGCTTAAAGTAATATGGCCGAAGCCCGCGGATTTAGTCTTCTCGAACGTTTCGAGCTGAAGTACCACATTCCTGTGGAATGGGCCGATAAGATCGGTGCCTTCATTGCTCCCTATTGCGAAGAAGACTATTACTCCAAAATTACTCCTGGTGGATTCTACTGGATTACCAACTTGTATCTGGATACGCCTTCCTGGACTTTCCTGGGATGGAAAAAGAAACAGCTGTTGGATCGCTTTAATATGCGTATCCGCACTTATGGGGAACACCCTGCTCAGGACGGAACGTTCCACTTTGAAGTGAAACGAAAAATCAAGAGTATATGTTACAAGAGCCGTGCGACGATCAAGGGGATTTGCCCTGGTGACGTTTGGCACATGAAGCCCGAAGAATGGCCTTGTAAGGGTGATAAAGATCGCAAGTATCTGAAGGACTTCTTGTACAAGACAGAACTTCATGGAGCTCACCCCCGTTTGTTGACGCAGTACAAGCGTAGAGCCTGGTTTGGCCTTCGCGAAGAATACTCCCGCGTGACCATTGATACTGGCATGCGGTTCCGTGAAGAAAACGGATTCGATTATACGGTGGACCCTCATTATATGCATTCTACCGGTATTCCCCGATTCTTCTTGCCTGGCTGCGATGCTGTCTTGGAATTGAAGTGTCCTTGCTCACAGGTCCCCTACTGGATGATTGATTTGATCCGGTTCTTGAATCTAAAACAGGGCGGATTCTCCAAATTTGGCAATGCGGCTGCCGAATGGCAACGTGTTTATGAAAATCCGCGTCGTTTCAAGACCCCTTATTGGACTAAACTTGGAACTACCCTGGAAGAAAATTTGTAATATAGAGTTAATACACTCAAAAGGATGTCTCTATGGATATCAAGAAAATTATAACTGCTGGTGCAAGTGCTGCCCTCGTTTCCATGATGGCAGCTTGCTCTGACGATAGTTCTTCTCCTGCAGCGCCAAATCCGGGGCCCGGCGGAGATACGACCTTGTCTTCTGTTACGGACAATCCCTCTGGCACATCCTCCAGCTCTAAAGGCAACAATGTGCTGGTTTCCAGTTCCTCCTTGTCCGACAGAGATGATCCCCAGATGGCTTGTTCGGAAATCATGTACAATGCTCCCGACGGATCCGCCTTGGAATGGGTGGAAATCTATATCGCCGGTGGTTCCGACATGGACAACATGCAAAACTATACCTTGCATCTGAGTGGCGATGTTGATTTTACCTTCCCGGCAGAACCTTTGAAAAAGGGCGAGTACGTGGTGGTTACCAATGACGAAGCCCTGTTCAAGACGACTTATCCCACATTTGCAGGACGTGTCTTTGGAGGCATGACTGGAAAGATGGTAAACGAAGGTGGTGTAGTGAACGTGAAGGTGCGTGGCGAAGGCGACGTAACTTGTGCATTCAGCAGTGAACCTCCTTGGCCGAGTCTTGCTGATGGTAAGGGTCGTTCCCTTGTCTATACCGGCGGTATTGCCGCTCAGTCTGTTTCCTGGTGTGCAAGTGCTACCCCTAAGGGTAATCCGGGCGTAGGAAACGATGCTTGCATTGATGTGGCAAATACGGTTCGTCTCAACGAAGTGAAACCTTCTGTATTGACGGCAGCCGGCTTTGAAGCTTCTTGGGTTGAACTTTATAATTCTGGTACTCAGGACATTGATGTGACTGGCTGGACTTTGTTTGTAAAGCTGCGTAACCAGAAGCTGACTGTAAATTCCGGCATTGTTCCTGCGGGTGGTTATCTCCTGCTGGATGGTGCAACAGGATTCAGCGAAGAGCTGGTGGTGTCTGACCAGGGTGGTGAAATTTATCTGTATGGTTTGGCCGAAGGTCAGGAATCCAGTATTTGGCTCCCCGCAGGTCAGGGTGTAAGCGGTGTCGTAGATGTTGCAGACGGTTCTGTCGCTCAGGGTCCCTTGGCAGTTGCAACTCCGGGTGCAAAGAATTCTGCCCTCAAGTTGGGTTCCGTGTACATCGATGAAATTCACTATCATCCCGATGAAAAGGGTGCACTACCTTTTGAATTCCTGGAACTGGTAAATGCAACCGACGCTCCCATAACACTCTTTAACACCACCGTGAAGAAGGGGTGGAAGGTCGAAGGTATCAATTTGGAATTCTCCGCAACGGATGTCATTCCGGCTAAGGGACGTATCGTTTTGATTCCTGCAACTTTGGAAGATGTAAACGTTGCTGGTTGGGGACCGGACCTGGTTCGTACAAGCTTCGGTGTTCCTGCGGATGTACAGATCCTTACTTACAGCGGTAAACTGTCTAATCGCGGTGAAACCATTGCTGTTAAGGAACCTTTCTCTTCCACAACGACTTCTTCAGGTGTCAAGTATTTCTACACCTGGCATGATGCTACTCTGTATTCTGATGCTTGGGCTGGACTTACCAATGCCGATGGCGCAGGATACAGCCTGCAGCGTACGGATTTGACGACTATGGGTTATGGACCTTCTGCATGGAAGGCCGCAGAACCTACAGTAGGCAAATAAGAAAAAGAAAATGCTGAAAATGCCCCCGTGAAAACAGGGGTAATTTTTTATGTATACAGAAATAAGATTTTTTGTAATATAATTTTTGAAAAAAGTAAGTTTTAGGGGCCTGCAAGCCTTTTTTGTAGGTGGTGTAATTTTTATTTTTTCCATGTTATGAAACGTTATTTGGCTCCTCTATTTATTTCTTGTGTAGCCGCAATGGCGACTCCTATTACCCTTGCTGATGCCATTGCTATGGCAAAACAGAGCAATTCCCAAATTAGGGCTGAAAAAGCCAAGGTGGAAATGGCTGAAAGTGGTCAAACCGAAGCCCGTTCCCGTTTTTTACCGCAATTGACGTTGACCGCAAGCGTTACCAAAATTAACGAACCGATTACCATCGATCTTAGTTCCTTGCAAGGTCCTTTAAGCGATATTGCCGGTGCGGCTGCTTATTCCAAAGCCTATTTGTCCACGTACAATGCCGCTTACGAAAAGGCCTATGGTACTGCTTATGATGGTGCTGTGAAGCAGATGGTGGCTGCCGGTATGCCCGAAGAAATGGCTAAGACCCAAGCGAAGGCGGCTGTAGATGCTAAAATGAGTGATATCTGGAGCGGTGTTGTCACCAGCAAGGATGCTAACGAGGCCGCTATCCAACAGGCCGAAAAATTCGGTGCTGCTGCCTCTGCCCAGATTAACGAATCTGATGACTTCAAGATGAAGGTCCAGGACGATGTTTTCTTCAATGCCCGCTTGACTGCCATTTGGCCGTTGTTTACCGGTTTTAAACGTACTGCCGCCTATGATGCAGCCAAGGAAAACGTCACTGCAAAAAGAGCCGCATTCGAAATGGCTCAGAATACAGTATTGATGGATGTGGCTACCAAGTACTTTACGCTCCGTCTGGCAGAAGAGTTGACGGTTATGCGTGAAGATACCAAGAAAAACTTGGAAGAACACTTGGCTCGTTCCAAGAAGCTTGAAGAAGGTGGACAGATTAGTAAGGCGGAACGTCTTCGTGCAGAAGTTGCCTTGGCGGAAGCCGAAAATGCTTTGGAGGATTCTTACCGCGATCAAAGTCTTGCTCGAATGGCCCTTGCAAGTCTATTGCATACGGATACTAGCTTGACCGCAGTAACCCCAGTCCAGGTTCCCGAGGACATTCATTCCATGGATGAGTATAAACAGTTGGCTTTGGAAAAGCACCCCGGCCTAGCCCAGCTCCGCACAGAACGCAAGCGTTCTCAGGCTGCGGTTAGTGCGGCTCAGGGCGATTACTATCCGATGGTCGCTCTCTTTGCATACAAGGAACTTTACACCAAGGATTTGACAATTCTAGAGCCGGAATGGGCTGTTGGTGCCAAGCTTCAGTGGGATTTGTTTAAGGGTGGAGAAACTCGTTCCAAGGTTTCCAGCGCCAAGGCTCTAGACCGTTCCTTGGGAAGCATGGAAGAACAGACTATGGATAACATCAAGCTCTTGGTGGAAAAACGCTGGCGAGAAAAGGAACACGCTAGAAGTCGCCTCGTCAGTTTGGAGAAGACTCGTGAACTCGCAGAGGAAGCACACCGCAGCCAAACTTTAGCTTACGAAGCGGGGCTCGCCACTGGCCTTGATGTTGTGGATGCGGAGCTTGCTCTATCCCGATTGCAGGTGGCAGAGTTGAAGGCCCATTTTGATGCCGTAGTCGCATGGCTTGGACTTTTGGAAGCTAGCGGTGAAGTCTCTAACGCAGGCGAACTGATGAAGAATGTCAAAACTCAAGAGCCTGTAGCAGCCACAACCGAAAAGGTGACTGAACCTGCCGAAGAACCCGCTGTAACTGAAACGACTCAGGTTTCCGAGCCTGCCGAGGCACCTGTAGAAGCTCAGTAAGAAGTTTAAAAAATGGAGAAGTAAAGATGAAAGCTCTAAAAATTTTTGGAAAAGTCTTAGTAGTGGTCGCCCTAATTGCTTTGATTGTCTTGGGTATCTCCACGTTACAGAAATTTGCTACAGAACCTCGTGATGCGTTCCTGCAAGGCCAAATGGAAGCCCGCCGCGTATTGGTTGCTGGTAAGGTTCCCGGTCGTGTGGAAACCGTGTTTTTCCGCGAAGGGGACATGGTCGAAAAGAATACTATCGTAGCTGTTATTAGCAGTCCAGAAATAGAAGCTAAGAAAATGCAGGCTCAAGGTGCTCTTGGCGCTGCCCGCGCTCAGGCATCCAAGGCTCGTAACGGAGCCCGTTCCGAAGATGTTTCTGCGTTGAAAGCTATGGCTGACCGTGCTCAGGAGGCTGCTAACCTGGCAAAAAGCACTTACGACCGTGTCCAGAAACTTTATGGGGAAGGAGTTCTCCCTTTGCAGAAACGTGATGAGGCTGAAACTCAAATGAAGGCTTCTCAATCTGCTGCCGATGCTGCCAAGTCTCAGTACGAAATGGCTCTTTCGGGTGCCCGCTCCGAAGATAAGGCTGCCGCAAACGCCTTGGTCCTCCAGGCAAAAGGTGCCAATGCAGAAGTGGATGCTTACTTGGAAGAAACCAAGATTCGAGCTCCTATTTCTGGTGAAGTCTCTGTAAAATTGGTGGAAGAAGGCGAAGTGGTTGGTTCTGGTATGCCTATTCTTGCCGTAACTGATTTGGATGATTCTTGGGCAGTGTTTCATCTTCGTGAAGATTTGTTGAAGAATGTTTCCAAGGGTAAGACTTTTACAATGCATATTCCCGCCTTGGATAAAAATGTGGAAATGGAAGTCAGCTATATCGCTTCTGTAGGCGATTATGCCACTTGGCGTTCTTCTAAGGAAAGTGGCGGCTTTGACCTTAAGAGTTTTGAAGTTCGCATGCGTCCCAAGGGCAAGGTGGAAAATCTTCGCCCGGGTATGAGCGTCCTATTCCCGATGGATCAGATTCAGTAATGTAGCTGGACGGTTCTTGTGTTTCGTAGCTTTTTTCGAACAGTGAAGAAGGTCTATTTCGGCCACAATTTGGTGTTGTGGCTGGTGACATTGCTTCTTCCTATTGCAACGTCTGTTTTTATGGTGGACGTGTTCTCTGCAGAAATTCTCCAGCATATTCCTGTGGGAATCATTAAGCAGGATCGTAGCCAGCTGGCAGATAACCTGGAAGCCGGCCTTCGTGCAAATCCTGTTGTAGATGTGGCGATGGAGTGTCACGACTTTAGCGAATGTGAGCACGCGGTGGTAAAAGGAGAATTGTTGGCTTTTATCCTTTTGCCTTATGATTTGGAACGCCGGGCCCTTCGCCTTGAAACTCCTGTTATTCCTGTTTATTCTAGTGGACAGAATTATCTGACCAATTCATTTGCCACAAAAGAAATTCGTTCTGTGATTTCTTCGGTCGGGGCAAATCTTTTTACGAAATCTATGGAAGAGCCGGTTAAGGTAACTTTACAGTCTGTAGGAAATTCTACGGGAAATTACCAGGGTTTTTTAGGAATGGGCTTGGTTACTGCAATTTTTCATTTGGCTTGTATTCTTGCCGCTGTATATATTTTTAGTTTGCCATTCCGCGATCATCGCGTTCGTGAATATCTGGCTGCAGCAGGTGGCTCCCGTACTATTTTAGGGCTTGCAACAATTGTTCCCCTAGGGATAATTCAGTCCATGGCTATGGTTGGTGTATATGCTTATACACATCGCTTTATAGCTCCCATGACCTTTGATGAATTTGTCGTGACATCGGCAGGCCAAGTGGCTATGGTCTTTGCTTGCAATGGTGCTGGAGCTGCTTTTGTTGCGATTACTGGAAATATGCGTATGTCTACCAGCGTGGCGGGCGTTATTGCGGGACCTGCCTTTGCTTTTGCAGGGCAGACTTTTCCCATTATGGCAATGCCCTTGGCTGTACGCTGTTTTGCTTTTGTATTGCCGTTGACCCATGTTCTTAAGGTTCAGTCTAGCATGTTGCTGGGCGAAGCCGGCAAGGCTCATGCCTGGGAATCTATTGTGGTCTTGATGGTTATGGCCTTATTCTGGCACCTGCTTGCTACCCGCCTGTTGTTTGTTCGTTGGAAAGTGGCCGCAAAGCGTGAGAAAGAATGGGATTTGAAAGCTGTTAACATTATGGGGGAGGCGATAAAAAATGATTGATCTTTTTGTTCGCCTCATAAAGGTGGCTTTCGCCGAGTGGAAGTTGTTTTATACAGACGCTGCTGCTATTTTGCTGTTGGTGGTGGCGGGAATTCTTTATGCCTTCTACTATCCGACACCTTATATGAACCAGACGGTGTCAAAAGTTCCTGTGGCTGTGGTAGATTTAGACCATACAGTCATGTCTCGACAGCTAACGCAAATGTCTGCTGCTGCCCAACAGATTGATGTGCAGTACGTTTTTTCGGACTTGCATGAGGCTGAAGAAGCCTTGGCTGACGAAAAAATCTACGGTTTCATGGTGATTCCTCAGAATATGGAAAAGACTTTGCGCAATGGCGGTACCGTCAACGTGAATGTGTTCACCCATGGGGCCTATGTAATGCTGCACGGAAACATTGGAACTGCGTTTACCACATGTGCTTTGACTCTTGGGGCTACGACAAAAGTGAAACGTATCGCCTTAGGAAAGAAGGTCCCTGCGGCAAAGGCGATTGCCATGCGAGACCCCACACCCATTAGCATACAGGTCATGTATAATAACACAGGAAGCTATTCCAACTATGTGGTGCCAAGTGTTCTTGTGTTAATTCTCCAGCAGACGCTGGTTATTGGAATCTGTGTTCTAGGGGGAGCCCGTGCACATCGCAAGTTCCGCAAAAAATTCCGTGAAAGCGCTGTGGAGAACGAACGGATGCCCTACCGCTACTTTGGACGTTCCCTGGCGTATTTCCTCCACTACTGCAGTTTTATTCTCTTCTATCATTTCGTTGTGTATAACGTGTTTGACTTTCCCCGTCGTGGGCAAGTCCTGCCTATGGTTGTTTTCGCTGTAGTATTCCTGTTTAGCACCATTAATTTTGGAATGGTTCTTTCTCAGGTATTCTTGCGTCGAGAAACTAGTATGCAAATCTTTTTGTTTATGAGCATTCCCATTTTGTTCCTAGCAAACTTCAGCTGGCCCACAGATTTGATGCCCAACTGGATGTATGGTCTTTCTGCTTTGCTTCCCTCAACCTTTGCGGTTCCAGCTTGGCTAAGCATAGAACAGCGGGGGGCGGACATTTACGAAGCCGCAGCGTTGCTTTACCCATTGGCTTTACAGGCGGTATTCTATATGCTGTTGGGATTGTTGTTGACAAGAATCCGGGACAAAACGCCCTTAAAAACTGGGGATATGTAAATCATTTAAGACTCGTGGTAAATAACCGCGAGTTTTTTTTGTAAACGTGTTTTGCTTTTAGAATTTTTCAGATTATTTTTAGACTAGGTTGTTAATGGAGATTGTATGAAAGGTTTTGTTGTATCATCTTTAGCTGGCTTGTTATTTATAAGTGGTTCTGCTTTTGCAGATATTTCCATTGTCGTGGACGCCTCTGCTGGAATCAAGAAAATCTCGCCTTATATCTATGGGCGAAATATTGATGTCATTAGCGACGGCGTTGAAAAGGACGAAGAAAAAGCGGCAGAACTCTTGGAAAAGGAACAAGAGTTTTACGGCAAGATGTTGGAGTCGGGGATGCATTTTTTGCGTGCCAATAATGGAAACAACTCCACTCGATACAATTGGCGAAAAAAGATGACAGTCCATCCGGACTGGTACAACAATGTTTATGCCCATGATTGGGATATTACCGCAAGAAAAGTTTTGGACCATCTCCCTGGTGTTGACGCGATGTATGCCTTTCAGTTGACGGGGTATGCCGCCGCCTCTACGGAATACAATTTTTCGGACTGGGATTTTTACCAGGAACATGGCGCTTGGGCTGCACAGACATTGGACCTTGCCGGCGGTGGCGAAGTTGCCGACGATGGTAAAACTTTAATCAAGGCCGGCGATTACAGCCTTTATAACGAAGCCTGGCCCGCAGATTCTACTGTCGGTATAATTGACCATTGGCGTGATGAGCTGAAGTTTGATATGTCCAGATTCCAGTACTGGAGTATGGATAACGAAATGGAAATCTGGAATGGCACTCATGGGGATTTGCCTTTGGATATGGATCCGGATTTCTTGGTGGAACGCTATATCGATGTAGCCAAGAAGGCTCGTGCCAAGTGGAAAGATGTTAAGCTCACTGGACCTGTTGTAGCCAATGAATGGCAATGGTGCACTACGGGTGCCTCGGAAGGAAAATCTGGCTTAGGAAAGGGTGAAGACCGCAATTACTGCTGGCTGGAATACTTCATTAAGCGTGTTGCCGAAGCTCAGAAGGTTAGCGGTATCCGATTGCTGGATGTATTTGATATGCATTGGTACCCCACGGAAAAAACGTACGAGGAACGGGTGAACTGGCATCGCGTATTCTTCGATACCACCTATAATTATTCTGGAACCAACGGAATGAAATTGGTTAGCGGCAAGTGGGATAATAACCAAACGAAGGAATATGTGCTCAAGCGGGTTCGCGAATGGCTTGACAAATATTTTGGTGCAGGTCATGGCATTACCTTGGGTATTACGGAAACGTCTATTATAGATGAAAAAGATCCTATGACTACGGCTCTTACCTACGCTTCCTGGTTGGGAACCTTTATGGATAATGAGGTGGAAATTTTTACTCCTTGGACATGGGGCGATGGCATGTATGAAACGGTTCACCTCTTTAGTCGCTATGGCCATGAAGTTCGGGTGCAATCCACGTCTAGCAACGATTCTTTGGTTTCCGCATATTCCTCGGTCTCTCCTTTAGAAGATTCCATGACGGTTATTCTTGTAAACCGTGCAGAAGCATTGGAACAAGAAATCTCGCTTTCGACGGTTGACTTTGACATAAAGGACGGTGCTGCTGAAGTTTATGAACTGGCTGGTTTGACTGGGGAGACTTTTGTATCCCATACAAGTAACGCTTTAAAGAAAAAGTCTGCTGCTGTGTCTGAAGGCAAGGTGACTTTGACGCTCCCTGCCAAGTCAATTACGGCGGTTTTGCTGACCAATTCCAATCCTAAGAAAGCTCCTGTTATTGAAGGATTTATTCCGAAGGTAAGGCGTGATGTTGCCTCCGGTTTGCTGTTCAATGACGGTGGCGTCTGGTATGTGAATAATGCTGCTGGAGATATTCAGAAGGTTGAAATTTTCAATTTGATGGGTAAAACAGTTCTGCAGATGGATGTTGCTAGGGGAAACGTTGCCTTGCCATTACAAAATGTTGATTTTGGCCGTTACCTCGTTCGCATCAAGAATAACAATGGTCTTTACACTCAAAAGATTTGTACATTTAGGTAAGAATTGTTGGACAAATCAACCGCTTTAATCGATAGTATATAAAAGAGGTTTTTGCTATGATGTTTGATCCCTTGTATATGGGTATCCTTCTGATTACGCTGGTCCTTTCCGGCGGCGTGTCTATGATGGTCAAGTCCCGTTTTAGCGCGGGCCAAAAAGTGAATATTTCTAGCGGTCTTACTGGTGCAGATATTGCCAAGGCGATTCTTATGGATGCTGGCATTACCGATGTGAGAATCCTTGAACACCACGGTTTTCTTTCTGACCATTATAATCCCATGAACAAGACCTTGAATTTGTCTCGTGAGGTTTACTACGGAAGAAACGCCAGTGCAGCAGGTGTCGCCGCCCACGAAGTCGGTCATGCCATTCAACACGCCCAGGGGTATTTCCCCATGTGGCTGCGTTCCGCCATTGTTCCTGCCGCTAACGTCGGTTCTAATTTGGGACCGTGGCTTGTAATTCTTGGCATTATGCTGATGGGCTTTGGAAAGGCCATTGGCCAGCCGGTGGCTGTTGTGGGCGTGATTCTTTTTGCCTTGGCTACTTTGTTTACCTTGGTGACTGTTCCTGTGGAATTTGACGCGTCTAGCCGTGCCAAGAAAATTCTTGCCCGGTTGGACATTGTGGCTCAGGGGCGCGAATACAATACGGTTAGCGGAGTTCTTTTTGCGGCGGGTCTTACCTACGTTGCCGCTGCGATTGGTTCTATTTTGCAGTTGCTGTATTGGGCCTATAGGGCGGGTCTAATAGGTGGCCGGCGAGATTAGAATTTCGAGTATAAAAAACGCACCGCAATGAACTGCGGTGCTTTCTTGTTTTAGGACTCTTCTTCCTTTTTCCGTTCTTGTCTGGCGAAACGGTTGAGATAGGCGATGTATTCCTCATCTGTCATTTCGTTTCCAGCGTAGAAAGGACCGTCATCCTCTTCGTCCTCGTAAGGCTTTTTTACTTCGGGAGCGGCTGCGACAGGTTCTTCCGGCTCAACAGCATGGTGAATTTCCTCTGAAGAATCTTTGACGAACGCATTTGGCTGTGCATCTGGTAGGATAGTGGGGCTTGCTGTTGTGCTACCATCCGCTGAACTTGCCTGACTGGAATAGAACTCCTGGGCCTTTCTCATGAACTCGGCGAATTCCTCGTCGGACATTTGCGGTTCTGCGACTTGGGGTTGTTCCTCAACCTGAGAGTGCACTTCGGCATGGGATTGTTCCTCAACTTGATATTGTTCCGCTGGTTGTGTAGGCGGATCGAGAGGAACTTCTTCTATGTCGTCAGGAGTCATTACTACTGGAGGAACGTCTTCTTCTTCGTTTTGTTCCTTGTTTGTATTCCCCTGGAGGGTTTTTTCTCGCTTTACTTCTTCTGTAAATTCAGAAGGTTCCTTGTCCAAGGCTTGATTGTCTTTTTTGAAATCTCCTTCAAGTGAAGCCGCCGCCTGTTCGGCAGCCTCGTCTGCCTTCATCATTTCTGCGAAGGGGTTCTCTTGAACGTCGGACATGTCCACCTTGCCTTCCAGCATGGCGTTCAAGTCATCTTCGGAAACATTGCGTCCGCTTTCGGTCCAATGAACCGCTTCTCGCATAACTGCAGCAAGATCTCCCACGGTTTGTTCCTGGGAGCGGGCGAGAGCTTGATTTCGGATGGCTTCCACAAGCCCGGGCTTAACGTCTGGATCTTTACTGAAGAAGACTGTTTCGCGGGCCATTTCGTCGGCGTAGTCCGCGTTGTTCTTTTTGCGGTAAATCCAGATCGGTCCGAACAATTCGCTCTGGCGAAAGACTATTTCGTCGGTCTTGATCATCTCAAGCATTGCCATGAATGTAACGGCGGCAACGATGGGATGGGAATCGTTATCCAGAAGGTCTTCAAACAGGGCACGACCATTGACACTCAGGAAGTTGTTTATCGCTTGCTGACGGTCCTGGATGGTAACGTAGTCCAGCTCAATGTGATGAATTGTCTCGGAAATCTTTGTCTTTAAACTTTTCTGGTAGGCACGGAACAATTGCCAGATGTTTGCGTCGGCAAGAGTTTCTTCGTCGTTTTGAGTCTTTTCTAGACGACCGCGGGAGTAAGTTCCGAAGTTGTTGCCTTCCATTTCCTGGAGTCCGCTGGCCACTTGCTTAAAACGCTGGTATTCCAGCATTTCCTTCATAAGGGCTTCGCGGTCTTCGTTATACTCCGCTTCCATTCCCGGATCACGTTCTTCGGCAGGCAAGAGTTCTTGGACCTTCAGGGCCATCAGGCGGCTGGCCATGGAGAGAAAATCCCCTGCCTTGGAAAGGTCCATCATCGTGGATTCGCTATAGACGTTTACCCACTTTAAAAACTGGTCTGCAATTTCTGCAATGGAAATCTGTTCCAGCGGAACTTCTTTTTTCTGGACTAGGTATACCAACAGGTCCATGGGGCCGTTAAAGGCTCCAATACGGACTTCGTATTCTTCCTGCTCCAAAAATTCTTGTTCCACTTCCATAGGTTGCAAATGTAGAAAAATCTTAGGTTTTAGGGTGTGAGGTACGCTTCGCTTGAGGTGTGAGGTCGGAGCTTCGCTCCTAGAGGTTTAAGTCCGCCGAAGGGCGATCTAGCATAAACCGCCCCTGTACCCTATCCCCTAATCTCTGGTCTCTATTGCCAACATCCCTCAAGCACCGTCAGGTGCGACCTGTCCACCTCACGCCTCAAAGGCGCATCGCGCCGACCTCATTAGCCACTAATCACTAATCACTTCCTACTTCCTACTTCTTACATCCTACTTCCTACAAACCTCTATTCCACCGTCACGCTCTTGGCGAGATTTCTCGGCTGGTCTACATCGTTACCGCGGAGAACCGCAATATGATAAGCCATAAGCTGCAACGGAATGCAGGTGAGGATAGGCATCAACATGCTGATGGTCTTGGGAACCTTGATCAGGTGGTCTGCAATTTCATCCAACGGGTGGCAATCTTCGGTAGAGATGGCGATGACCTTGCCACCGCGAGCCTTGATTTCACGAACGTTGCTAATGACCTTGTCGAAGAGGGCGTCCTTCGGGGCGATAACAACCACCGGCATATTTTCGTCGATGAGGGCGATGGGACCGTGCTTCATTTCTGCAGCAGGGTAGCCTTCGGCGTGGATGTAGCTGATTTCCTTCAACTTCAACGCGCCTTCCATGGCAACGGGATAGTTGTAGTGGCGGCCCAGATACAGGAAGTTTCCTGCCTTTACATACTGGTGAGCGATGCCTGCAATCTGGTCGGAAAGCTTGAGGGTCTGTTCCACCAGTTCTGGCAATTCCTGCATTGCTTTCACAATGTCCATGCCGCTTTCGAAGCTGAGACGGCGCTGGCGACCGAGGAGCAAAGCAATCATGGCAAGAACAGTAACCTGGGAGGTAAATGCCTTGGTGGATGCTACACCGATTTCGGGACCTGCATGCAGGTAAACGCCACCGTCGCTGGTACGAGCGATGGTAGAACCCACACCGTTACAGATAGCAAGAGCAGTGGCACCCTTCTGCTGGGCTTCTTTCAGGGCTGCAAGTGTATCTGCTGTTTCGCCGGACTGGGAAATGGCAAGTACCAATGTACCCGGCTTGATAATGGGGTTGCGGTAACGGAATTCGGATGCGTATTCCACTTCCACAGGAACGCCCGCCAAATCCTCGATCATATATTCGCCTACCATACCGGCGTAGTAGCTGGTACCGCAGGCGGTAATGATGATGCGGTTGATGTTACGCAATTCCTTGATGTTGGTGTCCAGACCCGCAAGCTTTGCGTTGCCTTCTGCGGCAAGCAAACGACCGCGCATGGTATTGCGCAGGACTTCGGGCTGTTCAAAAATTTCCTTCAGCATGAAGTGGGCGAAACCGCCCTTGGCGATGGCGTCTGCATCGAATTCCACATCCTGGACTTCGTGCTGTACGGGCTGGCGTAATATGTTCAGCAGGTTGTAGCCTTCGTTGTGAATTTCCACCACATCGTTGTCTTCCAAATAGACAACCTTCTGGGTGTGGCTGATGATGGCGGATACGTCGCTTGCCAGGTAAAATTCGTTCTGGCTGATACCCAAAATGAGAGGGCTTCCGCGGCGGGCTCCAATCATGGTTCCCGGACGATCCTTGCAGATGACCGCAAGGCCGAAAGTTCCTTCGATGAGGGATAACGCCTTGAGGACTGCATCTTTCAAGTTCCCGTTGTAGAACTTGGCTATCAAGTGGGCGACCACTTCGGTGTCGGTTTCGGACTTGAATTCAATGCCGTCGGCCTGTAAACGTTTCTTTAGGGAGGCGTAATTTTCGATAATGCCGTTATGGACAATAGAAATGTTCCCGTCAAAACTTGTGTGGGGGTGGGCATTTTGTTCTGTAGGGGCGCCGTGAGTTGCCCAGCGGGTATGGGCGATGCCGAGATTTCCGTTAACGGGGTTGGCCTTCAGCTTTTCTTCCAAGGCGGAAATTTTCCCGGAAGCACGAACCGTATGGATTTCGCCATCGCTAAGAATGGAAATTCCTGAACTGTCGTAACCACGGTATTCAAGTTTCTTAAGACCGCCAACAAGAATGGGAAGGGCATCATTTTGCCCGATATAGCCAACAATTCCGCACATAAAAATTCCTTAATTTGCTTACAGAACGTAATATATGAAAAAACTTGTGGTAAAAAAGAGTTTATCCGTGTCTTTGAACTGTGTTTTTTGTTATTTTTCCATGCAACAAACAGAATTAGCTAGGCAATGCCGCAACAGAATGCTTTTTCTGGGATGGCAAAGCCGAAACCGATTTTCAAAAAAAGGAATGAGAATGAATAAGAAATTAATCGTTGCTGCAGGTGCTCTCGCTCTCGCATTGACCGGTTGTGATCAGCTGGCCCAGGGCGGAGCTTCTTCCACTACCGCCAAGAAGGCTCTCGTCACCGAAAAGGATAAGTACAGCTATGCTCTCGGTGCTCACTTTGGTAACCAGGCTCACTTCCAGCTGGTGACCCGTGATTCCATCGATCTCGACATTGATGTGTTCATCCAGGCCTTCAAGGAACGTTACAACGAAGATTCTGCAAGCTTCCTCATGAACGATTCTGTTATTTTCCAGACTTTGAACGACCTCTCTCAGGCTCGTCAGGCTGAAAAGGCTAAGAAGGATAGCATCGCTGCCGAAGCAAACAAGGCTGCTGGCGAAGCATTCCTCGCTAAGAACAAGACTGCCGAAGGTGTGATCACTACCGAAAGTGGCCTGCAGTACAAGGTCATTACCGAAGGTACCGGCGTTATCCCCGCAGATGGCTGGAACGTCAAGACCCACTACACCGGCACCTTGCTGGATGGCACCAAGTTCGACAGCTCCGTCGATCGTGGACAGCCTCTGGACTTCCCCATTAACGCTGTGATTCCGGGTTGGACCGAAATGCTGAAGCTCATGAAGGTGGGTGGCAAGGTTCAGGCATGGATCCCCAGCAATTTGGCTTATGGTCCTAGCGGCCGTCCGGGCATTCCTGCTAACAGCACTCTGGTGTTCGAAATCGAATTGATCGACGCTACCGCTCCTGCTGTAGAACCTGCTGAAGCTCCCAAGCCCGAAGCTAAGGCTGATGCTAAGAAGGCTCCTGCCAAGAAGGCTGTGAAGGCTGAAGCTCCGGCTGCTGCCGCTGCTCCCGCAGAAGCAGCTCCTGTAAAGAAGAGCAAGAAGAAGAGCAAGCCCGCTGCAGAAGCTGCACCGGCTGCTGCTCAGTAATTGATAGCCTCAGAGCTGAATATCTTTTAAGAGAATTCCTCGGATAACAATCCGGGGAATTTTCTATTTTGGAAATCCCTAGCAAAATTTGATTTTGAGGTGCCGGTGATTCGAAAACTTGCCTTGTGCCTAGCGTGCACGTTCCTTTTGTGGGCTTGTAATGAACAAGAACAAATTGAAGCCTTGAAGGCCGAAGGCCAAGTCCTTCAGCAAAAGGTGGATTCCCTAAATGTTGAAATCAGCAAGGTTCAGCCTGTACCAGAAGGTTGGACAATTGTCAACGACACCGTTCGTGCGGGTGATGGTTTATTCCAGGTATTAAACCGCATGTCCATCTCTCCCAATGAACGTGGTAAGATTGTTCTTGCCATGCAGGATAGCGTGGAATTGTCTGCCATGAGGGTGGGGCAGGTCTTTTATGCCGCCAAGGATTCTTTAGGAAGCGTTCAACGCTTTAGGTACGCCACAAATCCCGCGACCGTCCACATGTTGACGAAGGTGGACTCTAATTACGTCTATAGCCTGGTCAGTAAACCGGTGGTCCGCAAGCTGTCTGTCTTTGAAGGAACGCTTGCTCCGGGAGGAACCTTGAATGGAACGCTCCTGAAGGTTGGTATCCCTCGCCGTATGGTGGGGGTCGTGAGCGGCGTGCTCCAATGTAAGGTTGCCTTTGCCCAGGCACAGCCGGGAGACCGCTTCCGCATTCTTCTAGAAGAAGTTTTTTATCAGGATTCTATCTGGATTAGCGGTAAGGTGGCCTACGCAGAATTTGAAGGCCGTGTAGTGGGTCACCATATGGCTTTCCGCTACGACGATGGGGACCCCAAGAGTTCCTATAACGCTCACTATACTGAATCGGGCGAGGCGTTGATTTTTGACGGTCTTCGCTATCCTTTGGATCGTCTTCATATTACGAGCCCCTTTGGTTCTCGAATCCATCCCATTACTGGTCAGAGAAAAGCCCATCACGGCATTGACTACGGCAGCCCCACGGGAACGCCAGTTTATGCTGTCGCCGAAGGTAACGTCACCGTTTCCGGTTATGACGAATATAGCGGCAACAAGATTGCCATTCGTCATAGGGATAATTCAGAAAGCTGGTACATGCACTTGTCTAGCCGTGGAGTGGGGGTAGGTACTCACGTAGCCGCACGTCAGGTGATTGGACGTGTGGGAAACACCGGACGTAGCACGGGACCCCATCTCCATCTCGGATTTAAAAACGAAAAAGGAGCCTGGATTAATCCGTCAAGCAAGACTATGATTGCTGCCCCTAAGCTGACCGGGGAACGTTTGGCGAAACTGCAAAAACAGGTTGTTGAAATCAAGCAACAGCTAGAAAAAACGTTGGCAGCTCCTGCCGTCAAGGCCAATGATTCTACCGAAGTCATGGTCCGTATGATTGCACTTCCGTAAACGAAAAAGCAGACTCTTGAGGTCTGCTTTTTTGCTTAGAAGAATTTGCTTTTTTCAGATTTTTTGAAGGCCGCTCCGCCAAGTTGTTTCAAGAGTTCCTGTCTCGTTTTGGGAATGGACATTGTGCTTGAAATTCTTGCCTTGGCAAAGTGTCCTGTTGATGTGGTTCCGTAACCCGCTTCTCGAAGTTGTGTGCCTGCCTTGGCCCACTCAACGGCGGTCTTCATTTGTTCTTCTGGGTCACCGGAAATGAAATCGGGTACAATACCCACCTTATGGTAGATGTTTCTGTTCTTGTCCATCGATTGGAGTGCTGTAATGAAAAAGAGCCCGTTGGCGTAAGTCTCTTGAATGGTTTGTCCGATTCCTTTGCCGTAGGAGGTAAGTCCGATGACGGGAGCGTCCTTCTTGTTGACGGTAACCGCGGACAACATCAATTCGGCACAGCTTGCAGAACCGGAGTCTGCAAGGAAGACGAGATAGCGGTCTTTGGCAATGCCGTCCCTAGAGACGATGTAGGCACTTGTATCAAATTGCTGGGCATAAATTTGTTCATCAACGTACGCTGCTGAATCAAGAGTTGATTCAATGTCGATGATAATGGTATCACCTTCGCTTAATAGCTCTGAAGCGGTTCCGTGACATTGTGAGACGTCTCCACCTGGATTCTTTCGCAAATCAATGATGGTAGATTTTGCCCAATCAGTTTCCTTTAGGGCATTGTAGAATTCGCCATAGGTTCCGCTATCGCTTACCGTTTTTGATGCGAATTCAGAAATGCGGATGACGGGAATTGAATCTTCGTAAGAGACAAAAACCGTGGGGGAGAGATATTGATTTACGGTTACGGATACTTGCTTTGTTTCGTTCCCCCGCTTGAAGGAAACCTCTAGAACATCTCCGATGCTTCCTGTGAGTAATTGCTGAGCCTCTTCAATACTTTGCGGCTTTTTCCCGGAGACACTTTCCAATGTGTCGTTCGTTGTGATTCCGGCTTGGGCAGCGGGTGACTTGGGGTAGACTTGGCTGAAAACGAAAACGGAGTCCTCGTCAGTTGCGATTGATTTTAACTCCACTCCCACACCTGTTGTTTTGTCGGATTCAAGGAACAACGAGTAGATGAATTCGGCAATGGAGGGATCGTAGTAGCGGGTATAAGGATCCTTCATTTGGGAGTACATGTAACACACGTCTGTAAATGCGGATCCTGGAATGCAAATGCTGTTACCGTACTGTTCTTGAACCGGTTTCTGGTAGTAATCTTCAATGTCCTCGCTGAGCTCGTTATTTGTATGGGCGTATGCGTAGAATACATTTAGGCTAATGTAGTTGTATACAAGTTCATAGTTACTTAAGGATGTGTCCGCAAAAATCGATGAATCATCGCCCTTTTGGTTTGGCAAGACAATGTGGGAATCGCAGTCCGAGGAACAACTTGCAAAGTATCCCGCAAGGAATCCTAGGATTCCAACAAATTTGACAAATGATTTCTGGTTCATTTAAATCTCCTTATCCCTTTAATTTCCTTGTTGGATAGCCCCGCCGAAAGCAGGAACCGCCCTATCTAAAATAACCGTCTCGTTGTAAATCTTCGCTGAGGATTTTTTTAAAGACTCCTGATTTACATTGCCGTATATTTTGAGTACAACATCAATGGCACATTGTGCGGAAACACCGTCATCGCAAGCATAGTCGGGAATGATTCCCTTTTTATGGTAGGAGTTTCCCTTGGGTGATAGAAATTCAAGATTGGTAATAATGGCAAGACCTCCCGCAAGGGTGTTCCATGTGGATTGACCAATGCCTTTCCCATAAGAAGGCTCTCCAATGACTGGAACGTCAGCCGCTTCTGCAACCGCTGCCGTGAAAATTTCTGCACAGCTGGCACTGTTCTTGTTAACGAGCAAGACGAACGGAGAATCCTCTCCCGGATCTCCCGGGGTTGCTGTCGTGGTTTTTGTAACTTTTTTTGAGGAACCGTCTGGCTGGAGGGAACGCCAAGTTCTTGTAGAAATGTTCCCGCTTTTGATAAAGAGATCCGCCATGGAAACGCATTGGTCCACATGTCCGCCGGGGTTACCCCTCAAATCCAATACTCGGGGTGTTTTGTGGTCCTTGATGGAATCCAACAATTTTTTTAGCTCACCGTAGGTTCCACGTTCCTTGTCGGCGGTATTGGGCTTGAACGACTTGATGGTGATGAATTCAATTCCTGCCAGAGTGTCCAAGAATACCGTGGGGGCGTAGATGTCTTCCTTGGTCAAGTCAAATAGGAGCGTGTCGGAATTATGGACGACCGTAATTTTGACATCTTTAGAATAGGTGAGAACAGAATCGTAAACATTGTAACTTCTTACGTCTACGCCGTTGACATCGATGATGTTTCCGTATCGTGGAACATTGGCCCTTCCTGCAGGACCGTTAGGATAAACGCGATATATAAAGAGAGGGTGTTCCGTATTTATCAGGTAGTATTCCATACCCACATCCCCTTGGACAATGCTTGTATTGATGGTTATGGAGGTGGCCTCGCTTTTGGAGGGCGGAACATAGCGTGTAAAGGGGTCGTCCAATTTTTCGTAGAGGGTTTTCGCTGAATCGCCCTCGGGTTCCAGACGGTCAAGTTCGTCTTCGAAAAGGTACTGCCTTTGTAGCAACCAATAGTTATACTGGTATTCGCTAGGAGTGTCTGTGCTTGTTACAGGATGTAAGAAATCTTCACAGCTACATTGCAAAAAGGCGACGAAAAGAATCGCCGCCTTAAGTGCAAGTTTACTGATAAATTTACTGGTCAATGCTTAAGCCCTTCTTGTCCTGGAGGACGCGGGGGATACCCACTTCCAGCGGGTTCTCGATGACAGAAATTGTTTCCAGGCTGTCGCATTCAGCGAGGCTTTCCGGAAGCGTTGCCAGCTGGTTTGCGTCCAACACCAGCTCCTTCAGCTTTTTCAGGTTGCCAAATTCAGAAGGAATGGCTCCCAGGCTGTTTCCGGAAATCATGAGGATTTCCAGGGATTCCAGACGGCCAAGAGCGGCAGGAATGCTAGTCAAGTCGTTGTTGTCCAGGTAGAGTTTTTTCAACTTTTTCAGCTTGCCAAGAGTTGCGGGGATTTCGGAGAGCATGTTGTCGTGGAGAGACAGCTTGCTCACGTTGACCCACTTGCCCACTTCGTTGGTCAAGTCCAGCAGCTGGTTCTTTGCGATGTTGACGGTCTGAAGCTTTGTCAGGTTTCCGACGGAGTCCGGCAGTTCGGACAGGCTGTTGTAACCCAGGTACAGGTGTTCCAGCTTGGTCAGCTCGCCGATAGATTCGGGGAGTTCCATCAAGTCGTTTTCGCTAATGGAAAGCTTCTTGAGGTTCTTCAGTTTACCGATGTCTTCGGGAATCTCCACCAGCAAGTTGCGGTCGAGGTTCAGCTCTTCGAGCTGGGTCAGTTCGAAAAGTTCGGGCGGAAGGATGCGGATGTCCTTTTGGGACAGGTCCAGCGAGGTTGCTTTTTCCGCTTTGGTCTTGGCAATGACATCTAGCAAATTCATATAAAAACTCCTATACTACAAATCATAGCTTTTTTACGAAAAAAAGAGGCTTGCTCCCTACAAAAAACAGAAAAAAGCAAGAAAAACGGAAAAATAGTGCACAAATGTCTATGAAATGGAGCCGTTTTTGAAAAAAAGTTGAAAAAAAATGACTTTTTTCTACTCTAAGCCTCCTTTTTGAAACTATTTTTAACGCATAAATATTTAGGTAGGGAAAAGGTGTACCATGTGCACCCAATTTTTGCCGTTATAGTAACTGAGGAAAAAATGGAATTAACCAAATCACAGGAACGCCGTCTAGCATTTGTGGCTAGCCTTTTGAGTCTCAACCCTAACGATCCTACCGATCGAATTAAGGCACTCCGGCATCTAAACCTGGACGAAAATGGCTGTTTCCATGGTTTCCAGTACTCCCAGGGCTATATGGAATTCTTCATCTTTCTGGATGAAGATACCCCGCTGGAAAAGGTTGTGGCTCACTTGAATGCCGACCTGAAGCAGTTGCAGATTGCAGTCTTCCGTACCAGCGATCCTACCAATCCGTTCTTCATGTCTCTGCGTGAAGAGGCTGATCCTTGGGCTGTCAATAAGCTTTCTGAAGATTCCGAAGAGGAAGAATCTGATACTCCGGCTTATCGTCCTTATATGGAAACCTTGGAAATCACAGTGCTGCGTACCCGCGCAAGCCGCGATGTGACTGACTCCGAATTGGAACGTACCCTTAAGGATATGCGCCGCAAGTTGACTCTCTGGAAGGAAGAAGTCAAGGCTAAGCTGGAAATTTCCGCTGAACACGACGACCTGACCCGTGATTTCCGTTCCGCAGATGACAAACTTGAAATTGTGATGGAATCCGAACCCCTGCACCTCACCAGCGATCACGGTGAACTGTTCTTGGGCTTCTGCCCCATCCGTACCATTTTTGACTACCATGTTGCTCTGGGCAAGCGCCTCAAGACTAAGCACAACATGGCTATCGTCAGCTCTAACATCCGTACTTATCTCGGTAACCTCACTCATACTAACGCAGCTCTTATTGATGCATTCCAGACCATGGAACGTAACGATGACCAGAATGTGAACGTGGACGATTTCCCGTTCCTGCACAACGGTATGACACTTACCGGCGATGACCTTCGCTTGAAGGATCGCGATGGCAAGAAGGTGCTGTTCATTGAACGCCCGAAGATTATTAACGGTGCTCAGTCCCTCTTTACTTACGAACAGTACGCAAAGAAGAGCAAGAAGCCGGTGAACCCCTACGTTCTCGTTAAGGTTGTGGTGCCGTACCCCGGTGCTGATAGCTTCCTGAACCAGGTGACCATGGCTAACAACCGTCAGAACCCGGTGTTCAGCTACCATCTGCGTGCAGCTGACGACCTGCAGTTCTTCATCTGGCAGCGTTACCAGGAAGAAGGCTTTACCTACGTTTATAAGGATGGCGTCCGCTTGAAGGCTCGTACCCGTAAGCTGGAAGTCCGTATGCGTCCGGAACTTGCAAAGACTCTGTTCATGATGGATGGCAAGCTTTCTGAATGCCGTTCTTCTGACTGCATCTTTGACAAGGAAACCCTTTACCAGCGTTGCTTCGGCGCCTTCGTCCGCGTGGCTCCCGAAAAGGAACGTGATTTCGTCCGTAAGACCATCGCTTTCACCAAGGCTTGGCAGCTCCTTTCTCGCCTCCCCATCAAGATCCGCAAGGTGACCCCGGGTAAGGGCGTGTCCATCGAGGCTAACGACGATAATCCGCTGACCCGCATCACCTGGAACGGCCGTCTCGAAGACAAGTTCATCTTCCGCAGTGCCGTCAAGGACTTGGTTGTGGCTCTGGCCCTCAAGCATTGGCTCATCTACGGCGATCCGATTCAGGACTTCGACTGGCTGGTTGAAAATGAATTGAACTTCAATGACTCTATCTTGAAGTATGCTTCCAAGATTTATACCGACGACCTGAAGGGCATCCTCATCAGCGAATTCAAGGATAACTCCAACTACTACGACACCATCACCACCATCGACAAGGATAGCGGTGAATCTGTGGAACGCCGCCTGTGGAAGGGCTTCTCCAACACGGCTACCTACGAAAAGATGCTTGACCTTCTGTGCAAGAAGAACAAGCAGTGGGAAAAGTGCCGCGAAGGTATTGAGGCTTTTATTTAACCGCTCGGCTTGTTCATTAGAAAGAGAACCTCCGGTCAGCCGAGCTATGCTCGGGATTGGAATGCGTACTTTCGGGACGATTCAGGATTTGGAAAAGGCTCCTGGCAGATTGCCGGGGGCCTTTTTTTGGTGTTTGGTGCTTAATTTGTTTGCGGTGGGGCTGTGATTTATCTTTTTATATTTGAGGTGTTGTTTAACAGGATATGTGGATTAGTAGGTTTGTTTATGAAAAAATGGCTTATTGCGATTTTTGCAGCGTTGCTGTTGTGTTCTTGTTCCAAGAGCATGCAACGTTTTGATCAGCTCAACCAGGCCTACATGGACAACGGCTTTGGGGCTGCCATTAACGAGGCGCAGACTCACAAGGAGGAACTGTACGGCGAGAACGACAAGTTCCTGTACTATTATGATCTGGGTGTTCTGTTCCATTACAACCATGACTTTGACAACAGTATAGAGGCACTTAATCAAGCGAAGCAGATTTACGAGGAGTCCTTCACTCGTTCCGTAACCGACGAGGCGGCGGCCATGCTCACTAACGACAACGCCCGTCCTTACCAGCCGCGACCCTTCGAGATGCTGCTCCTTTGCGAGTTCCAGATCCTGAATTACCTGGGAAAGAACGACCCCGACGGCGCCCTTGTGGAGGTGAAGCAGGCGCAAATTATTGCAGAACAGCTTTACCAGAAAGACAACGAGAAGGTAAACGACAACGGTCTTCTGCGCTACCTGACCGCCCTGGTGTACGAGATGAAGGGCGACAAGGATGATGCCGCCATCGCTTACTACGAGACTGTCAGGGCTTACAAGGCCGGCACCACGGACCTTCCCAAGGAAGTTTATGGATTTGCCAGCGACCGCTTGCTGGCCGCTGAACGGGAGAGTGATTTTCAGAGCTTCGGACTGGCTCCCGCTCCCACGGTCCTGGCGAAGAACACCCGCGACAACGGTGAGCTGGTTTTCGTTTCCTACAGGGGCCGCGGTCCGGTCCTGAGAAACGTGGTGTATTCGGGCAGCTTCCAGAATGGCGAGTTCGTCTTCGTGGTGGATGATGAGGCCTTCAAGGAACTGGAGGGCATCCGCGTTCCATTTGCGCCCAAGGTCCTGGAAGATTTGCTGGGCCCTCTCGGTGTTTCTTCTGCCATGCTGCCCACGTTCTTCACGTCTGTGCTGCCTACGTTCTTTTTGGCGTTCCCGCACCCGACCGGTGTGACAACCGTCGATGCGGGGAACCGCGACGATATCGGCATCAAGTCCGTTGAGATTGATTTCGACGGACGGACCTATACGCCGGAGCTGGTTTACGATGCCAACAAGGAACTGGTACAGAACCTGGCAGACGACAGGACTGTGAACGTAATCCGCTCGGTTTCCCAGGCTCTGATCAAGACTGTTCCAGTTGCCCTGGCCAACAAGGCTGCCACGGAAAAGGCCGGAGCCCTGGGTGGATTTGCCGCCAAGGCCGCCGGCGACGCTGCGTTGCGTGCTCTCGCTCAGTCTGACACCCGCATCGGCTCCTTCAACCCGCGACAGATTGCCATGACCCGAATCCCTGTTCAGGAGGGTTCCTACCAGTTTGAAATTCGAGGTAAGAGTGGTTCTGGTCAAATCATCAAGTCCTACAGGATGTCCGTCCCCGTGAAGAAGGGGGAGAAGAAAGTTGTTTTAATCCCCATGGTTTATTAAGGCAGGGCGATTATGAAAAAGATATTCTTGTTTGTTCTGCTTTTTGCCGTGCTGGGCTTTACGCAAAATGCTGCGCCGACCTTGGCGGTGTGGCTGACCTCTTCGGGATCGCTGACGAAGGACGAGTGCAAGTTCCTCTCCGAAATCATCAGGGAGGGTGCCGAACGTGAACTGTCCGGCTCCGTGAATGTCATCAAGGGCAAGAAAAATCCGGCGGATTTCTATGTGGAGTCAAGTGTCACTAAGATGGGCTCCAAGTACCACATCGTGGTGGAACTCCGAAAAACTCAAGGAACGGAATTGTTGAACAGCTACAGTAGCCGAACCAGTGACGTGGACCAGCTGACCGACGGACTGGAAAGCGCCATGGCCGGGTTCTTTGATGCGGTGAGGGCCGCACTTGTGGAAAGTGCCCCGGCGGCAGATGCTGTTGAACCGACTCCGGCACCTGTGGCCCAGACGTTGAACGAACCTGCGGATATGGGGGGCGACGGCACGGTGGAGGATTCCAGCGAGAGTGCCGAGGAGTCCGTTGGCGAATCCGGGGCTTCGTCGGAGGAGACCGTGCAGGAACCTGTTCAGGAGCCTGAACCGAAAATTGAAATCGACTTCGCCAATGTGCAGTATCTTGACGATGGCAAGGGTGGCGTGCTGAAACCCAACGGCACGGGAGACCCGGGCTTTAACGCTTACGATACCTTCGTGTGGAGTAGCGTGGTAACGCAGGGCGTAGGTGCCGACGGTGGTTCGTCGGGAAGTTCCGGAAAGTCCGGCGGTTTGCCTGTCTGGGTAAAAGTGGTACCCTACGTACTGGGGGCTGGGTTTATCATTGCGGGCGTGTGTGAAAACAGCCAGATCAAAAAAGAGCGAAAGAATTACGAAAACACAAGTTCCCCTGACCATGCAAAAAAATACTGGAACAAACTGGAACTCCTGAGTACAACTCGTAACGTGTTCTACGGCGTGGGTGCTGGCCTTGTGGGTATCGGTGCCATTATAACCATCGCATTTTAGGGAGGCAAAAAAAAGATGACAGAATATTTTGACTCCATTGCAAAGAGAATCGCAAGTATACTTTTGACCCTTGCCGTAAGTTTTGCCCTGTTTGCCTGCGCGGACATCGGCGAACGAGACAACCCCGTGGACCCGGGGTATAAGGGGAATGCCTCCAATGAGGCTGGAGCTTCTGTCGCGAAAGGTTCCATGACGGATCCTCGTGATGGCCAAACCTACAAGACCGTCACCATCGGCACCCAGACCTGGATGGCAGAAAATTTGAACTACAAGACTAGCTCTAGCTATTGTTATGAAGATTATGCAGGTAATTGTAGCAAGTATGGCCGTTTATACGAATGGTCAGCTGCAATGAATGCTTGTCCCACTGGTTGGCACCTGCCAAACGATGAAGAATGGAATACTCTGTGGGACGCTGTAGGTGGAACCGGCACCGCTGGTACGAAACTGAAATCTTCCAGTGGCTGGAATTCTGGAGGCAACGGTACCGGTTCCTTTGGCTTCGCTGTTCTGCCGGCGGGCTACCGCTACAACTTTGGCTATTTCAACGACGAGGGCAACGACGCTTACTTCTGGAGTTCTACTGAGGTCGATAGCAGTAGCGCGTTTCGTTGGTACTTCAGCTACGGCCGCGACTACGTGAACAACTATTGGAACAACAAGAACTACGGTTTTTCTGTACGTTGTCTCCGGGACTCCGACGAGGGAAGCGGAGCCTCCTCGTCAAGCTCGCAGGCGCAGCCATCGAGCTCATCATCAGACATCATCCTGAGTTCCTCCTCCAGTGTCATCCTGAGCGAAAGCGAAGGATCTAGCAGTTCCAGCATCAAGTATGGTTTACTGACCGACTCCCGCGACGGTCAGGTGTACAAAACCGTCACCATTGGTACTCAGACCTGGATGGCAGAAAACTTGAACTACAATACAAGCGATAGTTATTGCTATGACGATAACGCTAGCTACTGCAGCAAGTACGGCCGTTTATATGAATGGTCTGCGGCCATGAAAGCCTGCCCCACCGGCTGGCACTTGCCAAGCAATACAGAGTGGAATACGCTATGGAACGCAGTTGGTGGAACCAGCACTGCCGGTAGGTCGCTGAAATCTACTAGCGGCTGGTATGGTGGTGGCAACGGTACCGATTCCTTTGGCTTCGCTGTTCTGCCGGCGGGCGACCGCAACGACAGTGGTGACTTCAGCCGCGAGGGCGACCTCGCGTTCTTCTGGAGCTCTACTGAGTACTATAGCCACATCGCGTACAATTGGCACTTCGGCTACGACGACGACAACGTGAGCCGCAGTTGGTACGATAAGAGCAACGGGTTCTCTGTTCGTTGCCTTAGGGACTAAAGCGATGGTGAGCGTTGCGCAGACAAACTTGTTTGTCTGCATAACCGAACCTGAGCGTAGGCGCTTTAGCGCCCTCAAATTAGGCATGGCGTAAGCCAAGCCTAATGGCGGCCTAGGCTGAGCGAGCGAAGCGAGCCTGCCAAGGACGCCCCGAAAAAATTGAAAAGAAAAAAACTCGAAGCCGAAGACATCGAGTTTTTTTATTTTTTTTTATTGTGACAAATTTTGTCGCTGCATGATTCTGTATTCTATCCCATGACGGCAAATGAACTTTTTTCACTAGAACATTCCAATCAAGATGTTATACACCTTTTTCTTGCGGGTCATTTTTGGCAGGCCTGGGAAAAGTCTGCATACTTTTTCACAAAGTATTTTGAAAATTACGAGGTACATGGCAAGTTTATCAAGAAAATCTCTGCCGAAATGGTGTACTTGGGTTTTTCGAAGGAGGGGTTGAACAAGGTTCGAGAAAAGTGCGCCAATAAGAATTATGTACTCTTGCAAGTCGATGAAAAACATTTGTCCATATCGGGCTTTACTCCTTATTCCGGTTTTGAAGAATGGAAAAAGGCTGTTTATGCAAAGTCCTTGCAAAAAAAAGAAGACTTGAAGTGTGGTGAACACCAGGAACCCTTTGACGCAGCGCCAAAATTGGCTGATACTACGACGGGTCTGCATATTCCTGAAAAGTCTATCCTGTACGCTTCGAAGGAATTTTATGAATGTACCAAGTATATCTTTACCCGCACTGGCGAAACATCTAAACTATATCGTTATGGACTGGGCGACAAGCTTCGCTCAGAATGCCTTGACTTGCTAGATCTGTTGCATTGTGCTCAAATGAAATCAAAATCTTTTGATGGAACCAAAGTATTTGAATTTTTTTTGCCGGATTCGTATAAAACTAAGATTGTTGCTTGATTTTAAACAGGTTTCCGAAAAGCAGTGGTTCTATATCAATGAGCGTCTCGATGAAATAAAGAAGGTTTTAAGGCTAGAGTCCTTTGGGCTACGGTTCAAGGGAGCAGGCTGACTAGAGTCCGGTGGCACACTCCTTTGCATCCGGCCGATTACCGACAACCGACTTGTATAGGAGTAGAAAATCTGTTTTGGGGGTTCGGACCCTTTTAAAAGGACTCGTTTTATCAATAACGACTAAAAGCTTTTACTGCAAATTCTTCTGGATTTCTCGCACCCTGTCAATTGAAACATCGTTGTAATCTGCAATTTCTTCCAAGGTTAGTTTACCGCGCTTCAATGCCTTGGTAATCGCGTTTGTGCAAGCTTCGTTGAATCCCTTTGCATGTCCTTCATCAATTCCTTGCAGTTTGCTCTCGGCGAGGCGGCAGATGATTTCGTCCTGTGCAATCATGAAATTCTCCTGAGTCTTGAACAGCAAATTACGCTTCCTGTAAATTCTTCTGAATCTCCAGCACCCTGTCAATTGAAACATCGTTGTAATCTGCGATTTCCTCCAAGGTAAGCTTACCGCGCTTCAATGCCTTGATGACGGCGTTCGTGCAAGCTTCGTCAATTCCCTGCAGTTTGCTCTCGGCGAGGCGGCAGATGATTTCGTCTTGTGCGATCATGAAATTCTCCTGAGTCTTGAACTGTAAATTACGATTCCTGTAAACCCTTTTGAATCTCCAGCACCCTGTCAATCGAGACGTCGTTGTAATCCGCGATTTCTTCCAAGGTAAGCTTGCCGCGCTTTAGAGCTTTGGTAATCGCGTTTGTGCAAGCTTCTTCTTTGCCGTCATTGAATCCCCTTGCATGTCCTTCGTCAATTCCCTGCAGTTTGCTCTCGGCGAGGCGGCAGATGATTTCGTCTTGTGCAATCATGAAATTCTCCTGAGTCTTGAGCAGGCTTTCGCTTGCGGAGTCGATAGAAATCCGTCCCATGGCCAAGTTCAAGATGTCGTCGTCCATGTCCGGCATGTCTTCCTTGCCGCCTGCGTTTGCCAACAGGTAGAGCCACCGCATTTCGCGGGAGTCCGTCCTGTTGCAATACTTCACGAAGTTCGGCAAGTCAAACAAAATATACTTGATTTTGTCGGTTACCGGCAAGGGGGTGGAATTTTTGGCCGAGTTTTCGATGTCTGACTTGCTGTAAACGGCCCACTCGTCGCGATACCGGGTGCTGTTCTCGCGGGGGTGGAAGTTGCAGATCCAGATGGAGATGGTCTCGGGGAGTTCGTAGCGGCGCCTTAGCTGCTCCTCCTTGCTGAGCGACTTGAAGTAGGTGGACTTTATGTACTGCTGCTTGCCCTTGATAGTAAGAAACGAACTGTAGTAGAAAACGCGGTCGGTGAAGAAGGGGTGCCCTGCCCGCTGCATCTCGATGTCCAAAAAACGGTTGTCCTCGGTGTGGGCGAAAATGTCCAGTGTGGTGGAGCGCTTCTCGGGAATCCGGAACTTGATTTCGCTCTCGAACTTGAACTCCAAATGGTCAATCTTTCCGCCCTCCCTGAGGTGAAGGATGGTATTCAGGAAGTCGGTGAGGATGACCTTGTCGTCAAAAAGTTCCCGGAATGCGGGCTCGTACTTGGGGTCAAGATACTTGACTCCTTCGAAAATTTCAGGGATTTCCCGTGTTGTCTTTTGATTTTCTCTAGTCATGGCAACCCCCGCTCCGCATTTTGCGGAACGCGTAAAATATGGTTCGTTTTTGGGGTTGTCCCTGGGGGCGGTCTGGCGGTTTTATCCCCTCGCTCCAGCCGAGTCCTCAAGAGTTGAATGTCTTCCCGTTCTGCGACATCTTGGCTTGTTTGACAAGACTAGCCCTGTTTCCCGGACAGAGCCTGCAACGCCGTCGGAAGGATTGTTTCTGACTGATTCCCAATATACCAAAAATATGGCGCATTTCAAGGGATTTTTTTTGTGAAATTCGTTTTGTCAACAGTAGTTTGCAAAATGTCTGTCGTGAAAATGCTCCCCTTGACTTTGACGGTCGTGTTTATTATCTCTCGGTGAAGTTCGTTTTTGAAATATTCCAGTAAAAAGATTGCTGAGCTCATTTTGTCAATGGTAGCTTGCAAAATTTTGTTGACCGACCTTGGAGTAATTTTTATCTTTGTTTCCGAAAATTTTACACGAGGAGTTCTTACAATATGTGGAACGAAAAACATCTTAATAGGCTAAATGAGTACTTGAGCCAGGCTCAGGCTGCTGGTGGCGCTGCCCGTATCGATAAGCAGCACCAGTCCGGCAAGTACACTGCTCGCGAACGCATGGAAATGCTGTTTGACGCAGGTACCTTTGTGGAAGTTGGTGCCCTTCGCAAGTCCAGCAACCGCGTTCTCAAGGAAAGCAAGGTCGTCCTGGGTGACGGCGTGGTTACCGGTTACGGCAAGGTGAATGGCCGTCTGGTTTTTGCTTCCTCTCAGGACTTTACTGTTGGCGGTGGCGCTCTTGGTCAGTGCCATGCAGAAAAGATTTGCCGCGTCATGGACATGGCTGTTGAAGCCGGCTGCCCCTTTGTCGCCATGAACGACTCCGGTGGAGCTCGTATCGACGAAGGCGTGTTCTCCCTGGCTGGCTATAGCGCCATCATGGCCCGTAACGTTTGGGCTTCCGGTGTGATTCCCCAGATTGCCGTGATTATGGGCCCCTGCGCTGGTGGCGCCTGTTATTCTCCGGCTCTGTCTGACTTTATTTTCATGACTCAGTCTACTTCCCAGATGTTCCTCACTGGTCCCGCAGTCGTGAAGCAGGTCATGGGCGAAAACATCACCGCTGCCGAACTGGGCGGCGCTCCTGTTCACACCGCAAAGTCCGGTGTGGCTCACTTCATGTACCCCGATGACAAGCAGACTCTGGAAGGTGTTCGCAAGCTTCTCTCTTACTTGCCTCAGGGCAACAAGTGCAAGCCGATTCCTGCCGAACAGCAACTGGAAGAAAAGGCCGACGAATCCGGCATCAAGAAGCTTTTCAAGAAGTTCCTGAACAAGCAGGAAGCGACCTGCGAAGCTGCCGAAGACAAGAGCGCCACTATCCAGGATATCGTTCCGGATAACTACAAGCAGGCTTACGACGTTAGCGCCGTAATCGCCGCTTTCGCTGATGCAGACAGCTTCTTCGAAGTCCAGAAGGACTGGGGCAAGAACGTTGTGATCGGCTTTGCTCGCCTGAACGGTGAAGTTATCGGTATCGTGGCTAACCAGCCCAAGGTTCTCGCAGGTTCCTTGGACGTTGACGGTTCCTCCAAGGCTGGCCGCTTCGTTCGCTTCTGCGACGCCTTCAACATTCCGCTGCTGGCTCTCGTGGACGTTCCGGGTTACATGCCTGGTAGCAAGCAGGAATACTCCGGCATTATCCGCCACGGTGCAAAGCTCCTGTATGCCTTCGCCGAAGCCACTGTGCCTAAGGTTACCCTGATTCTCCGTAAGGCCTTCGGTGGTGCTTACATCGCCATGAACTCCAAGGATGTGGGTGCAGACTACGTCTTCGCTCTGCCTATTGCCCAGGTGGCTGTGATGGGTGCAGAAGGCGCCGTTGAAATCATTAACAAGAAGGAAATCACTGCTGCACCGGATCCGGTGGCTGCACGTGCCGCTTGCATCGCCAAGTACGAAGACGAATTGATGAACCCCTACGTTGCCGCTGCCATGGGCGTGGTTGACGAAGTCATCAAGCCGGAAGACGTACGTAAGCGTCTCGTTGGCGCCTTCGACGCTCTGAAGACTAAGGATCAGAAGCGCCTCTGGAAGAAGCACGCTAACATACCGCTCTAATCATTTCGTCTAGAAAAGAACCTACGACGATTAGAGCTCTCGCAAATGCCCCTGGTTGATACCAGGGGCGTTTTGCTTACGGTCGTTTTTTTTACTTTGTTCTTAATGAAAGTTGAGAAAAGGGCTTGAAATTGGCTCTGTTGAAAGACCTGGTCTTTTTTGTTCTAAATTTTTTACTAATTTCCCGCAAATTCTAGGGCTTTTTTGCATTTTGTGCCGAATTTGATGTCCTCAAATTCTGTATTTTATGTGAAAAGGTTCTCTACCACGTTTTCTTGTTTTAGCAGTGCTTTAAGTGTCTTTTGTAATGTTGAAAAAATGGTGGCTTGCTGCAGGTGTTGCCCTTGCTGCTGGATTTGCTTGGTCTCAGGCAGATTCTACGGTGTCGGTTTCTGCGGATTCCGAGGAAACTCAGGTTTCTTCGACGGATCCTGCCGAGACGGAATGGCAACCTACGCTTCAGTACATTGAATTGCCGCCTTCTGTCAATCCTTTGAACGGTCTTTTGCCTTTTGGTGGCGTGGGGGCTTCTCCGCGTTTAATGGCTGACACCAAGGGTCAAGTTTTTACCCACGATATTGATGTCGCTACCCGTGAAATGGACGTTAGCGAGAAGAGGGTAAATTCTGTATCTCGTGATACCACCACCTTGTGGTCCGCCCATTATCCGGAATTGACGGATTATGTGTCTGATATGTTCGACGTGGGTCGAAAGGGGCTTTGGCTAAATGGTCTTGTAGGGCAGGCAAACGAAGGCTACGAGACTCCGGAGACTGGTTCTGTTTTTGACATTACCATCCCTGTGACCATGCCCGCCTGGATGAGGGACTTTGGACTGGACAAGCCTAAGCTGATGCTTCAAGGTACCATGGATATCCGTTTGAAGGGCTACGGCGAGAAAGATGACGCGGAAGGTAGCCAGAAGACTAGTTTGTGGCCTAGCCCGACATTGGATTATACCCCCAACTTTATGGTGAAGGGTAAGATTGGTCCTTATATTACTGTTGAAATCAATAACGTGGAACAGGGCCTTGGTGCCCAGAACCAGGTCCGTGTTGTTTATGAGGAATCCTATAAGGACGAATTCGAAGATTATATTCTGCAACGCGTGGAAGCAGGTACCACCAACCTCACTTTGACTGGTACTGAATTGACGGGTTATTCGGAAAACCACCAGGGCCTGTTTGGTATTAAGGCCGACTGGAAGTTGGGGGATTGGCGATTGACGACCATTGCCTCCCAGGATGGCGGTTCTCAAGAGGAATTCTCCCTGAAGGCAAACGAGTCTACTTCTGAATTCCAGGTGCTGGATAAGCAATTCATTTCTTACCGTTACTACTTCTTGAACAATGATGTTCGCAAGGCCTATGTTAAAGCGGCTATTCAGGGGAACAACCCCAGCAAGTACAATGCTACTAACCTGATTCTTTATAAGCGTGGTGCGACGAATGCCACTACGGGTATTATCAAGAATGTGACTGTAGTTTATACGACTCCTTCTGGAAAGACTGTCAAAAAACTGGTAGAACGTCTTGTTAAGATGGACGAGGGCAAGGACTATAGCTACGACTCTCGTACAGGTATCGTAAAGGTGAATGCGGCTAATCGCAATACCTTGATTGCTGCAAGCTGGAGCGGAGATGGAACGTCCCGCGTAGGCTCTACGGTCAATGATAATGACGAGGCTGTGTTGATCCAGTGGGATGCGACGCTGTCTGAATTGACTGACATTGATAAGCTGATGTTGCGCAACGTGTACAACATTGGTATTTCAGATGCCAGTTCCTCTAACTTTATTCTTCGCATGAAGAACAAGTCTGGCGTGGCCAGCACGTATCTAAAAACCTTGGGACTGGTGGACACCACCACCGGTAGTCCCCTGGTCAATGACGCTACGATTTTTAAGAAGGATGCGTCTGGTAGCTATACCGGTGAAATGTGGTTGCCCTGTAGACCTTACACGGATTATTCTGGTGCCGATGCTATTGAGCAGGCTACCCGGAACTGCTTGGAACCGTTGCGTGCATTGGACTCTTCTGCTGCTATGGCCCAGCTGTATACGTTGCCGGTTTACAACTTGAACCGTTACACGAACCGCTTCTATTTTGAATCTGTGGGCAAGCGTCGTAGCTCCACTATTAGTGTTCGCGATCCCAGCTCCAGCTATGCCGTGAATGGTAGCTCCTGCATGGATATTTCTCCCGGTACAGAAAAGGTGACCGCCGGTTCTACAACGCTTATTCGTGGCACTGACTACGAGGTGAACTACGAACTGGGACAGATCGAACTTTTGAGCGAAAGAGCGCTTGACCCCAACAAGGAAATCAAGGTTACGTTCGAATGCGAACCGCTCTTTGAAATTGACAACAAGCTTTTGTTGGGTGCCCGTGCAGAACTTCCCTTGGATTTGTATGGCTTTGGAGCCGGTTCCGTATTCGGTATTACCGCCTTGTACAAGAGTCAGACAACAACGGCAAAGACTCCCACTTTGGGTAACGAACCTTATTCTAGTGTGCTGTGGGGCATGAATCTTCGCCTGCAGGATACAATTCCCGCTTTGACGGATTTGGTGAATGCCATCCCCGGCATTAGCACTACGGCTTCTTCCTCCTGGCGGTTCGAAGCTGAATTTGCTGCTAGCCGTCATAACGCCAATACCAGCGAGAAGGCAGAAGCTTTGGTGGAAGACTTTGAGGCAACGACCTCCGGCTTGAACTATTCCTTGTCCCGACTTTCCTGGTATCCGGCATCTCCTCCGGGCGGAGATGCTTCCAACTACGACACTTACATTCCCAACCAGGATTATCGCCATAAGGGCGAGTTCATTTGGCACAGTAACAATACAGAGCTGTATAAGCATATTTATCCGGCGGTTGGAAATTCCGACGTGGATAACCAGCACTTGACGGTCTTGAAGATGACGCTTCGTGCTAATGATAACCTGACAGGAAACTCTTGGGGTGGTGTGATGCGTCCCAACAGCAGTTACTACCAGGATATGAGCGACATGAAGTACATCGAAGTGGTTGCCCGCGGTAATGTAGGCTCCATTTATCTTGACTTGGGCTTGATTAGCGAAGATATTTCCATTAATGGCTTTGCTCCCAACGGTCTGTACGATGGTGAAAATGACCTGGGTACGACTACGGCGCTTCATGACCGCGGTCTTGACAATAAGACTGGTTTTGATGAAGAACGCGTGGTGTGGGACTGCCGTGTTGCTGGATGTGATTCCACTTTAAAGCGTTCCGACAATTCCGACGAATCGACTTCGGATATTGCCATGGATAACTTTAATGAAAATTTGGACGATGATAGCGATCCTCCTGTAAATATCAACGGTACAGAAAACAACTCTGGTGAACGAACCTACGATACGGAAGATATCAATAAGAACGGTTCCTTGGATACAGACATTAGCTTTGTCCGTTACCGTATTGACTTGTCCGACACCATTCCCCTGCATTACGAGATTTTGCAGAATGGTTGGAGAAAGTGGCGTATCCCCTTGAACCAGTACGATACGCTCGTGTCTGCACCGGGACGTGACTATCATTCCATTCTTGCGGAAGCTCAGTTTACTAGACTTTGGATGGGTAGCCTGAATCCGGGCGTTTCTGAAGCTAAGGTCCAGATTGTAAGTCTTGCAGTAGTGGGCAACTCTTGGGAAGAAACTACGGTGGCTGATTTCTATAAGACTTCAACCTCCGAGACATCCCAGATTGTGGAAGTAAACGGTGTTGACCATATGGTTTCTGCATCTACTTTGACGACGGATACCACCTACATTAAGGTCTCTACTTTAAACAACCGGGAAAACTCCAAGGTTTACTTTAAGTCTCCCAACACCACTACTGAACGTGATGCCGAAACCAACGCTCCCTTGAAGGAAACGGCCCTTGTGCTGGATTACCAGAATTTGTCCCCTGGCCAGGAAGTGGGTGTCACGAGAATTTTTGATACGGAAACGAAGGACTTCTCGAGCTACAAGTCCTTGAAGATGGAGATTCATTACGAGACGAAGGCCAAGTCTGTTCCGGTGCGTTTTGCCATCCAGTTCGGTGAAGGATCGCTGGAAGGCTCTTCGGACTACTACGAATGGAGTTTCAGACCGGTCAATTACGAATGTAAGGGCAATGCCCGCGACCAGGATTGTCATGAAGACAACTGGCTTTCTAACGCCTTTGCCATGGATGTGGCAGACTTCTCTGACATGAAGCGTGGTCGTCGTCCGCCTTATACCAGCGCTGTTGTAAAAGAATTGGGTGGCGAACGCGAAGAGCGTATGAGGCTGGTGGGTAATCCGTCTATTACAAGCATTGACTGGATTCGCTTTGTCATTATTGCTGATTCTACGGCTTCTGCAGAAGATCTTGAGGGTACTTTCTGGCTTAACGATTTGCGTTTGTCCGACATGGATACGGACTGGGGATATGCAGGCCGTGTAGGCGGTCAGGTTAACTTTGCCGACTTTATCTCCCTTTCTGGGACCCTTCGTTATCAGGATGGAAGCTTTGCCACACTTTCTACTTCTAACGGATCTCCCAAGCCCAAGATTTCTGCGGCGGCATCTCAGTTGGATGTGGCGGCGGACTTTACCATGAACTTGAATAAGTTCTTGAATGATAGCTCTGGATACCATATTCCACTTTCTCTGGGGTACCATACTACTACGAAGCGTCCCTACATGAAGCCTTCCGATGACTTGATCTTGAAGAAGAGCGACTTTGCAGATTTGACTGGAGATTTCTTCCAGAACGAACTGGAGGTAGGCTCTAGGGATAGAGAACAGGAACTCCGTGACAGTGGTGAATCTAAGGGTTACCAGTCTTACGTTCGTGAAAAGACTTTTGGCATTAGCTACCGTAAGGACTACAAGGCTAGCGAGACTAAGGTAGGGGAGGTGCTTTCCCAGATGCTTCTGTCTCGCCCGGCGTTCAGCTACTCCTATAAGGAATCGGAAGGTCGTGCCACGACGTCTGCGGATTCCACCTATTCTTACCACACGGTAATGGAATATAAGCTGGGTACCTTCAGTATGTTCAAGCTGAAGCCGTTCTCTGGTTTGGCTAAGTACAGCTGGGCAAAGGAATTGTCCAAGACGGAATTTGAACCCTGGCCCCAGACTCTTGACCTGACTTTGTTTGATTTTAACTATGTGCGTTATGTGAACCAGAACCGCGATCCTGATTACGTTGACCCGCAGGTGGACAAGGTGGTCACCTATACGACTGAGTTGAACCATAAGTTGAACATGCGCTGGAACATCTTGTCCTTCTTGAGCACCAGCTATTCTTTGAATATTAAGCGTGACATGTTTGGCGGTGGTGACCGTGAAGGCTTTACCAAGGAGAACTTCTTCTCCTTTGACGAGGGCGGCCTTTTTGCCAGCGGCTATGTGTTCGACTTTGACCACACGGACCGCAAGGTCTATGTTTCCACAGATAGTGTGGTGGCTATTCCCTACGACACGATTCCGCGTGTGAATGCTAATGGTGACACCATGGCTATCAACATGCAAGATCCGTCTTCTTACGAGATCCGCTACGATAGCACCAGGTTCTACAAGGTGGATAGCGTTGGACATCGTGAATATGGCCGTTCCTACGGCATCTTACGTAACGAACGAGCCCGCTCTCAGCAGTTCAAGATTAATTTCAACCCCAGGTTGATTCCCTTTATTCCTTTCAATGCGGCATTCTCCTCTGATTTTAACCAGCAGAAGACGATTCCCGATGAATATGATTTTTACGATCAGTCCAATATTGAAAAGAACTACTGGACCATTTCCCAGACCAATCGTTTTGAATTTACGCCTACGCTGAAGATTCTTGACTTGGTCCAGAGCTTTGGCAAGGAATCCGCTGTGGCGAAAGCCTTGGAAAAGATCAAGTGGCGTGAAATCAAGTTCAACTGGGTGGCAAGCACCAATACGGTGGGTGAAAACTTTACCTTGTCCCAGCTTTATGAGGACCAGGGTGTTACTCCCTTCCAGTACTATCTGTATGGTCTAGGCTTCGGTAACGGTCACCGCGGTCGCGGTCTTTGGAATATTGTTTCTGGCGATATGGGTCTGGATCACCGCGACGATTATCGTGGCTTTGGTCAGTACCGTAGTCACACGGTGGATACTCTTGTCTATCAGGGCAATTTCCGTCATGCAGTTTCAAGATCTTTCCAGGTGTCTAGCGGTATTACTTTGCCGGTATGGGACATGGGACTTTCTGGAGATTTGCAGTGGAAGGAAGACTTTAGCCAGTCCAGAGAATACCCGCTGTATATTGACACTACGACGGTTTGGCCCAAAATTGGCGTAGGACTTACAATTCCCAATTTCTCTCAGAGAGTTTCTTTCTTGAACCGTTTCCGCAGTGTTTCTACGGTACATCGCTTTGAATATACCAAGACTACTACGGTTCATCCCTTCCAGAGTGCTGAAGATTCCTGGAGCCATTCCATTAACTTCAACCCGCTGGTGCGAATTTCCTTCTTGTTGCAGAATAACATGCGAATTGAAAATAGCGTTCGCCTGAAAATTGAAGATACGGACCGTAGGCCTAAGGATGAAGTCATCGGTATTCCTTCATGGCCGGATTCTTCCGGCAATAGCAGGGACACGACGGATTCCTTCTGGGAAACTCCTTGGATTCATACGTCGCTCTATAACGACTTCGCCTTCAATATCGGAAATGACTTGACTATTACTTACCCGCTAAAGCTTGATAAGGTGGTTAAGATCTGGCGCTGGTTCTACAAGTTTAAGAATAGCATTGACCTGAAGCTGACCGCCGGTTACGACTACAAGAAGACGATTCGTAAGGAATATGACCATACGGAAGATTACGATATGTGGAATGAAGCCTCCGGTACAGACGGCGTATTCAAGCAGTGGACCTATGAAGCTCCCACAGGCAAGGAAACTGCTACAGTCTATAAGCCGAAGTTGAGCCTAGCTGAACGTACGGTACCTTCTAGAACCCATGAATGGTTCCTGCGTCCCAGTGCTAGCTACCAGTTCAACAAGATGGCTTCCCTCAGTTCCTACATCGAGTACCGTCAGATTCACGAGAAACTGGATGACGAAACTCCTCACCTGAGGCAGATTCTGCAGTTTGAACTGGCCTTGATGTTAAGATTTAATTAGTGATTAGTGGCTAGTGATTAGTGAACAGTGAAGGATGAAGAGTGGTTTCGCGAATACTCCATTGGGGTATTTAAAGAGGTAAACGTCTCGAAATCGCAAGCACTTGCATCCTGCGACCCTAAATCCTAATAAACCTCTAGGAGCGAAGCTCCGACCTCACTCCTCAAGCGAAGCGTACCTCAAATTCCTAGCCCCTAAATTTTATTTCACGATTCCTACATCGCGCTTTCGGACGAAACCCTTGATTCGGTCTCCCAGCTTGATTTCCAGGTAATCACCCTGCTCGGAAAGGATTTCAAAGGAAGTTCCCTCGGAGAGCGTGTTTAATGTTTGAGATTTGTCAGAAGGTGCGCTGGTAACGTCGGCATCGGCTGCGGTAACCACACCGGTGCTTTCTGTTTCGGCAACAAAAATCTTGTAGCCGGCGCTGGCGCCTATAACGCAGAATACGATGGCTGCTGCAAAGGTTGTTCCAATAAAGATGTTCTTGCGTTTTTCTTCTGAAGCAAGGTGTCTACCGATGGAGAGGATTATAATTCCCCAGAATAGACCAAGAAGAATAAACAACTGAACCTTTAGGGATAGGGCGTGGTGGGCTGTAAACAGACCGGAGAGAAGCGGGTTTTCTTCGTTGTCGTCATCCACCTTGTCCTTGGTCATGGAGGTGGCGTAACTCAGGTTGTGCTGAATATCAGGATCGTTTGGCTTAAGACGCAGGGCGGATTTGTAGTAGAAGATGGCGAAGCCTAGTTTTCCGTTGCGAAAATAGGCGTTTCCCAAGTTGTAATACAAGTCCCCGTTCTCGACCCCGTGATCTACGCAGGAGCGCCATTCGTCAATGGCTCTTTCGAAATCATTTTCGTTATAGGCTTTTTCTCCGGCGGGAATGCCAGGGCATGTGTCTGCTGTTGCACTTGTTGCAAGCAATGCCAAGGTGAAGGTCATTAAAATTACAAGTCTTTTCATCTTTTAGTCTCGAAAATTTCAAAAAAAGTTCGTTCTAGATTTTCAAGTTTTCGCAAAGCTTTTCAACGTCCTTTAACATCTGGGCTTGTTCACTTTGGCTGGGATTTACCGGAGCGAATCTTGCGAAGGCACATTTTTCAAGCCATTGATCGATGTTGGCGATAACGTCTTGATTCACGCCGCACTTTTGAAGTTCGTCTTTCATTTGGGGGCGGGTCATTCCCTTGAATTCGGCGTTCGTCAAATCGCTAAGATAATCGACCAGGCCGTTTTCCAGGGCGGCGTAAAGTGCCTTGGCGTCGCCCTTGGTAAGTGCTTCGTTTGCCTTGGCAAAACGGTTCTTGAGCATCTTGCTTGCCTTGTTACGACGGACCAGAGCGGAGTCGTTACTGCGTTTGCGTTTCATTCGTACAGTAAACATGGTGACGAAGTAGGCGGGAATCGCTGCAAGGAATGCTATCCAGAAGGGGATGGACTTGTATGGAGCTTTCTGGCTGGCTTCATTCTTGACAGGGTGAATAAAGCGGATGTCAGAACCGAGATTCTCGATTTCTTTTTTCTGGACGACGGGAGGACCGCCGGCAGGATTGCTATTTGCTACTTGAGGCTGGAAGATTGCTTCGGGAAGGTTGGTGGCTTCACCCTTTTCTACTACGATGTTCCAAGGGCCTGCCTTGGCGGTTTCGTATTTCTTCTTGGAGGGGTTAAACCAGCTGTAAGAAATTTCGGGGATGGTGAATTCGCCTTTCTTCTTGGGATAGAGGAATATGCGGGTGGTCTTGGTGGTGATTACCTTCTGTCCGGAGATTTTTTTGGTAATGTCGTTTTCGGGAGGTACTGCCCTGAAATCTTCAAAGTTGGGAAGCTTGGGGTCCGTAATGGTTCCTGGAGTTCCGTCGCCCTTGAGGGTAAGCGTCAGGGTGAGCGCTTCTCCTACTTTCAGGCTGGTCTTGTCAAACTCGGCGTTAAAACTGTAGTTACCCACCATACCGCTAAAGTCAGAGGGTTTGCCTTCTTCGGGCAAGGGCTTTACGGTAATCTTGATGGGAGCGGTGGAAGTTTCTGTTTCTACAGGTTCCTGTTTGACGGTACGACTGGAGAAGGACATTCCTCCCATCTGCTTCTTTTCTTCTACAACCTTGGGTTCGCCGGCTTTGGTATACTTGAACTTGAAGGGCTGAATCTGCAGGTTGCCGCTCTTGGTGGGGCTGACCCAGGCGAACTTGGAGCTGGCTTCACGCTCGTTGCGGGTGTTTTCTACGGGCTTGAATTCCATGGAACTGAGATCGTTACGGTGAACGATAAAATCATTACCTGTGTTCATATCCAGCGCTTGCAGGTTTCCAATAAAATGCTCGTAGGTGTGGAAGCCTAGGGTAAGGCAAATCTGTTCGCCTTCGTAGATGGTCGTCTTGTTTGGCTTTAGGGATACGCTGAGGGCGTCGTCGTCGTAGGACCGCTGGATTTCAATGCGCATGTTGCGGGAGATGGTGTATTTTTCTCCATCGATAATCCAGGAAATTTCGCCCAGGTTGTACACGCCTGTTTTTTTAGGGGCCTTGATTTTGAAATTATAGACACGAGCCTTGTAGCTACCGCCACGACGACCGCGCATCTGGGCGAACATGGCTTCAAATGGATCATCGAAATCCTGCTCGATAACCTTGTCGGTGCTGTCCATGCGGACTAGGGTGAAGCCGTTTTCGGTAACCATCTCCAACTTGCCTGCCTGCTGGGGGACCTCTCGAATGGGGTAAATCAAGTTGATTCCAAAAACTTTGCCAGGCTGGATTTTCTCGTTATTTTCAAATTGGATGGAGGGATTGGCCCATGCAAGGGCTGCCACCATCATGCAAAAGAGTACAAACCGTTTCATGACGTAAAAATACCAAATTTCCATTTGCAAAATGGTATATAAAAAAGAAAAGACCCCCAAGGAGTCTTTCAAATTAGGCAATGTTGTATACAATTCCTAGGAAATTTGAATCAAGCGTCCGATTCTTAGAATCGAGTTTCGGTTGATTTTGTTCAGCTTGCAAATGCGTTCAATGGTGGTTCCGTACTTGCGCGCCAGCTTGCCCAGGGTGTCGCCTTTTCGAATTCTGTGAACGCGGTGCTTGGACAGTTCCTTTTGAATGGCCTTATGGCTGGCGGTCGCATCAGCAATGGAGAACTGGTCCACATTGGGAAGCAATGTGCCTTCGTCAAAGTTAATGACGGTGGCGGGGTCAATATTGATATCGCCATAACGGATTTCAAAGTGCAGGTGGGACCCGGTGGAGCGTCCGGTGTTTCCGCCCAGTCCAATGAGTTCGCCACTTTCGGCCCTTTCACCAACTTTTTTGAGACGTTTGGATAGATGTCCGTAAACTGTCTGGGTGCCGTTTTCGTGCTGAAGGACTATGTAATGCCCGTAACCGCCGCGGTTGTACTTTGAAATGATGACTTTGCCCGGGGCTGCGGCAACGATGGAATCTCCGGTATAAACCTTTACGTCGACGCCCCTATGGAGGCGGCCTCTACGGATTTTGTAGGCGGACGTGGTGGGGACGGGGCGGCAAGCGGGATTGACCCATGCAGAAAAGTCCAAAGTATGGATGTTGGAACTGTCCCCCTCGGGAAGGTGGATCACGGCTAGGGTGTCTGTGTCTGCTGCGGAAAGTTCTTCTTTTTCGTCAAATTGACCGGCTTGTGCTACGTCGGAGGAATCTCCAGATTCGTCTTCAATTGCGTTATCGGCGATGTCTTCGAATTCTGTATTTTCGGTTTCAATGGTATCTTTGATTTCGACTACGTCGTTTGCCTTGGTTACACTTTGGACACCGGCAGTGTCTGCTGTCACGATTTCTGGGGTGACCTCAGGTGTAATTTCTGGGATAATCTCAGGTGTAGTTTCTGGTGCGATTTCGGGTGTAGATTCTGGCGTGACTTCGGGCTGGACGGCCTCTGTTTTTGCCATTTCTTTATCGAAATCGGCATATTTCTTATCAATTTGATTGTGTGATACTGCCCAACCTGCGCCCCATACACAAAATAGACAAAGAATGGCTTTCGTCATTTTTTTCATGGGGCCAAAGATAGAAAATGTCCCCTGAAGGTTCAAGGTTTTACGGCGGATCGCCTAAATGTCGAAGTTCAGGTTGCGGCGGTAGGGGGTGAATCCTGCGTTTTTAATGAAATTTTCAGCTTGCTCGATGGTCGTAAGACCGTGATTGGTCAAGACGTTTTCCTCGATGACAATGCTGTTGATGTCGTCGGCTCCGGAGTGCAGTCCCATTTCTCCTAGGGAGAGGCCCATGCCTAGCAGGGAGACTTCAATGTGGGGGATGTTATCCAGATAGAGGCGGGAAAGTGCCAGAAGTTTCAGGTATTCGTCTCCCCGAACGTGGCGGATGGGGAACTTGTCAGTTTGGGGCTGGAATGTCCATACCACAAAACTCTTGAAGCCCGCCATGCCTGCGTTTACCGCCAGGTCCTGGGTCTTGCGAACATATTCCAGATGTTCAATAATCTCTTCGGGAGTTTCGTCGCTACCGAAGACGATGTTTGCACTTCCTGGAAGACCTTTCTTGTGGCATGCCGCCAACGCATCGCACCATTGTTGGGCGGGAAGCTTGCGGGGGCTTAGCCTTTGACGCATACGGTCGCTTAGAATTTCGGCTCCCGCTCCGGGAACGGAACTGAGGCCAGCTTCCTTGAAAATGTCCAGAAGTTCGTCAAGGCTGATGTTGTTGAATTCTGCAATACGGACCAGTTCAACAGGCGAAAAACCGCGTACGGTAACGCCCATTTCCCGAGTCAGCATTTTCAAGACATCTGTATAATAGGACAGGGGAATTTCTTTGTTGACTCCGCCCTGCAAAAAAATCTGGTCGGCTCCCTTTGCCTTTGCCTCGATGGTTTTCTGACGGATTTCGTCTGGGCTCAGTACATAGGCTTCCGGACTTTGGAAGGGACGGCAAAAACTGCAAAAACTGCAGGTGACTTCGCAGACGTTGGTGTAATTCACAATGCGAAAAGCGGTGTACCCCACCTTGTTTCCGGGAAGTCGCTGGTGACGGACTGTGTTTGCCGCTTCCGCCACTTGGGTCCAGGGGACGTTTTTGAGAATTTCCAGACCCTCGGAAGGGCTTAGACGGTATTTTGCCTTGTCGGTGCAGGAGGCTCCATCAATTGCTTTTTGCAGTAAATCGTTCATCGGAAGTTAAGATAGAAAGTTTTTCTCTGGATGGTGACGCACCCTACTGAAACCGTTTGGTCTTGGGGACGTGTGGATATTTTGTCCACGAAATTCAATTTACAGAAGGTCAAATTTGCGGTGTATGGATATAACTTTTACCTTGAACAAGGAGTGTTCAAAAAGGAGTATGGAATGAAGCGTTTGGGTATTGCTTCTGTTGGTTTGGCCATGGCGTTGTCTGCCACTACGGCCAGTGCCTTTGTTTTGACAGGCTCGGTGGCTGATTCCAAGGGAAAGGCTGTAAAGGGAGCCTCCGTCAGCCTGGCGGGTACCGAGTTTTCTACAACAACCGATGGCGTGGGTGCCTTTACGCTTCGCGATAAGGCTATGGTGATTGAAGCTATTGCTCCTGTAGCTATGCCTGGTTTTGTGGGCGTCAATAACGGCGTTCTTTCTTTTTCACAGAACAGCTCGGGTCCAGTACAGCTGGAAATTTTTGACGTTCTTGGTTCCAGTGTCATGAATAAGACGCTCTATGGCTCTGGACAAGTAGATCTTCGTGGCTATGTGCAGGCCGAAGGAACGTATTTTGCACAAGTCAAGATGGGCTCTGCCATTCAGAATGTAAAGTTTACCGCCCATGGTTCCTATGGGGCTTCCTATGGTGTACCTGCAGTAAAAACTCTGAAGAAGGAAATTACCAGTGGCGACATTCAGGTGGTGGCCGAGGGCTTTGATACCTTGAATGTGAAGCTTGCAAATCTTGATACCAATGTGGAATTGACCTTGCAGAAGGCTGCCGGTGTCGAAGAAAAGTTTGACTTCGGCTGGGCTAAGGGCAACGCTCCTGTTCCTACTCGCGGTTGTGGCAAGACCTGGAATCGCGTCAAGTCCGGCAGTTATGATTTCCAGTGGAGTAAGGGCAAGCGTACTATCCGAATTGACATTCCCGACAATTACGACAATACAAAGCCTTACCGTCTTGTATTCGGCATGCACTGCATGGGCGGTTGGGCAGGTGGCGTCCAGCAGGAAGGCTACTATGGCATGAAACCGCTGGATACCGAAAAGACCACCATCTTTGTGGCTCCCGAAGGTAACGGTAATCAGGCTCCCTGGAATCAAGATGACTACATCCTGTTCGATGAATTGCTGGCAGACCTGCAGGGCAATCTCTGTATTGACTCTTCCCGCGTGTTCTCTTCGGGCTTTAGCTATGGTTCCATGTTCACTAACGGTCTTTCCCGCGATCACCAGCATGTACTTCGTGGCGTAGCGGTTTACGAAACTGCCGAAGTGAATATTTACGTTCCGCCTCACTCCGGAAAGTCCATTGCCTGGATGGGTGTGCTCGGACTGCAGGATGATTTGTGCCGTCCGGAAATGGGACGCAACGCTCGTAACACCGCCTTGAAGCACAATGGTCCGAACTTTACCGATGCCAGCGGCGAACAGGCTGAAGAATACAAGGGTTCTGGTCCTCATCTCTGCTATGACTACAAGACTGTGGACGAACGCTTCCCGGTGAAGTGGTGCACTCAGAATGGCGGCCATATTTGGGATCATAAGGATCCGGGACAGACCAAGTCCTGGGTGCCCCAGGTAACTTGGGACTTCTTCACTCAATTCTGACCGTTCGCTCACTCTCGCCACCACGACTTGTTCATACAAGTCGCTTGTGGCTCACGCTGAACCGTTCGCTCAGTACATAGTGAAAAGAACCTTCTGTGGTTCGCGCACGATAGATTTTAACTCTCTCTCTTGTTTTGTAAACTCCCGGCGGTTTGTCGGGAGTTTTTTGATGGTGGGCAAATGGAATTTTTCTACATTTGGCGTCATGGAATTTAAACGTTTTGAGGCTTTGATCGAGAAGTTCCCGCAGGTGCAGATTTTTAGCACCGAGGGCGAGGATCTTGACCGAGTCATTACTCATTTCTTAAATCAGCAGAAGAATGTCTCCACTATGTCGGAGGCCATGCAACGTAAGATCCAGCAGGCTCTGGCCCCGTTCTTCCAGCAGCGTTTTATTAGCCTTGGAGATTCCGAGGCTCCTTTGGTCCGCAACCTGCTTTTGAACAAGAAGTTCTTCTTGCAGACGGACCGCTATATCGATGACATGGCCTGGCCCGAAACGGACCCGGATAAGCTTGATGAGGCCCTGAAGATTGCAGACCTTGCCGTGGGCATTCTTGACCGCAAGCTCTTAAGTCTTTCCAACGGTGAACTTCGCCGCGTTCTTTTGGCCCGCATGTGGATGGAAAAACCGGAATGGGTTTATTTCAATGATTTGTTTGGTGGCCTTGATCCGGAGTACCGAGCCCACTTGGCTGGCTGTGTGGCAGACTTGACAAAGCGCCCGTGCTTGAAGGTGGCTGTGCGCCTGGCTCGCGAAGACGAACTGTTGCCTGAAATTCCTGCCTTTGTTTATGCGGATAAGACCTTCACTCAATATGAAGGTCGCTTGCCCGAGACCGCAAGTAAACCAAAGTACACCAAGAAAGAACTGAAGGATTATGAAATCGTCCGGTTGAATTCGCCTGCGGCTCAGAATGACTCGCTTAAGTGTCATTCCGAACGTAGTGAGGAATCTAGCTCCGCAGAAGTTCTTTTTGACCTCAAGAACATCAACGTTCGTTTTGGTGAAACCGATGTCATCAAGAATCTGAACTGGACGGTTCGTAAGGGAGAACATTGGGCGGTCATGGGGGAGAATGGTGCTGGTAAAAGTACTCTCATGGGTATGCTGACTGCAGACCATCCTCAGATTTACAACAACGATATTACTCTTCTGGGTGAACATCCGGGGCATGGTCTCAACATCTGGGATCACAAGGCCAAGCTGGGCTTCTTCTCGCCGGAACTTGCGTTGCAGTATCGCGAAGATTTAACGCTTCTTGAAGTTCTCTGTACCGGTTTTACGCCAAACCTCTGTCGTGCAGCAAACCCGACTTGGGAAGAAAAGGCCAAGGCCCGCGAGTGGCTGAACTACCTGGGTTTTGAAAATGTGAACCAGAATATTCGCACCTTGTCTCCCATCGACAAACGCCTGGTGTTGATGGCTCGTGCCGCAATCCGCCCGCCTAAGGTTTTGCTGCTGGATGAACCCTCCCAGGGGCTTAAAGGCGAGTATCGCGAGAAGATTTTCCACTTGCTGCAACTTCTGTCTACGGAGACGACCATTATTCTGGTAAGCCACTACGAAGAGGAATGGCCTCCTTGTATGACGCACCTGCTCCGTATGCCGAAATTCTCACTTAATTAGGTCCCAGGTTCGAGGCACGAGGCTTTCTTCAACATCCTAAAAAGGTGCGAAGCGCGATTAAGTATAATTGTTCATTGTTAACTGTTAATTGTTAATTAGTTTTATGATTCTTGACGAAAAAAATATTTTAAAGGCTCTTTGTGCCGTGCAGGATCCGGACCTTCACAAGAATATTGTGGAATTGGATTTTGTGCAGAACCTGAAGATTGAAGGGACCAAGGTCAGTTTTGACTTGCGTCTCACCACACCAACTTGCCCGATTCGCGACCAGTTCAAGGACCAGTGCATTGCCATCGTAAAGGGAATGGGCGCTACGGAAGTAAATGTGACTTTCACTGCCAAGGAAGGCGGCTCCGCTGCGGGCAACTCCGCTGCTCAAGCTCCGGCGAACTCCCATATTTCTGAGGTTGCTCATGTGGTGGCTGTGGCTAGCGGTAAGGGCGGCGTGGGTAAGTCTACGGTAACCGCAAACCTGGCTATGGCTCTCTCCTTGTCGGGAGCTCGGGTCGGTATTTTGGATGCCGATATTTATGGTCCTAGTATGGGGCTTATGTTTGGTATCGACAAGGCTCCCGAAGTTTTTGACGATAACACGATCGCCCCTGTGGAAGCCAAGGGCGGTATTAGTATTGTGTCCATGTGCATGTTTGCCGATTCCGATAAGGCTACCATTTGGCGAGGCCCTATGGTAAGCCAGATGATCCAGCATTTCATCCATCACGTTCGTTGGGGCAAGCTGGATTACCTGCTGGTGGATTTTCCTCCAGGAACTGGCGATATCCAGCTGACTCTGACCCAGAACTGCCCCATGGCAGGAGCTGTCGTGGTGACAACTCCCCAGGAAGTTGCCCTTGCCGACTGCCGTAAGGGAATTGCTATGTTTGACAACGTAGGCGTTCCTGTAATTGGCGTAGTGGAGAATATGAGTTACTTTATCTGTGACCAGTGCGAAAAACATCATTATATTTTCCGTCAGGGCGGCGGAGAATCCATTGCCAAGAAGTGGGGTGTTCCTCTTATTGGTAAAGTTCCTCTGGAACCTGCCGTAGCTGACTGCGGTGATGTGGGAACTCCTGCGGTGCTGAAGTATCCCAATTCCGAATCTGCAAAGGTCTTTATGCAGGTGGCTGACTCTGTGGTTCGCACCATCAGTATTTTTGACCACGAGGATGCCGGCACTCTTAAAAGCTTCAATTACGAGTTTAACCAGCTTCCGGTGGAAAAATCCTAAGGAGAATCCTGATGTTACAGCCGAAAAAGTTCTTTAGAACTCCCGATGGTAAACTTGGCGTGGAATGGAACGACGGAATGCGGGGCACTTGTGCCGTTCGACAATTACGTTGTTCTTGCCCTTGTGCCTTGTGCGTTGATGAGCACACCGGGGTAAAGACCCTTGACGATAACACCGTTTCGAACGATATAGAATTAGTGAAGTTGCAGTCCGTAGGCCGCTATGCGGCGGCTCTGGCCTTTAGTGACGGTCATAGTTCGGGAATTTACCCGTACGATAAACTATACAAACTCACTGTGGGCTAATTGACGGAATTTGTTTAAAAAACCATATTTGTTCAACTCAAACAATATTTGTTCGTTAGAGCTGAATTTGGCTAGATAGGTGATTTTTATGAGTGATGCAAACGAAGCACTATATTTCCGGGACTTGAATCGTTTCCCGACTCTTACCCCTCAGGAGGAGTCGGCTCTTCTTACGATTATCAAGACCGGGGCTACAGAGGAAATTCGCAAGTCCGCTCTACAGCGCCTGATTCGCGGTAATCTTCGCTTCGTGGTCAGCGTGGCCCGCAAGTACCAAGGTCGCGGTCTTTCCCTGCTGGATTTGATCAACGAAGGAAACCTGGGTCTGTTCAAGGCGGCAAAGCGTTTTGATATGGACAAGGATGTGAAGTTCATTAGCTATGCCGTGTGGTGGATTCGCCAGTCTATCCAGAAGGCTTTGTTTGAACAGGTGGGTGCGGTCCGAATTCCGCCTAACAAGCTTGCTCTTGTAAATCGCTTTAAGCGAGCCCTCATGCAAAATGATGGCGACTATGAAAAAACCATTGCCATGGATGAGTTCTCTCCCTACGAAAAGGACATCGTGGAGGTGATGGAAAAGATTGTGGACATCTCCCTGGACGCTCCCATTGGCGACGGTGCTGCAGTTTCTAACAGCAGTGAGTCTGTAAGTACCTTGATGGATGTCCTGGGTGCCGAAGGCAACCAGAACGAGGACATGGAACGTGAAGAACGCCGCAAGCTGATTCAGGAAACTCTTTCCAGCTTGCCCCAGCGAGAAGAAGAAATTCTTCGTATGTTCTATGGACTGGACACTGTGGAAGATACCACCCTGAAAGATATTGGCGAAGACCTGAAGCTCAGCCGTGAACGTGTTCGCCAGATCAAGAACAAAACCTTACGCCGCCTGCAGAAGAGCAAGGAGCATAAGGAAAAACTAGCAGATTTCCTTGATATCTAGGATTCGGTTTATTCATGGCCAATTCCTCGTCTGCAGCCCGTAAGGCTGCTTACCTGTTTTTGACGTTATGTTGTGGCGTCTTGCTTGCCTTTGTGGGCTGGCGTGCTTATAGTGTTTATGGACCTTCCAAAATCTCCGTAGGCGGTATTCCCTACGGTTTACCAGCGGGATCTTCCGTGGTCCGTGGCGATGCCCCTAATATGAAATCGGAACTGGACCAGGTTCCTGTTCAAGTCCAGACGGAACTGCGTCGTGCCCAGGAATTGTTCCGCAACGGTTCCTTTGGATCTGCCTATGATGTTTATGATGGGGTTGTGATTCTTTATCCCGATTTGGTTCCCGCGGTCTGGGGAGCTATCAATACTTTGTTTGAAATGGATTCCCTGACGGATAACCAGAGGGATCGTCTGACCCTGTTGATGGGAAAACTGCAGGGACGCTACCCAGGCTCAGGAATTTCTGCCTACCTGGAGAGCCGTTCTCTTTATATGGCTGGTAATGTGCCTGCCGCAACGGAACTGGCTCGCGTGGCCAGCGAGAAGGCTCCTTCACTTTACGAGACCCGCCTCTGGTACGGCGAACTATTGATGAAGGATTCCAGAAATTTTCAGGCCATGGATGAATTCCGTACGGTCATAAGTCTCTCCAATGGCGATGTTCCCAAGGCTTATGAACTGTTGGCTGAAGTGTACCACCAGAACGGACAGTTGGATAGTTGCACTGCCATTGTGGAGTATGCCCTTTCCCAGTACCCGGTGAATGCCAGGTTGCTTTTGCTGCAGGGCTTTATGAGTGAGTACCACGGCCATTTCGATGCTGCCGAAAAAATTTACCAGAGAATTTTAGCCTTCAGGCCTGATTATGCTCCTGCCAGTGAGGCCATTTCCACCCTGGGGGAAAAGTCTCCTCCGGGTCCAGGAACAGGTGTAACCCTTTCTCCCCAGGATAGGGCTCAGGTGGCTTGCGATATTCTTGAACCGATGGTGGAACGTTATCCCGAAAATCTCCAGTTGAAGGAGGCGTTGGGACGTGCCTACCTGAAGGGGCGTCAGTTTGATCGTGCCCGCCTGCAATTTCAGGAAATCCAGAGGGTCAGTCCGGAATATCCCGAAATTCAGTTGCGCATTCAGGAATCTAACGTGACGAAGGCTGTTCCTGTTTCCAAGCGGGATGGTCTTGCCGCCAACTTGAACCGTGCCATTGACAGCTTGCGTGAATCCTCCAAGCCGTCCACCACCCACGATTTCTCCACAATGCTGGGACACTACCTGGTTCGTTACGGAGCCACTCCGAAGGAATTCTTCAAGAAGTATTCTATTTCCGGTTTCAAGCCGGTGGCGAACAATGTCTGGCAGGAATCCTTCTACATGGCTCCCTACCTGCACACCTATACGGTGGTGTTCGACTCCTTGAACCACTTCCGTCAGGTTCATGTGGTGGTGTTTGACTCCTCCTCCAGTTCAAACCATATGGGCATGGCTCCCGAAGTCTATACCCGCCTGCTTAAGCAGAATTCCAGAATTTCCGGCATTGGAAACAGCACTGGCGAAACGGATTGCGGAGATGGTCTAGTGATGGATGCCGCTGTCTGGGAAACTCAGGATAACTTTGAAATGATCGCCCGCGTGGTGGGTAAGCCGGCGGAAGTCCGTATGATTCGATTTGACAAGTCGGCACTACCCCCAGGTCTTAAGCTTTGTGACTACGCAACTTATTTAAACAAGTATTAGAGTTTTTTGTATTTTTCCCAATATGCAGTTTCGTTTAAGGTTCATTTTACTGGCTCTGGTAGCATTCCTCTTTGAGGGATGTACCTGCTGTGCTTATTTGAACCACATGTTCAATGCGGAACGCCTTGACGAACAGGCTACGGAACTGCGAACCGCCCGTTTGGACAGTGTTCCCGAGGAAGATGCCTCTCGGCCAGGAACTGAAGAACGTCAGAAATACGACAAGATTATTGAGAAGGGCTCTCGCGTCTTGGAACGTTTCCCCAAGAACAAGAAGCGTACTGCCGAGGCAGTCTTCTTGATTGGCGAATCCTTCCGCCACAAGCTGGAATGGGACAAGGCCATCATCAAGTACGATGAGTTTGAACGTTATTTCTCCGACCATGATTCTATGCCTGCGGTGGAATACCAGCGGGCCTATTGCCTTTACAAGAATCGCGAATTTAATATTGCCCGCTTTGCCTTGGAGCCGGTAGTTGCGTCTAAGGAACATCCCTACTATTTCCAGGGATTGAACTTGATGTCGCTTTTGGATGAACAGTCTGAGCATCCGGACCAGGCGATTGCTGCCCTAGAAGCCGTTTTGGCGGATACAGCAGGAACACCTTTTATGCGCGGAAAGGCTCATTTTAGGTTGGCTGGGCTTTATTTCAAGAAAGAAGAGTGGGCTAAGGCTCGGGAGCACTATACCGCAGAAGAGGTAAAGCTCTTAAATCCTCGTGAGCGTCAGACTTCCCGGGAACAGGCCGCTGAATGTTTGGCTAACCAGAAGGAATTTTTGAAAGCTGCCGACGAGTATAAGGAACTTTTCAAGGATCCTGAATTTGAAAGCAAGCAGGCTACCTACCTGGTGCGTATTGGCGAGTTGACCATGTTGGGAGAACGCTATGCCGATGGCATCGTTATTTTGCAGAAGGTTAATACGGATTATCCTCGTACCGAGATGGCTGCCCGCAGCTATTTCTGCCTGGGAGATTATGAACAGTATAAGACCATCAATTATGAACGTGCCATCGTCTATTACGATAGCAGTTTCTTGTCCAGGTCCATTAGCCAGTACGGTCAGGATAGCCGGGAACGTCGTGATGCCCTGAAACGGCTGTTGGCTCTGCGTGACAAGAATGATGAAGATCGTAAGAAAGATTCCATTCCAGATATGAATTCCTTCTTTGGCTCTGAATTCCAGATAGCAGAGTTGTTCCTGTTCAAGCTTTCCGAAGTGGACAGTGCTATTACGCGATTGACGACTATTATCGAAGAGTCAAACGACAGCGTTCGTGTACTGCGAGCCACCTATGCCAAAGCTTTTATCTATGATGAATTTATGCACGACCCGGATTCGGCCGAGGAATTGTATAAGGAAATCATTGAGAAGTACCCCAATACAGAATATGCCAAGCAGGCTCAGACGAACTTGGGCATGCGAGTGACCTTGAAGACCCGTGAGGACGAAGCCAAGGAACGTTACTTGGCTGCAGAAAGCCTGTGGACCATCGCATCCGAAATGCCTTTGGACCAGATGGATTTAGTGGATTCTGCCTATGCTCGTGCCTTTGTGCAGTTTGATAGCCTCTATCAGGAATATCCCGAGACCCAGCCGGGAATCCAGGCTCTGTACATGAAGGCCATATATTTCCAGATGAACCCCGAAAGGGTGGACAGCGCCAAGGCGACCTACAAGACGCTTCGTGACATGCATGGTCAGACCCCTTGGGGTAAACAGGCCGCTAAGATGCTGAACACTCGCTTAACCATCACCGACGATGACTTGAATCGCCTGCGTAAGCGTCTCAAGAGCAGCGAAGAGCATATCAACCGTCTTTCCAACAAGTACAAGGAAGAGTTGAACAAGAAGCCCGAGGAGAAAAAGGCGGAAGTCAAGAGCAAGGAAGACGAAGTCCTTGAGAACACATACAACAGCATGTATGACTTTGAATAAGCTTTTCCATAGAAAAGTATAAGGCATCTTAGAGTAAATTTTTAGAAAATCAAACGACTGTCATAATATGACAGTCGCTGTTTCTATATTAGTGCTCAGAAAGGCATTGGAGAATAGAGTGAAAAATTGATTATAAAATGCCTTAAAGGAATAGTTATGAAGAAGAACATGAACAAGGCTAATAAGATAAAGAACAATGTTATTGAAATTCCCGAACAGAGGCCTTGGGACGATGGATTTGCCGCATTTAAGCGTCGTATTAACGAACAGCTCCAGCTTGGCGATGCAGGTTGGTTGGCTGATGATGACGACCTTCGCCCATTCTATCGAATGGGCGAAAGCGAAACTTATGTGCTCAGTGCCTTGGGATTTGCTGTTCCCTAGTATAAAGCATTGCCCTTGAGAACGAAAAAACACACCTACACAACCAGAAATCCCCCGGTCTTCGGACCGAGGGATTTTTGAAAACAAGAACGCACTTATATGACGCAAGTGCCCAGGAGGGATAAAAAAGGGAAGTGGTGGACCCCCACATCCATCGGAAAACCTGCGGAACAAAAATAAGAACGCACTTATATGACGCAAGTGCCCAGGAGGGATAAAAAGGGAGGGGGTGGACCCCCTCCCTTTTCATAAAAAGCCACCCAGCAGACTTGAACTGCCGACCTGCTGATTACGAATCAGCTGCTCTACCAGCTGAGCTAGAGTGGCATAGTGGGAACAAAGGTAGTAATGTGCCTCCTTTTTGTCAAGATTGGCTGACAGTACCCCTTTTTTTTTCTAGAATTGGTTCACAAAATTTTAACACGGATATTTAATTATGGCAAACGAATCCAATTCCAATAATTCTGAAATGAAGGAATTTTTTATCCATCATGGAGCTAAGATCGTTACAGCTTTGCTGATCGTCATGGCCATCGTGGTGGGTGCCAACAAGTACTTCGAAAGCCAGAAGGCCGAAGCTGTTGAACAGGCTAATCTGCTCGGCACCGGTATGACTCAGTTGTATGCAGGTCAGAACGACGAAGCCGTTGCTGAATTTGAATCCCAGATTAACTCCGGCAAGCTGAAGGGCGTTGCTTTGGCAAAGGCTGCCCTCTATGCTGGTAACGTCAAGTTTGGCAAGTCCGATCTTGATGGTGCCGAGGCTCTCTTCCAGAAGGCTTTGGACAACGCTGGCTCTGCTCCTTTGGTTCGTTCCGCTGCAATGCACGGTCTTGCCGCTGTGAAGATGGACAAGGCTGACTACGCTGCTGCTGCAAGCCTTTTGGAAAAGTTCGTTGGTGAATTCGGTAAGCGTACCGGTAACCTGCAGGACCGCTACCAGAAGGAAGAACCTGTGGATGAAGTTCCTACTGTGGCAGACGCCATGTGGAAGTTGACTCTCGTCTATCAGCAGTTGGGCCAGGCAGATAAGGCTAAGGCTACAGCAGCAAAGATTTTGAAGATTTACGGCGATAACCAGATGATTGCGGACAAAGCCCAGAAGTTCTTGGCTGAGTAATATTACCGCTCGGTTAATAGACCGCTCGCTTTACGTCCTGAAAGGAACCTACGACTTCGCTCGCTGCTTTTCAGGATGGGAGCGCGAGAATTCAAAATGTAATGGAAGGCACCGCGTAGGCGGTGCCTTTTCGTAGTAGACCGCTCGCTTTGCGTCCTGAAAGGAACCTACGACTTCGCTCGCTGTTTCTCAGGATAGGGGAGCGTACTTGCTGAACGCGTCATGATTGATACGGTCCCTAGCAAAGGTGAAGCCCCCGTAAGGGGGCTTTGGATTTGTGGAAAATTTTTCTTGCGGTGTTCTTCTGCTTGCCAAAAAGATTAGAGGGCTTTTTTCCAGGCGAGCAGGAAGATGCAATAGTAGAGGAGTAGCCCGAGACTGTCTGCTGCGGTTAGGGGCGTGCCCCAGCGAAGGCTTTTTCGTTTGGGGATGAGTCCGCAGAATAGTCCTGCGATGTAGCCGTAGGCGTGACCGAGAATATCTGCGTTTTCTCCAAGGCCAAGGAAGACTGCCAGGGAGGCGGTTCCGCAGAGCGGTGCGAACCGTCGTAGCAATCCGCGGGTGTTTGCGGGCATCAACCGGAACTCGATGACAGAGAGGCAACCGATGGCTGCAAAAACGAATGTGGAGAATCCTAGGGACGTGAATCCGTTGCCTTGGTTATGGACTGTCAGGGAGACGCAGAGATTGGCTACGGCGCTGGCCAAGGCGATAAAAGGTGCCATTCGCAAAAGTGGAATGCGGAAGGTGATCATGTTCATCACGATGTAACCGGTCAGCAGGTTTGATGCCAGATGCCGAGCGTCTCCGTGGAGGGTCAGTGCGGTAAGACTTCGCCACCATTGTCCCTGCACGACTTTTTCAGCATTTGAGACTCCGGCACTGTGAAGCGACCCGTTGGAGAAATCCACCAGAGTGATGATAGCTGGCACAAGAAGAATCCATAGGGGTTGAAGGCTGAAGCTGAGAGGAATGGGCGGGTTATCTTCCTTTGGAGGATTTTCCTTGTGGTATAGTTCAAGCTGTTGTCGTGCCTGTAGGGCTTGTTCTGGAAGTATGAAAATCTGGAAGGGACCTTCCTGCGAACGGATAAGGCGGTGCTCAATTCCTTGGGATAGGAGCAGCAGAGATTCGTCACGAATTTGTCTGAAGGTCCCTTGCGTGATGCAGTAGTTTTCGGGGTATTCAGGTTTTTCTTCGTCTGGAGTTTCAGCGGTGACGTTACGATCTTTATCGCTGGTACTGCTCACCTGTATGGTTCCCTGCACTTGAAAATCCTCGGGAGAGATTCCCGTGCGGTGTGGCCTGAGGGGCGAAACGAACCGGGGCATGAAAAATCCGTTTAGTCCTTGGGACGGACTGCTGCAGAGGTCAATGCGAACTTGCCTAGGGCGGTTTCGCATTCGGCACGCAGGTAGACGTAATTTTCGAAGTCCACGGAAATGTCTACGGTGGGGATGGTGGCCACCTGGCTTGCCAGGTGAAGCTCTTCCTTTGGGGAGAGCTTGCCGTTTGGCAAACGGCGCCGTCCATAAATCCGGACGTAACGGAAACCTCCGCCTAGGTCCTTGTTGCTGCGGGCATGGAACGTGAGTCCATTATGGTTGTTGCCGTCGCTAGTGCGTTCCCACCAGAGGGCGGGACCGTCGGTAATGTAGCAGTTGTCTCCGACAAAAGCCTGCTGGACCATCTCGCAGGTCAAGATGCTTGCCGCATCGGAGCTTGGCAATTTTGCGATGTTCTTTGCATCAGCGGAACTTGGCGAACTTGCGGGCAGTTGCACCACCGTGCGTACCTTTCCAAATACGTGGTGCCTGTTGTGCTTTAACGTAAAGAGCGGAAGGCTTACTGCGGTCGTATCGTTCAAGTCGCCGTGAGCGTCGTTGCCGCCAATGGGCAGCACATAGTTTTCCTTACCCAGTTCTTCGATCCACCATTCTCTGCCAAGCATAAAACCTTCGTCCCGCAGGCCGTTCCAAAACTGAATGCCCCGTATGGAATGCTTGTTTCCTGTTTGAAGGTCCTTGGTGTTCCAGTATCCCCGACGGAATACGAATTTTTCCAGTATGCCCATTTGCTGGTGAGGGTGGGCTGCAAAGCAGGGGGCTTCTGTCATGTTCAAGATTTGGGATATCTTGAAGGTGGGCTTGTTGTCTAGCCAATTTCTGCCGCAGTCTCCCATACCTGGCAAGTAACCTGCGGGACCAAGGACTGTCATGTGGACGTTTTCTCCCTTGGAATTGCCTGCGGAAACTTCTTCGCCAGCAATCATTAGAGGGGCACTGCGTGGACCGGATAATGTCTGAGGTTCATCTGCGTTGGGCGGAGTCTGATTTGCTGTATTGTTGCATTGAGACACTTCCTTGCGGAGGGCTTCAAAACGGGGCAACGGCGATGGAGCTTCCTTGGTGTAGTCTTCTGTCAGGTAGGCGAAATCGTAGGCGTGGTCCGTACAGCTGACAAAATCAAGACCGATGGCTTTGGCGGCTTGCTGGAAAACTGCGGGAGAGGCTCCATGCTCCACGTGGTCTGCGGAATAAAGGGTGTGGCAGTGCATTTCTCCGGCGATAAAGCCTGCTGGCTTGGGAGGCATTTCCTCCAGGACGTGAATCTGTAGCGGTTTCGGCGAAAGTCCCGGATAGTTCCAGCGGTTGAATCTTTTTTTCTTTTGCTTTCGGGTGGCTAAGATTTCACAGGATATTTTGTACCGACCGGCGGGAAGTGAACCTAGACGGAGCGGGAAAAAATCAAACTGCTGGTCCGCTTGAATATCTAAATCGAATTGCTTTGAAAGCTTAAATGTATTTGATGGTCTACCGGCAATTCCTAAAGATTGCTCTTCGGGTGTGACATAGCTTTCTATTTCCACATGGAGTCCGTTAATACGTATAGGAAACCGATGTGCGTCCCGAACGACTATCCATAGGCAAGGTTCTTCTCCGGGTATAAACTGGAAGGGCGCGTCTACCAGAATTTCTGGCCAAGGTCTGTACAATATGGACCAAGGCAGTTTAAACTTGAAATGGGTTTCTGCATACTGCAGTTTTTCGCCCGGAAGAATACTCATGATTACTCCGGTTCTGTTACTGCGGGTGTCTCTTTGGACTCTTGCTTTGGATTCTCTTCGTCGGATTTTTCATCCACGGGTTCAGGCTCGTTAATCAAACCGAAACTAACCCGGATTTGCATCTGGAGACCGCCGATATCCCACTTAGCCTTCGTCTCGGGACCGTCGGGAACGATGTCTGCGAAAGTTTCCTTGGACTTTACCTTGATGGAACTGAAACCCACGTCCCCGTAGATTTTAAAATTCTTCCAGCTGGCGACAAGATAGCCAAGACTGACTCCATATCCGGTTCCCAGCAGGGGCGTTTCTGCTTCTAAGCGTCCCCAGGTGGTGTAGATTTCCGTACCCGGGAGAGCCCAGTACCAGCGGATCGCGATGCTGAAAAGAGATTCGCCGGAGAGACTCATGAAATTCTTGGGAATGCCTAGCCTGTATTCCAGGAAAAGGGGGACACCTTGAATGGTGTAACTATAATTGTGGGTTCTGTTCTTGCGATCCACAAGAACTACGGATTCGTTGTCGTAAATAAAGCTGACACCGGCACTTATAAAATGGTCCGGGAAAATCTGGTATTGGAGACCTGCAGAAATGGGAAAGCAAAAGTTGACCTTCTGAAAATCCTGCTTAGCTACATTCAAGGATTCGCTCTCCGTGACAGCATTTTCCTTGAAACTCTGGTAGATGGTGTCGATGGCTGCTTGGAAATACTTTCGCTGGTCAAAGCTTAAGAACGAAACGGCAGGCTGTGCGAAAATGGAAAGCTTTGCACGGTCGTGTTCTACCTTGGAATCGTCTGTGGCGAAAACCTGTCCGCAGAGAAGTCCGCAAATCAAGCAAAGAACTGCGGGCAAAGTAAAACGTAGTGTACGACCTGTAGCCTCCATGGCGTTAGCAGGAACTAGTTCTGCAGTTCCTTCTCCTCTTTCTGAATACGCTTCTTTTCGGATTCCTTCTTCAGCTTTTTCTCAAAGGCTTCTTCGGACTTGGCAATCTTTTTTTCGGTCTTCTCGATTTGCCTTTGGATGTCCTTGTCGTCGGGGGAGGCTTCCTTTCGGGCGATATCCAGATAGAGTTTGGCGGTCTCGAACTGGTCCAGCTCATTGTAGCTCTGGGATATCATGAACAAGGCTTCGGTACGACGCTTGGAGTAGGGGTATGTTTCCAGAAACTCCTTGAGGTAAATCACTGCTGCCTGGGGCTTTTCCATACGCATATAAAGGCGAGCGGTTTGGAATTCCTTTTCGGCGATACGATCAATTAGAAGACTGTAGTAGTAGTTGACTGAGTCGCGAAGAGGGGTGTCCGGATGGTTGGATAGGTAACGTTCAAAGTCCTTCATGGCGATGGTAGTGTTCGCCTCATCGCGGGAAACGCGAAATTCCATATTAAAGGAGGCGATTGCCTTGCGGAATTCTGCGGTTTCCAGGAAGGGGGAGCCGGGGAAGTTTACGATGAAGCTGCCGTATTCACCGCGGGCTTCGATCCAGTCTTCCATGTTGAAATGGCTTTCGGCCACCAGGAACTGAGCCTGTTCCATAAAGCCTGTTCCCGCACAAGTCGAAAGAATGTCTTCGGCCTTTTCGACAGTACGACCGTACTTTCCTGCCTTGAACAATTCCTCGGCCTTCTGGTAACGATCACGGCACCATTCCGTATGAGTCTTCTTGGGACCGCCTCCGGATGCACAGGAGGCTAGTAAAAAGGCTGTACTCAAAAAAGCGGCGAACAGGGGAATCTTTTTAAGCAGGTTCATTTTTTTTCTTTGGTTAATTCTAATTTTTACTACCGTAAAGTAGAAAAAAATGGTCCTCTAGAAAAATGATTTTAGTCCGCTATGTGTTGAAAGAGCTTATCGGCCCCTTCCTGGCCGCTCTTTTTGGCATTACTTTTTTGTTTGTAGTGGACTTTCTCGTAAAGATTCTGGACAATGTGCTTTCCAAGGGCTTGCCTGCCGCAACGGTTCTTGAAATCTTTGTGCTGAATTTGGCTTGGATGCTTTCTCTGTCCATTCCCATGGCGGTACTGGTGGCTAGCCTCATGGCGTTTGGCCGCCTTTCCGGAGACCAGGAGATTACGGCCTGCAAGGCAGCAGGGGTGTCTCCCTTGTCCTTGATGCGCCCTGTGCTTATTGTGGCCATGTTGGTTTCTATCTTGATGGTGTGTTTTAATAACTGGGTGTTGCCAGAGGCAAACCATCGTTCCGTGGAATTGATGAACGCGGTTTCCCGCAAGCAGCCTCACGCCTTTATTGATGCAGGGCGACTGATTACGCAGTTCCCGGGTGTTCAGCTGTGGGTGAACCGCATTGACCCTACGTCGGGTTCGTTGTATGGAGTCCAGATTTACGAAATGGAAAAGAGGGGGGCACCCCGCATTATTTATGCGGACAGCGCTTCCATGGAATATGCGGATAATGGCGCTACCCTCATGTTACGCTTGAAAAGTGGCGAAACCCATATTACCGACGCAGATAACCCGGAAAATTATTTCCGCATTCGTTTCTTCTCCCAGGAGTTGGCCATGAAAAATGTGGACGACCGCCTGGATCGTAGAAGTCGCAGTTACCGCAGTGACCGCGAAATGCCTATCGAGATGATGATGGACGTGGTTAAGGATGCCGAGAAAAAGTATGTGGAAGCCAAGGAACAATCTAAGGATAGGCGTTTGGCATCGGTGGCTACTCTCCAGCAGCAACTTGTAGCAGATTCCATCGTGCCAAAGCTTGTGGAAGAAACCGCTGTTGCTCAAGATTCTATCCAGCGGCGGCGGTCACTTCAAAGGCTTCGCATTCAAGAAATTGCCTCGCTTCGCACTACGGAACGTCTGTACGGTCGCATTGACGCAGAAAAGAAAAGAATGGCCCAGTATGAGGTGGAAATCCAGAAAAAGTACAGCACGGGATTTGCCTGTTTTATCTTTATTCTGATTGGCGCTCCCTTGGGAATTATGGCTCGCAAGGGTGGTATCGGGACTGGCATTCTTTACAGTTTGGCGTTCTTCGTCATTTACTGGATTTGTCTCATTGGCGGCGAAAATATGGCCGATAGGCTGATTATTTCTCCTATACTTGCAATGTGGGCGAGCAACATCATTATCGGTGTGTTTGGAATATTCATAACCATCGCCATGGTTAGGGACCGCTTCTCGGGCGATTCCAAGTTCTTTAGGGCGCTTCGCAAGATTAAGGGCTTTTTCGGCAAGATATTTAAGTTTGCCACCCGAAGGTTCCAGTGAGGTCTAGGTGAAGTTTACGCGATACATGTTCTGGAATTTTTTCAAGATGTTCCTCATCGTCCTGATGGGGGCGGTCCTCATGTTCGCCGTAATCGACTTTGTTGGTAACATCAAGACATGGCTTTCTCGTGATATGAAGGAAGCGGTGGACTATTACCTGAGCTATATTCCTTACATGGTGTACTTGATTACGCCGGTAGCCTTGTTTATTGCCGTGTTGGCTTCCATCGGAAATATGGCTAGGCACCTGGAGATGAGTGCCATGCAGAGCTCGGGACAGAGTCCTTTTAAAACACTGATGCCCATTTTTGTATTCGGGATCTTGGTGTCCGTCGGTTCCTATGAAATGAGTGAATTGATCTTGCCTGACGCAAACCACAAGCGTTTGGAGACGATGGAGACCAACGCTCAAAAGAAGAAGAATCCCCGCATCAAGGAAAAGCAGGATTTTACCTTTATCGATAGTGAACGGACCAGCTGGTTTTTCAAGTATTATTCGGGCAAGAACCGTGTGGGTCGCGATGTGGTGTTGTTGATTCGAGAGGAAGGCCGGTTGATTGAACGCATCGACGCCAAGATGGTCCGTTGGGTTGATGACCAGCCCTTGGATTCTGCCGCCTTGAAGCGGGGAGAACGCCTTCCCGGATGCTGGCAGTTTGAGCGGGGGTTCCGTCGGGAATTTCAGAAGGACGGCGAAGTGGTCGCCCAAAAGCTTCATAACGATCGCTTCTGCGACAAGGTTTCCACCCACCCGGACGATCTCATTAACGAACGCCAGCTTGCCGATGAAATGGACTCCAAGATGGTGCGGTCCCGCATCGATGTGCTGAAACGCTCTGGCGAAGACACCAAGATTATGGAGACCGCCTTGCAGTTTAAACTCTCCGCCCATTGGATGAACTTGGTGGTTCTCCTCATTGGCGCAGCCCTTTGCCACCGATATAAGCGTTCTGGGGGCCTTTCCCAGAAATTTGGCGTTGGCCTCTTGATTGTATTTAGCTATTATATCGTTGAGAGAATTGGACTTAAGATGGGTGAGAACGGAGCGTTGACTCCTTTTTGGGCTGCGTGGATTAGCCATTTCCTTTATGGGGGCGTTGCGTCAATCATGTTGTATCGTTCTTTCCGTCTGTAAAGTAGTGGGTAGATATGTCTGTTGCTGAAATCATGTTTGTGGTGGCGGGACTTCTGGTGGGCCTTGCTTTCCAGGGAGGGATGTTCCTTTTTGCCATCCCCTTTGCCGTTGTGGCTTTGCTGCTTGGGATTATGAACCGTCCTCGCTTGGCGGGACCGTCGGCGACGACTCAAACGAACGCTCTTCCCGTAATTAGCTTTAAGTCAAAGGCTACAGGAGCTGTTCCTGTTGTCTCTCCGGATTTGCGCTCTGAGTTCCGCAGCGAGAACGGCATGATGAACGAACCTGAATCCGCCTTGAAAATTAGCCAGGTCTGGGCCCGAGCCAATGCCGATATTAACAAGGGCATGGGCGATATGCTTCGCTCCTTGAAGGCAATCGTGCCTCATGTAAATTCCATCGTGGTTTTTACCCAGCTGAACAACCCTAAGGAATGGGGCATCCGTAATTATGTGAACGACAAGGAATCTTCTGTGGATGCTTGCGTTCGTATTACGGAAAATTCTGGATTGGTAAGCCAGCTGTTCCGTTCCGGGGTGAACCGCCTGTTGGAAGGTGACTTGCCCGGTAGCAAGAGCTTGAATTATTACATCGACCATCCTCCCATCAAGTCTGTGGTGGCTGTCCCCATGCTGGATAACAATGGTGCCCGCATCGGTGCTTTGGTGATGGACTCTACCCATCCCAATGCGTTTACCGACGTGATCGCTCAGGCACTTGTCTACATTGCAGGGGCGATTACCATGTTGGACTACAAGGGCTTTTTGTCGGCGCAGAAGCACATTGCCCTGCAGCAGTATAGTGGCCTGTACAATTACCAGCGTAAGTTCTTCCAGACCATGACGGTCAAGGACATTTACAAGCAGATCATCAACTACGTCCGCGACAATGTGGCATACGACCGTTTGACGATTCTTGTGCTGAACAAGGGTACGGAGTCTTCTGGCCGTGTGGTTTTCTGCGATGGTGTAGATTCCAAGGAATTCTCGGAAAAGCGGTTTACCCTGTCTGACAAGGGTATCTTTGTTCTGTCGCTTCTGCATAACCGTCCTGTGGAGCGAAACTTCCCCTCGGGATTTCGCGAATACGTGCCTCGCCTAAATGATTCTGAAAAGCGAAACCTCAATCTTCGCCAGTTATTTGTGATGCCTATTGCGGCAACCGCAGATGCAGAAATCGCGGATATAGCGATTTGCCTTGAAAGTGCAAGTTCTAGACCTTACAGTATCCATGAAAAGGAACTGCTGAAGGCTTTCGCCGGCGTGGCAGGCTTTGCCTATGATAGGGCTCGCAAGTTTGAACACGGAAGGGAGATGGCTTCCCGCGATAGCATGACGGGACTCATGAACAAGGCCACTCTTTTTGAAAAGCTGCGCTCCGAAAAGGTCCGTGCAGCACGTAAGAAATACAATATCGGTGTCCTTATGCTGGATATTGACCATTTCAAGCATGTGAACGATACCTACGGTCATCCCATTGGCGATGTGGTAATCAAAGGTTACGCCAAGGCCATTAGCGATGAAATCCGTAAGGACATCGACGTGGTGGGTCGCTTTGGCGGTGAAGAATTTGTGGTGGGTCTTGTGGAAACCACTGCAGAAGGAATGATGGAGACTGCGGAACGTATCCGTAAGGCAATTGCAAAATTGTCTTTTGATGTTCACATGGCTGAACCTCTGAAGGTGACTGTGAGCATTGGCGCCTATTTGGTAGCTCCGTCCTTTATGGATATGGAAAAGGCTGTAAGTAACGCGGACCAGGCTCTATATAAGGCCAAGGAAGGTGGCCGTAACCAGGTGGTACAATTTGAGGAAGTTTCTCTCAGCGCGGCTTCTGCGTCTGCCCCTGTAGCGGCTCCTAAGGGTGTGGTGGCACCTAACCCTGATCCTACTGCGCCAACGGCTCCAACTGCAATTGTGCCTCCTGTTGCTCCGGAAACTTCTGACATCCCGGTGATTCGTGTGGGTGGCGATAGTCCGTCCGTTTAACATAGGATAGCATGTTTACCATTATTGACTGGATTGTTTTGGCGGCGTACCTCCTGTTGTCGCTGCTTATTGGCCTGTGGGTTTCCCGCGGTAACAAGAACCTGAAGGAATACATGTTTGGCGGTGGCTCCATGCCCTGGATTGCGGTTGGCATCAGCCTGATTGCAACCTCCGTCAGTGCGACTACCTTCCTGGGGGCGCCTGCGGATGTGTATGGCGACAACATGACCTTCCTCATGTTCCAGATTGGCGCTTTCATCAGTATCTTTGTGGTAGGGAAGGTCTTTATTCCCCGCTTCCAGAATTCGGGAATTTCCAGCGCATACGAACTTTTTGAAGTGCGGTTCAGTCGCCCGGTGCGCCGTCTGGCTGCGGTTTTCTACTGCATGCACCTGCTGCTACGTACGGGCATTTTGCTTTATGCCCCGTCCCTGGTGCTTGCCCAGATTTTGCACATTGACCTGAAGGTTGCTATTGTCGTTTCTGCGGCTGTGGCGATTTTCTACACCTGGTTTGGAGGCATCAAGGCGGTTATCTGGACAGATGTCATGCAGTTCATCGTCTTCTTTGGCGGTGGCGCCCTGGTGCTCCTGATCATTTCCAATTCCGTAGGCGGCCTGGGTGAAATGGCCCGCATGGCGGGGGAGGCCGGCAAGACGAAATGGTTTGACGGAAGCCTGGATATTTCCAACGCCCGTACACTTATTTCTGCAGGCTTTGCCTACGCCGTCCTGGAAATCGCCATTCGCGGTTGCGACCAGCAGTTTGTGCAGCGTTACCTGAGCTGCAAGGACGTGAAGGCGGCAAACCGATCCAGCGTACTTTCCATGGTGTTGGGCGTTGTGGTTTCTGTCCTGTTCTACTGGGTGGGTGCCGCCCTCTATGTTTATTACCAGACCGCACATGCGGCCGCCCTGCCGGATGGTCTCGGACAGAACGACGTATTTCCTTACTTTATTGTAAATGGTCTGCCCCAAGGTGTGACCGGCCTGATTGTTGCCGCCATCTGTGCAGCCGCCATGAGTTCCCTTTCCGGCGCCATCAATTCCCTCAGTAATACCTCCGAGCGGGACTTCTTTGGCTGGAAGGAAAACGAAGGTTTGGGCGGTTTAAAGCGCGCAAAACTCTGGACTGTCCTGTGGGGCGTTCTGGGCGTGTTCGGCGCACTCTTTGCTGCCACCCAGCAAGGAAGCCTTTTGAAGAACGCCGTGTTCTTTACCGGACTCTTTACAGGGCCGCTCCTTGGTATGTTCCTGCTGGCCTTTTTTGCCGAGAAAATTTTTGGAACAGCCGAGAAGAAGCTTCGTGGCTGGTGCGTCATTGTTGCCGTCCTTTGCGGGATGGGAAGCCTCATTCTTGTCCAGGGAATACCCGCTTTTAAGGTGCCTGCGGTTCTGGGTGGTATTTTCAGCTGGCCCTGGATGCCGCTTATCAGCATGACCACCACCATCGTGGTTGCCTGTGTTGTAAATGCGATTACGAATTTGACGAAAAAGTAGTAGTGCCTCCGAGCAACGCCGAGGGGTGAGTTACCGAGTGATTCGGCAAGCTCATCATAGACTACACTAATTTTTCTTGTAAGTAAAATTTTGCCGGATCATGTTGTCCGGCGTTTTTGTTATTATGTAGATTGCGTCTAAAAAAATAGGAGGCTCTATGTCTAGCAAAGTTTCTGTCATTGCAATTGTTGGTTTATCTGCGGTATGCCTTGGCTTGCTATGGAATCAAAATAGCATTGAAAAACCGGCTGCAGGAACATCGGAATCAAAGCCTGTGGTAGAAAAGTTTGGCAAGGGAACCGCTTCCGTTTCCAGCCGAGAGGTTCGAATGTTCCCTGCAGATGAGTTCAAAGTCCATTTCCAGATTTCCCAGAAGAATAAGGACAAGAATAAGGCTTTGACCCGACTTGAAGAAAGTCGGGAAAAGATACAGGCTCTGTTTGAAAAGCAAGGCATAGAAAAGAAAAATTATGAACACGCTAGTGTTAATATTCGTGAAAACAGAAAGTACATCAATAAAAAGCAGGTTTTAGATGGATTCGTAGCGGATCAAAGTTTTGATGTCTATTTTTCTAACAAGGAAAAGGCGATGTCGCTGGAACAGGAATTGGTTGCGCTTCCCTTTGTGGAAAGCGTGACGTCTACAGGCCGCTTGAAAAACGCAGAAGCCATGGAGCAGGAAACCATTAAGGCTGCCTGCAAGAAGGCTATGCAAAGGGCCGATGAATATGCCCATAGCGTAGGGGCCAAGGTGGGTACGGTCGTTACTGTAGGGGCCGAGTCTCATGTGTTTGATGGCGATTACTCTGACTCCGTAAGGGTTAGGGCTGCAGTTGATGCTTCCATACGTCTGTTGGGTAAGAATCAGTCCAAGAACGCTTTCATCACGGTCAGTCAGGAAGAACGGAAAAAATTCCTGGCAGATAAGTTTGTGGTTACTCCGCATATTTATGTAGATGGTAAGGACAAGGAACAGGTGTACAAAATGGTTGCGGAAAAACGTACCCAGATTGAAAACCTGGCGAAGGATCTTGGTGTTGCGACCTCTGAAATTGACGTTCATGCCATGCAAATTCGAAAGAAGAGAGAATGGGAATTGCGCAATCCAGAAGAGGCTAAGGATCCTATTGTGGCTAGCCAGGAAATCGTTGTTAGTTTTGATTCGAAGGATGGTGCTGCGGCCTTCTACTCCGCCTTGCCAGAAATTGAAGATGTTCTGCCGGGTTATCCTGAACCTACGTTGCGTAATGAAGATTCCCTGAGAGTGGAAGTCACGAACATTGCTGGCAAAAAGGCTATGGCCCGCGCAAAGGCCCTGGCAGAAGGCTTCGGTGGCAAGCTGGGCGATGTGGTGAATGTCAGCGACCATAGATCTTACGGTTACGACGCTCTGGATGAGGTTGTTTTTGATGATGCGCCGACGAATGGGGTAAGGCTCTTATCGGCTGGTGCCAGGGCGAAGGCGTCTGACATGAACATCGCCGACTCCGTAGAAATCAGCTCCTTTATAAGCGTTGTGACGGAATTGAAGTACTAGAATCGCGGAAAAACAAAAAAAGTTCAAAAAAATGGCCCATATCCCTTTACAGACTGAAAATATTTAGCTATATATGGGTCACCCCCGCGGGAATAGCTCAGTTGGTAGAGCACGACCTTGCCAAGGTCGGGGTCGAGGGTCCGAGTCCCTTTTCCCGCTCTAAAAAAGAAGAAGCACCACTTTGTGGTGCTTTTCTTTTTTTTATGTGAGGACTGAGTCTCTTTCGCAAATGACAAGTGGAACGTGTCTGTCAAGCCTGTATCGGAAATTAGACCCAATACACCGTACCTGATTCATGTTATGAAGAATAATGTTTCCTTTAGTGGAGATATAGCTCTGCGACCTATTGACGATGATGTGGATTGTTCTGTAACTAAGAATGGCTGGGAACTTCGCGGCACCTATGAATACAAGGTCTGGAAAGATGGCAATCCTGAACTTGGCAGGGTCTATGGCTTTGCTGCCGAAGAACGTGACGGAGCTCGTATCGGACAGTTTGTTAGGCTTGCCTACAACGCCTCTGCAAAGCCCTTACGCGCCTACCTGCGCTATGTGGGAAGTCCCAGGCCTGCTCCCGCACTGTTCAAGGCGGCTCCCGCCTACGCTTCCGTCGCAAGTATCGACAATCTCCCTGAATCCATGGATGTGGTCATTAGGGGCGAAGAGGGTACAACCGTCATCGGAACCATCAACACCCGCACCGGTGAGTTCCGCTCCGCAGACAATCGCTGGTTTGACCTGAACGGTCGTTACCTCGGCAACAAAAAGCCCACTATCAAGGGAACCTACTACAATAATGGAAAGAAAGTCATTGTCAAGTAAGCCGAAGTGCGGCTATGTCAAGCCGGAAATGAAAATCGTCAAGCTGAAGGCCCGCACAAGCCTGCTTCAGGGTAGCGGCTCTCAGGATCCGATTGATGATTTGCTGGGATCGTTGGATGTTATAATAATCGGAAAATAGAGGAAATAATATGCAGAAGAAAGAATACAAGACTCCGAAAATGAAGGAAATCAAGCTGAAAGCCCGCGCAAGTTTGTTGTCGGGGAGCAGCAGCGATGGTTATTACCATGGAGGAATTTCCTATAACGGTATGCTTGATTCCGTAGAAAAACCTGAAGTATAAAACGAAAAGTCCTTCCGACCAAAATCGGAGGGACTTTTATACTTTAAAGAATAAAGGGCAACAAATATAACGGTTTCAACTCCAGGGAACCCTGATGGCTGCAGTCTTGCTGTGAGAACAGGAACTGCCTGCCGACGCATCTGCTGTAACGCTCTGCAAATTTGCTTATGGAGTCATGATTCCTGACAGCGGAAGACTTGATTTCTATGGGGACAACCTTGTTCCTGTCCGTCACCAGAAAGTCCACCTCGTAAGAGTGCGTACTGTTCTCTTTTGCCCAAGTGTGGTAGAAAAGGTCCCGTCCGCAGGCGGTTAAAATCTGAGCTGCAACATTTTCATAAAGATAGCCAAGATTGGCGTCCAACTTGTCGCTTAGCAGCTTCTTGTAGATTTCTTCGTGATTGCCGTTTCCGTTGTTAAAGAGCATTGTAGTAAACAAGCCAGTGTCAGAAAGATAGAGCTTAAAGTTGTTTGGCTCCCTTGTCTGAAATAAAGCCGGGCTCGGTTCCGTGACGTGGTAACAAGGCTGCACGATTTTGGAATCAATCAAATCGAAAAGGCGATCCTCGTCCTTGGACGTCTTTTTCTTCCCGGTGGCTGCGGTCAGTACAAAACGCTTTTTCTTGAGGGCGAGTTGATTCGGAACCGACTTGAACATGTCGGACAGTCTGCCCGATGCGTCAATTTTCTTGAGGTCTTCCAGATATAGCCCGATGATTTCACGCTTGACCTCGTCAACTCGGTTGAAGTTGTTGAAACGGATATAGGCGTCAACGGCCTGTGGCATGCCGCCTACGGCAATGTAAAGCCTGAAGTTTCGCATGAGGGTGCGGTTTGTGGAATCTCCCAAAGAAGTCCCTGACTTTGCGATGGTTTTAAGCAGGTCCGTGTTTTCGCCAATGGCCCACATGAACTCTTCGTAGTCCATTGGATGAACGCTGATTTTGTGTTCTTCAGAGGGGATGACGATGCCTTTCACATTCTTTTTTATGGAAATCAGGGAGCCGGTCTCAATGAAATGGTATCGGCCATCTTTTACAAGATACTTGATTGCCTGGCGGGCCTTGGGATAAAGCTGGATTTCGTCAAAAATGATGACGGATTCTCCTTCGTAGAGAACCACGTTTGTTTCGGCCTGTAGGCGCAGAAAAAATCGATTCAGGTTGGCGACATCCCTAAATACGTCCAGTAACTCGTCGGTAACATTCGCAAAGTCGATTTTGATGTAGGACCTGTATTCCTGCTTTGCGAATTCCTCGGCGATGGTTGATTTGCCCACGCGCCTTGCCCCTTCAAGCAGGCAGGCGTATCCTCCGGCAAGGTTCTCTTTCCAGTACAGAAGTTTGTCGTAAACTTTGCGTTTAAACATGAAAAATCCAATTTATAGATGTATTTCAATATGAATATAGTGGATTTGTGGAGATATTTCAATGTAAAAATACTTCTGTAGTGGAACTTTTGCAAGATTGTTGCTGTAAATTTTTTATACTTTAGAGCGAAGAATTAACAAAATGTCGTTTTGTCGCCCTAATGAGAATGCTATGGATTTTTCCAGATACGATAATTTTTTCCTTCTGTTGCGTATTGCCCTTGGGTGTCCGGGGGCAAGTGCTGACGTGTTTCCGCGGTTGTCTGCGGATGAGTGGGAACGCATTTACAACGAGGCGGACCGGCAGACTCTTCTGGGGCTTGCATTTGACGGGGTGATGAAGTTGCCTCAGGAGCTGCGCCCTCCCATGGAACTGATGTTCCAGTGGGCCAGCGAAGCGGAATCCTTTAGCGGCTTGAACAAGATTTTGAATGAGGAGGCGGCGAGGCTCACGGAGTTTTTCAAGGGGCATGGCAGAAGTTGTACCGTTTTGAAGGGTCATGCCAATGCCCGCCTTTACCCGAATCCGCTTTGTCGGCAGCCGGGTGACATCGACATCTGGGTTTCCGGCGGGAAAAAGAGCGTCGTGGGTTTGCTGCGGGAAACGAATCTGCTGAATCAAGAGACTAAGCCTACGCACCATGCCCACATGAAAAATGATCGAGGAATTGATGTGGAGGTGCATTTCCGTACGTCTTCGGGCAACTACAATCCGTTTACGACAAGGCGACTGCTGAAATATCTGGACAAAGAAATCCTGAACTCGGTGGAGGTTCCCGAAGGTTTCTGCGCCCATTCCACGAAGTTTGCGTTGGCCATGCAGCTGTCGCACATCTATCGTCATTTTGTGGGTGGCGGGGTAGGGCTTCGGCAGATTGTTGATTATTACGTGTTGCTTAGGCATTCCAGCGAAAGCGAACGCCGCGAACTGATGGCGAACTTGAACCGCTTTGGATTGCGGAAAATTGCGGGGGCCCTCATGTGGCTGCTTCGTGAATCGCTTTGCCTTGATGATGGTTTTATGCTCTGTAAGCCCGACGA